>CAYPXR010000001.1:0-97140 GCA_964414585.1 uncultured Planctomycetaceae bacterium
GTGTCCGTGTGCAGACTTTAATCAAGATGATGTCGTCGATTACCACGATGCTGCCTGTTTCGCCAACCGTTTGCTGGACGACGCCTATTCCTGCGCGCCGGATTGCGGGAGCTTTGAGCGAGGCTATCCCGATTGTAATACGAACGGGATCGCGGATATCACCGATCTCGCCTTCGGCCCGAGCCAGGACTGCAACGCCAACGGGGTGCCCGACGAATGCGACGTCGACGAAGGCGATCCCGATGGGAACGAACTGTTCAGCAATGACGTGAACACCAACGGTATCCCCGACGAGTGCGAGGTCGATTGTAATACCAACGGCGTTCCGGATGCGTGGGACATTTCGCAGACAACCAGCGATGACGTGAACACCAACGGCGTGCCCGACGAATGCGAATTTGATTGCAATACGAACGGCGTGCCGGACGATTGGGACATCGCGCAGGCGACCAGCGCCGATTGCAATGCCAACGGCATCCCTGACGAGTGTGAGGCGGATTGTAATTCCAATGGGGTGCCGGACGATTGCGACGTGGACCCCGAGGACCCGGACGGCGACGAGTCGGTGAGCCCGGACTGCAATGGCAACGGCTGGCCGGACGAGTGCGACCTGGCGATTCCGCCGGGCTTCGCGGTTGGCAGTCTCGATTGCAACACGAACGGGATCCCGGACGAGTGCGACATCGCTTCGTGCGCGAGCGACCCGGCCTGCGGCGACTGCAATACGAACGGGATACCCGACGCCTGCGACATCGCGGCGGAGATCAGCGAGGACGCGGATACGGACGGCATTCCCGACGAGTGCGAAGAAGAGGGCCTGATGGGCGGGGGCTCGTCGATGATGACCGGCGGCGGTGAATGGGACGAAGGGGCCGCGTGGGAGGCGTATTACGAATGGTCCGCCGGGCAGTGCTGGGGACCGTCGTGCGAGACGCCGATGGGCGCGCAGTTCGCGGCGATGGTGGCCAAGCTGCAAGAACTCGGCCTACCGGTGCAAGGGCGCACAATTGCGCCGTAGAACGGCGCAAGAAAACGGGGAGGCCGCTGGGGCCTCCCCGTTTGTGGAAATCGTGATAAGCCGATCGGCTTAGTAGCGGTCGCCTCGACCGCCGCGGCCACCGCCGCCGCCGCCGTAGCCGCCGCGGCCACCGCCGCCGCCGCCGTAACCGCCCCCACCACCGCCGCCGCGGTTCTCCTTGGGTCGCGCTTCATTAACCGTGATCGCGCGGCCTTCCTGCTGCTGGCCGTTCAGGGCGCTGATCGCGGCCTGCGCTTCGCCATCCGAGGCCATCTCGACGAAGCCGAAGCCCTTGCTCCGACCGGTCTCGCGGTCCGTGATGACCTGCGCGCTCTGCACCGTGCCATGCGCTCCGAAGAGCTGCTCAAGGTCAGAGCTGCTGACGCTGAACGGCAAATTTCCGACATACAACCTGTTGCCCATTTTCGAAACTCCTTCAAGTCTTGGGCGGTTCGGCCCGCACTTTTTCTTTCAGGGCCGAAATTGAAAGGGTCCGACCATCCGGACCAGATGGCAGGAGACGAATCAGGCAGTCAGGAGCGGAACTTCTAACAGAAATGACCGTACCCTTGCTAGCTCGATCGTAACACCAACCAACGATTAGTATAGATGATCCACATCCCCTTTGTCCACTAGGACAATTCGGGTATGGGTCATCCGCCGCTGGCGACCATTTCGAAATGCGTTGGGCTGGGACAAACTCCCCCTCGCCCTACAGGAAAACCCTTAGGCCGCCGGCCCCGCATGCGTGTTTTTTGATCTCCCGGCGGGTATAACCCGGCGTATCAGATTCGATAAACCATTTTACCGCCGCGCAGGCGAAGAGGTTAAGAACACATGAAGAGCTTCTCAAGGCTTCTGGTTTTCTCCACCGTATTTATTTCCGTCGGATGTCAATCGCCGGCCTATGTTCTCGTGGCGGACCCGACACCGGAAAATCATTGGCAGGACGCCGAGGCAAAAATCCTTTCCAACATCAAACAACTCACCTTTGAAGAGATGGGGCTGACCAAGTCCGGCGAATCCTATTTTTCGCCCGACATGAAACAAATCATTTTCCAGGCCTTCCCCAAAGGACAAAACGCCTACCAGATGTTCACCCTGGAGTTATCCGCAAACGGCGTCGCCTCGCCGGGAAGTTTGAAGCAAGTGAGCCCGGGCGGCGGCGCGTGTACCTGCGGTTGGTTCAAGTCCGACGGGACCGGGATCATTTTTGGTTCGAGCTATCTGCACCCCGACATGCCCAACCCGCACGGCTACCACCGCGAAGGCAGCAACTATAGCTGGGACATGCCCGGCGGGATGGACATCATCGCCGCGAATCTCGACGGGTCGAATCCGCGACCGCTAACGCACGAAACGGGTTACGACGCCGAGTGTTCGTACAGCCCGGACGGAAAATCGATCGTCTTTTGTAGCGATCGAGCAGGCAACCCGGACCTCTATGTCATGAAGGCGGACGGAACCGATGTGCGCCAACTGACGAACAAGGCCGGCTACGATGGCGGACCCTTCTTTTCCCCGGATGGGACGCGGATCATTTTTCGATCCGATCGCAAAGGGGACGATCACTTGCAAATCTTTGTGATGAACGCCGATGGCACGGGCGAACGGCAAATCACGCAATTCAGCGACATCGTCAATTGGGCCCCCTATTGGCTGCCGGATGGGAAATCCGTCGTCTTCACGACCAGCATCCATGGCCACCACAACTATGAAGTCTACCTGCTCAACATCGAGACCGGAAAGCAGCAGCGCGTGACCTACAGCCCCCGGTTTGACGGCCTGCCGGTCATCAGCCCGGACGGCAAAAAGATGATGTGGACCAGCCAGCGCGGTGGAGGCGGAGGCGGAAACAGCCAGATCTTTATTGCAGACTTCAATGCGCCGCCGGGTTTCTGATTCCGTCGCCCGAATCCGGTCAAGGCCGTTGGATCGGTCACGGGGTTACGGACAAATCTGGCCCGCCATGAGGGCGTCTACAAATCCTTGAATATCCAGCGAATCAAATGAGTGGTCGTTGTTAAAGTCGCCACGGCAACGGGATATTCCCAATCCGGCCGGGTCGCTCCGAGTCGTTCCACAGCCATTACTGACCAGGCAGTCAAACGCCCCGCCGTCACTATCGGCGACCGGATCGATCATGAGCGTCAAACTGGTCGTTCCCAAGACGCTTCCTCCATCGGAGATATTGATGCCGTTTTTTCGCCACTGGTAACTCAGACTACCGCCGCCTCCGGGTGAAGTCGCAAGGATGGAGAACGCCGCCGTGCCACCGGCGAAAACGCTCTGGCTGGCGGGTTGCTGCGAGATGGTCGGTTGCAATCCGTCGCAGGGATCGGCGACCGTCACGATGACGGTGTCGCTTGTTGAGGCGAGGATGGAATTCCCGCAGCCGGGTGTGGTTACCCGCGCGTCATACACACCGGAGTCACTTGGCGTCGTCGGGTTGATCGTCAACGAGGGCGTGTCGGCTCCCGAGATGTTGCCGCCGTTGGCCAGTGCGACGCCGTTCTTTCGCCACTGGTAAGTCGGCGTGCTGCCGTGACCGTCGGCCGCGATGGAGAGCGTGACCGATTGACCGGGATTGACGATTCTGTTCGCGCCCGGTTGTTGAGTAATCGTAGGCGCCGGAGGGCCGCCGGTGTTGAGCAGAACCGAGATGGTGGTTCCACCCCCGGCGGAGTTATTCGCGACGGCCATGTCCGGTCGTCCATCGGCGTTGAAATCACCGACGGCCACGTGTTCCGGGTCCAAACCGACTGCAAAAGTTGCGGGACTTTGGAAAGAGCCGTTGGAATATCCCAACAGAATGGCCACGGTTTGGTTGTAGGGATTCGTGACAACCACATCCATGTTGCCGTCGCCATTAAAGTCCGCGAGGGCGAGGGCTCGCGGGCTGATGACGGCAGGGTAGTCCGATTTGGGTTGAAATGTCCCGTCACCGTTGCCAGGGAGAATGGAGACGTCGGCATGGCTGAAGTTCGCCACCGCCAGGTCGAGCTTGCCGTCGCCGTTGAAGTCGGCCGTCGCGATGCCATAGGGAGATGCATTAACGGGATAATTCACGGCCGGTTGAAACGTGCCGTCGCTGTTGGCGAGCAGGATGGAGACGTTACTGCTGCTTTGATTCGACACGGCCAAGTCCGCGTGACCATCTCCATTGAAGTCTCCGATTGCAGCGTAGCTGGGATTGCCGCCCGCAGAATAGTGGACCGGCGACTGGAAGGTTCCAGTGTTGGGTGGGCCGTTGCCCAACAGGACGTCCACGCCGCCTCCGCTTCCAAGCGGACTCACCACTATCAGATCGGGACGACCGTCGGAATTGATGTCGAAAAGATTTTCTGATAGCGGGGCCGTCCCCGAAAGATAGTAGACAAGCGATTGAAAAGTACCGACGTTGGGTGGGCCATTGGCCAGCAAAACACCGGCGGAACCGGAACTGGAAACTGCGAGGTCCGGACGTCCATCTCCATTCAGATCGGAGGCCGCGACAAAGTAAACGAGGGCTCCCGCCGGAACGTTTACCGCGGGCTGGAAGGTTCCGTTCGGATTGGAAAAAAGGACGGAGACAAAGTTGCTGTTGACGTTGGCGACGGCCAGATCGGGACGGCCATCGGCGTTGAAGTCCCCCACGGCGATCGCATTCGGGGCGGACCCGACCGTGTAGTTGACGGCATTGGCAAACGACAGCGTGCATTGGGCAAGTGTCCGCTGGCCGAAGACGGCGACTTCTGAGACAAGTACTACTGCAAGAGTCAGGCGGCCCGACAGGATTCGCCGCCCCGATTGGCAGGAGCGGCTTCGAAAAGACAAAAATTCTTTTTGGCGACTCATGGGCGATGCTCCTCTTCTTGAATGACTTGAGTGGGGCGATTGATTCATCGTTTCCTGGGTCACGATTGCGTCCGCCTCACTTGAGGACCCGGCGCTGACCACGCTTTTTGCTACAGGGCTAGGCGCAAACGCCGGCTCGTTCCGGCCATAATTCCTGGCGAAGTGGAGGCCGGTGGCCTCAATCGCTGGCAAGACCCCTTCCGATCGAGCGACCGTCCGGGGTGTGATCCATGTTCAAGCCCGGCCGACGTTGTCAGGGACCTTTGTCCCGCTGGGTGGAATTCCACCGAGGTATAATCGCTTCGATTTTTGTTGCCCCAATGCAACACCTCCACACAATCGGCCGTACCCAATATTCGGTCGTCGGCTCCTATCCCATTGAAACTCCTCAGGTTAGCGATTTTTGACCCTGGGTGTCGATGCGGGGATCGACGGATGCCCCGTCGTTTCGCACGTTTGAGTCCGTGAGAGCGAGGGGATTATGAGCGACGTTGCGGCGACCGCTGCTGTTTCATTACCTCAGACCGCTTCGGTGGCGGCCGTTTCCACCGGCGGAGGCTCGGCGGGCGGGCAAGCCGTCGCGCAAGCGGCTGTCGCCGAATCCGCGACGAGCACGCAATCGGTCTCCGGTTCCAACTATTCGCTCAACGTTTCCGAATCGAACCTGACTTACCTTTCGGCGTCTTCATCCCAGGGGATCTCCGAGGCCGATCAGCGCATGATGCTGCTTATTCTCGCACTGATTCAGATTCTCTTCGGATCGGGAGACGATGACTCCCAGAAGCGCAACGCGGCGTTGGGCCTGGTTTCAGCCCTTCTCCAATCCGGCCAGAGCCGGCAAAGTCAGGATTTCACTTATTTGGAATACAACGAATTTCAGTATTCCGAGTCTTACTCGGAGTACCAGGCAACCGCGTCTCAAACCGTCACCTATGCCCAGGACCTCTCCGCAACCGCGACACCGGCAAGCGGGACCAATCTCAATGTGACCGGGTAATCAATTCAGGTGAATCTGTCGCCAACCGGCGAAAAACAGTCGCCCGCCGCAGTACAGCAATAAGATCACAAACACGAATCGAATGATTCCGACATGCCACCGGTGAACGCGGGCTGAGGTGTACCACGCGCCAACCATCGCCGTCGGGGCCAGGCACATGGCCAGGACGGCGGATTGGCCGAGGCTAAAACCGTGCGTCGCGAGGCTCGCATTCTTGTACACCGCCCCGAAGACGCTGATCCAGAGAATCGTGCTCGCGGAATTGGCGATGGCGTTGGTCAACGGGATTCTGAGAAAAACCTGTTGCGCCGGAACGGCGACCAGCCCGCCTCCGATACCGAGCAGTCCGCCCAAAAGACCCGCCGGCAGGCCCACCAGCGAAATGATTTTCCAGCGCGGGAGCAGCGCCGCGCCGGCCTCGTCCATTTTCGGCAGCCGTTTTCCCGAGCGCAGCTTCGCGAGGTTGTGCGCCACGACATAGTACAGAAAGACGGAAAAAAAAATCTGGAGGTAGCCCTGACCCGACCCGCGAAAAAAATCCCGATCGCTGATCCAGACACCGGCCAGCGATCCGACGATGGCGCTGGGGATCGTCGCGCGCGTGACCATGCGAAAAGTCGCGCCGGCGTATTTGTGCTGAAGCACCGACGGCGCGACGACAAAAAAATTGACGATCATCGCGGCGGCCTGGTAAAGGTGTTGCCGCTCCGCCCCGAAGAGCAGCACCATCCCCGGAATCATGACGGTCGAGCCCCCGATCCCAAGAAGTCCGCCGCTGGCGCCGGCAAGCAATCCAATCAGCACGAGCACGACGAATTCGGTCGGCGATGGCATCATCATCAAAATCAAGCGGTCGCGCTTCGTGTCCGCAGTGCGGCGGTCGCGGTGTTGGCCAGGAGCAGCGCAACGGTCACGGGTCCCACGCCACCGGGCACCGGCGTGATGGCTCGCGCGATGGGGGCGACTTCCTCGAATCGCACGTCGCCGACGAGTCGTTGTATTGTCTTGCCGGATGCGTCCGTCGCTTCGACCGGATGGGTGCCGACATCAATTACCACGGCGCCAGGGGCGACGTGTTCCGCCCCGATCAGGCCTTTTGAACCCGCGGCGACGAGAAGTAGTTCGCCGCGCCGGGTATGACCAGGCAAATCGTGCGTCCGAGTGTGGCACTGCATGACGGTTGCGTTCGCGGCAAGCAGCAGCATCGCCAGCGGCTTTCCAACGACGACGCTGCGACCGACCACGACCGCTTCCTTGCCGGTCAGATCGGAAACGACCGATCGCAGGCAGGCCATCGCTGCTGCCGCGGTACACGGTGCCAGCGCATCGCGGCCCATGGCCAGAAGTCCCAGGTTGGCCGCGCCAACGCCCTCAATGTCCTTCGTAACGGCGATTCTCTGTTGCAAGGCAAAGCCGTCGAACGATTTGGGAACGGGCAAATGCAAAAGAATACCGCTGACGGAGGCGTCCAGATTCAGTCGCTCAACAGCGGCGAACGCATCTTCCTGGGAAATCGTCGCGGGCAGTTGCACCAATCGATGCTCAATACCGACGGACTGGGCCTGTTTCGCTTGCGACCGGGCATACGAAAGGGCTGAGGAATCGTCGCCGATCAACAGCGCGGCCAGTACGGGCGCCGGGCCTTTATTGGAAAGCTCGATGACCCGTTGGGTCGTCTCCTCGCGAATTCGCGAAGCGATCGTCTTACCGTCGATGAGAGTCGCCGCCATGAGTATTTCAAATCCTACCGTGCCGAATTCGCGGCGGCGATAGACATCCGACATTTTTTGACGAAGTCGTCGTCGATCGGACCGAAGCTTTTTTGGAAAACGGCCAACTCCAGATCGGTCGAACCCGCGGGGCTGGAAAGAAAAGGCGCGAACGCCCTGGGTTCATGGTGGATGAGATAATAGACGATGGCCCAGGCGGCCGCGTAGGCCCGCGCTGAGTTTTCCGCCCCAGGGGCCAGCGGCCTGGGATCGGCGATCACGGATCGGAAAAGTGTGAGGCAATCCCCGGCGTTGATGGCCAGAAAATCGGCGGCTCGATAGGGGCTTATCGCCTCGGCGGACTCAAACTGCATTGCCAGACCTTCCTGAAGCCAGCGTCGATCCCGCATCTGGGCAGTCTGCACTCCGATGTTGAAAAGCACCTGGTGGGCGAGTTCGTGCCGGAAAACCGTCTCGTTGATGATCTGCTCGTGCGCGGTAATCTCGCGCTGAGCCTCGTCGACATTCCTGCCAGACGACGATTCCGACATCGGGCTTGCAACTTCACGCCGCTTGTCGCGGATCAACGGCCCCCCCGCCGAATTGAACATCACGCACCGATTATTCATCTGGTCGAAAAAACCCGGAACGCTGGGACTGATGACAAATCCGCCGGGTCGCAGAAATCGTTCATAGTCCTCCCACTTTTCAAAGCAAATGACCAGCAACTTCTTCGTCGGCGGGCGGGTCGTCAGTCGAAGCCGACCGGCGAAAACGTTGACCCGCGACCATATCTCCTCCGCCAGTCGATTGACCGCGGTCGTTCGCTTGGAGTCGGCATCGGAAAGTACCGTAAAATGCGCACTGTACGTCGCCGCGAACCGCGGACCGAGCCTGGCCAGTGTCTCCCGCGCCGTCGATGTATCCGACGGAAGGCCGGCGTCGAGCGGCGGCGGTTCGCTCTGCGCGATCGCGGATTGAACGAAAAGACTGCCGAGTGCGATGAGATGAATCGAACGGCGCGCCAAGCCGTCCCAACACGGCGATTTAGCTGGTGACGTGCTCATAGCCTTGTCGCGGGGCGTACTTGTCGCCTTTGTATGCGGTCAGGGGAACCGGCTTCTCATCGAGGAATGGCTGAAGATATTTCGACGCGGCCGGAAGCGCCTTGTCGGCCTCGGCCAGCGACGGCGTCCAGAGCTTGGGCCAGTCGAAGACGAGATAACCCCGATAGCCGATGCCCTTGAGGAGTTGGACCATCCGGGGGATTTCGATGGTGCCCTGCCCGGGGAGGGCATATCCCTCAAAGTGACCGGCCTCATCAAACTTTCCGTCGGTCACGTGCATGAGACCGATCCTCGCGCCGAGCCGGGGAATCGACGTCGTCGGTCGCTCGCGTCGGGCCCGCGCGGCAAAGGGGTTCCAGCAACATTTGACCGCCGGGCTGTCGGCGGCGTCCACGAGATACCACATGGCGCCGCTATCGACGAAATCGCCGCTGTTTTCGATCAGGATCGTCACTCGCCGCTCGGCGGCGTAGGACGCCAATTCCCGCAAGGCCGCCGCGATCCGGCCCAGCACGGTCTCGCGTTTTTCATAACCCAGGAAACGGGCCTTGGGAATTTCCGCGCCAAAGACGCGAACAAAGGGGCACTCCAGCTTGCTCGCGAGATCGATGTACTCGCGGACCTGCGCCTGGTTCTCGGCGACCAACTTGGGATCGCTCATGTGAAAGGCGGCGGAGGTTGCGAGACAGACGATCTCCACACCGGTGTCGCGCATCAGCTTGGCGATCTTGGCCGGGTTGGCGGCCAGTTGCGGCGCCAGCGGCAAATGCATCTGCCCTTCCAGGCCGCGAAGCTCGATGCCTTGATAGCCGTAATCCTTGGCTTTCTCGACCATGGTGGCGAGGTTCCACCCGGGACAAGCGACGCTGCTGAACGCGAGTTTCATTCATTCGACTCCGATGTATCGGTCACCGCCGCCCTGCATCACCGCGGCTGTGGCGTACGATAGCGCAAGGATGGCAACGAGTCAAAGTGACTTTGCAGGTCTAACTCATCGCATTTGGGTACGAGGATGCGGAAATCATCCTAAATGATGATGTCGGCGTCGTCGTCATCGATGGGGCGAGCGCGCTGCGCGTAGGCCGGGATGGGCCGGTGCGGCAGGGCGTAGATCAGCGCCGCGCCGGCGGCGAAGCCGCCGATGTGGGCCCAGTAGGCGACGGGGTCGGAGCCGGACCGGCCGGCCATCGTCGCGGGGTAGAGGTTCTGCAAGACGATGTAAATGCCGAGGAAGACCCACGCGGGCAGTTTCGCCGTGAACCAGTACCAGCCGAGCGGGATAATGGCGAGGATGTGCGCGTGCGGAAACAGCAGGATGTACGCCCCCATCACGCCGCTGATCGCACCGCTGGCCCCAACGAGCGGCACCCAGCTTTCGTTGAAATAGGTATGCGCGAGATTGCCGACCGCGCCGGTGACCAGATAGAAGATCAGGAAAAGCGGCTTGCCCAGCTTGTCCTCAATATTGTTGCCGAAAATCCAAAGGTACAGCATGTTGCCCAGCAAATGCATCCAGCCGCCGTGCAGGAACATGCAGGTGATCAGGCAGACCCACGGCGATACGGCCGACGCGGCGGAGACCGGAAGCTCCTGCCGGACCATGATCGGTTGGCCGAAAAGATCGACATGCCTGCGGCCGAAGCGATCGACCGCCGGCGTTTCCGGGGCGTGGTCGGGGAGTTTGTTGCGGAAGTTTTCGGTTCCTTGAACCAGCTTGGCGGGAATGAAGCCGTACTTCCAGACGAACGCCTCCGCATCGCCTGGCGACAGGCTGACCTGGAATAGGAAGATCAGGACGTTGACGGTAATCAGGGCGATCGTCAGGACCGGCGTGCCGTGGGTTGGATTGTCGTCGCGGATGGGGATCATGGGCCGGCGTTACCGAGTTCCTTTTGGCAATCCATCGGCTTGCCGGAGCAGATTTTGATAAGGTGTTTCACGGCCGGGCCGACGAGCGTCAGGCATTCGCGAACACCCTTGGGGCTGCCCGGCAGCATCACGACGAGCGTCGTGCCGATCAGGCCCGCCCCGCCGCGCGAGATGATGGAAAGCGGCGTTCGCGTGAAGGTGCCGGTCCGCATGATCTCGCCGAAGCCGGGCAGTGGCCGGTCGAATAGCGGCGTCAAAGCCTCGGGCGTCACGTCGCGCGCGGCGATGCCCGTCCCGCCGGTAGTGACGATGACGGCGACGCGTCCGACAAGTTCGCGCACCGCTTGTTGGATTGCGGCGACGTCGTCCGGCACGACCTGGCGATGCGTGACGGTGAGACCGATTTCGAGAAGGAGTTCCTCAGCGGTCGGCCCACTGGTATCCGCCCGGTCACCGGCAGATCGGGTGTCGGAGATGGTGAGAACGGCCGCGTCTGGCATGGGCGGATGTTAGCATTTCGCGGGGGCAGCGGCAATTTACATTGCCATCAAGAGACGGTCTTTCCATTCGTTCCGGCTTCCGATCGCGATAGCGGAATCCAAAATCGGACCGTCGTGCCGCGGTCGACCTCGCTGGCGATCGATACCTCACCGCCCATGGCGTGGACCGCGTGCTTGACGATGGCGAGGCCCAGGCCGGTGCCGCCGACCGAGCGGTCGCGCGACTTGTCGACTTGATAGAACCGCTCGAACACGCGTTCGAGGTCCTGGCGCGGGATCCCGCAGCCGTCGTCCTGCACCTCGAAGACGGCGCGATCCTCCTCGGCGCGGCAGCGCAGGTCGATC
Source organism: uncultured Planctomycetaceae bacterium (assembly GCA_964414585.1). Classification (GTDB taxonomy): domain Bacteria; phylum Planctomycetota; class Phycisphaerae; order UBA1845; family UTPLA1; genus DATEMU01. Next base: position 11,343 of record CAYPXR010000001.1, read on the forward strand.
CGCCCGCCCGGCGCGATGAACTTCACGGCGTTATCGATCAGGTTTCGAAGGACGAGTTCGAGCCATCGCTGATCGGTCTCGACGGATTGCACCTCGCTCGTGCCCTGGATTTCGGCATTCTTGTTTCGAATGGATTCGGTGAAGGGGGCCTTGAGCGCCGCAAAGACCTCGGCGGGATCGAACGAAGTCGGCGCAAGTTCCACCACTGGCGACTCTACCTTGTTCAGGTGCATCAAATCTTCGGTGAGATTCTGGAGTCGAACGGCATGTCGATCGATCACGCCCATGAAACGGCTTTTCGTCGGTCCGTCGAGGCCGTCGGAGCGAAGGGTCTCAACCGCCGCGCGAATAGCGGCCACCGGCGTGCGCAGTTCGTGGGAGGCGTTGGCGACGAAGTCAGCCTTCATCGCGGCGGAACGCGCCAACTCGGTGATGTCGCGTACGCATACCAACCAGGCGATCGGTGTGTTGGGATCGTTTAGGCGGACGATGGTGACGGTGACCGTTCGCTGGTGGCCGGAGACCTCGAGATTGACGTCGCGGCGGAGTTCCGGCTCTGAAGAACGAACCGCCTCGCTCCAGAGCGTCGCCAAGGCCGTGTGGCGAAGACCGGCCGAAAGCGGCCAGCCGACGAGCGTGCCCTGGGTGCCGAGCAATTCCCGCGCGGAAGGGTTGGCCTTGAGGACGACGCCGTGCTCGTTGACGGCGATGACGCCTTCTTCCAGGTTGCCGAGGGTGACTTCGAGATCTTGACGCTGGTGTTGAACCTCGCGGATTCGGGCCTCCAGGTTTTCGCGCATTCGCTCCAACGATCCGGCGACCTGGCCGACTTCATCGTCGATGCTGACTTCGACGCGCGTCGAGAGATCGCCGGTGGAGAGCTGGTGCGCCCAGGCACTGACTTTTTGAATCGGCTCCGCCAGTGTGACGGCGAGGAAATAAGCGATGAGCAGGGCCAACGGCACCGCGACCGCCAGGCCGACCAGAATCCACTGGCGCAGAACCGCTTCATGATGGGCAAAGTCCTCCGCCGGCGCCGCCACGCGCACGACTGCGACGACCTGATGGTCGCGCTTTAGGGGGACTGCGATGTAGTTGAAGGGGCGGCCGACCGACGTGCTGGTTCGTTCGTCATGTCCCACGCGACCGGCAATAGCATCGATGACTTCCCGGCGATGTCCGTGATTTTCCATGTCCACGGCATGGGCGTGGGAATCGGCCAGGACGCGGCCGTCGGGCGCGATAATCGTCAGGCGAAGGCCCGTTCGCTCGCGCACTTCGGAGCAGGCTCGTTTCAAAGCCGTGTCATTCTCGAACGGCCAATCGGAATCGATGGCCATCGCCGCCAACTGCGCGTGGTTGGTCAGTTGAATGGTCATGTACTCGCTGAACCAGCGTTCCATGATCTGCCAGGTCAGAACGCAGATCACGAGCATCCCGGCGGACAAGAGGAATCCCAGGCGCGTGAAAACGCGGCGGAAGAAGCGCCCCTTCCAGATTCTCAGGGAGCCGGACGGCATGTTCTATCGCTCAGCAAGCCACGGGGGTCCCCTGCCAGACGTCGGCAAATCGATATCCAACGCCCCGGACGGTCTCGACCAGGTCCCGATGCTGGCCGAGCTTACGCCGAAGTGAAGTCACATGCACGTCGATGGTACGGTCGGTCACGGCGATATCCGGGCCCATGGCCTTGCTCATGAGTTGATCCCGCGAAAGCACGCGCGCCTTCGCGGAAACAAGGGCTTCCAGCAATCGAAACTCGGTAAGCGTCGTGGGAATTTCGAGGCCGTCCAATTCAACGACATGCCGGGCCCGATTGACCACCAAGGGGCCGGCGCGAAGGATGGTTTCCTCGTCGGCGATCGGCTTCCTTCGTCGGAGGACGGCCGCCACGCGGGCGAGAAGCACGTCGACGCTAAATGGCTTGGTCACGTAGTCGTCGGCGCCCAGTTGTAGACCGAGAACGACGTCCCCCTCGCCGGTCAAGGCGGTCAGCATGATGATCGGGATGGCCCTGGTGGAAATATCGCTTTTGAGCGCCATGGCGACATCGCGCCCGCTGGCGCGAGGAAGCATGATGTCAAGGATGATGAGCGAAGGCTTATCTCGGCGCGCAATCGCCAGCGCGGCCTCGCCGTCCTGCGCCGTCACCACCTGATACTGATTGCGTTCGAGATTAAAACGAATGAGGTCGACGAGGTCCTGCTCGTCGTCGACGACGAGTATCTTTTCGCCAGCCATAGTTCCTCCCTGAACATCCGGTATTTGTCGTGAAATCATCATTATCTGGCGCAGCCAGGACGTCATTATACAGCAAGTTTGTTTTTGAATAGCCCATGATTTGCCCACCCACATACCGGAACCACCTCGCGTGTCGAAGACGAGCCGGGGACTCGCATTGATTAACCAAAACTTAACAAACCGCAACCTGTGAGGCCGGCACATATTATGACGAGAGGCCGTGTTCCTGGTGACGTTGTCAAATCACGCCAACATTTAGCGGACTTCCGTTGTTTGCAGCCACGGGTCTGCCGGGTAGAATCCAAATGCGCGGTAATTTATCCGACGATCGCGAACAACTCGTACCCGAGGGCATTTGTGTTCAGCATCATCCCACGCGACACCGGTTTCTTCGACCTGTTTGAAAAAGCGGCTGGCATTGTTCACAACGCCAGCCAGGCCTACGCCAATGTCGTGCGCGATTACGCCAATCGGGACGAGCAAATCAGCCGAATCCGTCAGTACGAACACGACGGCGACGAAGTGGTTCATCGAACGCTCGAAAAACTCGACAAGACTTTTGTCACGCCATTCGATCGCGAAGACATTCATGCTTTGATGAAGCTCATGGACGACGTGATCGATGAGATCGACGCGGCGTCCAAGCGACTGGCCCTGTATCAGATTCACGAGCCCTCGCCCTGGATCATCAAGCAGACGGAGATCCTGGTTCGCTCGAGCACGCTGGTCGGCGAGGCGGTCAAGCGACTGCGCGATCTTCGCAGGCCCAACGGACTCCAGCAAAAGCTGGTGGAAATACACCTGCTCGAAAATATGGGCGACGAAAACAACCACTCCGCCATCGCCGAACTTTACGCGACCACCAAGGACCCGATGTTTGCGATGAAGTGGAAAGAAATCTATGACCTGACCGAGCGGGCCATCGACCGCTGCGAGGACATCACCAACACCATCGAAGCGATCGTCCTGAAGAACACATGATCCGCGCGCGTCATGCTTATCTACATCATCATCATTGTCATCATCGCCCTGCTCTTCGACTTTAGTAACGGATTTAACGATGCCGCCAATTCCGTGGCGACGATCGTGGCGACGCGCGTCCTGTCGCCCCGAAAAGCAGTGTTGTGGGCGGCCTTCTTTAATTTCGTGGCGGCTTTCGGCTTCGAAACACATGTGGCCTCCACCATCGGCAAGGGCCTCGTGACGCCCGAGATCATCGATCCCCACTTGATCCTTGCCACGCTGATCTCAGCGATTGCCTGGACCGTTTTTTGCACGCAAAAAGGGCTCCCGATCAGCGTTTCGCACGCATTGATCGGCTCGATGGCGGGCGCCGCGTACATCAAGGGCGGCACCGGAGCCCTGCTCTGGTCCAAGCTGGGCGAGGTCGCCGTGTTCATTGTCTTGTCACCGGTGATCGGGTTTGTGCTGGCGTGGATTCTCATGGTTTCGGTCTATTGGATTTGCCGAAAACGTACCCCGCGCGGTGTGGATGGGACGTTTCGCATCCTCCAACTTGCTTCCGCCGCGGTCTACAGTCTCAGCCACGGCCTCAACGATGCTCAGAAAACCATGGGGATTATTTTCGCGCTGCTCGTGAGTCAGCCGGCGCTGGCCGCTTATGCCTCGCACGGCGGCGATCCGAATTCCAAGGAACTGGCCTGGTGGATCATTCTCTCCTGCCATGCCGCCATCGCGGCGGGCACTTACATGGGCGGTTGGAAGGTCGTGCAGACGCTCGGCCACCGGGTGACCAAGCTTCAGCCGGTCGGCGGCTTTTGCGCCGAGACCGGCGGTGGCGTCACGATCCTCGCCTTATCTCATTTTGGCATTCCCGTCAGCACGACGCATACGATCACGGGCGCGATTTTCGGCGTCGGGGTCACGCGACGGCTCTCGGCCGTTCGATGGGGCGTGGGAACGGAAATCTTGACGGCTTGGGTGCTGACGCTGCCCGCCGCGGCCGGAATGGCGGCCTTCCTCTACTTCCTCATCGCACTTGTTGTGAATCGGTGATCGGTTCCGCCGTCGTGGACGCTACTCTAGCGGCGTCGGCGTAGCAGCGAATCCAACTCCAGAAAACGGAAGTTGATGAGTTGCACAATCACGCCGATGCTCGTAGCCATGAGGCTCATGGCCATGAACGTGGCCGCGAGGACGATGAGCCACATCCTCTGGGTCGAGTCGTGCGGCCAGGCGCCCCAATAGACCGAGGCGCCGCACGCGCACGCCGCCACAAAAAGCAGAATGGCCAGCAGCCCGAAGAACGTCAACGGTTTGTAGGAGCGGAAGAGACTCAAGATCTTGAAGATGACGCGAAAGCCGTCTTGAAACGTGTTGAGTTTGGACTCGCTGCCGCTCGGGCGGCCGCGATACGTCACCGGCACTTCCTGTATGACCCACCGCCGATAGAGACACTGAATCGTCATTTCCGTTTCAATGTCGAAACCGAAGGCCATGACCGGCAAATTCCGCGAGGCGAATCGGGTAAACGCGCGATAGCCGCTCATGATGTCCGTCAGCTTCGAACCGAAGATGAGGTTGATCATCGTCCGCACGAGCCAGTTGCCCAGCACGTGGAATCGACGATATGCGTCCGCCTCGTCCACCGCCTGCCGGCGACCGACCACCATGTCGGCTTCATGGTGCATCACGGGCCGCAGAAGATCGCGCACCCGCTCGGCCGGGTAGGTGTCGTCGCCGTCGACCATGACGTAGTAATCCGCATCGACCTTTTCCAACATCGCCGCGACGACGTGGCCTTTGCCCTGTTTTTTTTCTTGAAATACGACGGCCCCGACCGATCGAGCGATATCGCCGGTGCCGTCCGTGCTGTTGTTGTCGAAGACATAGATCGTCGCCTCGGGGATTTCACGGCGAAAGTCGGCGACGACCTTGGCGACGGTATTCGCCTCGTTGAAACAAGGGATGAGGACGGCGATCCTGGCTGAGGCCTCTTTGGATGATGTCATTCGCCGAATCCTGATCGTACGGTTTCTTGCGACCGCATTTATACCCGAATCATTTTATGCGGCTACCGGGACGGTTCTCGTGCGGATTGCCGGATGCCCGATACGAGGTTATGTTTTCCACTCGAAACTCCGGGAAGGACGCGAGGACCTACTGAGATGCCGCACGAGCCCGTGGATATCGGCCCTTTCAAGATCGGTCATGGTCAGCCGTTGGCGATTATCGCCGGTCCGTGCATTATCGAATCAACGGACCATTGCCTGAAGATCGGCGAGGCGGTGAGCGCGATCTGCCGATCGCTCAGGCTCCCTTACATTTTCAAATGTAGTTTCGACAAGGCGAATCGCACCAGCATCAAGGGCTTTCGCGGTCCGGGACTCGAAGCGGGACTCAAGACGCTGGCCGAAGTTCGCTCGAAAATCGGTGTGCCGGTCCTGACGGACATTCATGTGGAAGCGCAGGCCGGGCCGGCGGCAAAAATTTGCGACGTGCTTCAAATCCCGGCGTTTCTTTGCCGGCAAACCGATTTGATCGCGGCGGCCGCGCAAACCGGAAAGCCGGTCAACATCAAGAAGGGCCAATTCATGGCCCCGGATCAAATGTCCCAGGCCGTCGAAAAGGTACGCAGCACCGGAAACAAGCGGGTACTCTTGACCGAGCGCGGCACCTTTTTTGGATATGGCCGGTTGGTCAACGATTTCGCCGCTGTTCCCACCATGCGCAACTTTGCGCCGGTGGTCTTTGATGCAACCCATAGCTGCCAGATTCCCGGCGGCCTCGGCGATCAATCGGGTGGGCTGCGTGAATTCGTGCCCCACCTGGCCAAATGCGGCGTGGTGGCCGGTGCCGACGCGCTCTTCCTGGAAGTCCATGACCGGCCGGACGAAGCCAAATCCGACGCGGCGACCGTATTTCCCCTCGACCGACTGGAAGCCCTTCTGACGACTTGTCTTAGGCTCCGCGAAGTTGCAGGTCGTTGACGCCGCGTACCGATCCCTTTAGAGTGCCGTTCGATACTCGTCTCGAAGCAGCGGTGTTGGGTCCTTTTCCAATCCATTGCCGTAATGAATTAGTGGTTTGAGGATTACAACGTAATGATTAGCAAAGACTTACTTGAGATTCTGGTCTGTGCGGCCTGCAAGAAACCACTCAAGCCCAAGGATCCCCAAGCCGGAGAAAAGGTCGACGGTTGGCTGGAGTGTACGGGCTGCGGGCTACGCTTTCCGATCCGCGACAACATCCCCATCATGTTGATTGATGAGGCCGTCCCGGCAGGCGGAAAAGCTGGGGCCCAATAATCGCTCTCGACGGGGCAATACCCACTACGCCTGCAAAATGTTTGCCATAATTTCAGACATCCATTCCAACCTCGAAGCATTGCGAACCGTTCTGGCGGACATCGACCAGCGCGGGATCAAGACGATCTATTGCCTCGGAGACATCATCGGCTACGGGCCGGACCCGGCGGATTGTCTCGACCTCGTCGCGAAGCGCGCGACGTGGAGTCTTTGCGGAAATCATGATCATGCGGTCTTCTATGAGCCGGCCAACTTTAACCACGCCGCGGAGAAGGCCGCCTTTTGGACCCGGTCCAGCCTGGAGGAAGAGACCGATGCCAACAAGCGGAACGACCGCTGGCGGTTTCTCGGTTCCCTTTCGCCGCGAAATGTGATGGACGGTTTGCTCTTCGTCCACGGCTCGCCCCGCAAGCCCATCAACGAATACCTCTTCCCGGACGATGTCTTCAGTTCCCCACAGAAGTTGATGGCGAACTTTGAACGCATGGAGCAGATGACCTGCTTCTGCGGCCATACCCATGTTCCCGGCGTTTTTGTGGACGACCCCTATTTTGAGCCGCCTGACGAACTCGGCGAGGATCACACCTTCACGATCGGTGACGAAAAAGTGATTATCAACGTGGGTTCCGTCGGACAGCCGCGGGATCGAGACCCGCGCGCCGCCTATGTCATTGTCGACGAGGATCAGGTGCAATTCATCCGGATCGAGTACAACATCGACGTGACGGCCAAGAAAATCAAAGCCAATCCGCATCTCGATGACTTTCTGGGGAACCGTCTGTACGAGGGGAAATAATTCCTTGGCCGATCGTCCCCACACCCTGGCGTTCAGGACCCGACTTTCCGAGCCTTATTGAATGGAACCACAAACTCGACGCACGCTGATCGCCACGCTGGCCTGTATGGCCATCCTCCTGGGATGGTTTCAGCTTCAGACCATCCTCTACCCGCCCCCGCCCACGCTGCCGACCACGAGCGCGCCCGCCGTGGCCACAACGCAACCGGACGGCGCGACGGTCGTCGCGGCGCCGACCGGCATCACCTCGGCTCCGGCATCGACCGAGGATCAAACCAAGCCCAAGAGATCCATCTTCTCCGTGGAGAACAAGCCCGCCCAAACCGTCACCCTCGGCGACGATCGGGAAAACGATCAGAAATCGGGCTTCACGAATCCATACGACATGGCCGTCGTGGTCAGTTCGCGCGGCGCCGGAATTGAATCGGTGCGATTGTCTCGCTATCGCAACCACGTGGCCAAGGACAAGAAAAAACCCGACCACGACCCTTACGACCTGCTCAGCCCGATCGAGGACCCGAACTCCGCCGAGCCTCTCTTGTCCTTCGTCACCGAGCGACTCTTGCTCGTCACCGACAAACAAACCGTCGAAATGGCGGGCGACCATTGGCAACTGAACAAACACGTCGATGAATCAGGCGAAACGGCCGAGCTTCAGACGGTCGTCAAACGCGGCGATGAACCGGTGCTCAAGCTCACCCGCACCTACCGACTGCCGAAAAACTCCTATCACCTGGATTCCAACTTCAGCGTCGAAAACCTGACCGGCGAACCGCAGAACATCATCGTCACGCAAAGGGGACCGATCGGGGTGAAGAACGACGATCCGCAGCGCGAATTTCGGCGGATTGTCACGGCCGTGATTGACGAAAACGGAAGAATCATCGACGGCGAAAAGGCGATGCATTCCGACGTGTTCAAGGCCGAGGGCGCCACGAAGGAACTGCGGCCCGCCGAGGGACAGCACCCGCTCTGGTCGGCCTTGGGAAGCAAGTACTTCGTCTGTATCGAATCTCCCTTGCCGGCCGCAAGCTCCAAGAAGCCTTACCCCGAATACTGGGTGAAGACGCTGGCGCGAGCCTACGACCCCACCGTGGACAAACGGGACGATCTGACTTTCGAACAGGTTTTCGCCCTGCCCACGATCGCGCCCAAGGGCGAAGGCGCCTTCGCCGTTCAAACCTATTTCGGCCCGAAGAGCGATGATCTCTTTGCCCGGCTCCCGGAGGCCCAGGCGCGGAATTACCCCATCGTCCGTCATGCCGATCTCTCCGGATGCACCTTCCAAGTCATCCAGGTCGCCATGCTGTGGCTCCTGACGATCGCGTACAGGATTGTCGGGAACTACGGCGTCGCCATCATCATTTTGGTCTGCATCGTGCGATTGATCCTGCACCCCATCACCAAACGGGGGCAGATCAACATGATGAAGATGCAAAAAGGCATGGCCCACCTGAAGCCCAAGATGGAGGCCCTTCAGGAGCAATACAAACACGACAAGACGAAGCTCAACGAAGAAGTGATGAAGCTCTATCGGGAAGAAGGCATCAATCCGGCCGGTCAGGTGCTCGGTTGCCTGCCGATGGTCCTGCAAATGCCGATCTGGGTGGCGCTCTGGACGACGCTCAACACCAACGTCGAGCTGCGTCACAAGCCGTTCTTCTTTTGGATCCACGACCTCGCCGCGCCGGACGCGCTATACCAACCCTTGATACCTTGGAATTTCCATATTCCGCTCCTTGGATCGATGACGGGCCCGATCAACGCCTTTAACCTGTTGCCGATCATCATGATGATCACCATGTACGCGCAACAGAAGTTCATGCAGAAACTGACCAAGCCGGCCACGCCCCCGCCGCCCAAGCTCGATGAGCACGGCCAGCCGGTCGCCGACCCGATGGCGCAACAACAGAAGATGATGTCCTTCATGACGATCTTCTTCGGACTCCTCTTTTACAATTTCCCCAGCGGACTGAATCTTTACATCCTGTCCAGTAACCTGCTCGGCATGTATGAGCAGTACCGGATCAAGACTCACATTCGCGAGCGCGAGGCCCAGGGCGATTTCGAGGTCAAGAAGAAATCGGCGGAAGCCGTCGGTAACGGCAAGCCCACTTTTCTGGAGCGACTCGCCAAGAAAGCTGAAGATGCCCGCCTCATGCAGTCCGATCGAAAGCCGGTGAAACCGAAAAAACACCGCAAGCAGCCGCGGTTCTGAACGCATGTCCAAGGATTTCGAGGCCCCGCCCGCTCCCCCACCGCCGACGCCAACCCCGCGGCCCTTTTCCCAGGCGACCGGATTCGTCTATCAGGCCGTTGGTTTTCTCATGGCGATGTCTACCTGTTGCTGGTGGTCGTTCGCGGGTCTGACCCAGGAAGAAGTGCGCCCCACCGAACCGGGCCGTCAGATTGTTGACATCGCCCAGGACGCCGCCCCGCCGCTTCGCTGGGCCATGGCGGCGGTCTGCCTTCTGTTTGCCGGCGGCCTGGGGCTGGTCGCGCTCGGGATGGGACTCCAAAGCGATCGCTTGCAAAGCGGGCGAGCGCCGAAATGGACAACGGGCGCAGCGGCATTGTTTTTTCTTTCATACCTGGGAATGTCTATTTTCGCATGGACCCCGTCGGGGGCGCGAATTTCGACCGTTGCGATCCTGGCCGCGGTTTGGATCGTGCTCTTCCTGTTGGCGGGAGTGAGCGCGGAAGAATTGCGAAAGTACCCGCCTACACCGCGCTCGAACTCATGGACTGCACGCGATGAGGATGATCTGCGAAAAGCGCTTTCGCCTCGGCCACGAGATAAAACGAACCCGTGATGCAAATCAAATCGTCGCGAGTGATGGCCTTTTGGGCGATTTCCAGCGCCTGGGGCAGCGAGGCCGTGACCTGTGCCATGCGGCCGTTGCCGCTGATTTCGGCGAATCGCATCCCCAGTTCGCGGGGGTCCGCCGAACGCGAAGAATTCACGTGGGTGAAGATCACCTTGTCAGCGCCCAATTGAACCTGTCGCAACATGCCGTCGACGTCTTTGTCGTTGCAGCAACCAAAGATCACCACGGTCGTCTCACAGGGGATATTCTGGCCGATGGCCCGCATGAGGGCCTCGACACTGGCGGCGTTATGGGCGGCGTCCACGAGGACGCGCGGCTCGTCACAAATCATCTCCATCCGACCCTGCAACCGGACATTGGACAGCCCGGCGATGGCCGCTTCGTCGTCAATGGTGAAGCCGCGGCCCTTGAGCTGATCGAGGATGCCGATGGCCAGACCGCAGTTGACCGCCTGATGTTCGCCAACCAGCGGCACCGCCAGGTGGTCGAAGTGGCTGGTCGGAGTCGTGACGCAGATTCTCGCCTGAGGCCCGGCCGACCGGGACGATTCAAATCGATAGCTCAATTCGATCTGATCGCCGGACTCGGTGCCGGCGAAGAGCAACGGGGATTTCGTTTTTTCCGCCGCCTTTCGAAGGATTTGCTTGACGTTCTTGGGCTGCGGGGCGCAGACCACCGGGATGTTTTCCTTGAAAATGCCGGCCTTTTCCTCGGCGATTTGATCGAGGGTGTTTCCCAATTGGGCCATGTGGTCGAGACTTATGTTGGTGATTCCGCAAACTTCCGGGCGCAGGACGTTGGTCGCGTCGAACCGCCCGCCGAGACCGACCTCGGCGACGGCAATGTCCACTTTTTTCTCACGGAAGTAGAGGAAGGCCGCCGCGGTCAAAATCTCGAAATACGTCGGGGTGTCCGTCTTGTACCGCGCCACGACCTCCGCGATCGTGCCGATGACTTTTGCGAAGGCATTTTCCGAGATCATCTCGCCGTTGACTGCAATACGCTCGCGGACATCCAAAACATGGGGGGAGGTATACAAACCGACCTTGAGGTTGTTGTTTTGCAACATGTTGGCCAGCATCGTGGCCGTTGAGCCCTTGCCCTTCGTGCCGCCGATGTGGACGCTGCGAAACGCGCGCTGAGGTTGGTCCAGATCCGCCAGCAATCGCTTCATTCGGGACAACGTCAACATGCCCCGCGCCTTGGCCCGGCTCGTCGGCGGGCGGCGCTCGTAATTCACCAGCGAATTCAGGAATTCCAAGGCAGCCCGGTAGGTTCGGACCGCCTTTCGACCCGCGGACGTTCCTCCCCCGCGCCGAACAGATCGCTTGACCTTTGTGCTTTTCTTCACAATCCGTCGATTCATGGCACTCGGACCACTAGGGCGCACCTTCGGATCGGCCGATTTCTTGGTCCGAGGATCAGCGGCCTTGCGAGAAATTGTTGCGGTAGTTCCCATAGGCGTAAATGTTATATGACAGTTGACATTTAATCAAGAACAAACGGGGATCACCGCTTGCTAATCTCGATCAATAATACCCATAACCATTTATTTTTATTATATTTATAGCTATTGACGGAACGGTTGTCGCCAAGAAAAGTTACCTACTATTTACCTAACACGAAACACCAAATATTTTGATTTCCGCGTGGTTAGCGGACCGGCCATGTCGATTTCTATTCTGCATACGATCGTAAACCGCACGCTGTTCGATGGTTAATCGCGTTTTTCGGCATTTGGCGTCTTGACGGGGGCGAATAGGGGCTAAATCATCGGCTGAGATCGCACAAACCGAGGTACCGAAGTGACTCCGGCCCCCAAGATTCGCATAGTTCGATGCGTTCACTGCCGCGGCATGATGCGCGTTCCGGCCAGGGCATTGTCCGTCTTCTGCCCCCACTGCCAAAAGCGGGTGGAACTCGAGAGCCTGCGGATCACAGGCTCGCATCCCGGAAAAAAACTCGCCACCTGTGGAGATGTCGTCGTCGAAGCCACGGGTTGGCTCAACGCCGAAGTCGTCGCGGAAAATGTCACCATATTGGGGCGCGTGCGAGGACCGGTAAGCGCTTCGGTGAGCGTGGAGGTCGGACCCAAGGGACACGTCATTGGCGACATCCTCGCCCCCAAAATCGTGGTGCGCGAAGGGGCGATCATTCAGGGTCGCTGTCAAATGACTTCAGCCGCGGTGATTCCGGCGGAACCGGGTCCTGAATCGATCGGCGAAATGGAGGAAGCGACTGCGGTCGACATTCATGCACCGCAACCGGATGAACCGTCACCGCCGCCGCGAATTCGCCCGATGCCGCTGCGACCCCCGACCGAAAACGTGTAATTCAATTGTTCGAGGAAATGGACCCGGGCGATCAGGACTGCGGCGCCGGTTCCTCGTTCACGGGTAGCGGATTCTCGAATCCCTTTCGCGCGCAAAGCTCATCAACGATGTCGTCAAACTTTTCGAGATGATACTCGTCCAGGCGGACCTTTCTAGAGTCACCCTGGTCGTCGTATTCCAGGTCCACAAACCCCTTGCGGCTGAATCGGCTGATATCCAGAGATCGCATGGCGTCCCAGGAGATTGGATTCGCTGTTCGATACGTCAAGCCGCGTTCATCCAAAACCAATTTTGTCCGGCGAACGCTCCTGACAAAAAACAGGAGGTAAATGGAAAACAACGCCAGGACGACGGCCAGCCCTTTCTGCCAGAGTATCGTGGTCGCGTTTTTCTCCGCAAAACGCCCCACCACTCGGTCAGACCCTTTGGCGGCGTCGACGAGGACGCTTACCCGATAACACGGGCCGAAATAGTAGATCGTGTCCTTGGTTTCAAACGACGGTGGGCCGCCAAAAACCTGCTGCATGTCCGCCCGGATCGCCGCAAGATTGTTCGGATGCCCGTTCACTTTCCGCCGGAGCGCGGCGGTCTTGGCTTCGTTCACGGTCTTGTAAATCGTCGGGTTTTTGGCCGCCTCCCGGTATTCCGTCGGCAACTGTTCGAGGTGTTCCTTGACGTTTTCGGCGGGATACCCGATCCAACCGTCGTAGGCAAACCACAGGGAAAACGCCAGCATCATCAGGAAAAGGAGAAGCGAGCGGACTTTTCGTTCACCGGTCGGTCCGCTTTCGATTGGCATACGTTCCTCATTCGGCGCGGTACCGGCGGCTCCACGAACGCCTTGCGGCTCGCCTGACGCCCGATCCCGCTTGAGCCCATCTTAGCCTTGTTTTCGGAAATCCGACAACTGCTTGGCGAACTTCGGAAGATCCGCGGCCTTGAGCAGAAACACGCGGTCGGGAACCGCCGCCGTCGCCGCATAACGATCGCCCGGACTTTTGCCCCGCGAGGAAATCAACAATTGAACGGATTCGCCGCCTTCGGTATCCGCCGTAATGGTGTATTCAGGCTTGTCCAATCCGTACTCGGCCGGCTTCGCTCCGCTGTAACGAACGAATTGCCCTGCCCGAAGATCCCGAAGCGCGGTAAACACTTCCGTGATTTTTGCCGGATCCACTTCAAAGGTCGGTTCACCGACGAGCCGCCATTGGTCCCCTTCCTTTCGAAAGGAAAACGGAGACGCGCCGCCGACGGTCAACTTTCTCCCCTGGGACGGCTCCAACGTCGCTATTCTGGTGTCGTAAAGCTCCGCGACCAGGTCGTCGATCACTTTCGGATCGATTTCGCAAATCGTCTTGCCGTCCGGCGTCATCGCGTACACCGAATCCTGGTGTCGCGTCACCAGGACGGATCGAACGACCGGCGGAGGCGGCGGTTCCTCGGGTGCCGGCTGGCTGGTGGTTGTCGGCGGACGGGGTTTCGGCGGCGGCTGCACGGTGACAGTCGCCTTGACGATAGGCTTGTCGAGTCCGAACTTTGCCCGATCTTCGGCTCGACCGACCACGCGGCGACCCCGCAATTGGCTGAGATCGTTCAACACATTGTTCACGGCCAGGGCCTCGGTCGGACCCTGCACGGGCCGCTGAAACTTCCAGGCATCGCCGGATTTGCTCAACAACGCGCTCCATTCCGGGTATACGAGTTCGATTTGAGTGGCATGCGCCTTGTCGAAGGCCAGCAAATCGCGGCTCATGAAGGAAACGGGCTTCGCGGTCAGCGCATCCACGGACTCAGCCTTGACGACGGCGATGAATCCTTCGCGTTCGTTGCGAACATAGGCCCCCGTCCCACTGGAGGTCTTGGCGCCGATGTCCAGGCGAATCGGATCGAGCCGGCCTTCGAGCGTCACTTCCACGATTGCACGGGGATTCTTAAAACCCTGCGACGGAAGCTCGGCCGTTTCAAAGCCGATCGCCGTCAATCCGCGAATGGCCTTCTGCAAGTCGTCGACCGCCGCGAATTCCGCCGGGGCCGATCCGCCGGGCAATCCTCCTGTAATCTGCCAAACTCCGTTCGTGCTGGTCAATTCGACGTGGTCGCCGTCGCTGGTCAGCGATATTTTTTGTGGATGGCCGCCGGACATGTCGGCGACGTTGCGGTCCCGCAACTCGTCCAACGGCAGCGCGATCTGTTTATAGCTTGTCTCGGCGAACTGGATCACGGCCGGGCTCGCCGGCTCCTCCATTTTGGCAAAGACTTTGTCGTCGGCCGATCCGCCGAACGCGAGCTTGATCGTTTCCGTTTTGACGTCGAATTGCGGCTCTGCCGGCGCGCTGGCGGGCGGTGCCGGCGGCGGCTTGGGCGTCCTTTTCTCGGTCGTGACCGCAATGAGCAGCCGCGGCTTTTCAAGACCGTATGGTCGAAGATTCTGTGGAGCGTCCTCGACGAATTTCTGGACCGATAGGTTGGAAAGCGTCGACAACAGCGAGGTCACTTTCGATCGGTCCGCACGGCCTTTGAGCGGCGAATCCATCGTCCATTTCCCAGCGACATTGGAAAGCGTGTAATTCTGTTCGCCGCTGACTTCCAACCGTACGGCCTCGTTCTGTGCGAACTGGGTGAGTTGCTTACCGCGATATTCCGACGGATCCTTGCGAAGCTCGGCATTGAGATCGCTGGCGACGAGGTAGATGGTCTCGTCACCTTCCTTCTGTACGTAGGTATTTGTTGAAAGCGTCTGCCTCGAGCCGATCTTGAGGGTGTAGGATTTGGACTTGTCCGTCAGTTTGACGATCTTCCCCGGCGTCTTCAGCGACGTCATCTCATCGGACGGCCGGTCGGGATCCTTCGGCGGGTAGGCCTTAACGTAGGTCAGGCCCTTCAGTTTGTTGACGTCGGCCGTAATGACATTTTGCTCGCCGGGACCGGCGGCCGGAGCCGTCATCCGCCATTTGCCGTCTTCCTGGGTCAGTTGCGTCGGCTGCCCCGAAGACGTCTGCACCACTTCGAAGGCCGTCACATCGCCGATCGGCGGATCGAAGAGCGTCTTTGCATCGGCGCTCGACGGCGATCCTTCGGGTCGCGTTGAGGACTGCGCCCACCACACACCAACGACCGCCACGATGAGAGCCACGGACAGACCGACTGTTGTTCTTGGATTCATATCCTTGCTGTTTCAGGTTTGACGATTCAACGTTCTCGAATCATCGACGACGGATGTACCACAAAAATATCCCGGGGGCGAAAACCACCGCCGGCCACAAGCCCCAGACGATGAAGCGCATCACCTGCAAGTCGGTGGAGGCGATCTGTCGCACGCGCGGCACCGGCACGACGCCACGCGAGATCAACTGCTCCTCGCCGCCCAGCCAGTACAGGGAGTTCACCACAAGGTCCACGTTCTCCGTCGCCGGCGGATCGAGACGCAGTTTTTCCCCGCCAGCCCAAACCGGTTGTTCCAAATAGTCGTCCCGGACGCTGGCACCGAAGGCGGAGACCACGATCTTCCCTTTGCTCTTGTCGCCGTCTTTCCGTTCGGCCGCGACCGTAACGTCAAAGGGGCCTCGCGGCGGCGGCGGGTGCATCGTGACGACGCCTTGGGCCTGGGGATCCTGGACTTTTTCGATGATTTGAATCAATTCCCCGATCTGAGCCGCGCGATAATTTTCCTTGTCCGGAATCCGCAAGACCGTCTGCACGGATACGCCGGCGGGCAGCGGCGACTTCTCAGACAATACACACGAATCGTTAATGAGGAACCGGGTGCCTCGAAGCGGGCTGCCGATCGGCTGGTCCGTGAAGCCGCCGGCCGGCATGTGCATGAACAATCGTGGAATCACGCTGAAGCTGTCGTCGCGACGGCGATCCGGCTCGAGCCATACCAGCCGACGCGTGCTATCCACATCGATGCCCCAGTCCTTATCGAGCAGGGCCTTATATCCAAAAACGGGCGTCGTCGGCGGTCCGCCGAAGAATCCTCCGCCTTGGCGGACTTCCCATGTCGCCAGGAAAAGTGCCCGACCGTCGCCGTCAAGGATCGTGCGAATCATTTCCCGCTGGGCGTCGCCAAAGGCCTGATCCGGCGGAGCGCCTTGTCCAAACGGGTTCGCGGCCTGCGGAGGAGGCGGCGGGAGCAGGAGATAAATGCTCTTGGTGCCTTCTTCCGGCTTGGGCGCCTCCTTGGCCGTCGCCATGTTCCAATCGACGACTTTGAAATTCGCCGCCTCCAGGCGCTTGCGAAGCTGTGTTAACTGAGACGAGGGAACCCAGCTTTGCGGCGGAGGTGGCGTGAATTGATTGCGCTGCTGCGGGGCCGGCGGTTCGAACGACGTCACCACGACCGTCGCGAACGGATGCTCGCAGGTCAGGGCCAGGATCGCGGACGAAATCGCGCTATCCCCGTTGAAGGCGCGCGCCAATTCGTCGCCTTTCGCCGACGGGCCGGCCATGCTCTCGCGCGGTGGCCAGACTTCTGAAAACGCCACCACGCGGATCTTCTTGTTGGCCTCCACGACGATCGGGTTTTCCTGCTTCAATTGATCGGCGACGGACCCGAGCTTGAGTTCCGGCAATCCCTCGATTTCCTTGGACACATCGCCCAGCGTCGTCAATTGACTCGCGAACAACTTTCCACCGCGCGAGGCATCCAGCATCGCCTTCGACCCGGGGTCCATTTTTGCCAGGTCCGCCGCCAGATCGGTGAGGAGTTTCTTGCAGGCTTCGGCGTTCTGCTCCAGAACTGCGCAGTTGCGCCGCGCGTCCGTCACGGCCTGCGCCAGTTGCTGCTTGTCGCCGCTGTCGATGATTCCCAGAATGACCAGGCGCGTCTTCGACATCGACTGGCTCGCCTGTTGCAAAACATCCGCCACATCCATCCGCGTCACCAGCGGGCCCATCTGCACCGACGTTGCCCAATTCGGATGTTGCGTCACCATCGGGTACTTCCGGGCAAAGCCATCGACCCGTTGGACCAGCTCTTCGAGCCCGGCGCCGACTTCCACACCGCGGTTCGCAAAGGCCTTAAGCGCCGACGCGGGATTTCCGGGAACGGGAGCGCCTTCTTCGCCGACGGTTTCACGCAAAGAGGTCGCGAGCTTAGTGACTTCGCCCGCCACTTCGCCGAGCATCTTCAGAAATCTGGAATCGCTCTTGGCCGTCTCGTCAGACAAGTCGGCCAGCTCCTTCATTCGCTTCGCGATCGCCTGCAAATGGCCCTTGATCTCGGTGATGCCGGTCTTGGCTTTGGTCGTCGCCTCGCCGTATTTGGGGATGCCGCCGGCTGGCGTTAGTTCCTTGATGGCCTCGCCGGTCTTATTCAGGGTTTCCACGTCGGCCTTCATCGTGGCGACGATGTTGGCAAAGATCGGAAAAACGCCGAGCCAAGTCTCGCCCTGCATAAGGACCTGGGCCTCGTGCAACTTTGCGGTCAAATCGGCGTGAAGTTCGGTGCTGACCTTCTCGTAGGACGCCAGCGCCGCCTTGTGCTTATCCGCCTCGGCGCCGAAGGTCGAACTGATCCGCGAAACCAGCTTCTCGCGCTGACTGTCCGTGCTGACGTAGGCGACCTTGACGTTGGGGGCGAATCTCGTCAATTCATCGCAATAATCCTGAAGCCGGGAAAGATAGGATTGCTGTTTGTTGTCGTCGTCGTCCTTGGGAACATAAAGGACGGACAATTCGATTTCGCCCGGATAACTCCGGACGATGCTTTTGGTCCGCTCGCTCAGGCCGTAGTTGCCATACGAGGCCACGTCATCTCGAAAGTGCTTCATCGACGCGAAGTAATTCACCAGGACGACCAGGGCCGCCGCCAGGGCCACTGCCACGACGACGTTCGCGCCGATGGTGATCCGCCGGCCGCTTGCTGCGGACCCGCCGGCCGTGCCGACCGCTTCTACCGCCATCGTTTGGACTCCATCACCTTGACCGTCAGGAACAGAAAGAACATCGTACCGCTCAGGAAAAAAACCAACCCTCGGGTATCAAAAATGCCCTTGGTAAAGTCCTCGAATTGATAGGAAATGTTGACGTAACCGAGCACGGAACGCCACGCCCCTCCCCGGATGGAAGCGAAGTAATCGGCCAAGAGCGTCAACATCGCCAGAAGCCCCGCCCCGATCAACGCCGCAACCAGTTGATACCGCGTCACGGCGCTGGCAAACACCCCGATCGACACGTAAAGCGAGCCGAGCAGGATCATTCCGAAGTAGCCCAGGACCAGCGCCTTGAAATCCGTCCCCCCGTAACGATAGAGCAGGAAAACATGCAGCAGCGTGGTCGCCAGGAGCGCCAGGTAAAAGACGAGCACGCCGAGGAACTTCCCGATAACGACCTCCACGTCGGTGATCGGCGCCGTCATCAGCGTTTCGATGGTGCCCTGCGCATATTCATCGGAGATCACCCGCATCGTCAGGAGGGGAATGGCGAAAACGAGCACCCACGCCATGCTCTGAAGCATCTCGCGGAACGTCGCCTCCTTGCCTTCGACCAGGGTGCCGGTCATGAACAGATAGCCCGAAGCAATCAGGAAAATCGCCGCGACGACATACGCGACCGGCGAATAAAACGTCGCCATCAGTTCACGTCCGGTGAGGGCTTTGATCTTACTGATCATGGCCGCACCTCACGCCGCTCGGCGCGGCCGTCCGCCATTTGCTGGGCCACGATCTGCACGAAAAATTCCTCCAGGCTGCCGACTTCGAGGCGAAGTTCGCGCAGCGACCATCCTTTTTGCTTGACGACTTTGAAGATTTCCTCGCGCGGGTCGTCGCCCCGCTTCGTATCGATTGTCAGTCGTTGCCAGCCGTTGTCGGAATCGCAACTGACGCCGGAGACGCCGGAGACCGCCTCCACGGCCTTCTGGACGTCGCCATTGGGCCCATGGACCTCGGCGATCAGGCGTGATCCCCCGCGGATTCTTTCCTTCAGTTCCGCCGGTGAGCCCGAGGCGACGATCTTGCCGCCGGAGATGATGATCGTCCGCTGACAGGTCGCTTCGACCTCCGGCAGAATGTGGCTGGACAACAGCACGGTATGCCGCTTGGCCAACTCGCGAATGAGATTGCGTGTCTCGCGGATTTGCGTGGGGTCCAGGCCGATCGTCGGTTCGTCGAGAATCAGGACCTTGGGATCATGCAACAGCGCGTCGGCCAATCCCACGCGTTGCTTCATGCCTTTGCTTAGTTGATGAATGGGCCGATCGATGAAGTCGCCGAGCCAGCACAGCTCCGCGACCCGTTTGATCGCGGCCTCCCGACCCGATCGATCCAATCCCCGAATCTTTCCGCGAAATTGCAGGTATTCGCGCGTTCGCATCTGCATGTCGAGCGGCGTGCTTTCGGGCAGGTACCCGATGATATTCCGCACGGCCATCGATTCGGTGAATACGTCGAACCCGTTGACCGACGCCGTGCCCGCCGTCGCCGGCATGTAGCACGTCAGAATTCTCAGGGTGGTCGTTTTTCCCGCGCCATTGGGCCCGAGGAATCCGACGATCTCACCCTCCTCGATGGAAAATGAGATGCCATCGACCGCCTTGCGGTCCCCATACATCTTGGTCAAGTTTTGAACACGGATCATGAGCGCCCTACGCCTCGTTTCGGCCGCTGGGATAATTATTTGAACAGGATCAGAGCTAACACAATCGTTCTGCCGCGAATCTTCGAGCCGCTCTATCCGTCGGCCCGAGCAACGCGGCCATGTCCTTGCTCCATCCTTGCCTGAAGGCGGCCGTGCTGAACCCCGCCTTCTATTGGATCGTTCTCCACCCGTCAATCCCGGCCGGTCTAAGTGCCAACCCCGTTGGCGCGGCAAAATACCAAGTGTTCGCCGCGATTTTCGTGGTTGATTTCGCTATTCCCAAGACGATCTCACAACGGAATCCCCTTTCATCGCCATAGGTAACGTTTCGGTAACGCCCGATACCCGATGCCTCGGACCCAACGGACGCTTCTATCGCAACATTCGTAGTATCTTTAATTTACGCCGACAGCCCGTTGTTTTCGGATCGCACGATCTGGCAAGGGAACACTTTGGCCAATTGAACCCGCCAGCAAATCTGGCAGTGCGTGACAGTGACATTTTGACCGTTTTGCGATTTTGGGCCCAACGCCAACAAATACCTAACGCATTTCCCAAAAAAGAGTTACGGGTTTCGGTAATGCATTACGGAATCGTCCGGCACGCCTTTTGCTTTTTTGTTCCGGCGGTTTGCCACGGTTGGCGTGGCTGGAGTTTCCAAGACGGATTCTGAGGAGGATCACGATCATGATGCTCACACGATATTCGATTCCCGGCATGGATCGTTTCAACCGGGAGATGACCCATTTGCTTGGCAATCTGTTCGACGGCTCGCCTTTCGCAGTCGATCGAGCCCGCGCGTTTCCGGCAATCAACGTCTGGGAAGACGGCGAGTGCCTGCACGCCCAGGCGGAAGTGCCCGGACTTTCCATGAACGACTTGGAAATCCTTGTCGTCGGCAATGAGCTGACGATCAAGGGGAGCCGCAAGTCCCCGGACGAAAGTAAGCTCGCTTTCCATCGCCGCGAGCGCGGCGTGGGCGAGTTCGCTCGCGTGCTCACGCTTCCCGTCGAAGTGAACGCGGAGAAAGTCGATGCCTCGCTCAAAGATGGCGTGCTGACGATCACGTTGCCCAAGGCAGAGGCGGCCCGACCGCGCAAGATTTCGATCAAGGCCAGCTAAGGCGAAAGAAGCCGGAAAACAAGACAACGATTACGAGGAGATTTGACGATGACGAATACCGCGACAATTGACAAACGAGAAAGCACCGTGACCCGCGCCGAGCGGACCCGCGACGGCCGGGCGTATCTTCCAAACTGCGACATCATCGAGAAAAGCGATGAGCTGTTGCTCGTGGCGGATGTGCCCGGGTCTCGGCCCGATTCGATCGACGTGAATTACGAGCGGGGTCAACTGACGCTCCAGGCCCGGATCGATCCCGATCCTGATCAGGACCGGCGCAATTACCTGCTCCGTGAATATGGAATCGGCGATTTCTGTCGCACGTTTCAGATCGGCGAAGGCATCGACGCCTCCAGGATCGAAGCCGAGATCAAGGACGGCGTCTTGACGCTGCACCTGCCCAAGGCGGACTCGGTCAAACCCAGGCGGATCGTCGTCAAGGGCGGCTAAGATCTACAATGACATTGGCTGAATAAAGTCCAAGGAGGTATGCGATGAACATCACGCCCTGGAGAAACAAGCGAGATCAGCGAAGCGAAGGCGATGCCGGCACGACGAGCATGTCCCGCTTCCGCGACGAAATGGACAATCTGTTTGAACGATTCTTCGGCGAGGCCTGGCCGATGAGCCCCTTCGAGGGCCTGGTCAGCCGGTTCGGCGTCGGTCCACGATTGGACCTCGCGGAGTCGGAGAATGACATCACCGTGAAAGCCGAGCTCCCCGGCGTGGACTCGAAGGAAGTGGACGTCCAGGTGATCGGCAACACACTGACCATTCGCGGTGAGAAAAAACAGGAAAAGGAAGAGAAGAAGCGGGACTACCACTTCGTCGAGCGGCAATATGGCGCCTTCCAGCGAAGCGTGCAACTTCCGACCACGGTCGACGCCGACAAAGTTGAGGCCGTTTTCAAGGACGGTGTCTTGACGGTCACGATCGCCAAGCGGCCCGGGGCCAAACCGAAGCGAATTTCGGTGAAGAACGGGTAACACTCCAATCGACACTCAACAAAAAGAAAGCCCCGGGCAGACGCCTGGGGCCTTTTGTTTCAACGCGAATAAATCACGAGCCTATTGATAAATGTGCGTGCTTTCCGTCTCTTCGACCGGCGGGTTCTTGGCCTGATCGCTGGACATGGTGACGTGGAAGCGAACGTCGGCGGTGGCCGTGCCCTTCACCGTCACACGGAAAGTCGCCTTCGCCCTCGGCGCGAGCATCGGCAGCGGAGCAAACGTCACCGTCTTGCCCTGCACTTGTGCCTGCGTCGGGCCGGTCGCGTTCACGTATTCTTCTTCCGCCGGAATGGTCGCCGTAATCACGATGTTGGTGCCGTCGGCGGAACCCTGGTTGGTCACAATGATATCGTAGTGTTCCTGGGCCCCGACCTCGATGGGATCATCATTGTCGATGACTTCCAGCAAGACGGCGGGAATGCCCAGGGCCTGCGTCGTCGCCGACGCGCTGGCTTCGGCGCAGTAGGCCTTGGCAACCACTGTGTTCTTGATCGTTCCAATCAACGTCGGCACGGCGGTCAAAGAGACCTTTTGCGTGGCGCCGGCCGCCAGCACGCCGAGGTTCCACGTCACTTTGCCGCCGGAGATCTGACCGCCCTGGCTGGCCTCGGTCACGTTGCAACCGGCGGAGAGGTCATCCACGATGACCGTGTCCTTGGCGACCGCGTCGCCTTCGTTGGTAATGGTGATGTCATACACGGCAGGCCGGCCGATGTAGCGCACGTCCGGGCCGGTCTTCGTCAGCGTCAGCTTGGGCACGGTGACTCGCGTCGCCGCACTCGCGTTCGCCGACAGTCCGCCGTCTTCCTTGGCGGTGGCATTGTGCGAGTAATTGCCGACGGCAGACGCCTTCACGGTCGCGCTGAATTCCCGCGACTGATTCGCGCCAAGATCGCCCGCGTCAAAGGTCATTTCGGTACGACCTTCGCCGGCGAGACCGTTGGCCAAGGGATGCGATACCTTGACGTTTCTGGCGACGCCCGAGCCGGTATTGGTCACTACGTACTTGATCGGAATCGGATCGCAGAGGATGACTTCGGCCGGGGCCGTCACCGTCAATTGTAATGCCGGCTGAACGATTCGATTCGTCGCGCAGATCTCCGTTTTGAATGTGACCGTCGCGCAGTATTTCAGATCGCCGGTCGTCGTTGCCGAACCGTTCACCTGGACGGCGGTCGACTGGTGCGCGGCCAGGGTGCCGAGCGTCCAATGCGTCGTTCCGCCCGCCGCACTGGGCGTTGTGCCGGTCATCTTGAATGCGGACGGCACTTGTTCCGTCAATTCCAGATCGCGCACTTCCTGGCCCGTCAGGTTGGTCAATTTGATCTCGTACTGATAGGCCTCGCCCACGCGGACTTCGCCGGGAAGCGTGCGTTCCAGCAGGATCGCGCTCGTCGATCGCTCGCCGCTGGGATAATACGTCTCGGACCGACTGATTCCGGGCATCGGCGCCACCTGGATCGGCGCCGGTGCTGGTGACGTTACAACGTGAACCACCGGAGGCGGTGAGGACTGAATGACGCGACCCGGAGGCGTGCTGACTGCCGGCGCGGCGGATTCGTGCATGAGTTGCATCTGCCCGGAGACCGGCGCGGAAGGCGGCACGTTGGCGGGGGCCGGCTGGATCCTCGCCGCGGGAGCCGGGGCAACTGGCGGTGACGGAGGCGACTCCGCGCCCTCGTCAGATTCATCCCGATCGGAGGAGTTCGCCGGAGGGTTTTCCCCCTTGGCCTTGGGCATATACGGCCGGGGGTCTTTGCCTTGCTGGGCAAGAACCGTCGCCGACGCCGCCAAAACAAAAAATGCGATGCCAAGCCGAGTCATTCCATGACGCATCATTTTCGTCTCCCTACGTTAGCTTATTGGCATCGGCCATGGGCCCGTGTTGAAACAAGCCCACGGCCTTTGCCGAATGTGCCAGGCCTTCCTCTCAATAAATATGCGTGCTCTCGGTCTCCTCGATCGGCGTCTGGGCCTGATCGCTGGTGACCGTCGTCTTGAAGCGCACGTCGTTCGCACCCGTACCCTTGACCGTCACGCGGTATTTCACCGTCGCCTTCGGGGCCAACGTGCCCAGCGGGGCGAACGTCACCGTCTTGCCCTGATTCGTACCGTTGGTCGGACCGGTCGCGGAAACGAATTCCTCTTCCGGCGGCAACGTACAGGTCACGTTGATGTTCGTGCCGTTGGACGATCCCTGGTTGTTGATGCTGATCTCATAGACCGTGCTCGCGCCCACTTCGATCGGATCGGAGAGGTCCACGACTTCGAGGAGGATGCCGGGGATGCCTTCGACCTTGACCGTCGCGTTGGCGCTGGCTTCGGCGCAGTACGCACGAGCCGTCGCCGTATTCTGCATCGAGCCGATCTGCGTCATCTTAAAGTCGGCGGTGACCGTCTTCGACGCGCCAGGCGCGAGTGTGCCCAGGTTCCAGGTCAACTGGCTGCCGCTCATTCGGCCGCCGTCGCTGGCGGAGACGAACTGCATGCCGGAAGCAACAGTGTCCACGAGGACCGTATCCCGCGCCGGGGCGTTGCCCTCGTTCGAAACCTTGATTTCGTAAGTCGCCGGGCGACCCAGGAAGCGCATGGCCGGACCGCTCTTGGCGACCGTCAAGACCGGCATCACCACGCGGGTCGAGCAGTGCGCTTCGGCGGTCAGACCGTTGTCCGCCGTGGCATTCGCGTTGATCGCATAATCGGCGGCGCTGCCCGCGCGAACCTGGAAGCTCGCGTCCTTGCTTTGACCGGCTTCAAGCGTGCCGGCGTCAAAGGTGAGGGCCGTCCGCTTGTCGGAGGTCATCAAACCGCTCGGCAGTTGAATGCTGACTTTGACGTTGTGTGCCGCGCCGTCGCCCGGATTGCGCACGATCACGCGGTAGGGAATCGGATCGCAGAGCAGGACCTCCGCCTGGCACTGGAGTTCGAGCGCCAGCTTCGGCGCCACGATAACCGTGTCAGCGCAGGCATTAGCCGAAAGGCCGCCCGCAGCGGTCACATCCGCGCAGTTGTGATAGGTGCCGGGCTGCGTGCCCTTGACGGTTACGCTGATCGACGCGCTCGCGCCGGCCGCCAGGGTGCCTAGCGACCACGAGAGCGACTGGCCGGAGACGCTTGCGCCGGGGTTGCTCGACACATAGTCGATGCCCGCGGGGAGGTTGTCCGTCACGGCCACGCTGGTCGCTTCCGCCCGTCCGGGGTTTGAAACGACGATGTCGTAGTTGAAGTTTTGATAAGCCAATACTCGTGCCGGGGCTCGCTTGGTGATCGCGATCTTCGGCGCGACCCACGTCTTGGTCGTCTGGCCCGTGGCGATGTGCGCGCCGGGCTTGCAGCACGGAACGTTTTCCGGCCGGAAGATGTCGATCTGAATGTCGTTCACGCCTTCGGCGGGCGTGTCCTGGTTGAGCGTGGCTGTTGCCAGACCCTGTCCGTCGGTCTTCACCGTCAGCGGTTCGATGTGTCCGGCCGGGCCCGTCGCAAGTTTGTAGATGACGTCATAGCCGACGAGCGGCGAGCCGTCGGAGTGCTTATAGACTTTCGTGACGAGCTGATGCGGAGTGCCGACCAGGTTGGTCGCCGGCGGCGGCCAGTCCCAATCGACGTCGTACCAGTGCTTGACCGCGAAGACCTTGTGCTTGCTCCAGTCGTAAATCGCCGGGCAGTAGGCGATGATGTGCGTGTCGCCTTCGACCGGCGAAGTGATGACGCACCACGTCTGGCCTTCCGTCAAAGTGACGTCGTCGCTGGGATCGTCGTTGCCGCGCGTCAGAACATGCGCGTAGTTATTGGTGTGCGAAACGGCGAACGAGTTGGTCATCTTGTAGCCGCGGCTGGCGCGGAAACCGCTCTCGTCCACTTCGACGATGTTGCCGACGCTGCCTTCGGCGATGATCCATTCAATGCGCCGATTGGGCAGGGGCTTGCCGTCCTTGTCCTTGACCGTCGCAATGAGGATGTGCTGCGTGTTGACCGGGTTCACCGCTTCGAGCGGCGTCACTTCCAGCGTTGCCGCGAACGGGTCCCAATTCGTGTAATAGCCGCCCTCGGGAGGCTTCGGGTGCGTCGGAATCTGATCGCCGGTCGCCGGCCAGGTCGCCGAGTGCGGCATGCTGTTGCGACAACCCATCAGACCGAGCGTCGCGGCAAAGACGACGGCCAGGACGATTGAACTGCGATACAAGGGCTTCATACGATCCTCCCAAGCTGACGCCGCCTCCCGGCGACGCGTTTCCCTTCCGAAAAGCACCGATTTACGACCTACTGGTCTTCGCGCACGACGGCCCGAAAATGGGCCGGCCCGCTCGACACGTCGAAATTGATTCGTCACGAACGCACCTGGACTTTCGGAGGAAAAGACTACGAGCCCCTGGACCCGCTCAAAAAGCGTAGGGACCTGCGTACGTGACGGTAATAGCGACGAACGCCAACGCTGATCGTCTTTTTTATGGGTGTCGTTCCTCCACCGCCGCGATTCGCGAACAGGATTCTGTTCGCCTCGATCCCTCGGCTCGCGCGGCGGCGCTTTCCTCCCAGACCTGCATTATATCAAATGGATCTTAACGAAAGAAGAATATCGGCCGATGGATGCGATGGTATTTCAAGTGTTTATGGGACTCGCGCGCCCTCGCGCTCGCTTGACGGACCGGTGGACGATTCGTGCCCCTCGTCATCCCAATACTTCCATTCCCCTACTTTTTCACCGAGGCGATAGGTCCCTTCCGAAGCTTTTTGCCCGTTTGCGTGGAAGGTCACCCAATGGCCATGTCGCCGATATTCGTCCCAGCCGACGCGCTTGACGTAACCTCGCGCCGTCACTCGGCCAGTCGCCGGATCTTTCTCCTCGGAGGAGAGCACGCCGCTGATGAACCAGACGTACGAAAACCAACCGACGAGGACGAGAAAGGGAATGAGGGCGGCCATCCGTGGAATGCGGCGGGACGAGCCGCTCGATTTCGCAGCCAGTTCTTGAAGGGGTGTCTTTGACAAGGGCGGGCCTAACGTGACAACCAGCGTTTGATCGCATGGATCGACGTGTCACGCCCGGCCTTGGCGATCGAGCGCGTCAGCGGAATGTCCTTGGGGCAGACTTTCACACAATTTTGCGCGTTGCCGCAATCGGTGATCCCGCCGGGACCCATCAATCCTTCCAGCCGTTCCGAATTCGATAGCTTGCCGGTCGGGTGACTGTTGAACAGGATCGCCTGGGAGATCACCGCGGGACCGATGAAGGCCTTGTCAAATTCCTGATCCTGTCGCGATTTGAAATCCGCGTCGCTCTCGCCGGGCCATCGTTCCAACTCGACCTTGGAATATTGCGGGCACGCCTCCATGCAGCAGCCGCAGGTCATGCACTGCGACAACGGATAGGCCTCCTCCTGGTCCTGCGGCCCTTGCACGGGACCCGCGCCGGCCTCGTGGTAACCGTCGACGGGAATCCACGCCTTGACGCGCTTGAGCCCGCGAAACATCCGTCGGCGATCGACCATGAGGTCGCGCACGACGGGAAACTTGTTCATCGGTTCCAACTCGATCTCGCCCGCGCCGGTCCGGCCGATGTCGTCGACCAGCGCGGTACACGCCTGTCGCACGCGTCCGTTGATGACCATCGTGCAGGCCCCGCAGACCTCTTCGAGACAATTGCAATCCCAGACGACCGGCGTAGACGTCGCATGTTCGCCCAGCGGCACCGGATGAGCGGCGATCGATTGCAGTGCGGAAATGACGTTCATCCCCGGTACATGCGGGACGGCGAAGCTCTGCCAATAGCGCCCGCCGCCGGGTCGGTCCTGTCGGGCAATACGAAAAACGACGGCATCCTTGGTCGTCATGTGGTGCGATTCTCCTGTCGTAGCGTGTTCCATGGCTGATGGGATTATATCGGCCGGGAGAGATTGTCCAACAGGTCAAGATTCGAAGTGAAGCCATGCGTAATTGCACAAACCCCAGTGGACGATCGTCAAGGATCAGACGTGCGCGATCCACTCGCGGATGATGGCCTTGAGTGCTAGCCGCTTGGCTTGGATGTCCTTGCCGTCGGCGAAGGTCACGAGACAGCGATCCTTGGCGAGCCACTTCAGCAAGCCCTTGGGGTCGGCGATCTTCAACGCCTTGGAGTTGTCATTCACCTTTGCGCCGAAGTGAAGAATGAGCCAGACCCGTGAATCGCCGCCCCTGCCGCGCAAGTTGACGGTCGCGAAATACTCCGTGGTGCGGAAGCTCGGGGCGTTCCACTTAATGCCTTCGCTGATCCTGGGGCTCACGCCGAGAATGAGCTGTCGCACGGCCTCAACGTCTTTCTTCATTGGATGGTTGAGCTTCTTCATGAAAGCTTCCACCTCCCGGTCGGTCCGGGAGCTTGCTTTGGAAGTGGCCGAGTTGCGGCGTTCCTGAACTTCCTTGGCAGGCTTTGTTTTCTTGGTCATAGGACTTCTCGAGGCCATTAATTTCGGTATGCGGATTTCATCAGCTCATATTCCACGCTGATGATCGATTTTCCGTTTCGGTCCGTTCGCTCTCGGTCCCGCGCGTAGACCGCGCCGATCTTTTCCACGGCCCGTCGTGAACGCCAATTTTCCGGACCGATCAGAAAATAGACGCGGTCAACGAACTGAAAGGCGTGATCGAGCATGAGCCGCTTCATCTCGCCGTTGTATTCGCCGCCCCAATACGACCGGGCAAGAAACGTCCAGCCGATCTCGACCTCGCTCTTTCCGGCATCGTAATGACAGTACCGCGACGAGCCGATGACCTGCCCCATCTTGCGATCGATGACGGCAAACGCCCCCTTTGAATCCAGGGCTCCCTGGAAGAACTCTCGAAACACTTCCTCTTTGTAACGTTCTCTTGCGGGGTGCTGCTCCCAGATGAGCGGATCGGATGCAACGGAAAAGAGGGCCGACCAATCGTCCGGCCGCAACGCCCGAAGCTCCAACAACTCACCCATCAAGTTCGATTGCCAATCCGGTTGCATGAGGCTTTCCATGACGATCACTTACGGTGAATGAGCCGCACTGTTCTGAAAATACTCCGTCGTATGTGGCCGAAAGAGAAACCAGATGATCGCCCCGAATACCATGCAGTGTACCGCCAGCTCCGACATCGAGTGCAACACGCTGAGGACAATGTGAAACGCCATCCAGGCGACCAGCAGCCAACGCGCCCAACCACGTCCTTGTAGCAGATACGCGCCGCCCACCGCCGCAACGATACCGCTGGCCGAGGAATAAAAGGAGTCGACGAGTGGTTCCGGCCTGACCTCGGCCTCAGCGTGGGATCTCGCGCCGCCGACCAACGGCCAAAGGCCGCGAACCACTCCCACCGTTCCAACGGCGATGAAAAGCCAGCCGATGATCGCGATCGAAACGGGGCGCTTGTTCATCTCACCGAATCTGCCCGGACGCCAGCATTTGTTCGAGCTGATCGTAACCGGCGGAGACGCCGTGCTCCATGCCCGACGCGAGCAACCCGTCACGGGCTTCCTTCGTCGGGAATCGGACGGTCGTAATCACCGTCGTCTTTCCCGACCGCTCCGTGAACTCCAGCGTCGCCATTTGCTGTCCGGCCTGGGCGTCGCAGCCCGTTTCAAACGACTCCATGCGGACGATGCGAACCTCTGGCACGACCTCTCGATAAACCCCATGCATCGCCATCGCAACTTTTCCGTCGGGCCCGGCCCATTCCCACCGAAACGAACCGCCGACTCTCAGATCTTCGCGGCACTCCGTCATGGACCAGCCGGGCGGCAAAAACAACCAGCGCCGGATGAATTCCGGCGACGTCATGGCTTTCCAGACCAGGTGCCGCGGCGCGTCGAGGTCGCGGGTCATCACGATTTCGAGATCGGACGGCAATGTAATCTTCAATGTATTCTTCATCGGGGACCTCTGTTTTTGCTGGTTCGCTCCGTTCGGTCGCTCAGGACAGCGTGGCCAACAGCTCTTCAAGTCGGTCGCAGGATTCGTTGGCGCCCTGCTCCATTCCGGACGCGATCATTCCATCTCGATCCTCCTTCGATGCGAAAGCCGATCGAGTCGTCACCCGCGTCCTGCCCTTTTGTTCTTGAAAGGTTATCGACTCCGTCATGACGTGGCCGGCCATCATTTCGAATTCGAAGGTATAGACCAGCTTTTCAGGCGGAACGACTTCGCGATAAATCCCGTTGAATGCAAACTCGTTCCCTTCCGCGTCCGTGCACACGAATCGCCAAACGCCGCCGGGCTTCACGTCCATCCGGTCAACGATGGTGGTATGGTTGCGGAGTCCCCACCATCGGGGAATCAACCGGGGATCCGTATAGGCCCTGAAGAGCAAGTTTCGCGGTGCGGCAAATTCGCGCGTCATCACGATTTCCCGATCGGACGGCGTGGCGACACTCAGGCGATTGGCGATCATTTCAGTTCTCCTTTATCGGCTCGTTGGTTTTTGCTGCTTTTCGACGGCTTTCATTTCTTCAAGCAACCTATCCAGGCGTTGGTAATTTTCCTCCCAATTCTTCCGGTAGCTCTCCAGCCACTCATCGGCTTCTGCCAATGGCTTGGCTTCGATTCTGCACAGGTGCGTCCGCCCCACCACCCGACGTCGGACCAACCGGGCGCGCTCCAGGACGCGAACGTGCTTCGACGCCGCGGGAAAGGACATCCGAAACGGCGCGGCCAGTTCGCTGAGGTTTTGCTCACGATCCGTAAGACGCCGAAGGATGGCCCGCCGGGCCGGATGGGCCAGGGCATGAAAAACGCGGTCCAGTTGCGGGGATCGATCTAAAACCATTTGGTTTAATATACCACCGGCCCCCGGAAAAGTCAACCATTTGGTTTAATATTTTTGGGGGTTCGACGCCCGCTCAAGAACGGAAACGCCGGTCTCTCGGCCGTTGTGGCATGCCGTCCAACGGACCTCATGCTCGATCATCAAAGGGAGTCAATCGGGGTGACAGTACGCCAGTTGAACTCTTCGTGCAGGAAATTCGGGCCTGGGAGCCTGGAATCCGCGTTTTGCTGGCCGTGAAACGGTGAAACGCGCCTGGCCGGCGGCATGGACCGACGGGTCACGCTCCAACAGCGGCCGGAGACACGCGATGGTGGCGGCATTACGCCGTCGCCAGCTCTCGCAGTCGTCCAACGTCGCGCGCCGGGGGCTCGCCAAAGTGCCGCTTGTAGTCACGGCTGAAGTGCGACGCGTCGTCATACCCCACGCGGTAGCCGGCTTCGGCGGCGTCGAGATTTTCGCTGAGCATCAGGCGTCGGGCTTCCTGAAGCCGCAGTTGCTTCTGAAACTGCAACGGGCTCATGGCCGTCACGGCCTTGAAGTGGGCGTGGAAGCCCGAGACGCTCAGGCTGAGTTCGCGCGCGATGGCTTCGATCCGCAGCGGCTTGTCGAAGTTCTCGCGCAGCTTCTCCACGGCGCGGACCATCCGTTGGGCCTGCCCGCCGAACCGCGCGAGGTGCCGCATGCGGTCCGCTTGCGCCCCCGTCAGCAGGCGGTAGACGATTTCGCGGATGACGAGCGGGGCAAGCGCGCGGTAGTCCACGGGTTTCTGCGTCAGTCGAATCAGCCGCAGCGTCGCGTCGAGGAGATCCGCATCGAGGATGCTTACGTCAACGGCTCGCACGCTGCCGGCGCCGCTGGCCGGCGCGAGACCGGACTCCACCATCACCTGCGTGACCACCGAGGGGTCGAGCGCCAGCCGGAACCCCAAATACGGGCGGTCCGCCGAAGCTTCGACAATCTGCCAGCTCATCGGCAAATCGACGGTGGTGACCAGATAATGAGCGGGGTCATAGCGGAAGGTCTGCTCGCCAAGAAAGAGACTCTTGCTTCCCTGCGCCATCAGGCAGAACCCTGGGTCGCAAACGCCGTACTCCGCGCACGGAGCGGGCCGCGAGCTGCGGGTGAACAGTACCCCCGGCTGCACCTCCAGCTTGCCGTCGCGCGGCAGCGCCCGCGCGATCCGTTCGGCCAGTTCCTCCCGGTCGGCCTGCATTCGCGGCGACTGACGTTGGTTCGTAATCTTCATCCTTGCCATCGTATGCACCTTCGTCGTGAAAAACGCAGCTGACCGACGCATTCTGGAGGATTGTACAAGGAGTTGCGAGGATCGTCCTATCGCCTTTCGAACTCACCAGCATAAAGTCAGGCAGACAGCGCGGAACGCGACCCGTACGCGTCCAGCGCGTTGGACTGGAATGCAAGCGCCGGCGGCGGGCGCGGCCCTCCGCGGCGACAGAAAAGGAGCGCGAGACGATGTTCAACACGAAGGCTTACGCCGCGAAAAGCGCGACGTCGCCGCTGGCCGGCACGACCATCCCGCGGCGCGATCCCACGCCGCACGACGTGCAGATCGAGATTCTCTACTGCGGCATCTGCCACACCGACCTGCACCTGGTTCGCAACGAGTGGAGCAGCGCGATGCCCACGGTGTACCCGATCGTGCCGGGGCACGAGATTGTCGGGCGCGTCACGAAGGTGGGCAGCAGCGTGCAGAAGTTCAAGCCGGGCGACCTGGCCGCGGTGGGCTGCCTGGTCGATTCGGACCGGACCTGTCCCGAGTGCAGCGCGGGTCTGGAGCAGTTTTGCCCGAACCAGGTGCTCACGTTCAACAGCCCGGACAAGCACGGGACCGCGCCCGTGACGTACGGCGGCTATTCCGGCGGCATCGTCGTCGATGAACGCTTCGTGCTGCGCGTCCCCGCCAACCTGAATCTCGCCGGCGCTGCGCCGCTGCTGTGCGCCGGGATCACGACCTACTCGCCGATGCGGCACTGGGGCGTGGGCAAGGGCAAGAAGGTGGGCATCGTCGGCCTGGGCGGGCTGGGGCACATGGGCGTGAAGTTCGCCCGCGCGCTAGACGCGCACGTCGTGGTCTTCACGACCTCGCCGGGCAAGAAAGAGGATGCGCTGCGGCTGGGCGCCGACGAGGTTGTCCTTTCGCGCGACGCCAGTGCGATGGCCCGCCACGCCGGCAGCTTCGATTTTCTCCTCGACGCCGTCTCCGCCGAGCACGACATCAACGCGTACATCAACGTGCTCGCCCGCGACGGGAATCTCACGCTGGTCGGCGCGCCATCCAAGCCGCTGCCCGTTGCGGCGTTTCCGCTCATCCTCGGCCGCCGCAGTCTCTCGGGCTCGCCGATCGGCGGCCTCAGCGAGACGCAGGAGATGCTCGACTTCTGCGGCCGGCACAACATCACGGCGGACGTCGAGGTGATCCCGATTCAGAAGGTCAACGAGGCGTACGAGCGGCTGGTCCGGTCCGACGTGAAGTACCGGTTTTGCATCGAAATGGCGTCGCTCAAGTTCTAGAAAGGAAGTCAAAGCGGTGCAGGGAATGCAAACAGTCAGTGCGGAACGGTCGCACGAGTAATTCCGCACGAGGAGCAAGCGATGATGAAGAACCAGAGCACGAATTTCGCGGGCAAGGCTGCATTCGTGACCGGAGCCGCGAGCGGCATCGGCCGCGCCGCGGCGTTGGCTTTCGCCCGCGACGGCGCGAACGTGGTCGTGGCGGACGTGTCGGAACGCGGTAACCAGGAAACGGCCCGCATGATCGAGCAGCAAGGCGGGCGCGTCCTCGCCGTGCGCTGCGACGTAACGCGGGCTGAAGACGTGAGGGCGGCCCTGGGCAAGGCCGCCGAGACCTTCGGGCGGCTGGACTTCGCCTTCAACAACGCGGGAATCGAGCCGAGGAAGCCGGCCCCGACCGCGGACTACGACGAAGAGGAGTGGAACCGGATCATCAATATCAACCTCCGCGGCGTGTTCCTGTGCATGAAGTACGAGATCCCGCTGATCCTCAAGCAGGGCGGCGGCGCGATCGTGAACACGTCTTCGGGGGCGGGAATCATCGGCATCAAGGGCAGCCCTGCATATACCGCGGCGAAGCACGGCGTGATCGGCCTCACGAAAGCGGCGGCGCTCGACTATGCGGCGCAGAACATTCGCGTCAACGCCGTCTGCCCCGGCTACATCGAAACCCCGATGATGGAACGCTTCACCGGGGGCACGCCCGAAGGCCGCGCGAAGGTCGTCGCGGAAGAGCCGGTCGGCCGGATGGGCACGCCCGAGGAAATCGCGCAGGCAGTTCTCTTTCTGTGCTCGGACGCCGCAGCGTTCATGGTCGGCCACGCGATGGTGATCGACGGAGGGCAGACCGTGCAGTGACGGCGCGGAAGCCGGCGCGCATCGAGTCAAACCATCAGAACAGAAAGGAGTTCAAATGACACTCTCAACCAGCTTCATCCTCGCATCAGTCGGTTTCGGCGCGCTGCTCTTCGCGGTTGCCCCAACTCTCACGGCTGGGCAATCCAGGAGCCGGGAGACTGACCCGAAGTCGGAGAAAGCAGCCTCGCCGACGTTCGCGAGCGAGACGTGGGACAAGACGTTCCCGCGGAGCGACAAGGTCACCCAGCAGAAGGTCACGTTCAAGAACCGCTACGGGATCACGCTCACGGCGGACCTGTATCAGCCGAAGGACCGTGGCGGCAAGCGCTCGGCGGCCATCGCCGTCAGCGGGCCCTTCGGTGCGGTGAAGGAACAGGCATCCGGCTTGTACGCGCAGACGATGGCGGAGCGGGGATACGTCACGCTGGCGTTCGACCCTTCCTACACCGGAGAGAGCGGCGGCGAACCCCGCAATGTCGCCTCGCCCGACATCAACACCGAGGACTTCAGCGCGGCGGTCGACTTCCTCGGCCTGCAAGCCTCCGTTGACCGCGAGCGCATCGGCATCATCGGCATCTGCGGCTGGGGCGGCATGGCGCTCAACGCCGCCGCCGTGGACAAGCGTATCAAGGCGGTCGTGACCAGCACCATGTATGACATGTCGCGGGTCATGTCCAAGGGGTACAACGATTCGATGACGAAAGCAGATCGCACCAAGGCGCTGGAGCAGATGAGCCGGCAGCGCTGGATCGACGCGGAGAAGGGCGCGCCCGAGTACGGCCCGGTCATGAACGAACTCAAGGGCGGCGAGCCGCAGTTTCTGGTGGACTACGCCGACTACTACAGGACGCCGCGCGGATTCCACCCGAGAGCGATCAACTCCAACGCCTCCTGGACGCTGACCACGCCGCTGTCGTTCATGAACATGCCGCTTCTCACGCACATCGATGAGATCTCGCCGCGCCCGATCCTCTTCATTCACGGCGAAAAGGCCCACTCGCGCTATTTCAGCGAGACCGCCTACGAGGCCGCGGCGGAGCCGAAGGAGCTCTTGATCATCAAGGACGCCAATCACGTCGACTTGTACGACCGGATGGACAAGATCCCCTTCGACAGGATCTCGGAGTTCTTCGGCAAGCACCTGAAATGACTGATGCGGCAAACCCACCTGGGCGGCAAGGCGCGTGCCACTTGACGCGATGCCGTGAAGCTTCCGGCGTGAATCGGGGCGAGAAGATTTGAACTTCCGACCTCTGCGTCCCGAACGCAGCGCTCTAAACCAGGCTGAGCTACGCCCCGTAGCGAGCCCAGAATCATACGCAGGAGCGGCGCGATTTCAAGGGCTCACCGCACCGATAATATACGGACATTCTGACTATCCGCCGGCAATGGCCCCCACAATCAAATAGGGCTCTTCGCCCGTTGCGACCGCGTCCGGCAGCGGCGTCTCCGGCGATTCGTGGGACAAGTCCTTCTCGCAGGCGAAGAAGCGGATGAACGGCCGGCGCTTCAAAGTGCCATGGTCCCGGATCGTGCCGCGAAGCATGGGGTAACGGGCCTCCAGCGCATCGAGGACGGATCGTTGCGTCGCGGGCCACGACACTTCAACTTGCACCTCATCGCCGGCGCCGGACAACGTGCGCAAATGGAATGGGAGCACGACACGAATCATCGAAGTTCACTCGATCGCGCACGGATGCGTCGGTTGATAAAGCCCGATCTCGCCGCCGCTGGGCAGCCGCAAGAGCGTATGAAAACCCCACTCCGCCGTGCTGATCGGCGCGCACCGGACGCCGCGGGCTTCGAGCGTCTTCGTCATCGACTGAACGTCATCGCACATCAGGTAGAGCACCGAGCCCAGCACTTCATGGTCGCCATATCGCTGCACGAGATCGCCCTCGCCGGGATGGACCGCCAGTTCCGCCGGCGGCAGCGCGAAGATGAGCCAACCCTCGCCGGCGTCGACGCCGCGTAAACCGAGGACATCGCGGAAAAACGCCCGATCCGCTTCGGGGTCTTTGCTGTAGAGAAGCCAGTGCGCGCCTTTGATTCCGGTGATCATGGGTTCAACCCTTTCCACCATTTTTTGGGCCAGGCCGATCCACACATTTCAATTCGCACTCAGGTCCGGCCGGCCTTCTCGCGAAGATACGCGGCGATCGCCGGATATGGCTTTGCCGCATTCATAACTTTGGCTTCGCGCATCTGGTATTCGGCCCAATCCAGCGGAGTGCCGTTCCAAGCGGTATCTTTCGCATCCAGCCTTGCCCCCGCCTCGACCAAAGACCGCACGGTCTCCATCGAGCCCGAGCAAACGGCATGATGAAGCGGCGTACCGTGTGAAAACAGGTCCTCACTCGGTCGGTTGAGATCGATTTTCTTCCGCAACACCCATTTCACCGCATTGGCCCGGCCGTGCAGCGCGGCAGCCACCAACGCGAATTGCTTTTGTCGGTCGTCGGCACTTTCCCAAAGACTCGAAGCATCGTCCCAACGTTCGAGACAAATCGCCGTCGGCAGGGTCAGCTTGGCCCCGCGCGCCAGGAGATGTTTCATCGCCTCGAAATTACCGTTAACGAGCGCATGATCAGGATGGCCGTCGGGCGACGCGCCGGCATCCATCAAAACGTCGATCAACTCGATCTGGACGCCGCACTCCCGTGCAATCCACGATAGCGACACCAATTGCAAAGTATAATGGAGCTGTTCTTGAAGGCTTTTCAAGTTCGCGCTTCTGGCAGCATCGATAATCGCACGAGCGATCTCCGCGATATTCTTTGGCAGGCTACCCTGGCGAACGGGGTCCTCCGCCACGAACCACAGCAGATATGGCCGCTCGAAGAATTCCCCGGCATCGACCGCGCGGCCGACCTTGTCGCGTAGCCACGCACCCGGCGTTTCGAGCCGTTCGCGCGCCAATTCCGGATGGTCCGCCAGCAATTGCTTTAGCGCATTCACATCGCCGGCGTCAAGGGCGGTGACGGCCTGGCAAAACAGCGTATCGAGAGAATCGGTGGTCATGATGGCCGCGGTTGAAAACTAGATCACCTGGGCTTCAACCGAATAAACCGCCGGCAAATCTCGAACGATCGGCGACCAGCTATCGCCCGCGTCGGACGAACCATAGACCTGCCCGCCGGTCGTGCCGAAATAGATGCCGCACGGGTTGAGCGTATCGACGCTCATCGCCCCGCGCAGGATGTTCACGTAGCAATCGCTCTGTGGCAGCCCCTTCGTCAGTGCTTCCCACTCGTTGCCGCCCTTCCTGCTGCGATAGACGCGCAGCTTGCCGTCGGGCGGGTAATGCAGCGAATCGCTCAGGATGGGAACGACGTAGACCGTTTCAGGCTCGTGGGCGTTGACGACAATCGGGAAACCGAAATCGCTCGGCAGGTTCCCGCTGACCTTTTGCCAGTTTTCGCCGGCGTCGTCACTGCGACAGACATGCCAATGCAGTTGCATGAAAAGCGTATCGGGCTTCGACGGGTGCATCGCGATGCGGTGAACGCAGAAACCGACTTCGGGGGCTTTCTCGGGCAGATACTTCGACGTCAGCCCGCGATTTTTCGGGGCCCACGTCTTCCCGCCGTCGTCAGAGCGAAAGACGCCCGCGGCGGAGATGGCGACGAAGAGCCGATTGGGATTCTTCTGGTCCTGGACAATGGTATGAACGCCCATGCCACCGGCGCCGGGCTGCCACTTCGGGCCCGTCCCATGACCGCGCAAGCCGGCCAGCTCGTGCCAATTCTTGCCGCCGTCGGTCGTGCGAAAAATGGCGGCGTCCTCCACGCCGGCGTACACCGTGTCGGGATCGGTCAGCGACGGCTCGACATGCCAGACACGTTTGAATTCCCACGGATGCTGCGTGCCGTCGTACCACATGTGCGTGGTCAGCGGCTTGCCGTTTGGGGGCGACGTGTCGTAAACGAACTTGTTGCTCTCTCCCATCGGCATGCCCTCGGGCGTGGTTGTCGGTGTACCCGGTGGCGTCCCCGGTTGCTCCCAGGTCTTTCCGCCGTCGTTCGAACGCTGGATGATCTGACCGAACCAGCCGCTAGTCTGCGAGACGTAAATGCGGTTCGGATCAGCGGGCGAGCCCTTGGCGTGATAGATTTCCCAACCGGCGAAGTGCGGACCATTGACGTCCCATTTCTTTCGTTGGGCATCCGACGTCAGGATGAACGCCCCCTTCTTGGTGCCAACCAGCACACGCACTCGGCTCATGACAAAATCTCCTGTTAGTGCCCGCTACCGCAGATAGTATCGTCGTCATTAAGCGAATTGCAAAGAACGTCCTTCCGTGGCGGGACGGGTCAATCCGGCCATCCGGGGGTGCTGGCAAAGTTGGGTCTCATCCCAAATCAGGCAGCCCATCAAAACCGGGCACGCAAGTGTCCGTCGAGGACGAGTCCCGTCTGGTTGACGTTTGATAACAAAGCAATGCAACTCGATCCGGCCTTGCGGCTCGCCGAGTCGAGTCGCCGTAGCAACCGGGGTCCTGGCGACAGCCCCCGCGACCTTGAAACCTGAGTCCAAACGGGACAAATACCCATCCGAAGGTAAGGATGAATTGTTTCCGGAAATCAGCTACACTCCGGGAATGTCGGCGGCTTGTACCGCGGACAAGCGCCGGCGACCGTCATGTTCGGGATCGAATTCAACGGAAGTGATGATGAAGCCCGGCCGGCGAGGGCGAGGAGCATTGACGAAGTGTCCGTCGAAGGCCGTTTGGCTCAAAGAATCTCGCGTGCACACCGCTATTTGAAACCGCTGCTCGATCACGGGCGTGACGAAGAGGTTCTGTTTCAATCAGGCAAGCCGCGAATTCGCTCGCGCGCACTCGCCATCGACGAGACGGACTTCGTCGATTTCGCCACGACCAGTTATCTCGGTTTGGACTCCGATCCGGCGGTCATCCAGGCCTGCATCGACGGCCTTCAATCCTCCGGACTGCACCGATATATCTCCCGCGCATTCTTCTCCGTCAAAGAGTACACGTTGTTGGAGGAGCGGCTGGCGCGCATTGTCGGCCTGCCGCGGGCCATTGTTTTTCCTAGCGTCACGTCGCTTCACCAGACGCTGCTGCCGCTCCTGACCGGCGGCATCAAGCACGTCATCGCGGACGAACAGGTCCACCATTCGATGCATGAAGCGCTAAAGGCCTGCGAGGATGTCCAGGTGCGCTTCACACCGCACAACGACATGGCCGCCGTGGAGTCCGCCTTGAAAGAAAAAGACCCGGCGGAAGATGCCCTGATCCTCGCCGACGGCGTCTACAGCCTCGAAGGTGAGATCGCGCCGATCGAGAGACTCTACGACCTCGCCGTACAAAGCGGATCGCTCCTGTATCTGGACGATTCACACGGTTTCGGTGTCTTTGGCAAACGCGGCGAAGGCGTGCATCACCGGCTCCAGGGCGATCGAGATCACCTCGTTTACGTCGGCAGCCTCTCCAAGGCCATGGGTTGCTACGGCGGATTCGTCGCGACGCCGGAAGCGCTCGGAACCGCGATCCGAAGCTATGCCGGCGGTCTCATGTTCAGCGGGCCACTGCCGACCACTCTGCTTTCGGGCGCGCTGGCGGCTTGCGACACCCTCCTTTCTCCTCGTCTGGCGGAGATTCATGCCAGGGTATGGGATAACCAACAATGCGTGATCGCCTCGCTACAAAACGCGGGAATGAAGCCGCTTTCGACGGAAACGCCGATCCTCTGCGTCGATTTCGTCAACTTCAACCGTTTCAGGGACGTCGTCGTGACGTTGCGTGACCACCGCATCCTGGTCAGTGTCGTCGCATTCCCCGCCGTCCCCCGCGGTCACTATCGCATTCGCCTTTCGATCTCGGCCAATCATTCCAAAGAAGACATTCGTCGCCTTGCAGAAGCCCTGTCCGAGACCAACGACCGGCCAATTATCGATCAACCATCACCCATCGCGACGGCCCGCTAGAATCCCGGCCATGACCCCATGACCCTCATCCAATCCTTTCGCGACGCCGACTCCAAAGCGCTCCTCGCAATTTCTAACGAGATCATCGAACGCGGCGACGCCTTCGTGTACGAAAAGCCATGCTGATCCGACTCAAGAAAGATCCGAAAGCTCCCGTGATCACCTGCATCCGGGACGACGGCAGCGCGACGTGGTCCAGGATGCCCTATGGCGGCTTCTTCCCTCGGCACGACCTGATGCACTACGCCGTCGAGACGACACTCGGTTTCCGCGAGGCGTTCTTCGGCCTTATTGCTTCCGGCCGGACGATCGAATCGTTCAATGAACCTGGTGCGGCCAGGCATTTGTCCCTGGAAGCACAATGCACGGAATTCTTCGTGGACCAATTGGAACGCGAGCATCGCTTCGGCGAAAGTAGCTCGGCCGACGAGTTCAATGCGATGGTCACGACATCGATGACGCGGGGCGGCGCGGAGGCTCCCCTCCCCGTGAGTCAAAAACAACTGGATTCCATTCGAGCGCGATTCGTGGAGCTTCTGGCCCGCTATGACGCGCTGCCCGACGGCAAACATCTGGAACTGAAATGGAAACCCAGGCCCGTGCCCCCAACGACAATGACATCACCTCGACAGGTGCCCACGCCCGAGGGCTATCGACGCCACGTCATCACCGCCGTCTCCCGCCAGGGCGAAAACCTCACGATCGAATACGCTGGCCGCGTCTTCGCCGGCATCACCGTCGCAGAGCTGCCACCGGGCATCGCGGAGTGCATCCGACCCGGCACCGACGTCATCGTCCGCACCCACACCGCCGAGACGGGCGACCCCGGCCAGGTCGCCGACATTCTCATTCCACATCCCACCGAAGTCGGCTGGGCCGAAATTTACGCGGATTACTAATGGATCATGAGCTAATGAAACAAAATGCGGAGTGCCCGTCGAATTGCATTGGGACTACCACGGGGCCTCATTAGCAAATCCGCAATGATGCGATGCGGACCCTCAAAATTCTCTAGTTGCCAAATTTCTCCTTCGCCCGCTTCATCACTTCCTCCTGCGTCAGGTCTTCCTTGTGCGTCGCAAAACCCCAGCGGTGACCGAACGGGTCTTGCAAGTGTACCGACCGGTCGCCATAGAACTGGTCCGCCACCGGGCGAAGGATCGTCACCCCGGCGGCTTCCGCACGGGCGGTGAATCCATCCACATCCTCGACGTAGATGTAGATCGCGACCGGCGAACCGCCGAGCGACTGCGGGCTCTTCGCCCCCATCTCCGGAGATTCGTCTGCCAGCATCACGATGGCATCCTTGCCGATGCGAATCTCGGCATGGCCGATTTTCCCGCCGGGCGGACCGAGGCGAAACATCTCCGTCGCGCCGAAGGCCTTTTTGTAAAACTCGATCGCCTCCGCCGCGCCCTTGCAGATGAGGTAAGGCGTCGCCGCGCGATATGCATCGGGAATGGCTTTGACGTTGGCGGACATCAGACACTCCTTTTCGCAAAAAGAAACGTGAGAATCCAGTTCCAGGGAAATTGGCAAGGCCAATAAGATTGTACCGCCGACGCCGTACGATTGGGATTGGTGTGAGGATTACGCCGCCATCAGACGGCGCAGCGCGCGATTCCTGCCATAGAGCGAAACGACGGCCGCGGGCTGACCTTGCAGGCCCGAAACCTTGACAGCACCATTGAGTCGGCGGGACAGGTCCAGGAGCATGGCCAGTACGACGGTCCACTGCGGACCGAAATGACGCACGTTTGAAAAATCCATGACCACTTGAGCGGCGGTCAAGGAAAAATCGCATTGTGTCAGACGCCGGGCCAGAAGCGCGATGTCCTGCGGGCACAATTCGGAGCCGATCGGACGGACCTCGAGTCCTTCGCGGGTGACCGCGACTTCCCAGATCGCCAGGATGCGGTGTGGGTCGGAGACATTCGTCGTTCGGTCGGCTTTGGCGTTCGAGTGATTCCAGAACATGGGACGCTCCTTGTGATCTCTTCGACGTCGTACTAGGACGCCGACTTCACAAGGGGTACCCGCAAAGCGACCGGCACTTACGCGAAAATCTGAGATTTTCCAAGAAAATGGGCTCGGGCGACAAAACGCCGCCGGAGCCCGTATTTTCATGGCTAAGTCAGCGCGGATCCCCATCCAGCGACCCAAAGCACCGCGACGCAGCCCGAGAGTACGTCAAGCGGGTGTTTCTATCGAACCCTTGCTGAAAGGGCCCGCCCTATGCAGGGAACCGGCTGCGCACGGCGAATCACTCTAGGCAAAAGTCCGACTGATTTCGGAAATCTTGCGGCGGGCCTCGACGCGCGCGGCGTCAATGAGGGCACCCAATTGTTCCAGGCTCATACGGGCCAACTTCATGACCCCGGCTGGACCACGCGGGCGTCCCACTTTGCGGGGACGTCCCGGGCCTCGACGCAACGAGGGCCGACCGACGCGCCCGGCGGGCCGACCGCGTTTGCCGTTCGCCTTCCGGCGCTTGCCGCCTTTGCCGTGCGTCGCGCTCATGTGCCGGGCATAGTGCGCCGGCATCGTGAAAGACCGATCGCAGGCCTCACACCGTAAACTCCTCTTTGCCATAACCATATACTCCTGACATCACTAGTCACGGCTGCCATTCAGCCATCACGACCTATGAGAATATAGCAGTCTTAACATTGACGCAATACTCGGTAGGTATTTTCCCTAATTCAAAATCTTTCAAATTAATTTCCTTGTGGCAGAAATAGGTGTGCCGGATATCGCAATGATCGGGTAGTGGGGCGGAAATGATTCGCTTCGCGCAGTCGAAACTCCACCTGCGCAAAACAGGCGCTCACGGACTTTCGGCTGTGACATCAGACTCGCTAAAGGCCGCGGTCGGATTCGAACCGACGAATAACGGATTTGCAATCCGTCCCCTTGAACCACTTGGGTACGCGGCCGGGTTCTCGCGTGACGTTGCAACGGATCGCGCACGGCCGCTTACCTTCGCTGTCAGCAAGGGCTTACGAGCGCCGCACGTCAACGCTTTGGTATTATGGTCGCCGCACCGCCTCGCGGCAAGTCGCACTGATTCACATGCCGGTTGCCGAAGATGATGCTTGAAAGGCTATCCGTCCCATGAATATGCCGCCGACATCGATGCGTCAGCAATGCGCTCCCGGTGGAAGGAACCACACATCCTCGAACGCAGCCCAAAGTTCACTTGGCGCGTGTCCCGGAATGCCCCCAAAATTCGGCGAAGGGCTCCCATTCACTAAAAGTTCGCACTGAGTTTCTCCACAGGCAAATCCGAAAGGGCCGCGAATACACGCAGTTTTTTCGTTGTGCTTGTCATAAGCCTTTGAAAACCAAATAGTTCAATTCATCAAATTCGGTCGAGATCTCGCATAAGATCGCAGTAACATAGGGGTACATCTCTTGTCCGGACCCACCCGCGAGGTCCGGTCCGTGGACAGGAGATTTGCCCCATGATGCCGAACTACAAAATGTCCAAGGCCCTCACGTTCGCAGCATTTTCCTTGATCGGATCGGTGGCCTGGGCGCAGGATCGAGCGGTGGACGTCGTTGAGCCGGTCGGCTCAGCCATGGAGGTATCGGCCTCGTACGTCGTCGCCGGCGAGGAAGCCATCTCGGAACGACCTGGCGATCTCAATCAGCTTCACGGCCGCGCCGAGATCGCGACGCCCGACCGCACGATTGAAGCGCAGAATTATGAGGACA
The DNA here is from genome assembly GCA_964414585.1 of uncultured Planctomycetaceae bacterium. Classification (GTDB taxonomy): domain Bacteria; phylum Planctomycetota; class Phycisphaerae; order UBA1845; family UTPLA1; genus DATEMU01. The sequence continues at coordinate 55,344 of CAYPXR010000001.1, forward strand.
TCCCCGAAGGCTACCATCTGGTGGAGGGCGACATCATCATGCCGGGCGCGCCGGACGATCCCGCCCCTCGATTCGCTACCGAACCCAATCTCTGGCCCAATGGCATCGTGTACTACGCCTTCGACGGAGCGGTGACCACGGAAAATCGCAACCGCATGATCGCGGCGATGGCGGAGTGGGAGGCCGTCGCCGACATCGATTTTCGCCCGCGAACCAGCCAGGCCGACTACATTTACATTCAAAACTCCTCCGGAAATAACTCGCAACTTGGAAAAGTCGGCGGCCGGCAGATCATCAACATTTACAATTGGAGCTATCGCTTCATCATGGCCCATGAGTTGGCCCACAGCCTGGGCGTGTGGCACGAGCAGTCGCGCGGCGACCGCGACACTTACGTGGAGATCGTCACCTCGAATATCGAGCCGGGATTTGAGAGCCAATTCGCCAAGCACCCCAATGCACGGCTGATCGGACCGTACGATTTCGAGTCGATCATGCACTACGACAGCTGCGCCTTTTCGCAATGTTTGGGCTGTTCGGCGTCCTGTTACACCATTCGGGCCCGACCGGCCTATGCCGACAAGCAGTCGCTGATGGGCAACCGGTCCCACCTCAGTGAGGGCGACATCAGCAGTATGCGAACCCTTTACGGCGCGCCGACGGCGCCACTCGTGCCCGACCTGATCGTCGAGGAGATCATCGTGGCGAATACGACGATCGATTTGAATCAGACGTTTGACGCCCAGGTGCGGATCGCGAATCGCGGGACCGGCGCCGCCGGGGCGTTCGAGTTGAGCGCCTGGCTCAATAGCCTGCCGGTCGCATGCCCGTCCGTGCGGAATCCGATTTCAGGTCTGGCCGCCGGAGCGACGCTAACGCTCAACTTCGCCAATCTTTCCTACTCGACCGAAGGGACCAAGACCTTTTCCGCGTTTGTTGATGTTTGCAGCGTCGTGGCGGAGTCCAACGAGGGAAACAATACAAAGAGTCTCACGCTCACCGTCTTCGATTTCCCTCAGCTTGATACACCGGTCGTGACGTCGGCGACGGCGGGCGAACGATCGATCACGCTTCAATGGAACGCCGTCACCGGCGCGACGGGTTACAAGGTCTATTACGACGAGGATGCCAGCAATCCCCCATTCTCGCCGGACTCGCTCGCCACTCAGGGTCCGTCGGGCCTCAACGTCGGCAACGTGACGGCTTACACGTTGAACGGATTGCCGGCGGGCCAGATTTACTACGTCGCGGTCAAGGCGTACGACACGTTTTCAGAGAGCGAATATTCCAATCAAATGACGGCGACTCCCTACACGTTGATTCCCAATGCGCCGGTGCTGGTCGCGGCAACGGGTGGGGATCGTACGGTCACCCTGTTGTGGAATACCGTCGCGGGAGCCGACGGCTACCGCGTTTATTACGACGAAGACACGTCCAACCCGCCCTATTCGCCGACGACGGTCGCCGCGGAAGGCGTGACAGCGATCGACGCCGGCAACGCGATGCAGTTCACCTTGACCGGGTTCCCGAGCAATCACTCGACGCGCGTTGCTGTGACCGCCTACAACGCCCACGGCGAAAGCGATTTTTCGAATGAAATTGCCGCTCAGACAATTGCCAACATTCCCGCCGCACCGAGCCTGACATCGGTCATCGGTGGCGATCGGTCCGTCTCGATTTACTGGCAGTCCGTCTCCGGCGCATCGGGCTATCGCGTGTATTATGACGAAGACGCCAACAACCCTCCCTACACGCCCGACCGGGGCAGCTCTCCCTTCGACGTCGGGAATGTGACGAGCATTCGGATCACCGGATTGTCGGCCGGTCAGAGGTACTATGTCGCCGTCACCGCCTACAACGCCGACGGCGAGAGCGGCTATTCTAATGAACGCAGTGGCCGGACGAACGATCCGCCGACGGAGTCGAGTTCGTCGCCATCAACCGACTCGTCCGGCTCCGGTTCCGGCGGTGGCAATTCGAGCGCTCCGCCCGCCGGTTCGACGACCATGGGGACGAACGATTGCACCACGTTTTGCGGCCTGCTGCCTTGCGGCAATCTAATGCTGATGGCGGTAGGTATCGTCGGAATGAACCACAGGCGCCGGCGGAAGTCAGTACGACGGTGGAACTGATTTATCTTTCCGCAGTGCAGGACAAGCTCGGTTGCTCCAAGTCCCGATTCCCCCTTCTCCCTGCGGCTCGTCGCGCGCGGGCCGATCTGCTATTCTATCCGCTCACGAGGCCAATTCTTTATGGTGGTCGCCTTGACGATTCCGAACGGCCCCCGCGCCGACACAGACCCGCCACCGCACTTACCGGTGACGCGGACCCTGATCGACGGCGAGGTGGTCAAATTCTGCCAGTCCACGCCGGAAGACTACGAAATCGAATCCGTCATCATTCCGATGGGGGCCCGGGACAAGACCTGGCGGACGCTCTGCATTTCGTCGCAAGTCGGCTGTGCCCGCGGTTGCACCTTTTGCCAGACCGCGCGAATGGGACTGCTGCGCAATCTCACGACGGATGAAATCCTCGGTCAAATTGCCGCGGCCCGGCGCCAATTCAACGCGAACATTCGCAATGTCGTCTTCATGGGTATGGGCGAGCCGATGGATAACCTCGACAACGTCATTGCCGCCATCCGCGCCATGCACGACGATCACAAGGAGCAGATCCCCCGGCGGAGGATCACCGTTTCGACCGTCGGAAAGTGCGAGGGAATCCGGCGCCTGGCGGCCCTGCGCTGGCGGCGTCTCAATCTGGCGGTCTCACTCAACGCACCGAATGACGAGATTCGCTCGCAGATTATGCCGATCAATCGGACCGAGCCGATGTCGACGCTTCGAGAGGCGATTCGCGATTACCCTGTTCGCGCCGGAGGCCACGTCCTCATCGAATACGTCATGCTCAAGGGAATCAACGACGCCCCAGCGCATGCCGAAGAACTCGCCGCCTTTCTCCGCGGACTGCACACCTGCGTCAATCTCATCCCGTGGAACCCCTGCGACGGTCTGCCGTTTGAATCATCCGACGAGAACGACGTGCTTCGGTTCCAAGAGACCCTGATGAGTCTTGGGCAGCTTGCCTTTCGCCGCAACACCAAAGGCCAACAGGCAATGGCCGCCTGCGGCCAACTAGGCAACCCCGCGCTCCGCCGACGTTGACCTACTTCCACTCTCGCACGATCTTTTTGAAGCGATCCCCCCGCTCTTCATAGTTCTTGAACCAGTCATAGCTCGCGCAGGCCGGGGACAGCAAGACCACGTCGCCAGGCGACGTTGACCGTTTCGCGGATTCCACCGCCTCCGTAAAGTCCTTCACACTGCGGACCTCCGGAGTCTCGCGATCGCCTTTCGCGCTATGGATCGAATCGAGAATCTTGCCCGCCGTCTGGCCGATGCAAATCGCCGCCTTGGCGCGATCGGCGATGAGCCGACCCAACTCCGCAAAGGGACTGCCTTTGTCCGACCCTCCGACGATGATCACGACACCGCCGTCGAACGCGCGCAGAGACGTCATCGCCGCCTCCGGCGTGGTCGCCTTGGAGTCGTTGTAATATTTCACGCCCTTGAACTCGCGGACGAATTCCAGGCGGTGAATCAGACCGGCGAACTTCGACAGCGCGGTTGTCGCCGCATCGTCCGCCACGCCGAGAATTCGAGACACCGCCAGTGCCGCGGCGGCATTTTGGATGTTGTGCAGACCGGGAACCGCCAATTGTACGGCCAACTCGTCGCGCTGCACCCGTCCAAGCTCCGTGATTTCCAACTGTGCCCGGCGCGAAGCCGCATCCGCGCCATAGCGACAGACACGGCGGCGGTTCGCCCACGGCACCGGCAACTGCGCTACACCTTCGCCGAAGGGCATCACCACCCAGTCGTCGGCCGATTGATACCGATAGATATTCGCCTTGGCATCGGCGTAGGCTTGCAACGTGCCATGTCGGTCGAGATGGTTGTCGCGAAGGTTGGTGACGACCGCGATCTGGGGGCTGCGTCGAATTTTCGCCGCGTCCTCCAGTTGGAAACTCGACAGTTCAAGCACGACGATATCCCGCTCGTCGATGGCCGGCAGATCGTCGAGCAGCGACTTGCCGATGTTTCCGCCGAGCCACACGCGGCCGTGACGCCACTCCGGCGAGCCCTGCGCCAATTCCAGGATCGCCCCGATCATCGCCGTCGTGGTGCTTTTTCCGACGGTGCCGGTGATGCCGACGATCCGGCCCCGGCAACGCTCCAGAAAGAGATTCATTTCGCTCGACCACGGGATGCCTCGGCCAAGCGCCGCCTGGAAGAAGGCCGACTTCGTTTTGTCCACCGCCGGGCTCACGACCACCAGATCGCAACCGTCGAGATCGGATTCGTCGTGCCCGCCGAGTCGAAAGGTGAGCGGCAGGCCTTCAAGAGGCTTCAAGCTCGTCGCGAGATCGTCGCGCGAGGCCAAATCGGTGACGTGAACCTTGGCGCCCCGTCCGCACAGCCAGCGTGTAACGCCGATTCCCCCGCCGAAGCGGCCGAGGCCCATGACGACCACGCGTTTTCCTGAAAGACGATCGGTCATCTCGCATCCGTGCTTGCCGACGGCGGGCCGAACCGCCCCGACTCATCGTCCCGAGACGCGCATCGCGATGTCGCCTCGAAAATACGCGCCCTTGAACGAAATCTTCTGCGTCGCCGCATACGCCCGCTGTCGCGCCTGTGCGATATTCTCGCCGAGCGCCGTGACGCCAAGCACTCGACCGCCGGCGGTCACGACCTCGCCCTTGTCGAGCGCGGTCCCCGCGTGAAAGACCTGCACGCAATCGAGCGCTGCCGCGTCTTCCAGACCACTGATCGCATGGCCCTTCGCATAGTCATCCGGGTATCCACCCGAGGCCATGACCACGCAAACCGCCGACGCCGGTTTCCACCGCAAGTCCACCTGATCGAGCGTGCCGTTGACCGTCGCCTCCAGCACGTCGAGCAGATCGCTCTCCATGCGCATCAATATCGGCTGTGTCTCCGGATCACCGAAGCGGCAGTTGAACTCCAGCACCTTTGGGCCACCCGCCGTCATCATCAGCCCGGCATAAAGTACGCCGCGATAAACCACATCCTCTCGGCGCAGCGCATCGACGATCGGGACGAAAACCTCGCGCTCGATCGTCGCCAGGTCCTCCTCCGTCAACGCATCTGAGGGGCTGTAAGCGCCCATGCCGCCGGTGTTCGGGCCGGTGTCATTTTCGCCGAGCCGCTTGTGGTCCGACGCCGTCTCCAGCGTGTAAATCGTCTGCCCGTCGATCAGGGCGAGGACGCTGACCTCCGGGCCGTTCAGCATTTCTTCGATCACGACGCGCCGGCCGGCATCGCCAAGCTTGCGCTTGACCATCAAATCTTCAAGCGTCAGCAGCCCATCCGCCGGATCGGGATGGACGAAAACGCCCTTGCCCTTGGCGAGACCGCTGGCCTTGATGACGATCCCCTCGTCGCGTGTGGAGACATAGTGACGGGCCATGTCATAGCCGCTCTGAAAGCTGGGCGACGCGGCTTCATCCTTGTCGCGTCCGGCTTGTTTGGCCTGGGCGATTTCCTGGCTCGTCGGGCCAAAGATTCGGCACTCCGCGGTCGGCACGCCGGCCTCGCGCATCAATTGCTTGGCATAGCCCTTGTCGCCTTCCAGCCGGGCCGCCGATGCGCGCGGACCGAAAATGCGAAGCCCGGCCGCCTCGAATTTGTCGACGATCCCCGCACAAAGCGGGTCCTCCGGCCCGACGACGGTCAGGTCGATTTTTTCCCTCTTGGCAAACGCCAGCAGCCCGTCCACGTCCTCCGCAGCAATCGCGACGTTTTTGGCGACGTGGCCGGTCCCGGCATTGCCCGGGGCGCAGAAGACCTCAGGCTTTCGCCGCGAGGCTTTCAACCTCCAACAGATCGCATGTTCGCGGCCTCCGCCGCCAATGACCAGGACTTTCATGAAACGGATAATACGCCCGGTAACGCGTTTGCGAAACCGTCCGCGACGACGATCCTCTGAGTGCTCGCCGGGATGTTATTGAAGCGAAACAGCGACCCGGCTAAACTGCCTCTCCCGGTTCGTTGCCCCAAGCCGGTGCCCATGCGGGTGTAGCTCAATGGTAGAGCACTAGCCTTCCAAGCTAGATGTTGCGCGTTCGAGTCGCGTCGCCCGCTGTTGGACTGTTATCTTAATGCCGCCTGATCCCTCCGGCCGAGCCTCGGGTGCGATGGATTTCACCTTCGCGTTTCGATGATCAAGTTCAATCTTGAAGAAGCGCTGCAGATTCTCGCGAGGACGCCGCACGTCCTTCGCTCGACGCTTGCCGGCTTGCCGGAGACGTGGTGGAACGGCCGTTATGGCCCGAATACCTGGTCGCCGCATGAAATCGTCGGACACCTCATCCACGGTGAACGCACCGATTGGATGGTACGAACCAGGCATATCCTCCAGCGTGGTGAATCGCCGCCTTTTCAGGCGTTCGATCGAAATGGTCATGCGGCCTTATGCCGTGAGAAGAAACTCCCGGAATTGCTGGATCTCTTCGCCAGCCTGCGCAACGACAATCTCGCGAATCTGCGATCACTGACCATCGAACCGGACCACCTCACCCGGCGCGGGACGCACCCGGCGTTGGGCACGGTGACGCTTTCACAACTATTGGCGGCCTGGACCGTTCACGACCTCAACCATATCGCCCAAATCTGCAAGGCGATGGCCTATCAATACAAGACCGAAACAGGACCATGGGAAGCCTATCTTTCGATACTTTCCCCACCGGCCCCACGCTAAGGCCCCAGGAATACCGCTCATTCCCCCGGAAGAACACTGTTACGATCGACGGCATCCCTCGAAGCAACCGGTTGAGCGACCCGCGGAAACGAAAAAAAATTAGAATTCCTATTGACAAGAATATTTGTCAAGACATATGATACAGTCGGTGTCGCATGGCAACCTCCGCTGCCCTTCAAGTCCTCCAAAGGCCCGACCAGGGTGCGGTCATGCTCCACCCCGTCCGGCTCAAAATTCTTGGCATGCTCGCCGAGCCGAATTCCGCGACCGGCCTTTCCCGTGAGGTGGGACTCCCCCGCCAGAAGATCAACTACCACCTTCGCGAACTCGAAAAGAGCGGGCTCGTTCGCTTCGTCAAACAACGGCGCAAAGGCAACTGCCTCGAAAGAATCGTGCAGGCGACCGCGCGTAGCTACCTCATCAGCCCGGAAATGCTCGGCTCGCTTGCGTCTGACCCGTCGCGCATTTCCGACCATTTCTCGTCCGGCTACATGGTCGCCGTCGCCGCCCGAACCATCCGCGAACTGGCCATCCTTCAGCAACGCGCCGACAAGGCGAATCGCCCGCTCCCGACCTTCAACTTGCAGGCGGAAATCCGTTTCGCCAGCGACGAGGATCGAAACGGCTTTGCCGAGGCGCTGACGCGGGAGATCGCCCGATTGACGGCGAAGTACCACAACGACGCCGCGCCGACGGGCCGCCTCTATCGCTTCTTTCTCGGCGGCTACCCGGCGATCACCCAGTCCGCGGAGGACGATGAGCGACCCGCAAAGCCCCGCTCAAAGCGAAAGGGGGCGTCGCCATGAACAAGACCAAAGGCCCGCGATCCATCGAAAAGGAAATTCGCATCCTCGCGCCCGTCGAGGCCGTCTGGAAGGCGCTGACCGACGCCGAAGAATTAACCCGATGGTTCCCTCTCAACGCCAAAGTGACCCCCGGCGAAGGCGGGCACATCTGGATGGCGTGGAAAAACGACTGGCAATTTCAATCGCCGATTGCCGCATGGGTTCCCAATGAACATCTTCGATTGATCCAAATGGAGCCAACGCCGGCGGCGAAGCCCGGAGAACCCGGCCCGCCTTTTGAAATTCCTCATCAAATCGCCCTCGACTATTGTCTCGATGGTCGCGGGGGCGAAACGACGCTGAGGCTCGTTCATTCCGGATTCTCGCGTGACGCCTTGTGGGACGTGCAGTACGACCGCACGATCACCGGCTGGCATTTCCAACTCGGCGGGCTGAAGCTCTATCTGGAACGACACTACGGCACCCCGCGCCGCTGTATCTACTGCCGCAAGTCCATCCCCCACCTGTCGCTCGCCGAAGCCTGGAAAAGACTAATGAGCCCGGCAGGATTCCTGAAGGATGAACATCCAGGTCCTTGCAGAACGGACACAAGATATGCCCTGACAACCTCGCTCGGCGATCGCTTCGAGGGGCTGGTCCACGCATGGACGCCGCCCACAAACTTCGCCGCGACGGTCACCAACCTCAACGACGCCTGGGCGCGATTGCATCTGGACGACCTGCCGCCTTGGGGCCGGCGCGACGTGAACTTTTTCATCGCAACGTACGCCCTGCCGAAACAACAAGTCGCGGACCTTCAGGAGCGATTCGATCAGCTGCTGTGCTCGGTGTTGGCGCCAAGATGATCGACAAAGGTGAGAGCAACTGTGGCGAGCCGGAGAGATGTTTATGTTGTTATGCAGAATCCTCATCGCGACCGTCGGGGTCGCAACCATCGTGGGAATGGAGCCGAACAGGCCGGCCGGCGTCAAGTCCAGTCCTGACGCCAAGGGAGTTAGAACAATGAATCCGAAGCAAGACTCACGATCGTTCGAAATGCAACTGGAAATCAACGCCCCGGTCGAGGCCGTGTGGAAAGCGCTGACGGACGCACACGAACTCACCCAGTGGTTTCCGCTCAACGCCAAAGTCAAGCCCGGCGCCGGAGGGAACATCTGGTCCTCCTGGGGCCCGCCCTTTGAAGGAGATTCACGGATCGAAATCTGGGAGCCGAACAAACGATTGAAGACGGGCTGGCCCACCTGGGGCGCGAAGAATGACGAGGCACGCGCGCGACTGACCGTCGACTATCACCTGGAAGGCCGCGGCGGAAAGACGATCCTTCGGCTGGTCCACTCCGGCTTCGGCAAAGACGCGTCCTGGGACAAAGAATACGACGGTGTCTCGCGCGGATGGTCATTTGAGCTTCGCGGTCTCCGCCATTACCTCGAAAATCATCGTGGCGAAAAACGCCGCGTCATTTGGTCGAAAAAAGTGACGGATCGTCCCATCGAGTCGGCGATGACCCGCGTCATCGGCCCGTCGGGTCTCGTTCTACGCGGAAAAATCGACGGGCTGAAGGAAGGCGACCGATATCGATTGGACGTCGTCGGCACGAAACGTCACATCGAAGGCATCGTGGCGGCGAACATTCCGCCGCGTCATTTCTCCGGCAGCGCGACGAACTTCAACAACGCCTTTTTCCGTTGCGAACTCGAAGCCTGCGGGCCCGACGGCAAGGAGGAAATCTGGGTCTGGCTCTCGACTTACGGACTGCCCGCCGAGGACTGCGACAAACTGGAAAGCGATTTGCGATCGTCCCTGGATCGCGCGCTGGCAGGCGGCTGAGTTGATCGGCCGGTCCACTCCAGAATTGGAAGCCGGAAGAACAGGCTCGCCCTTCCGGCATCCCCCCCAAGCTCACGGACGCGTGTCCGTGAGCTTGATTTTTCGATGCCAACCTCTCATGGAGGACCTTCCGGGGCAGAGTTGGGTCGTCCCCATTCTATTGGCACGCTTCTTGCTAGGTTTCGTGGCGTGGGTTGGTCGGTGGATGCGGTTTCGCTCCATCGCACCGCCCTGACGTCACTTCTTGGAGGTCACATCATGGCTGACAAAAAAGCGGATCTCGCCGGACCCGGCATAGGCAATTACGACGAGGTCGAAAAAATCCTGCCCCGAAACTACCGATCGTTTCTGAACCCCAGGGAAACGCAAATGGCCCTGACGGCGCTCAAGCGGTACATCGAAGATCATCTCTGCAAGGAACTGAACCTCATCCGCGTCGAGGTGCCTCTCTTCGTTGAAGTGGACAGCGGCGTCAACGATTTCCTTGACCGCGACGGCTCGCGGTCGCCGGTCCAATTCCACATCACGAACGATTACGACAAACACCCCGTCGATGCCCAGGTCGTACAGGCGGCGACCAAGTGGAAGCGAATGGCGCTCAGGCAATTCGACATGCGGCCGGGCGAAGGCCTCGTCACCGACATGCGCGCGATCCGCAAGGACTATTTCCTCGACCACGACCACAGCGTTTATGTGGACCAGTGGGACTGGGAAAAGGTCATCACGCCAGACCAGCGGAATCTGAACTATTTGAAACAAACCGTCCGCAAGATTTGGCGGGTCATCAAAGGCGCCGAGCAATTCATCCAGGGCGAGTTCCCCGCGCTCAAGACTTCACAATATCCGAACCTGCCGGACGATCTGGTCTTCCTGCACGCGGAAGAAATCCTCGACATGTACCCCGACCTGCCGAGAAAGGCGCGCGAGACGGCCGTCCTCCAGAAGCACCCGGCCGTTTTCATCGTTGGCATCGGCTGGACGCTCAAGGACGGCTTCCCCCACGAGCTCCGCGCCGCGGATTACGACGATTGGGTCACGGATACCAAATCCGAATCCGGTCAGCCCACGCACGGATTGAACGGCGACATTCTCGTCTGGAACCCCGTTACGAAACGTCGACACGAACTCTCGTCGATGGTCATCCGCGTCACCAAGGACACGTTGAAAGTGCAATTGGAGATGACCCGGCAGCTCGATTTCCTCAATCTGCCCTATCACCAGTCAATCCTGCACGACGATATTCCGCTGAGCATCGGCGGCGGAATCGGCCAATCGCGGACGACGATGCTCCTGCTCCGCAAGGCCCACCTCGGCGAAGTCAGCGTGACGGTCTGGCCGAAGGTGCTCAAGGAAATGTGCCGGCAGAAGAATATCTTCGTCCTGAATTGACCGGCGGCGTCTCCGCGAATGGAGAGGCCGCCGACCCGAAATCAGGGTGCGCGGGCAAGTACGGCGCGCTGATTCTCCGGAATCGGCGTGCCGCACTCCGGGCAGATGCCGCTCTCGTTGCCGATGAGCCAGTACCGGCACGTCGCGCAAAGCTCCCGCGTTCTCAACGTTCGCCGGTGCACGATCCCTTTCGTCACAACATAAAGCGGAAGAATCGAGTACGCGCCACCCAAAAGCCAGAGCGACACCCAGACCGTGTAATGATCAAACTCGTGCCGAGCGTCAGGGTCAAAGATGTTTCCCGTGACCCAGATTTCCTTGCCGAACAGTGATCCAAACAACCGGTGAAACGACCGCTCGACGTCCGGCGGAACCGAAAGGACAAAGGTTCCCTCGTCGCCGTCATCGAAGATTTTCTTCTCTGTAACCCGCTTCACATACAAATAGCCGCTGTCACATGCGAACCCCCAGGCGGGCTCCGGCATTGACTCGCCCGGCGGCTCATGGCCGAGCAACCAGTTGAGGTGGTAGCTCGTGGCAGCGAAGCCGATGAACAAGACGGATGCGATTCCGCTGGCAACGGTTGCGGCTCGAAAAATCAGCCGGCCATGGTGATTTGCTCTGTCCCGCATTGTTCCAGTCAATCCCACACTTGCAAGATCGTCAGTTTCCTGCACTAATGCCCGGTTCGAATATCAAAAGACATTTTGAGGTGCCCCGAATGCGCTGGTCACACTACCTGATCCCCACCACCAAGGAAGTCCCCAAGGACGCCGTCGTCCCGTCGCACCAGCTCATGCTCCGGGCCGGTCTCATTCGCCAGCTCGCGGCGGGCATCTATAGCTACCTGCCGCTGGGCTACCGCTCTCTACGCAAGATCGAAGCCATTGTTCGCGAAGAGATGAATCGCGCGGGGGCGATCGAACTGCACATGCCGGTCCTGCACCCGGTCGAACTCTGGCAGCAAACGGGCCGCACCGCCGCCATGGGCGACGTCCTGCTCAAGCTACGGCCCGTCAAGGACGGCGACGACGGTGACTGGCGGGCGCAGACCGTGCTCGGCCCGACGCACGAGGAACCAGTGACGGAGATCGCCCGGGCCTACCTCAACAGCTACAAGATGCTGCCGATCAACCTTTACCAGATTCAGGTCAAATTCCGCGGCGAGGCGCGGCCCAAGAGCGGCGTCCTGCGCACGCGCGAGTTCCTCATGAAGGACGCCTACAGCTTCCACCGCGACAAGGCCAGCCTCGACGAGGGCTATCAGAAGATGTACGACGCCTACTGCCGCATCTTCTCACGCTGCGGACTGCCCTACATCGCCGTCGAGGCGGAGAGCGGCCCGATCGGCGGCGATGCTTCACACGAGTTCATGGTCCTGACCGACGCGGGCGAAGATATGGTCGCGCTCTCCGAAAACGGCGACTACGCAGCGAACACCGAACGGGCCGTCGCCGCCCCCCTGCCGCAGGACAACACCGCGATGCAGGCAATCAGCGAGGTCCATACGCCCAATCAGCGGACGATCGACGAGGTCTGCGCGTTTCTCAAGACGAAACCGTCGCAGATGATCAAGACGCTCGTCTATTTGCCCGGCGCGGCGACTTCCAAAGACAAAGAACCGACGCCGGTCGTTGTGCTCGTTCGCGGCGACCACGAGGTCAATGAAAACAAAGTGAATCGTATCGCAGGCGCGAGGCTCGAATTGGCTGACCCCGGCACGATCAAACAACTGACCGGCGCCGACGTCGGCTTCGCCGGGCCTCATTCCCTCAAGGGGCCTTGCCGCCTCATTATCGACCAGGCCGTGGCCGTCATGCGCAACGGCGCGACCGGGGCGTGCAAGACGGATTATCACGCGATCAACGTCAACCCCGGCCGCGACTTTCCGCTCAATGGCGAAAACGTGACCGTCGCCGACGTGCGAACGGTCGTCGACGGCGATCTGTCCCCCACCGGCAGTGGCTCGCCGATCCGCCTGAAAAAAGCGATCGAAGTCGGCCACGTCTTCAAGCTCGGTACGAAGTACAGCGACTCGCTCAAGGCGACTTTCCTCGACAACGACGGCAAGCCCAAGAGCCTCATCATGGGCTGCTACGGAATCGGCCTGAACCGCATCATGGCCGCCGCGATCGAGGCCCATCACGACGACGCGGGCATCCTCTGGCCGGCGTCCATCGCCCCGTTCTCCGTGCTCATCGTCGCCCTCGACCCGCGCGAAAAAGAGGTCATGGACACCGCGGAGAAGATTTACAACGAGTTGACCGCCGCCGGGCTCGACGTCCTCTTCGACGACCGCGACGAACGGGCCGGTTTCAAGTTCAAGGACGCCGATCTGATCGGCATCCCGCTCCGCATCACCGTCGGCCGCAAGGCGCTGGCCGAAGGCGTGGTGGAGCTGAAAGTACGTGCGAAGCCTGATATTGAAAAACTTCAGCCTGGCGAAGTCGTGCAACGGCTGCTCAGCTTGGTCAAACTGCCCTGATGTGCTGGTGATTCTGCCGTCGATTTGTCATATAATGACTACAGGCATAGGAATTCCGTTCTGATCGGAAAAGCCCAAAGGGTTGGCTATTTGCGGGCAATGACGACTACTGTACTACCGAGTTTCGAGGCTGCGTTTATGGCGGTCGACCGTGTCGGTGAACTCTTGCGCAGAGCTACACACGCAATGGACGAGGCAGGCGTTTCCTACGCTGTTGTGGGAGGAAACGCCGTTGCCGCATGGGTTTCCACAAAGGACCCTGCTGCAATTCGCTTCACAAAGGATGTCGATGTTCTCATTCGGCGGCGCGATCTGCCAAAAATCGCTGAGGCCTTGAAGAGCGTCGATTTGGTTCAGATCGAGACTCTCGGAGTGACGATCTTCGCTGATCGCAACAAACCAAGCCCGAAAGAGGGTGTCCATATCGTTTTTGCGGGTGAACGAATTCGTGAACATTACAACCATCCCGCTCCCGATCTTGACTTGGCCACGGCTTGCGCCGACGGTCACAAGGTCATTGACTTGACTTCACTCGTCAAGATGAAGCTCCAATCTTTCCGTTTAGTGGACCAGACTCATATCGTGGACATGAAATCGGTCGGTCTCATCACAGACGAACTGATCGCCAAACTGCCGATCGATCTGCAAGAGAGGCTCAAGCAAATTCCCGAGCCCGATACCCATTAAGTATTCCACCCAGCGGATCGAATCTGTCCCGTCCTTACTTCCTCACGTGCATCACCAGAATCGCCGACTCGCCCAGGTCCGAGCCCGTCGGGGCGCTGCCGAGCACAAGATATTCGCCGCGCTGGGTCGCGACGACGGTCTCGACGTGGAAATACGGTATCGTCGGTGGGCCGCCGAGTTTTTCGCCGCTCTTCTCATGTGAATTCATCTCCAGCGACGCCTTGACCTCCAGTTTGATGGCCCCTTCCGCGCCGCCGCCGGTCACGAAACCGCGAACCTCCGCCTTGATCCCCGGCACGATCTGTCCTTCGACACCGAATCGCTCACCTTCGACCGCGACCGTGGAGAGCCGGCCCAGCATCGTCAGCTTGCCGAACCTTTCCAACTCCTTGGCGACGTCCGCGAGGTCGGCGGGAATCGGCGGACCCTCCGCGCCGCCGGTCGCCTTTGCCTGAATGAAAGCGAACTCGACGGGCACCGCCGGGGCCGGCGAATCCAACTGTTGAAGCAAGGCCTCCGCTTGTTGGATTTCCCCCTTGTCCCCGCGAAGCAGGACCTTGGATCGGCCGCGGTCGCCGGAGACGCGAAGCCGCCGTCCGTCGATCACCCGGTTCAATTGATCGATCAGTTCATCGATGCGGCGGTTCTTGATCGAGACCACCACGACGCCGGGCCCGCTTTCATGCTTCGCCATGTCATCCATCTGCCCGATGAGTTTTCTCGCCGCGGCTTGAGTCTCCGGCGGCCCGACAAAGACGATGCTGTTGGATTGCTCGACGGGAATGGAGCTGCACCCCGAGAAGGCGTCCGAAATCACGTGAGATACTTCATAACAATTCGCGTGATCGAGGTTGAATACGATGGGGTCATAGTTCGGTCGGGGCGCGGCAACCGTGCCTCGGCCGCGGCCCAGAGACGGCTGCGTCGTCGCCGGCGGCGAGGCATCGGCGATCAGGGCTTGCGAAAACAGGCACATCACGGACACGACAATCTTCATGGTCAATCTCCTGTTGAACGGTCAACTCTGTGGTCGGGGCTTCGGGCCCCCGCTCGATTCAGTGCTGCCAACCGGAATTCCTGAATCTTCATACAGCCAGACGATCCGCACGCGCGGGTTGGCCGACGCGATGGCTACGGCCGTACGCCCTTCTGCCCGGCATTCGGCCTCGGGCACGATGACTGTTTCATTGGGCGCCGGTCGAACGTCAATGCGATCGCCGGGCGTCTTGCGCTCGACAAGAATTTCCGGATGATGGACGGGCAAGCGGGTCCCGGCGAAATATATTCCAGCCACAACCAGGACAACAATCGCCGCCGCACGAACCCACGAACGCCGCCAATAGGTCGATCGTCCAGTGAAAGTGACCGCATTCTCCGCGATTCGATCCGCGGCCCCGCCGAGCATCGAAAGCTCGCCGCCCAGCGCCTGCATCCGCGAAAACGCCGCCCGGCAATCGGTGCATTCGGCCAAATGCCCGTCGACACGGACCTTCAACGTCGCCGACAACTCACCGTCAAGCCAGTCGGCCATCAGGGACCGGACTTCATTGCAGGTTCGCGCGTCGCTCATCATTCATCCATCCAACCGGCCAGCCGCTGTCTCGCCAAATGCACGTGCGCCCGAACGGCCGAGGCCGACAGCTCCATGGCCTCGGCGATTTCGTCATAACTCATCTGCTGCATCGTCCGCATCACCAGGGCCGCGCGTTGTTGCGGCGGCAGGCGATCGATCGCCGCCCGAAGACCCTCCAGCCGCTCAGCCTTTTCCATCGCGTCGGCGGGGCCGACTTCGCTTTGCGGGTCCATCCAGTCTTGCAGCGGCTCCGCCTTTCGCTTTCGCCGGTGGTTCAGGCACAAGTTCGTCACGGTCCGCACCATCCACGGGTTAAACTTCTCTTCGCCCGTCCCCGGCCCGCTTGACACAGCGATCTTGAAAGCCTCCTGCACGAGTTCCTCCGCGTCGTCCCGATTCCACACGAACTTGACCGCCAGTCGGACCATCTGCCGCCGAAGCACGTCCAGCCGACCGGTCGGAACGTCTCTCGCGTCCTCGTTCATGTCACCGGTCCGCCGGCCCGTGGCCGTCTCCAGAAGTGAACTGTCGTCAGGGGGCAAAGTGTTTAGTTGTACCTGAAATTATTTTCGGGGTTGCCGTCAAACCGCCATTATTGACCCGTTACAACGGCCAATCTCTAATTCTGCCGTGAACACTCCCGGCCAGGACGACCTGCCTCTCGAACGCCAACTCCCCCCGGAGATGCACGCGACCATCGGCGAGTTCCAGACCGGCCCGAATGAAGACGTCCCCTGGTGGCAACCGACGTGGCAGGACGGTCTGAAGCACCTCGGCTGGCGGTGGATTTTCTTTCTCCCCACCATCGGTGTCGTGGCCTTCGCGGTGGCAACGTATTGGTTTCCGCCGTTGCGGGTGGCCATCGTTCCGCTCGGCATCAAATTCCTGCTTTTCGCCGGAGGCATCGCGATTTCCCTGATCGGCTTCGCGCTCCGCAAGGCGACCAAGTTGCGTACAGAACCGTTTTGCATCCATTGCGGATACAACCTCACCGGCCTGCCGGACAATCATCGCTGCCCGGAGTGCGGGCGACCCTACTCCTGGCGCGTCATCGCCGAGTATCGCCGCGATCCGCAGTGGTTCATTTCTCGATGGAAGGCGTCGCACAAGTTGCCGGCGATGGATTCGACGCTGGACGTCCCGCCCGATTCCACTCCACGCCGCTCGCGCGATGGGACTTGATCCGTCCGCCGTCTAGGAAGTCGCGGCGTCCGGCTCGATGATCACGGCCGTACCATAACAGAGCACTTCCGTCGCGCTGGATCGACTGGCGACCTCCGACGCATCGTAGCGAAACCCGACGACGGCGTTGGCCCCCAGCGCCGCCGCGTGATCGGCCATGAGTTCATACGCCTGCTGCCGCGTCTGTTCGCACATCTCCGTATAGGCCCCGATCTGACCGCCGATGATGGACTTCAGCCCGCCGAGGATGCCCTGCGAAATCGTCGGCGCGCGGACGGTGATCCCGCGCACCACGCCGAGATACTTCGTGATCCGGTAGCCTTCAAACGCAAACGTCGTCGAGACAAAAATCGCCATAATGCCCTTTCGATTGTGTGCCTAATGATTCAGCGGTTACGCGTGGTCCTTACCGGAATAGCTCCTGGTTCGTGTATCGATGCGAATCGTGTCGCCGGTCTTGATGAAGAGCGGCACGCGGACTTCCAGGCCGTTTTCCAGCGTCGCCTCCTTAGTGATATTGGACGCCGCACCCACGGAATGGCCCGGCGGCGCCGTCACCTTCACCTTGAGCGGCACGATATCGTCGATCATCACGCTCATCGGCCGACCTTCGAGGTGGATCACGCGATACTCGGTCCCCTCGACGATGAAGGCGTCGCGGCCGGCAAGCTGGGCCCGTGACAATTCGTGCTCTTCAAACGTCTCGCTGTCCATAAACACCAGCGCGTCGCCCTTGGAGTAGAGGTATTGCATGGGACGAATATTGTGCTCGACCGTCTCCACGGGCAAGAGATCGTCGAGCGTTCGATCGACCGGGTGGCCGTCGCGGATGTCGCGCAGGGCGACGTGGACCGTCGGCCGCTGTTTGCCGGTATGGCGTTCGTTGAAATCGACGACTTGGTAGACGTGGCCCTGATGCCGTAGCCACATCCCGCGCTGCAAGGGGATATTCGCCATGACATGCTCCTCCGGAAATGACGCGGCCTATCTTACCGCCGGTCGGAGAAGTCGCACAACAATTACTTAGGGCCCCGGCCCGCGCAGATATTTCAACGCGGCGTCGAGCACGGGGTCGGAATCCTTCAAATCGCCCTTCTTCAACTGGACGGCGATGTCCGGCTCCACGCCCTTGCCCTCGATGGCGGTCCCGTCTGGCTGCATGTCCTTCCACGAAGGAATGAAGACAAAAACGCCGTTCGACAGTTTGTGCGGTTGGGGATTGCCGGAACTGCCGCCGGAGGTCGCGCCGATCAGTTTGGCCTTGGCCCCATGCCGCATCATCAGCAAAAAGGATTCGCAACTGCTCAGACAGCCCTCTCCCATCAGAACGGCGACTTTTCCGCGATAGGAGGGATGCGCCTTGTTCGGCTTGACGCTCCGTTTATACACCTTGCCGAAGCCGGTCTTGGATTCCTTGTCGCGCGACGCGTTCTTGGAATAAACCGCCGACTTCGCCGTGAAACACCCCGCGAATTCTCTCGCGAGCAATTCGTCGCCGCCGGAGTTCGGTCGCACATCGATGACGATCCCCTTGACGTCGGCGAATTCCGTGAGGGCGGAATAGACCGCCTCCACTTCCGCCGGTTTCGCGGGCCCCCACGTTGTGACGAGCACGTATCCGATCCCGTCGTCGAAACGGCCGGAATAGACGCAGTCGCTCCGCTTCTGCCATTGCGGCACGACCTTTTCCAGCAGTTTGAAATTGAAATTCGGCGAGTACCTTCGCTGAAAAGTGGAAAACGGAACCGTGCCCGCCTGCAACGACAAATGCACGTCCTTCGCAGGCGCAAGCATTTTGGCCGCGATCCGCGCAAACTCGGCCGCCGTCTTGGCCGCCGTCAACTTGGATTTCTGTTTTTTGAATGCGTCGCCCCAGTCGACCTCGTGCAAATCGCGATAGGAGTATTCCTCGTCGATCAGTCGGCGCAGTTCATTGAACGATTTCGTGTTAACGGCCTTGGTCAGCTTCTTGGCGGCCGCGCCGCCGGACTTCGCCGTTGAGAATGAAATGGGATAAATCTCGGCGGACTCCCCCGAGGCGCTCTTGCAATTCATCCCGACCGGACAATTAATGCTGAATCCGTAAGAGCGATCTGGTTCGAGCTTCACCGCGACGACCAGCACGCGTTTCGTCAGCCAACGGGGCTTCCCGGTCACCTCCGGCCCCGTCCCGCAAAGCGACCAGCCCGTCGTGGACATGTCCTGGTCGAACTCGACCCGATATTCCTTAAGCGACGGATCGACGTCGGTGTCGCCGTTGTCTGGAGTGGCTTTGACGACCTTCGGCGGCGCGGCAATGGCCGTGCCGATCGACGCGAAAATCAAACTCATCGCGACCGCAAGAAATGCCCGGCGCCATGAAGAATCAAGGATCACGCTCGCTGCATCTCCTCCAAAAAGGCCGATGGATTGTTTGCCCACTTCTCCGCCTCTAAAGGTGAAATCTGGCCCCGGCGGACCAGGATCGCCAGCGATCGTTCGAGCGTCGTCATCCGCTCCTCGGGCACATCTTTGGTCCGCGTCTGCATCTGCGAATAAATCTGCTCGGTCTTCACCAATCGGATGAGATTCGCCACTGCATAGATGTTGTTGAGGATCTCCATCGCCACGACGCGCCCCTCGCCCGCCGCCTTGGGAATCAACTTCTGACAAATGATCGCGCCCAGTCCGAGCGACAACTGGCTCGCCACTTCATCCTGCTGATTCGGCGGGAACATATCCAGCACGCGCGTCACCGTCCCCCGCGCGTCGCGCGTGTGCAGCGTCGAAAAGACCAGGTGCCCCGTCTCCGCCGCCGTCAGCGTCCAAGACGCCGACTCCCGGTCGCGCATTTCGCCGACGAAGATCACGTCCGGGTCCTCGCGCAGACAATCGCGCAGCCCCCGTTCAAAGCTCGGCACGTCGCGGCCCACTTCACGCTGCGAGATGATCGCCGACTTGCTGACCAGCCGATATTCGATCGGGTCTTCCAGCGTGATGATCCGGCAAGGCCGCGTCTGCGCGATCCGGTCGATGAGCGACGCGATCGTCGTCGATTTCCCCGCACCGGTGATCCCCGTGATCAATACGAGCCCGTGCTGCCGATGGATGATGTCCCGCCAGACGCCGTTGGGAAAACCGACTTCTTCGACCGGCGGCGGAATCGTCTCCAGCGCCCGGACGGCGATTGCGATCCCCTCGTTATCGTGGAAAAAATTGAGCCGAAACTGCATCTTGTCCGTGATGCACGAACTGTCGGTCGAGCGGTTCTCTTTCAGCCGCTTGATCTCGCCCTCGGCCAGCAGGCTCTTGGTCAGGGCCTCAATGGTCGGCGCATTCAGCGGCGCCCCCTTCATCCGTTGAAGGTTTCCGTCGATCCGATACACCGGCGGACAGCCGGCCTTGATGTGCAGATCCGAGACGCGCAATCGCCCGACCTGCGAGAAATAATCCAGCAGATCCTTCATGCTGAGTTTGCGATCGCCGTCGACGGCGTAGACCTTCGTATCCAGGTTCGCGGGATCGGACATGGTATTCTGCCCTGGGGTGCCTGGTGGGATTCCTCGTAGCCATTAGTAGCTTACGCGCCTGCCCGGGCCGAGGCCAGTGACGGATCAGACGCAGACAACCTCGCTGATCTGAGGAAGTCGGTCCTTGAGGGTTTGCTCGACGCCCATCTTGAGCGTCATGGCGGCCGACGGACAACCGATGCACGCCCCGTGCAGCCGCACGCTGACGACACCGCGATCGTCCACTTCGACAAACTCGATGTCCCCGCCGTCGCTCTGCACGGCCGGCCGAAGCTGCTTGATGATCTCGGCGACCTGCTTGTGCAATTCAGAATCGGCTCTGGTGGCGGGCATCGCGGGGCTCCCGGGTACTTGCATCATTATATCGCCGGTCGCCTTCCGTCCGCAATCCTGCCGCGCGGTATTCATTGGGCGGGAAACACCCTCGCGAGAAACTGAGTGATCACCGGAAGCGTGCGCATCGAGGTGTTACCGGTGAAGTCGAGCCCCCAGCCGTGGCCCGCCCCCGGTACCCGAACCAGGTCGCATCGAGCGCCGGCCTCGTGCAAGGCCTTGTACAACGCCTCCGCGTGACGGCGATAATCGACCATGCCATCCTGATCGCCATGCACGATCAACACCGGCGGCGCGTCTTTCGAGACGTAATTCAGCGGCGTCGCCTCTTTGTACGCGTCGGCGAATTTTTCCGGGGGACCGCCGAGGTAGGAATCCAGGAACCACTTCACGACCCATGAACCGTCCTGATAGCACGGCACCAGGTCGGTCGGACCATAAATGTCGACGACAGCGCTGACCGTGGAGGAAACGCCGGGGTAGGAATCATCCTTGAATATCGAAGGATCGTGGACCAACCCCACCAGCAGCGCGAGATGCCCCCCGGCCGACTCGCCGCCGACGGCAATCCGATCCGGGTCGACGTCGTTATCGGCCGCATGGGAGCGAAGATACTTAACCGCCGCCAACGCATCCTGGACCGGAGCGGGATGATGAATTTCCTTGTTGCACAAACGGTATTGGGCTGTCGCCCCGACGTAACCCATCGAGGCCAGAAACCTCGCCAAATCTCGCTCCATCGTGCGATTGCCGAGCGTCCAGCCCCCGCCGTGAAGCAGAAGCACCGCCGGTCGCGGACCCTGCAAATTCGTGGGCCGGTAAATATCCATCAAGAGCTTCTGTTCGCCGCGCGTGACGTAGGCGATGTTTTCCCGCGACTGAACGTCGTAGAACCCGACGGGCGGACGATTGCAAGCGAAGGAAGCGAGCGCAAGCGAGCATAGGATGATCAAACGCGAATTGCGCAACATGAAAATCCCTCAATCAATGGGCAACGAACGAAACGCGACCACGACCGGCGCCATGCTTTTACCGTCCTCGTACAATATTATCAATTCAGTCCGCCGGTTGAGGCAGCGGCGAAGGGAGCCTTCCCAGGAAAGCATTGATCAGCACCCGCCACGGATTTGACATGAACGGCCATAGACGCGTGGCCTGCCAAAGCTCGCGCGCCGCCGTACGCCGATCGCCGTTTTCGAGATAGTGCATCCCGGTTCGCTCGTGAACCCGTGCCATCGCTTTGCGACGCAGCCGCCCGGTCGGATCGAGTCGATCGTACAGATCGGCGTAATCGTCGATGAATCGAAACATTTCACTTCGTTGTCGCTCCGGATCAGTCCAATGCGCCGGGCCCGGCCGCTGTCGCACCAGCGGCAGATCGACCAGGACCCCGCGATGGCGCTCGAGCAAATCCACGGCGATCCGCCGGTCTTCGCTGCCCTTGCCGGGCGCGAACCCTCCCACGGCCGAAAAAGCATCGCGTCGAATCAGGAGCGAGGAACAAAGACCGGTGAGGATATTTCTAACAAGCAGCTCACGGCGCATGTCGAGCGGATTAAGAGAACCTTCCCATGCAATTCGTTGATAGGACTGGCGATGCGTCGACCATGCCAGTGCCGCCGTCACGCAAAAGTCCGCCTCCGGGTGTTGGCGAATCCCCGCAAGTTGAAGATCGAGCTTGTCCGGCTCCCAAAGGTCGTCGGCATCCAGAAAGGCCAGCCACTCGCCTCGCGAGATTGCGACGCC
Organism: uncultured Planctomycetaceae bacterium; assembly: GCA_964414585.1. GTDB lineage: Bacteria > Planctomycetota > Phycisphaerae > UBA1845 > UTPLA1 > DATEMU01. The sequence continues at coordinate 77,664 of CAYPXR010000001.1, forward strand.
GTGGTTCCGCGCGGCCGATGCCCGCGCATTGGCCTGTCGCACATAGCGTACCCGACCACCAAACCGGCCGCAGACCGCTTCAGTCCCGTCCGTGCTGCCGTCATCCACCACGATGACTTCGCCCGGCGGAAGTGTCTGACCAAGGACCGATTCGACGGCCTCGCCGACCATCGACGCCGAGTTGTACGTCGGAATGATGACGGAGATGAACGGGCTGCCCGCCGTGCTCGACATTCCCAATAAATCGGCAGACCGAGGCACGCTCCTCAACCTACGGGAACCGTTCGCGCTCAAGCCCCCGGCAAACTGCTGAAGATCGAAAGAAAACCACCGTTGTCCGGCGGCGGCTCGAAATGATTAATGCGGTCGTCGTGCGGCATCGGCTCGACGGGATAACCGATAGCCGAGTTCAATTCCTCCCGCCGCGTTCGATTCGACCAATGGCCCAAAACGTTCAGGATCGTGGCATGGGTCGTCGAGTATTGCCGTTCATAATCCCGGATCAGTGAGTCCTGGATTTCAGAGAGGCCCCGCCAAAGAAGGAGCCGTTCCGGATAACCGTGTTTGATTTGGACAACCTCCGTCGAAACCAGCATGGACTTCACAACAAAGTTTAGTTGCGCATCGAGCATCTCCGGCAGATACACCCGTCGCCAAAGCGGCGGACCTTCCAGAGTTCCGTCGCACAACGTCAATCGCACGCGCCAGTCATCGCCGGCCGAATCCATGACCAGCTTTCGCAGGTCGGCGGGCATTCGCAATTGTCCGTCGATCCCAAAGCGATAGCGATGTTCGAAATCGAACGGCACTCGGGTCGGCAATAGGTCCTTTCGAGCCAGCGCGAGCACGCTCCGCACAATCGTCGCGTTGTAGCAATTAATAAAATAGGCGAGCCTGGCGTCGCGGTCGGGGAATTGATCCGGCGTCGTCTCAGGTCCGACTCGGGATACGAGCAGGAGAAAGCGATCGAGCGACGGCCCCTCGCTCTGCAAATTGCGATAATCGACGCGCTCGTCGCGAACGCAGCGGCTGAGCGTCAGGGCCCAGTCGCTCCAGTCGATCTTGGCCGGCGATTCCGACCCGGACCTAACCGCCGGCACGATGGTCTGCGGGCCGCAGCCGACAAGCGCCGCCACGGCGAACCCCATCAGCGCGATCGATTCGGCTCGTCGAGAAATCATTCCACCCGCTCGAAGAGAACGGACAACCCCTGCCCCACGCCCACGCACAAGGTCGCCAGCCCGCGCTTCGCATTTCGGCGGCGCATCTCGCGAATCAGCGTCGTCGCCAGCCGCGCCCCGCTGCAACCGAGCGGATGACCGATGGCGATCGAACCGCCGTTCACGTTCACCCGTTCGGAATCCAATCCAAGTTGATCGATGCAGGCCAGCGATTGCGCGGCGAACGCCTCGTTCAACTCGACAAGTTCGAGATCCGCGACCTTCCAATTCGCGCGGGCCAGCGCTTTTTTCGTCGCGGGGATCGGGCCCAGCCCCATGCAGGCCGGATCGACGCCCGCCGAGGCCGACGATCGCACAACCGCCATCGGCTTGAGTCCCAGGCGCTTTGCCGTCTCCGCCTCCACAACTAACAGGGCCGCCGCGCCGTCGTTCAAACCAGAGCTGTTCCCCGCCGTCACCGTGCCGTTCTCGCGAAAGGCCGGCTTGAGCTTGGCCAGGGCCTCCATCGTCGTATCGGGCCGGGGATGTTCATCGGCGGCAACAACCGCCTTCTTTCCTTTGCCGAGATCGATCTCGACCGGCACGATCTCCTCGGCCAGCCGCCCGACCTGGACCGCCGCTGCGCACCGCTGCTGACTCTGCAACGCGAATTCGTCCTGCGACTCGCGCGAGATCTTGTACCGCTCGGCGACATTCTCCGCCGTCTCGCCCATGCTGAATGGTTGATACATCGCCGCCAGCCGCGGATTCGTCATCCGCCAGCCAAGCGTCGTATCGTACATCGTCTGGTTGCCGCGCACCCACGGCTCATCGGGTTTGGGCAGTACGAGCGGCGCGCGGCTCATCGACTCTGCTCCGCCGGCGATGAACACGTCGCCGTGATTTGCCTCGATCATCCGCGCGGCAATGGCCACCGCCTCCAACCCCGATGCGCAAAGGCGGTTGACGGTCGTGCCGGGCACGGAATCGGGCAAACCCGCGAGCAGCACCGCCATCCGCGCGGCATTGCGATTGTCCTCCCCCGCCTGATTGGCCGCGCCCCAGTAGCAATCTTCGATCAGCGCCGGGTCGATCTTCGTCCGCGCGACAATTTCCTTGATAGCGATCGCACCCAGATCATCCGGCCGAACCGGCGCAAGCCCGCCGCGGTATCGACCGATGGGGGTGCGAAGGCACTCGACGATAACGGCGTGGCGCATGAACGGAGTATATCCCCTCAGGCTCAGATGGGTCTATTCAGTCCGAGATTGCGGCTGAAAACAGAAAACGGCCGTCAAAGCCAGTGGTGCAGAAACCCCTGGGCGGTCTTTTCGCCAAAATCGCCGTCGGCAACATGCTTTTCCAACAGCGGAGCGGGCTGGTACCGCTCGTCGCCGCCGGTCTCCTTGTGGAATTCCTTCATCAGATTCAGCACGACGTCGAGTCCGACATAGTCGGCGACGTCCAGCGGGCCGTCGGGATAGTTGAAGCCCAACTCCATCGTCAGGTTGACGTCGCGCGGCAGTGCGATCGTTTCCGCCACGAGCGCGCCTTCGTTCATCACCGCAAGCATCACCCGGGCATAAAGCCACATGGCCCGATCCGCCGGTTTCTCAAGAACCTCCGCAAACGCCGCGAGCACGGGAGAGGCTTTCCAACCGGTGGCGCCTTTCGCCTGGCTCTCAAACGCCGGCACCGGCTCACGACCGGAATAATCGTAAAACCCGCACTTCGTCTTGCGGCCGTGATGTCCGTCGGCCACGAGCTTCTGCTGGATCGCGCTCGGCATGAACCTCGCCGGCTTGCCGAAATCGTTGTAGACCGTCTCCGTCACCTTGAGATTGATGTCAATGCCGATGAGATCGAGAAGCTCAAACGGACCCATCTTGAACCCGCCGACGCTTTTCATCGCCGAGTCCATGGTGCGGATATCCGCCTCGCCTTTCTCCACCAGTCGCAGCGCTTCCAGATAAAACGGCCGGTTCACGCGGTTGCCGATGAACCCCGGCGAATCCTTCACCTTCACCGCCGTCTTGTCGAGCTTCGCACAGACGGCCCGCGCATCGACCATCGACTGTTCGCTCGTTGCCGGCCCCTGGACGAGTTCGATCAGCTTCATCACCGGCGCGGGATTGAAAAAGTGCATGCCCAGAAATCGATCGGCATGCTGGAGCCCTTCCCCCAGCTTGGCGATCGACAAACTCGACGTATTCGACGCCAGCAGCGTTTTCGCCGTAACGAACTTATCCAACTCCGCGAAGATCTTCTTCTTGAGTGCCACGTCTTCCGGCGCCGCTTCAATGATGCACTCGGCATCCTTGAGACATTCATAACCCGTCGCCACCTTCAGCCGGGCCATCGTGTTTTCGCGGTCGTGCTTGGGGATCTTGCCCTTGGCGACGCGCTCTTCGAGACGCTGGTCGATCCTTGCGTAGGCCTTCTTGACAAGGTCAGGGCTCGTGTCAAGTGTTTCGACGAGGAATCCCGCGGAAGCCGCCGCTTCTGCGATTCCCGCACCCATCGTTCCGGAGCCTATGACGCCGATCAAACGTTCGCTACTCACCGATGAACTCCGGACTCCTCTTTTCCAGGAACGCCTTGACGCCCTCGGCGTAATCTTTCGTCTGACCGGCCGCCCCTTGAAGCTGCGCCTCGTATTCCAGATGCGATTCCAAGTCCCGTCCCAGACCGGTCATCATCGCCCGCTTGGTCAAGCCCAGGCCTTTCGTGGCGGACTTCGCCAGTGTGGCCGCACATTCTTGTGTGGCCTTTTCCAGTTGCTCCGGCTCGGCCAGACGATTCACCAATCCTAAATGCAGAGCCGCATCCGCGGCAATAGGGTCCCCCATCCAGGCAATCTCGAGCGCTCGAGCCATGCCCACGAGTCGCGGAAGCGTCCAGGTCATCCCGCTGTCCGGCACCAGGCCGATCTTGGAAAACGCACTGACAAATTTGGCCTTGGTGGAGGCGATTCGGAGATCGCAGGCCAGCGCCAGGCTCCACCCCGCCCCCGCCGCGACGCCGTTCACGCTCGCAATCGTTGGAATTTCCAGCGAGGCGATGCCCACAATAATCGGGTGATACTGCTTCCGAAGTGCCCCGGTGAAGTCGAAGCCCTCCTTCCGACCCGTCGCTTCCTTCAAGTCCTGCCCCGAACAAAACGCGCGGCCCGCGCCGGTTATGACAAGGCATCGGACCGACCGATCCCTGGCCACCTGTTTCAATTCGGCGCCGAGTTCACTCTTCAACTTGGCATCCAGCGCATTGAGATCATCCGGCCGGTTCAGGGTGACGGTCCTGACGCCCGCCTCGTCCCTGACCTTAAGGGCTTCATAATTACCCGGGGGTTTTGCTGACATAAATGGTATTCTGTGGGAACGTGGTCAGGATTGCAAAGTTCGCCTCTGCCGGCCCCCGACCCACCCAAAGGGGTTAGAAGATGGGCGACCCTTCGTTTAACGAAAGAACCGGGTCGGCCGTTTTAGAGAATATGAATAGACGGCCAGAAGCGACCGCCCGACCTCACCGCAAAGTAGCCACATTCGAAAGCGGATCCGCCTGGAAATGTTTGCTCCACTGATCACCGGCGTCGGTGTCGCTCTTGGCTGCCATAGTGACAACCACCATCATGACAAGGGACAAAAAATGATCGACGGCGGTGCCGGAATCGCGTCAATCTATTTGCCCTTGTATTGCGCCTTCCGCTTCTCCACGAACGCCTTCATCCCCTCCTTCTGATCCTCCGTGGCAAATAGCATGTAAAAAAGATTGCGCTCGTAATCGAGCCCCTCGGATAGCCCGGTCTCAAAAGCCCGCAGAACGGCCTGCTTGGCGACGCGAACCGCCACCGGCGAACGCTCGGCGATTTCCTTCGCCAGCGCGACCGATTCCTTGAAATACGTCTCCACCGGCAAGACGCGATTGACCAGGCCGACCTGCATCGCCTCCTGCGCGCTGAAGAATCGCCCCGTCAGGATCAGCTCCATCGCCCGGTACTTGCCCACCGTCTTGCTGAGTCGCTGCGTCCCGCCCGCTCCCGGCATAACGCCGAGGTTGATCTCCGGCTGACCGAATTTCGCCGTCTCGCTGGCGATGATCATGTCGCAGTGCATGGCCAGCTCGCACCCGCCGCCCAGGCAAAAGCCGCTGACCGCCGCGATGATCGGCTTGCGCACGCGTTTGATCCGCTCCCACCGCGCGAGGTTGTTTCGCTCGTACATGTCCACGACGGACGCCTCGGCCATCTCCTTGATGTCCGCTCCCGCCGCAAATGCCTTGTCGCTGCCGGTCAGAAGGATGCACCGCACCGCCGGGTCGTTGTCCCACTTCTCGAAGAGCGTGATCAGTTCATCCATCGTCGGGATGTTGAGGGCGTTGAGGACGTCTGGGCGATTGAGTTGGGCGATCGCCACATGGCCGTCGATCTGCGTCTTTACGAATTGGTCTGTCATGAAAACTTCCTTGACAATTGGCTCACTGAATTCTTGTCAATTGTAATCTCATTCAAGAAATGTGTGAACGATGCGACTTCGGAGATCATTAAGGAATCTCTCGCCGCGCCTTCCCATAATCCACCGGCCGCTTCTCGACAAACGCTTTCATCCCCTCCGCCACCTCGGGCGACAGGTTATTCAGCGCCAGGAACTCTTTCGCATGGCCGATCGTCAGATGCCACGACAGGTTCCGCCAGAAGTTAATCTGCTCCTTTGCATAGCGCAGACACACCGGCAACTTGTTGACCAGCTTCCCCACCATCTCGTCGACCGCCTTGTCAAGCTGCCCGCGCGGCACGACCTGATTCACCAGCCCCCACTCCAGCGCCTTGGCCGCGGGAATGTCCTCGCACAAAAACAGAATTTCCCGCGCCCGCCGGTCACCCACCACCAGCGGGAGAAACTGCGTCGCCCCCGCCGCCGCGACACTGCCCCGCGCCGCCCCCACCTGCTTGATGATGATGTCGTCCGCCGCGATCGCCAGATCGCACGACAAGTTGAACTCGTTGCCCCCGCCGACCACCATCCCATTGAGCCGCGCAATCGTCGGCTTACCGATGTTTCGCAGCCGCTCGTGGCACTCGATGAACAGCCCCATCCATTTCCAATAGGTATTCGGCTTGCCGACGAATTCCTCCGCCTGCTCCTTGACATCCGCCCCCGTGCAAAACGCTTTGTCCCCCTCCCCCGTCAGAACCACCACGCGAACGTTATCGTCCCAAGCCGCATCCTGAAAAGCGGCGTTCAACTCCATCAGCATCGGCCCGTTGACGGCGTTGTGCACCTTCGGCCGATCGAACGTGATGGTCGCCCGCTCATTGCGCTTTTCATACTTGATCAACTTGAAATTGAATGAGTGGGCGGGCTTACCGTCGTATGACATGAAATTTACTCCACCGATCGAACATCACCCCTCGCCCACCCCGCGCTTGCGTTTGCTTAACTGCCGGCTGAGCGCCGCACGGACGCGGTCCAGGGCCAGGGCAAGCGATGCCTTGAAATCGTCGCTTGTTTCGCTGATTCGTATGGCGGCGCCGCGCAACTTTAATTCAATCGCGCAGATTTTATCATCCTTCTGCTTGCGTGGACCGGTCTCGTCCACCAGGCGGACCGTCGCGCTGCGGATTTCCTTCGTGTAGCGCCGCAGCGCCGTTGCGACGCGTTCTTCAGCATACGCCCGAATCCCGGCGCCGTTCCCGGCGCCGCGCACCAAGACCTTCAGATTCATGATGACGGATCTCCTCTGCAAACGTTCGTTTTTCGAGGCCGCTCACGCCTCCACGACTTCGGTAAAAAACATCCGCACATACTTGCCCGCGAAGCCCATCAGGTCCTTTCCCGACGCCTTGCCCTCCGGGCTGGCCATCGCCGACTTCAGGGCATCCATGTTTGCGAAGTACATGTGCGCCGCTAGGTACGGCGTCTGGGCGCCCGGCATCGGTGAACCGACGACGCGCTCGATCTCGCACTTCATCAGTCCCGGCATCTTTTTGGCCAGCGGCAAATGCGTGCCGAAGTAATGCATCTCGAACGCCGCCGGATCCTCCGGCGTGCTGTAAACGGCTACGAGTTTCACCATGACACTAGCTCCCTTGGGTTTCAGTCCGCGCGGCGGACTGGTTGTTTCCTCACCTCAAGTCTCAAGCCTCAAGTCTCAAGCCTTCCCTCTGGCCAACAATCGTTCGAGAACGTCTTTCGGAAAGACCTTCTGCACCGTCTTGCCCGCCGCGATCATCCGATCGCCGCGAAACGCCACGCAATCGCAAACCAGCTCCCGCGCCGTCACTTCCGCCGCGGTCGCGATCACCTTCACCGTCTCTCCCACCGCCGCCGGACCCATATGATCGCAGCTCGCATGGCTGCCGATCCCCTCTTCGTGCGGCTCGAGAAACTGCTCCAGCACCTTTCGACCGGCAACCTCCATCTGATGCACCAGCGTCCACGTCGAGCAGACGCGATGCACGATCTCACCGTCAAAGCCGGGGCACATCGCCTCCGTCACGACAAAGGTGATCTCCGATTGTACGCCCTCGATAAGTCCGTCTTTCACAATCCGTCCCTGCCACGCATCTCTGAACACACTCTACAGCGCGCCGACGATCGCCGCTATACTTCCGAGACATGATTGTCGCGCTGGCTCAAACCAATCCCATCGTCGGCGACATCGCCGGCAACTGCGAAAAAATTCGATCCTTCGCCGCCCGGGCCGCCGCCGCCGATGCACACCTCGTAATTTTCCCGGAACTGGCCGTCTGCGGATATCCGCCGAAAGACCTCGTCCTCAAACCGCGATTTGTCGACGCAAACCTGGCCGCCGTCGACGAACTCGCCGCGAAAACCCGCGACGGCCCCGCCCTGCTCGTCGGCCACGTCCGCCGCAACGACGCGCCCGTCGGCCGCAGCCTTCGCAATGCGCTGGCCTTGCTCAGCGGCGGGAAAGTCGCCGGTGTCTTTCACAAATCCCTTCTGCCGACTTATGACGTCTTCGATGAGCACCGCTACTTCGAGCCCGCCGAACGTGCCGAGAGGGCAATGCTCAACGTCGCCGGCCGGACCGTCCCCATGGGCGTCACCATCTGCGAAGACCTCTGGAACGACAAGCGAATCTTCGAACGCCCGCTCTACCACCGCAACCCGATCGACGAACTCAAGTCCGACGGCGCGGAAATCATCGTGAATGCCTCCGCCTCGCCCTTCGTCGTTGACAAGCAGGCCTTCCGCGAACGCCTCCTCGGTTCTCAGGCCTCCGCCACCAGTCTGCCCGTCGTCGTCGTCAACCAGGTCGGCGGCAACGACGAACTCATTTTCGACGGCGCAAGCTGTGCATTCGACGCATCCGGCAAGTTGATCGCCCGTGCCAAAGCATTCGATGAAGATTTGTTGATCGTCGACCTCGACCGTCCCGCCGACGCCCGCCGCGATCCTTATCCCGACAGCCTCGAATCCGTCTGGCAGGCCCTCATCCTCGGCACGCGCGACTACGTTCAAAAATGCGGTTTCAAGGAAGTCGTCGTCGGTCTCTCCGGCGGGATCGACTCCGCCTTGACCGCCGCCATCGCCGCCGAAGCGCTTTCGCCCGCCCGCGTCCACGGCATCGCCATGCCCTCGCGCTTCAGCAGCGACCACAGCCTCAACGATGCCCAGGCCCTGGCGAAGAATCTCGGCATCGACTACCGCGTCGTCTCCATCGAGAACATGCACGCCGCGATCGAGAAAGACCTGACCCCGCTCTTCGACGGTCGTCCGCCGGACACGACGGAAGAAAACGTCCAGGCCCGCATCCGCGGCAACATCCTGATGAGCCTCTCCAACAAATTCGGCTGGCTGCTGCTCACCACCGGCAACAAAAGCGAACTCGCCGTCGGCTACTGCACCCTCTACGGCGACATGTGTGGCGGCCTTGCGGTCATCAGCGACGTCCCCAAGACGATGGTGTATGACCTTGCCAGACTCTACAACCGCCGCGCCGGCCGCGCCGTCATCCCCGAGTCAAGCCTGACGAAACTCCCCTCCGCCGAGCTTCGCCCCGACCAGCACGACCAGCAATCGCTTCCACCCTACGACACCCTTGATGCGATCCTGCACCAATATGTCGAGCAGGAAAAAAGTGCTGACGAGATCATCGCCGCCGGTTTCGACGCGTCCATCGTCCGCGACGTCGTCCGCAAAGTGGACATCAACGAATACAAACGAAAGCAAGCCGCCACCGGCCTGAAAGTCACCAGCCGCGCCTTCGGCGTCGGCCGCCGCATGCCCATCGCGGCAAGGTTTGGCTGATCATTCGTTCGTTCTGGATTTCACAAAAAAAGCCCCGACGACTCTTCAACGAATCGCCGGGGCTTCGTGCTTAAGCACCCCCACGGGGACTCGAACCCCGGTCTCCAGGATGAGAACCTGATATCCTAGGCCACTAGACGATGGGGGCCGGACAGGCTCGACGCTGCGAGCCAGACTTAAGGAGGACGGGCTTATTAGAGCACCGCCTGCCGATGTTGGCAAGTCTCGACTTGCCGCCCGGGTGGAAGAACCTTGATTCGCCCGATATACTCGCAACATGCCGATCTTCGAGTTCCACTGCCCGGACTGCGACAAAGACTTTGAAGAACTCCTGCGCTCGTCGAAAGACGCGGACGGCACGAAGTGCCCCGCCTGCGGCTCACGAAACGTCGGTCGAAAGCTGAGCACCTTTTCTGCTCGTTCGGCGGCAGGTTCCTCCTCGCCGCCGCTCCCCGTCGGCGGCTGCGGCAGGTGCGGCGATCCTGGCGGCCCCTGCGGAATGTAAACCTCGAGAGTCCCACGGCGATGGCAAGATCAACGATGGATACCGCGGCCGAATCAGCACCCTCGGCCCCCCTCGCCGCAATTCTCGCCTGGCTCATCCCCGGCCTGGGCCACTGGTTCCTCGGCGAACGCCATCGCGGTGTCATTTTCTTCATCGTCATCACCGTCACCTTCTGGGCCGGCATCGCTGTCGGCGGAGTCCGCACGACGATCACGCCCAAGGAGAACGGCGCCTGGATCGCCGCACAACTGTGCGTCGGGCCTCAAGCCGTTGCCGCCCTGTATTGGAGCAACCATCGCAACGAACTGGACAAGAACGAACTGAAAGCCGGGTATCCGGGCTCCAACATCTCCGTCGTCTATGCTGGTGTTGCCGGATTGCTGAATCTGCTGATCATCATCGACACCCTGGCCCGGGCCGAGTCCCGGCAAGCCGCCGCGCAGGCCCGACCGCCGCCGAGAAAAGGAGGCGGCTGACGTGATCGCGGACCTGCTCCAGTCTATTTTTGTGAAACCCATTCCGATCACCGGATTCGCCCGGCTTGGTATGTTGGTGCCGCTCACCCTGAGCATCAGCATCGTTTACAAGACGATTCGTTGCGATCGGATCCGACAAATCCCCGCCGCCAGCGTGACGCTTTGCCTGACCATCCTGGCCTGCATGGGCCTCATCGGTGTCTTTCTTCTCGTCATGTTCCAACTGTTGGCCTGAGTCGTGATCGAATGACGTTCAAAAATCGAATTGATTTTCGATCCCGGTTCGTGACGGGGATTCTCTTTTCGACATTCTGGGCGGGCGCTTTCGTTCAACAAGCCGAAGCGCAGGCCGCCCCGTCGCCCAGCGGTCCGCATTGGTCGTGCGAGCCCACGGCGCTGGATTTCGGTGAAGTCTGGGCCGGAACGATCGTGACGCGTCCCTTCGAGTTCAAAAACGTCGGAACCGAAACGCTGAAGATCCTCGAGGCACGGCCCCATTGCAGTTGCTCCGTCGCCGAGGATTACACCCGGGAAGTGGCTCCAGGCAAGACCGGCACCATTCCCTTCAAGCTCGACACGACCCGCAAGACCGGTGAAGTGGACGAGTCCATTACGATCAAGACCAATGATCCCACGAATCCGAACATGGTCCTCCGCCTGACCGGTCGCGCAAAAATCATCTGCGCGACGGAAGTCATTCAGGACGATTCCACCCGTTCCAACAGCTTCGATCTCGTCAAGATTCGCGGTGACGCGGGATTCTTTGGCCGGATCACGGAGAATCAGCGGTTGAATCGGGTCTTGCGACTGGTCAACGCCACCGGCGCGCCCCTCTCCCTGGACCTTGTGTCTGTCGTCCCGGAAACCGCGCGATTCGTCGCCCGGCTCAACGAAACAAAACCAAAACAGGAATACGAGTTGTCCATCCGCGGAATGCCGCCCTTCACCGTCGGCGCCAACAACTGCTCGGTGATCCTCCGAACCAACATCCCCGAACAGCCGACCTATCAAGTCGACATCTACGCCTATGTCCCCCCGCGAATTGAAGTCATCCCCCTGCGGATCATTATCGAAAAGGATACGCCGCCCTTGGCGAAACGGGTCATTCGCATCAACAACCACAGCGACGCGCCGCTGGAGATTAGCGGCATCGCCGCAACCGATCCTTCCTTTGAGTTGAGGGTGGTGACGCCCACGGGACAGGAAACGGGACCCAAAAGTCGGGGCGTTCAGGTGATTCTTCCGCCGGACTATCGACCGCCGGCTTACGGCGAGATCATCCGCATCAGCACGACGAACAAGGACATGCCGCAGATCGATATCCCGATCTTGCCCGACGCCGTGAAGACCCCGGCCCCGCGGCCTTCCGACAAACCACTAAGATTCTTCCCCGCCAACGTGGGCGCCTCGGCCCAAAAATAGTCTGGGTTTTTCTGTGAGTGGCGCTATTCGCGGCGGGCCCGAATGATAAAAACGTCCGTGAGGGGTCGATCCCCGTTTCCAACCGGCGTCGTCGCGATCGTATCGACCACGTCCATGCCCTCGACAACGTTCGCGAAGACCGTAAACCCGCCGTTCTGACTGTCCAGACTTCCCGAATTGTCCACGAGGTTGACGAAAAACTGGTTCGTCGCCGAATTGGGATCGCCGCCGATCTTGGCCATCGCCACCGTGCCCCGAACGTTGCTTCGCGTCGGGCTGAATTCGTTCTGAATCGGCGGGCGAGCGCCCGGTTTCTCCGTCCCGTCGGGCAGAAGTCCGCCGCCCTGAATCACGAAGCCCGCGACGACGCGATGAAAAATCGTCCCGTCATAAAACTCGTCGGTCACATATTGAAGGAAATTCGCCGTCGTGATGGGCGCATCATCGACCAAATCGAAAACGATGTCGCCGGCGCTCGTCGTCAGCCGTACGCGGTCCGGCGTGACCACGCGAAAGCCCGCCGTCAGCGTTGCGGTCGTTGTATCCGGATTCGTGACGACGACGTTGTAATCTCCCAGAAGCGCTCCATGCAAATCGAAGTCCGCACGCAAGTTCGACGCGGAAATGAACTGGATGGCCACGCCGTCAATCGTTGTGCCGCCTTGCCGGAGTTGGACCGTCGCCCCGTTCTGAAAATTCTCGCCGTCGATCGCGACGCTGGCAACGACGGTATCCACCTCGCCGAACGACGGAGTCGCCGAGCGGACAAACACGGCCGTGCCCACGACGTCGACCACTTGGGATCGGGTGGCGATCTCGCCGAAATCGTCCGTCACCGTCAGCACCACGGTGTAGTCGTCCGGGACGCTGTAAAGGTGCGAAACGACCGAGCCCGTCACCGGGCTGCTCCCGTCTCCGAAGTTCCAGCTGAAATTCGTCAGCGTTCCGTCCGCATCGCTGCTGCCGCGCCCGTCGAAATTCACCCGCAGCGCATTCCCCGAATCGATCGAAAACGTGAACTGCGCCGTCGGCTTCGAATTCATCAGAAGCGTGCGCGTCGTCGTCGATTGCGCGCCCCGGTCATCGGTCACCGTCAACCGAATGACGTAGCGCCCGCTCGTCGCGTACGTGTGTTCGACGCTGGAGCCGGTTCCCGAGGTGCCGTCTCCGAAATCCCAATCAAAGGATGAAATCGTGCCGTCCGGGTCCCGGCTCCCGGTCGCGTTGAATCGTCGGGCCAGTGTTACCACCTGACCGAGATCGTCGCGAACTTCCTGAAGCACAAAATCCACGATCGGCGGCGTATTCGTCCCCAGGACGCCGACCGGCAACGTCCCCATCCCGATGCGCTCCGGACCGCGGCCGCTGGCCAGATTCTGCGGTCCAAAAAGATGTACGGTGACTTGAAACGTCCCGTTCTTCACGAACGTATGCGCGATCGTCTGGCCCTGCGCAACCGGAAGGTTTGATTGTTTCGACCCGTCCCCGAAATCCCAGTTGATCGTCTGCGTCTCCGGGTAATCCCCGAGTTCGACTTTGAAACTCCGTTGACGCGTGTTTTCCGCCGGACCGAATGGCACGATGATCGGCGGCGGGCGAAACGATGATCCCAGCCCGTTCGCGATCGAACAACTATCCGCGGCCATGCCCATGGTGACGGACAGACCGCCCAATATCAAAACGACGGCGTAACGCTTCATCATCAAGGCCCCTCGCGCAGCGGTCCCCCTGTGGATGCCCGAATTTCCGCACATCCCCCCGCTAGAAGATGGCAGTCCTACCCCACATTCTAGGCATCCACCGAGTGCCCGGTCACGGTCTGAATAACTGCAACACGACCGAAAACACTTCGGACAAACGAACAAGTCCGCCTCGATTTTGCAAAGCTGCGTGTGAGCCTCTGATCAGGGGTCCGGCGCTTGGGCCGACCCATCGTTGGGTAGTTTTTCCCAATTGCCCCTGCGTTGGACGGTAATTCTCACCCAATTTTGCATAGGGGTACCCAATCACAGGGCTGCAATTGGGGGCGGCTTTCCTCGATTGAGCCGCCTAAAAGCCTATCTGAACGAGCTTTAGCAATGGAAGGAAAAACGGATGACTTGATTCGCGCCCGGTTTGGCATACCCGTTGCTTAACTAATAGTCCGCGGCACGTGTCCTTCGCATCAGATCGCCACGACCGCGAGCAAGGAGAAACGACGAAACTCACACCGCTGCGGCAGAAAGAAACGAGCCGCCGGTTTTCAAACGTGCCAGGCCCAGAAATGGGTCGGTTGTGTAAGGGGTGGGTCCGAGTGCGAGGCGGGCCCACCCCGTTTTTTTGCGCGCTAAGTTAATCGCGCCCGAAAAATCTTCGCCTTCACCCCATCCGCTCGCACCAGTACACGGATCGACCGCCCGCACGACGGGCACCGCCCAAGATATTGCCGCTCATCCGCCCGCCGATAGACCCGCGAATAAACCCCGCAGCACTCAAAGTGAATCCCGATCCAGGGCCGGCCCGAATCGGATCCGGCGGGCCCTCCCGACTCCTCCGCATCGGAAGTCGAGACGATATCCAGTCGATAATCCGACGATTCCGCCATACCCGCCCTATCGGCCGTAAAGCCGGTTCTTATTTTGACTTTTTGGTTTTTTGACGTTTCTGTTTCGGCGTTTTGACTTTTCGGCGATTTGGCGTTTCCATCAAGCATCGATGGCAACAACCCGCAAAACACATTTCGCCGGCTCCATCCTCGCCGGGGACCTCCTCAACCTCGCCGGCGCGATCGACGTCTGCCAAAAAGCCGGCGCCGATCTCCTCCAACTCGACATCTGCGACGGTCACTTCGTCCCGACCATCAGCTTTGGCGAGGAAGTCGTCCGCCGCACTTGCCAAGTCGCCAGGCTCCCCGTCGAAGTCCACCTGATGGTCGCCCGCCCCGAAGACTGGCTCACGCGAATGGCCAACCTCGGCCAGTTCCGCATGATCTTCCACATCGAAGCCAGCCACCGCGCGATGGGCGTCGTGCAGGCGATCGCCAAGGCCGGCTGGGAACCCGGCATCGCCCTGAACCCCGAGACGCCGCCCGCCGCCATCGAGCCCGTCCTGCCCTACGTCAAAAACGTCTGCACAATGGGCATCGCCCCCGGCTTCGCCGGTCAGGCCATGCTCGACACCACCTTCGCCCGCATCACCGAGATTCGCAAACTGATCGAAAAAACAAATTCCCCCGCAACGATCACCGTCGATGGCGGCGTGAAGAAAGACAACGCCCGCCGCCTCGTCGACGCCGGCGCCGACATCCTCGTCGTCTCCTCCGGCATCTTCCAAAGCCCCAACCCCGTCGAAAGCCTAAACGACATCCGCCAAACCTTGTAAGGCCAGCAATCTCGATGGAAAGCCCCCGCCCCCGGCTGTATTCTCCGGCTCTATCCGCCGACACCCGTTCTTGACCTTTCCCCGCACACCCGGTAAAACCCGCCCTTCGGAAACGTGAGTTCAATGCTAAGGGCCATTTTGATTATCTAGATCAAGAACCTCCCACGAACCGGTCGGACCGCCTGCGGTGTCGGACCGCGGGGCCGCGACGCGGGAGTAAGGGCTGATTGTCAGGAGCACATCGCTTGAAAAATATCTATGTCGGAAATCTCTCGTTCTCGACGACCGAAGACGGCCTCCGCGAGGCCTTCGCCGCGCACGGCGCCGTCTCGAAGGCGTCCATCGTCCGCGACCGCCAGACCGGCGACTCGCGTGGCTTCGCCTTCGTCGAAATGGACAACGACGCCGAAGCCCTCGCCGCCATCGAAGCCATGAATGGCGCGCAGCTCGACGGCCGAAACCTCAAAGTCAACGAAGCCCAACCCAAAGAAGCGCGACCCGGCGGCGGTGGCAGAGGCGGCTACGGTGGCGGTGGTGGCGGACGCGGCGGATACGGCGGCGGCGGTGGCGGCGGCGGTGGCGGCGGCCGAGGCGGCTACGGCGGAGGACGCGGTGGTGATCGTGGCGGCGATCGAGGCGGTCGAGACCGCGATCGCGGCGGCTGGTAATTCAACGCACGCTACGTTTAACCCCGAGCCGGGCGGCGCAAGTCGAAGACCCGCCGCGGCGGACCTCCCAGTCAAACGCGCACCGGCGCCAAATTTCGCGCGAACTTTTCTCCTAGCATCTTATCCCCACTCCCCTTATGATCTCCCCTCGTTCGGAGCCACGGCCCCCTGCGCGGTCGGGCCGGCATTATTGTCCTCCCGGAGTAGCGAGTGGAATTACCCCGACGCAAACCAGACGACGTCTACCTTCCCGACGGCGAATTCACCGCCATCCTCGAACGACTTCGAAAGCGCACGGATGCGCATGACCTGAACATCTGCATCCCCTACGCCTTCGACTTCCGCACGCGGATGCTCCCCTACTGGTACGCCGACAAGCGGATGGCCCCCTGCTCCGTGCGCACCCTCGCCGACTGCCTCGACGCCGCCGGTTTCAAGAACGTCCGCGTCGTCCTCCAGCAATGGACCCCCAACTTCAAGCCCAGCAAGGCCCGGCTCAACGGCCGCCCGCTCGACATCCTCATGGTTTCCGCCATGCAGGTCCACGCCGAGCCCGCCTACGACATGGTCCGCGACGCCCTCAACATAGGCGCGAGCCGCCCGCTCATCCTCGCCGGCGGTCCCAAGGCCATCTACGAACCCGTCGATTACTTCGACCTCGGCCCCGGCCCCGGTGTCCATGCCGATTGCGTCTCCACCGGCGAGGCCTACGTCTTCCTGCAACTACTCGAACGCCTCCTCGACAACCGCGCGGCGGGCGAGTCGATGCTCTCCGTCTACAACCGCACCCGCGACGAAGGCGGTCTCGACGACATCCCCGGCCTCGTCTACCTGCCGAAAGACGTGCTCGACGACGAAGCGGCAATGCCGCGCGACCGAGTCCGCCTCTACGCCATCAACACCGGCGTCCAGCGCCTGCTCCGCAACCTCGACGAAATGCCCATGCCCGACGCAGGCTATCGCCTCATCGAGCCGCCGCACCGACGCAAGACCCTCGCCGCGCAGCCCTACCCCGCCCACAAGGTCGGCAAGCTCTCCGTCGTCTCCTCGCTCATCTGCACCCAGGGCTGCAAGTTCGCCTGCACCTACTGCCCCATCCCCGCGGTCAATCAGCGCACCTGGCGCTACAAGAGCCCGAAGCGTTTCGCCGCCGAGATCAAGCACATTTACGAAAACTTCGGCATCCACCAGTTCTTCGGCACCGACGACAACTTCTTCAACAGCCGCCAGACCGTCGTCGACCTGATGACCGAGATGGCCAACACCAAGATCCGCGGCAAGCCCATGGGCGAAGTCATCAGCTTCTTCACCGAGGCGACCGAGTTTGACGTCCATAAGAACCTGGACATCCTCCCCCTCTGCCGCAAGGCCGGTCTGCGCGCGATCTGGTTCGGCATCGAGGACATCACCGCCGAACTCGTCAACAAGGGCCAGACGCCCGGCAAGACGACGATCGTCTACGAAGCCCTGCGCGATCTCGGCATCGAGCCGATGGCCATGATGATCCACAACGACGACCAGCCCCTTCGCTCGCCCAAGGACGACCTCAAGGGTCTCGTCAATCAGGCCCGCTACATGTTCGAAAAGGGCGCCGTCTCCTATCAGTGCACCTACCTCGGCCCGGCCGTCGGCACGCTCGACTTCGAGCCCGCCGCAAAGTCGAAGGTGATCTTCAAGTCCGTCGGGGGCAAGCCGATCCCCCAGGCCTATCAGGACGGCAACCACGTCGCCGCGAGCAAGCACCCGCGCCCGTGGGAGCGCCAGATGAACGTCCTCCGCGGCTACGCGACCTTCTACAACCCGATGAACACCTTGCGCATCCTCGCCAACTGGCGCAACGACAAGCTCTCCGCCCGCCGCCTGCTCTTCCAGGTCGTCGGTCAGATCGGCATCCTCATGACTTTCCCCCCGTTCCTCGCCTGGTCGCGCAAACTCAAACGCGGCCCCATCGAAATGTGGGACGGTCTCCAGCCCGCCCGCATCCCCATGGTCGCCCCGGCGACCGGCGAACAGTTGAACTGGGCGATCGAACACTTGCCGGATGAGTCATTGACCCCAACCATCCGCCGCGCGCCGCTCGTTAGCAATCTCGATCGCGAACTTGTCCCCGCTTGATCGGTACGGCGAGGCCCCGCTCTGTCGGGGCCGACGCCCCAATCTGAACCGCGACTGTAAACGAGCGGCACTCTGATCCGAGCCCCAAGCGCAAGCGCGTGGGTTTCGAACGGAAAAACGATGGCAAATTGAAGCACAGATCGACGACCCCCTGATCGTCGTTCCCAGGATGAGCGGATCGCGGCGGAGCCTCGGCTAGAGCGATTCCCGGGTGAATGGATGATCGAGCGCAATTTGATGGCTCCGCTCCGCTTTCTTACGGGCGCGGTTCGGATCGGCCACTGATCCGGGAATCGCTCTAGCTGCTCCAAGCGTGCCGTCTGGCGCGAAAACAGAGCCTGTGGAAGTTCACCTAGCCCGGCAAGGTCGCCGCCCCCTGGCCGTCGTCGGCGTCGTCGAAAACGGCGCGGTGCGCCCTCTGGATGCGAGCTTCCACCTCCCCGAAAATTCGCGAGTCATCATCGTCGCCTCGGAAGAATAAATCGCTCTCATTCCCCTCGCCTAACCCCAACACCCTAAAGCCACCAGCAAGACTTCACGCCGTGGCAAGTACCTCCGACCAATAACAGAGGTTCATGCTGCTAGTCTTGATCTCCGTCGGGCTGCGAAGAAGCTAGTTTCGGTTCATCTGGGAAAATGTCGGCCCATCGATCGCGAAGCACCAGATCTGTCAAGGGTTTATGCGCATTGCTCGTCAAAGTGGCCGAGCCTTGAAGATGGTAATCATATTCCACATCCACAACTTGGTCGCTCTGCTCACATGAAGCCATTTCTAGGCGAGAGGATTCCGGCTCAGCACCGGGTGCAAGATCGAGAACCTCGCGCGGAAATAGCGGAAAGGGAGATGGCGAAATTGAAACGGATACATTCAATTTGACCAGAAAAAAAAGTGGGATGCCAACAGTCCCAGCCTTTTCAAGAGTATAGCCCAGTCTTGTTATTTGAACTTGGATGTCTTGTAGCTCAAGACTCTCGATCCGTTTGATGGTTGCGAATGTGATTGTTAGAGCCCCAAACGGATTTTTCTTGGCTGCTTCTTTGAGGGAACTTGTCGCTATCTTTCGACCGCGAATCCATTCGAGAATCATTTCCTTGTGATCTAGCAAGAACTCGCGGGCAAGATTTGTTTCACGCTCACGTAGCGCCTTGTTAGTGTCATCCAATGATCTTTCAATTCTCTCGGAGATGTCTGGAGTTCCCCATGTTAAGTGGACACATGGTTTAGAGAATCATGCCGCGGCCTCGTAATCGGCTGGGCTCCGATAGCCCAGGCTCGAGTGCAGCCGCTGGCGATTATAGAACACCTCGATCCATTCAAAAATCGCTTTGCGGGCCTCATCCCGCGTGGCATACCGAGCTCCGTGGACCAGTTCACCTTTCAACGTCGCGTAGAAGCTTTCCATCACGGCGTTGTCATAGACCTCGCCCCGGCGGCTCATGCTGCAGACGATGCCATGCGCCGCCAGCATCTGTTGAAACGCGCCGCTCGCGTACTGGCTGC
>CAYPXR010000002.1:0-69515 GCA_964414585.1 uncultured Planctomycetaceae bacterium
CCACAACCGTGACGCAGGATTTCAGGAATGATGCGGTAGCCTTCGAGGACATGCTGGAGGACGGCGATGCGAAAGCCATAGTCCTCGGCGACGGCGAGGAGCCGGAGGATTTCATCGGCGCGGTAACAGTGGCAGTGAACCCAGATCGCGCCGTCGCGAATCGCGGCAAGCGCTTCCAGACGCAGGTCACGTCGAACGGGGCGCGGGTCTTTCCCGGCGGCCTTGTCCTTTTCAAACTTTTCCAAATCCGTTTTGTATTTCACCGCGGCGTCGAACGAACGGCGGAGCACGGCCTCCACGCCGAAGCGGGTATTGGGGAATCGCGTACCCTTTCGGCCGAAGTTGGACTGCTTGACGTTTTCGCCGAGGGCGAACTTGACGGAGCGCGGCGCCTCCTTGAACAACCACTCGGCGGCGGGCCGGCCGTATTTCAGGTGCAATGTGGCATTCTGACCGCCGATCGTGTTGGCGGAACCGTGCATGGTGTGAATCGTCGTGACGCCGCCGGCCATGGCGCGGAAAGCGCCGACATCGTTATGGTCGACGACGTCGCGGACTCGAACTTCCGGCGTGACGGACAGCGAGAATTCGTTGAGGCCGCCGTCGCTGCACATGTGCGAATGAGGATCGATGATGCCGGGCAGGACGCAATAGCCCGTCAGGTCGATCGTCTTCGTCGCAGCCGACACGGTGAGCCCGCGGCCAATGCCGGCGATCTTGCCGTCCTGGATCAACAGGTCGGTATCGGGCAGGTCGCCGTTGGTGATGGTCAGGAGCGTCGCGTGCTTGATGAGCAGATTGCCGCCGGTCTGGACTTTGGGCTTGCGATCCGCCTCAGTCTCGCATGCGAACTCAGGCCAGTCGACGGGCTTCGTGGTCGGCGCTGAGGCCGGCTGGGACGATGAAGGGGACTCGTGCGATGGGGACGACGCGCCGCCTTTTCCGCGCCGACGCCCCTTGGAATCGGGCTTGCCGGCCAGCATCGGATCGAAGCGCTTGCCTTCGACGAAGACGAGCTGAACTTTTGATTTTTCATCCGAGAGCGGCTTGTCGAGAATCGTCAGATTCGCCAGGCGACCCGGGGCGATTTCACCGACTTGTTGTGAGAGGCCCAACAGGCTCGCCGCATCGCGAGTCAGGGCGGAAAGCGCGACCGATTCCGGCAGACCGCGGGCGAGGGCCTTGCGAAGATTCTTCATCAAGTCCGCGGGGGATTTCATCTCGAACGAACCGATGGCAAAGTCGACGCCGGCTTCGTGGAGTCGCTTAGCATTGTCGACTTCTTCATTCCAAAGCCGCATGCGCTCTTCGAAGAGTCGCTCGGGTTCGAATGCTTTTTTCTCCCAGTCCTCATCGAAGATGGGTCGAAGGCCTTCCGGGCGCGGTTCCGCGGGTTCCTTCGGCGGCCATTCGTCCTCTTTCATTTCACCGGGGCGCTTGGGCTCGTCCGACCATTTCAGGCTGACGATGACCGGGACCTTTTCATCATGGAGTCGCTGAGCGGCCTTCCACCCTTCGCGCGCGCCGGCGATGATGGGCCGCAGGCCGAACTCCCTGGCCATGTTGAGCGCGCGGTGAATCTCATTTTCCGAGTTGGCGATGAAGACGACCGGCATCGTCTTGTCCACGAGCGGCCAGAGTGCGTCGAGATTTTCATCGACGGCGGGTCGCTCCGCGTCAGGATGACGATGGCTCCAATCGAGGATGCTGCGATGCCATAGGCTGTCCAGAAGGATTTGGCGAAATGCGGCCATCGCCCCCATCGTCGTCGTGGGGTACTGCGGCGCGTCGAACTCATCGCCCCCCCGCCGACCGCGGCGCGGACGCCCTTCGCTGCCGGTCACAAAAGCTGAGTGTTGCGCAAAACCGGCCTTGATGACGGATCGGCGCACGGGGACATCGCCGAGTTCGATGACGGCGCTGATGCCGGAGAAGATCGCGGGCTTGGGCGAGACGAGCGCCGTCGTGAAACCGGCGGCGCGATGATCTTCGAGCTTGGCGGCCTTCGGATCATAGAGCTCCTCGACGCGCCAATGCGGGTGCATCAGACGGCGATAGGCCTTGACCGTCGCGGACTGCGGGCTTTCACGAACATCGGGATTTTCGTCTTCCCATCGGGCGCGGTCGTCGTCACCGGGCTCGGCGGCGGTGATGCCGGAGTGGGTGTCAGCGTCGATAAAGCCCGGATAAACGACGAGCCCTTCCGCATCGATCTGCAGGGCGTCGGCGGGCGCTTGGACGGTTTCGCCGACGTCGGCGATACGTCCCTTGACGATCAACACCGAGCCGTGGTCGATGGTGCGATCGGGCGCGGCGACAATCTTGGCGTTGGAGATGACGATCGGCGGCTCGTAGTCAGCGACGACGACGCCGCAGAAGGCGAGAATCGCAACGAAGCAGATTCCCGCCGTACGCGAAAAGTTCATGGCAACTCCTGAAGGTTGGCGGCGCGTTTTGTTGGCGAAATCGGCCGTCGAACTCGAGTGAGATTGGAGCGGATTCGTTGGTAGGCCGCAAGCACCGTCATGCAGGAAAAGAATGGAAACAACGGCGCGGGGAAGCATGATATGGGGCCCGGTGAAGTGAGGACGGTCTGGTGTAATGTTTCGAGCGGCGGATCGACCACGGTCGAATCGGCGACGATGCCGCGATAGGTGAGCGTCAACCGATCCGGCGCGACGTCGACGACGAGGTAAGCAAACCGATCCGGTTCGAGAAAGGCCAACCGGTTGCGACTTTGGATATTGCCGGCGAGGAAATCAAAGCCGAGATTGAAAAGAAGCGATGCATCGAATTCACTTGTAGAGGTGTCGAACACGGTTGCGCCGATGTTGGCGATCTCCCGGCGGATCGTGTCCGTGCCGATGGGTCCGGTGACGAATTCCGGCACGGCGAAGAACGGAGAGAAGCCTTCGCGCAGGCTCGTCCGCAGGAAATAGGTGACGTCCGGGTTGTAGACGTTTGCGTGGATATCGGCCGAAAGGACAACGACGCCGGGAATGGCATTCTGGTCGATGTACCGCAGAAGATCGTACCGCTCGCCGTCGTATCCATCCCAACGGTCGTAAGGCATCACGAGCAGCGACGTGATCGTCACGGAACTGAGCACGAACTTCCACGTCGCCGTCGAGTTTTTCAATCCGTCCTTGAGCCATTCCAGTTGCGGCTTGCCGAGCATCGTGCGCGACGGATCGGCAAGTCGGAGGATCGTTCCGATATCCAGCGTCGGCAGAAAAAAGGCGTACGGATCGATCCCGCCGCCCGCGCGCGACAAATCCGCCGAGCGATACTGGCGGCAGTCGAGGATGAAAAACTCCGCCAAGTCGCCATAGCGAAACGAACGATAGGTGCGATCGGGATCGTCGGCGATGCCTTGTCGACGAATCGGCATGGACTCGAAAAAGGCCTGATAACCGGCGGCTTTCTGTTCGGGGGTGATCGTCGGTTCGAGATCGCCGCCGTCGTAGTCGTTGGCGACTTCGTGATCGTCCCACTGCACCCAGACCGGTGAGGCCGCGAGCAACGATTGCAGGAAAGAATCGTCGCTGTTCTGGCGGTGCTTGGCCCGGTAGCCCGGCAGGTCGATCGCCACGGGCACGCCGCCGGCGGATTGATCGCAGTACGCCGTATCACCGGCCCAGAACCAGAGGTCCGGTTGTTCGGCGGCGGCATGGCCGAGGACCTGGAAGGGCTGGTCCGCCGCATTGGAATCGCCGGTGTAGACGAAGCGAAAAGAAACGCCGCCCTGGGGGGCAGTCTTGAACGTCCCGACCGGGCTTACGTCGCCGGTATCGAGGTATACAAAGCGGAAATAGTATCGAGTACCGGGCGACAGGCTGGTAACGTTGTAATGAAGAGTGAAATCAGCGGCATCGGAGGCCTGCAAAGTGTCGGACGCAACGATTTGTTGAAACTGATCGTCGCCGGCGACATCGATACGAACGGAGCCCGCCGTCGAGACGCGCGTCCAACAAATGGCGGAGGTATCGGTCACGTCGCCACTGGCAACGCCCTGCGGGAAAGTCTGAGCGCCGGCCGCGTGAGCGAGCGCCAGGATAACCGCGGTCGATACCACTTGAAGATGCTGCCTTATCACTGCTCCCCTCATTTGACGCCGCGATTCTATTCCACCCGCCGGTTTGGTGCGATGGGCAGCGTCCGGTCATGGCAAATCGGCGTGTCAACCGATAGAATATTGACGTATGGAAAAGGACGATATCAAGATCAAGTCCGCGAAGCTCGAAACCGTCGAGCCGATCGGCAAGCGCGTCCTGATCCGCAAGGACGCGGACAAAAAGCAGACCAAGGGCGGCATCCAGCTTCCCGACAACATCGAAATCCCCACGATCACCGGCCGCATCGTCGCCGTCTCCTGTCAGGTCGACCGCGACGAGGACTTTCCGATCAAGCAATACGACCGGGTCCTCTTCAATCCCAAGCATGCCATTCCCGTGGATTTTGAGGGGGACAACCAGCTCTTCGTCGTGCCGGTCGAAGACGTCGTGGCGGTCTTCCGCAAGGCCGGAAGCTAATTTTTCGCCCCACCGCCAAGACAACTTTTTTGTATTTCCTTACCTCCGACATGCGAATAAGATGCCCGCTCGTTCATTCGAGCGAGGGCTTAGGTATGTCAACTGCTTCAAGGTCTTGGAAGAAACGAATCCCCTGTCTCGTCGTCGCGATGGCCGCTTTACTGCCGGCCTCCCGCGCCGCCGCCGACGAAGTCATCGGCGCGAAGAACAGCAAGGTATTCCATACACACCCGAAGGATTGCCCGGCGGCCCAGAAGATCAGCGAGGAAAACATTGTCCGCTGGGAATCGGAGGCCGACGCCGTCAAAGAGGGTCGCCGCCGATGCAAAGTCTGCATGCAACTGGATGAAAACGGGGGAAAGAGAATCCGCCTGTCCAATTCGACTCCGAGCCCTCCTTCAAAAACCAGGAGCCCGGGAAAAAACAGCAAGGAATCCGCCAAACCGACGACCTTGACCGGCGTTCGGGTGAAACGAGTGGCGGCCGGCGCGACCCTTCAACTGGAGAACGGTGACAAGTTGACGCTGATCGGCGTCGCAGCGCCTCTGGCCGGTCAACCGGACGTCGACGAGACCATCGTCTACCTCCAGAAGCAGCTCAAGGGTCATGCCGTCCAGGCCTCGCCGGTCAGCGGACCGGACGGCAAAGCACGATGGGACGCGCTGGGACGCATGATGGCCTATGTTTCCCTTTCCGGCGGAGATTCGGACATCGGCGCGCTTCTGGTCAGCGAGGGCCTCGCCGCGGTCGATCGATCGGCCGATTTTGAAAAACACGACGATTATCTCAAGCGGGAAGACGACGCGGCATGGGCCGGACGCGGGATTTGGAGGAAACTGGAAGGCCCGGATGGGGAGACGCCGGTGGTCATCGGGAAGCATTCGTACGAATATCACCGGCCGGATTGTCCGCACAACACGCTCCTGACCACCCCGACGACGATCACCGTCAACGAGGCGAAGGGGCGGCGATTGCACCCGTGCAATCATTTTCGATTGAAGAAGGATGAGCAAAAAGAATAACATCAACCGCCTGCGTGTGATCGGCATGGTCCATCTGCCTCCCCTGCCGGGCGCGCCGAAGGCGGGGCCCATCGCGACGACGATCGACCGCGCCGTCTCGGAGGCGCGCCTGCTGGCCAAGGCCGGCTTCGACGCCGTCATCGTCGAGAACTTCGGCGATTCGCCCTTCGCGGCGGACAGCGTGCCGCGCGAAACGATCGCGGCGATGAGCGTCGTCGTCGATCACGTCGTGCGGTCGTGCGGCGTACCGGTCGGCGTCAATGTCCTGCGCAACGACGGATTGGCGGCATTGGCAGTAGCCGCTGCGTCCGGAGCGTCATTCATTCGTGTCAACGTCTTGTCGGGCATCTATGCGACGGACCAAGGGTTGATTACCGGCAAGGCGCACGAAATCGCCCGCCAACGGGCCGCGATCGCGCCAGGCGTTCGCATCGCCGCCGACGTTCACGTCAAGCACGCCGTGCCGATCAATCAGCCGGACATCGCCCTGGCCGCCGAAGAGACGGCGGGCCGCGCGGGCGCGGACATGCTGATCGTCAGCGGCGCGGCCACTGGCTCGCCGACCGACATGGACGCAGTTCGACGGGTCAAGGAGGCGGTCCCCCGCGTGCCGGTGTGGATCGGCTCGGGCGTAACGGCGGCGACGGTCGGCGATTATCTGGAGATCGCGGACGCGGTCATCGTGGGCACTTCAATCAAGCGCGGCGGGATCACGACCGCCCCGCCGGATGCCAAACGCGTGGCGTCATTTATTCGGGCGACGCAACGCTGACGTGCGTAGACTTGATTGTGGAACCTCGCACCCCCAAGCCGCGTCGATTCCTTTTCAAGGTTTGGTTTCTTACCGGCATTTTGCTTCTTGCCGCCTATGAGGTCAGTCTGAAATGGGGCATTAACTACGCCCACGGGCGATTCTTTTTCGTCTTGACCGATGGGTACATAGTCCTACCACTACCAGACGACCAGCCGCAGACCTGGGGCGATTGGGGATGGTGGATGTGGAGTCCGTGGTCGGTGGAAGACCGTTGGTTTCGCTGGAATCCGGTCGCTTTGATCCCATGGATTCTTAATACGCGCGGTATTGGCGGGTTGGGACTCCACATTCCGATTCCAACGTTGATGATTTTGGTCACTGTTATTCCAGTCTCACAAAAAATATCGAGATTGCCGCATCCGCTGTTTGCGGTGGTCGCTTCAATCGGATTCTTCATAATTGGAAACCTGCTAGTCTGCGCATTGTTGGAAGCCGTTAACGTGAGCCTTGCACGAATTCTCTTGCCTATTGAACTTGTCTTATCGGTGTCGCTGTTTCCCATGATCTGGATGGGCTTGCATGCTTGGATCCGTTCGCGGCGCATCCCCTGGAACCATTGCCAATCCTGCGGCTACAACCTGACCGGCAACGTCAGCGGAAGATGCCCAGAGTGCGGGACGGTCGTCTTAGTGCCGCTCGGCAAATTGGTTTCTGAGAATACTACTTCGAGTCAAAAAGAGTTGATTGAGCGGCGTTGACGCCCGTCGAAACCACGACGATAACGCAAGCTGAAGGATTCTCCGCCAGCCGATCGCGGACGGTCCCGTCGGCATGTATTTGCTACGGGAGCTCTCGCGTCGAGCGCGATTTTGATCAGATCCACGCCCGCAAGGGCGGGTCGGAAAACGTCTCGTCTGGAATGGGCAATCACCTTGCGCGGCGGCGTTCCTCGACCCAGCCTTGCGGCTGGGGTTCTGATGGCAGCGCCCACGACCTCGAAAACAAACCGTACCAGTACTGGTCGAAGTTGACGCAACGCCTAATGACGACTACCTTTCCAGCCCCGACATCCCCCAGCCCGGGTGGCGGAATTGGCAGACGCGCTAGGTTGAGGGCCTAGTTCCGGTTATACGGAGTGCAGGTTCGATCCCTGTCCCGGGCAGTTTAGAATCCTTCACAAACCCCGAACTTCTTTCGGGGGTTTCTTCGTTTTTGATGGGCTGTGGCCAGCCTCCGCCGATTTGGAAGCGAATTGGATGCGACTCGGCCTCCTGATCTTCTGTCCCGGTTCGCTTGGCGTGCATCGGTTGAGGCCCGCTCGGCGTTGCGCGTGGGCATGCCCTCCGCAGAGCCGAAAATGTCGGCCCCCTTACCATCGAAAACCGCGAGCCAATTCGGACTCCCCTTGACCCTCTCAGCATTCGGTCGCGAATGGAAAAACTCAACGCGCCGCAAAGCGTCCACGCTTTGAGCCGCGTTCGAGTTGAAATCTTTCGTGTTATTTTTTGATTAAGCCCCCGGGTGCAATGTCCGATATGTCTGCCGTTTCGTGTACAGCGCCGCGCGTCGGCGCTGAAAACCAACTCGCCACGAGATTGCCGGGGACTGCTTTCATGACTGAGAAAACTTGCACACGCGTCGATCATCCGGAGCACTCAACACACCATCCAGTGGACCCCCTGGTTCAAGAGGGTCAGGAGGTGGTCGAACGCGCGCTGCACCCTTCGGCACCCCCGTCATCGACGCGGATCGACGATGACAGCCTCTCCCTGACCGCTGATGACCTCGCGACGCTTCACTCCCGCCGGGAGTTCATCCACGCGTTTCAGGCCAAAGGTGTGAACGTCAAGAAGCTCAAACGTGCGCTTCGTTACGAGACCGAATTGAAGCTGCTTCAGATCGAGCTGGTCAAGCTTCAGCGATGGGTTCAAGAACAGGGAAAACGCGTCGCTGTTATCTTTGAAGGGCGCGACGCCGCCGGAAAGGGCGGCACCATCCGCCGTTTCATCGAACACCTCAACCCTCGCGCCATGCGTGTGGTCGCCCTGCCGAAGCCGACCGAGGAAGAGCGGGGCCAGTGGTATTTCCAGCGCTACATGAAGCAGTTGCCCAACCGGGGCGAGATCGTGTTCTTCGATCGAAGCTGGTACAACCGCGGCATCGTCGAGCCCGTCAACGAATTCTGCTCGCGCCAGGAATACGAACGATTCATGCAGCAGGTGCCGGAATTCGAGCACATGCTCGTTGAAGACGGCGTCATCCTGGTCAAATTCTGGTTCTCCATCTCACGCGAGGAGCAATTGGCCCGCTTCGAGTCGCGCAAGAACAATCCGCTCAAACAATGGAAACTCAGCCCGCTCGATGGCCGTGCCCAGGGCCTCTGGGATGCTTACACAAAATACAAAGAGCTTGTCCTCAGCCGGACACACACCAGCTACAGCCCGTGGATCATCGTCAAAGCCAATAACAAGAAACTCGCACGCCTGGACAGCATTCGCTACCTCCTGTCGCTGATCGACTATGAAGGCAAGGAAGATGCGAAGGTCCCGCTCTCGCCCGACCCTGACATTGTCTCCCGCTTCCATCGCAATGCCGTCAAGATCGACTGACACGCGCGGAATCATCCCTTGCTGAATCACAAAAAAGCGACCGGCGAGACGCACGACAAGCCGAAAATCACGCGAGGTCGAAGCGGTCCAGATTCATGACCTTGTTCCACGCCGCGACAAAGTCGTGGACAAACTTCTTCTCTCCGTCCGAACATCCGTAAACTTCCGCCAGGGCGCGGAGCTGGGCGTTTGAACCGAAGACGAGATCGACGCGCGTGCCGGTCCACCGGGCTTCGCCGGTCGCCCGATCGCGGCCTTCGAACACGTCCGCGTCCTTCGAGACCGGTTTCCACTCCGTGCGCATGTCGAGCAGGTTCACGAAAAAGTCGTTGGTCAGCATTTCAGGGCGCTTGGTGAAGACGCCGTGCCTGGTCTGACCGACGTTGGCGCCCAGGACCCGCATGCCGCCAACGAGCGCCGTCATCTCCGGCGCGGTCAGCGTCAACAACTGCGCCTTGTCGACCAGCAACGCCTCGGCCGCGACGCTGTATTTGCCCTTGAGGTAATTGCGGAAACCATCCGCGACCGGCTCAAGTGGGGCGAAAGAGTCCGCGTCGGTCTGCGCCTGCGAGGCATCCATGCGACCCGGCGTGAACGGGACGGTGACCGCGTGGCCTGCGGCTTTCGCGGCCTTCTCAACGCCGGCACACCCGCCCAGCACGATCAGATCGGCCAGCGATACCTTCTTGCCGCCCGATGCCGCGCCGTTGAATGTCGCCTGGACGCCTTCGAGCGCCTTGAGCACCTTCGCCAGTTGGGTCGGCTGATTGACGGGCCAATCCTTTTGCGGCGACAGGCGAATTCTGGCGCCGTTGGCGCCGCCCCGCTTATCGGAGCCGCGGAAGGTGGACGCAGACGCCCATGCGGTCGAGACCAGCTCCGAGACGGACAGTCCCGAGGCTAGAATCTTGCCCTTGAGCGAAGCAATATCCGCTTCGTCGATCAACTTGTGATTGACCGCGGGAATGGGGTCCTGCCAGATCAGTTCCTCCGCCGGGACTTCCGGGCCGAGGTAACGCGCCCGCGGGCCCATGTCGCGGTGCGTCAGCTTGAACCATGCCCGAGCAAAGGCGTCGGCGAACTGATCGGGATTCTTGTGGAAGCGACGAGAGATTTTCTCATACTCAGGATCGAGTCGCAGGGAGAGGTCCGTCGTCAGCATGGAAGGGTCGCGCCGTTTCGACGGATCGTGCGCATCGGGAATAGTGCCGGCGCCCGCGCCGCCCTTGGGCCGCCATTGATGCGCCCCGGCCGGGCTCTTGGTCAATTCCCATTCATAACCAAACAAGTTTTCAAAGAAATTGTTGCTCCACTTCGTTGGCGTCGTGGTCCAGGTGACTTCGATTCCGCTGGTGATCGCGTCGCCGCCCTTGCCAGATTTGAAACTGCTCCTCCAGCCCAGGCCCTGCTCCTCGATTCCGGCGGCTTCAGGCTCCGGCCCGACGAGCTTCGCATCGCCCGCGCCGTGGGTCTTGCCGAAGGTGTGGCCACCGGCGATGAGGGCCACCGTCTCCTCGTCGTTCATCGCCATGCGCGCAAAGGTCTCGCGGATGTCCCGCGCCGCGGCGACGGGGTCCGGCTTGCCGTTCGGACCTTCCGGATTGACGTAGATCAGCCCCATCTGCACCGCCGCGAGCGGGTTTTCGAGATCGCGATCGCCGGTGTACCGCTTGTCTCCCAGCCATGTGCTTTCGGAGCCCCAATAGGTGTCCTCTTCCGGCTCCCAGGCGTCCTCGCGACCGCCGCCGAAGCCGAACGTCTTGAACCCCATCGATTCCAGCGCGACGTTTCCGGCGAGGACCAGCAGGTCCGCCCAGGAAATCTTGCGACCGTATTTTTGCTTGACCGGCCAAAGCAGCCGTCGGGCCTTGTCGAGGTTGACGTTGTCGGGCCAACTGTTGAGCGGCGCAAAGCGCTGATTGCCGCTGCCCGCCCCGCCGCGACCATCGCCGATCCGATACGTTCCCGCGGCGTGCCAGGCCATGCGAATGAACAGCGGTCCGTAATGGCCGAAGTCCGCCGGCCACCAGGACTGGGAATCGGTCATCACCGCCGTGAGGTCCTTCTTGACCGCCTTCAGGTCGAGCGTCTTGAACTCTTTGGCGTAATTGAATTCTCTCCCCATCGGATTGGACTTGGTTGAATGCTGGTGCAGGATCTTCAGGTTCAGTTGATTCGGCCACCAGTCGCGATTCGAGGGGCCGCTTCCGGATTGGTTGAACGGGCATTTGGTTTCGGCTGACATGTTTGTACTCCTTTGGTTGCTAACGCTCCGCCGGAATCATAGTCGGATTTACCCGGCAGTTTTGGCGCGGCTATTCGCGTGATCGCCGTTGCACGTCGAACGAATCGGCGCGACCGAGTGAAAGGGATGGAATTGCCCAAAGCCTGTGAAAATCCGACGGCTTTCGAGGTCATTCCGCGGCGAAACCGTCGAACACCCGTACGTTGTTACGCGTTACCGCACCGGGTGCTTGATGCGCTTTTTTGCTACTTCACCCCATTCCATATTTTTCAATCGAGCTTCATTTTGGTCACCGATGGAGGCGCGTCAAGTATGGGGCCGTGCTTTTGGGGCAAGCCGGATTGACAATCCGCCCCGCCGAGAGGTTACAATCCCAAGGACGAAGGCACGGGGCCGCGTCGAATACGTCGCTCCCGATCCGGGCGGGCGGAGCTGCATCCTTTGGAGCCAGGATTATGACCCGACATTGCTTCATGCGCTTATCCGCATTCCTATTGGTCGCGCTGACCGTCGTGATTTTTGCCGGTTTGGCCTGGGCCGGGCCTGCGTCCGCAAGCCGACGTGATCCGAATGACGGCGATCAGGCCAGGAACGGCGTCAAAAAAGGCCCCGCGAAGAAAAAGAAACCGGCGGCCGCGAAGAAGGAGAAAGTCAAAGTTCGTTGGGGCCAACGGCACACCGAAAGCGACGAAGAATACGACAAGCGATATGCCCGGCTGCTCAAGAAGATTTCGCTCGACCGGGAAGGCGACAAATCCGGCGGCCCGACGCGCCTGTGGACCTACATGGGCCATCCGTTCATCGTTCGCACGGACATCTCCAGGGAGTTCACCGCCGATACCACGATGTACATGGAGATGTTGCACCGCGATTACGGCGAGGCTTTCGCGAAACTGCTCCAGGCCTCGGGCTCGGCGAAGGAAAAAATCGAAGTCGTGGTGTTCAAGGATCAGGCAACGTACGCGGCCAACGGCGGGCACCCCGGCAGCGGCGGCCAATTCATGCCCGGCGTCGGACCCGGGTTCGAGGATCGCGGCCCGAAGTGGCCGGCCCGACGATACCGGCTGATGCAGTTCACCAGCGGCGTGGACGATTTCGCCAAATGGCCCAAAGGAACCCTGAAACACGAGGCCGCCCACATGGAGATGCAACTCCGGTTGGGTATGAATGTCATCCCGCAACTCAGCCTGTCCGTTCCGGTCGATTGTCCGCGATGGTGGAATGAGGGAATGGCCTCCGTCTTCGAATATTGGGATTTCGACAAGACCGTCGATGAGAATTTCGCCTTGATCCCCGATCGGGGGCGATACGCCCCGGTCATCCGGCGAATTCACGGCACCGATCGCTGGAAAGATTTCAATTACGTGTGGACGATCGACGGCGCGACCTGGGGCGCGGACATGACCACCGATCAGGGGTTCCTGAACTACGCACAGGCCTGGTCGCTGGCCGCCTATATGATGCACGAAGGCAAAGCCGGGCGAAAAGACTTTCGCTCGATCTTCAACCTCTCGAAACGCGTCGGGGCCGACAAGAAAAACCGGGACGGCGTGGGCCTGCGGGCGTGGGATAACGCCTTTCCGGAGAACGATCGGGAGAAGCTCGAAAAAAACTGGAACGATTGGGTGGCGAAAAATGTACCGCGGAACAAGAAGGTGCCCGACGAGCATTGGATGCTTCTTCGGGCGGGCTTCAACCCGGACATCGTCGATCACCTGGCCGGCTACTCGGAAGAAGAGATGAAAGACCTGAGCGGCAAAATCGCCAGGGAACAGAAACGTCGCAACGACAAGGCCACGATCGAAAAATAGCCGCCCAAGAGCGTGGCAACCCGATCATCGTCCCTGACGATCGGGCGGCCGCAACGCGTTGGATTTCATCGTTCGGTCCCAGGATCGTGCCGGCGGTCCCCGCCGAAACCAGAGCCCGTACCGTGCCAGCGTGAAAGACCATCGAGATCCGTCTTACGTGACGGCAATCCCGCGACCGCGCCCGGCATCCAAACACACGGCGAGAAACCCGCTCATCCTGCCGCGAGCTTCAGGTCTGAATGCCGAATGAGCCTGAGAGCGTCCTCCACCTTGCAGTTTCGTCATACCCGACCGAACAAATGAAGACCTTCGCGTACGTCACGACGACTTGCCGCGCCATCCGTGCGTCGTCGATTCGTGCCAAAACAAATTATGGATCGCAAGGATGGGCGGAAGGAGGCCCTCATCCGGTCTCCTTCCGCGCCACCTCACTCGAAACTACCTAACCCGGGCGATATCGATCGCCCGCTGGTCAGGGTTGCCGCCGACTTCACTACTGGCCAAACTTATCCCAGCAATCGTCCAGAAGCTTTTCAAACTCCTCGCGCGGACGGATTTCGAGGTGATCTCGCACTCCACAAATCACCACTTCCTTTCCCAGACGGGACTTGCGCAGCATCTTTTCCGGGATAAGGATTCGCCCCTGGGTGTCCAGCTCCGCGGACTGCGCCAAAGGGAAATAGCGTTGTTCGAATTCCAGGTCTCGGGCATCGGGGTTGAGGGCCGAACGGCTGGCGTTGGCCATCTCTTCGAACCGCCGCTCGGTATAAAGCCAGAGGCTGCCCGACGGCCGACCTGGCACGATGACGAAGCCCCGACCGTCCTGCTCGGGGTCCCACTGGCTCCTGAACTTGGCCGGGATCGCGAGGCGGTTCTTTTCGTCGATGGCATGTTCGTAGTGCCCGATGAAAACCATGAAAAACCAATGAAATCAGCGATAATCCACATCCATCCACCCGATGGGATTAGCCTACACAATTCCCCACTTCGATTCAAGAAAAAAATCATTTTGTTTTTCGATCCAGCAATTCCTGCGCTTCGAAAGTACGGAACATTAGGAATTCCAGAAGGTTGCAATCCTAGGAAGAGTTTCCCTCAATGAATCTCACAGGGGTCGCACTTCCACACTGTCTCCCACCTACCCCGAAACGAGACGGTAAAGCGCCTGCCATTGTCCCACCACGCTTGCCAGATCGTGTCGGCATAGCGCCTGTTCGTAGGCCGCCTCAGCCATCCGCCGACCTTTTGCGCGATCGTCGAGCAACTCGATCGTTGCGGTCGCGAAAGCGTCCGCATCCTGCGACGGGCAGAGCAGACCGTCAAGACCGTGGCGAATGAGTTCGCGGCAACTCGGAATATCGCTCGCAACGACGGGACAACGACAGGCCATCGCCTCAAGCACCGTGTTCGGACTGCCCTCCGTGAGAGATGGAAACAAGAGCACGTCGGCCGCCTTCAACCAGCCGGCGACGTCCTGCGACCATCCGGCGAGCCGTACATCCCGCGTCAGGCCGCGCGACGAAATCTCCCGCTCAATACGATCCCGTTCCGGACCATCGCCCAGAAGAACGGCCTGCGCATCGACCCGTTCGCGCACTCGAGACACTGCCTCGACAAAGGTCGACAGGTCCTTGACGGGATCCATGCGACCGGCCCAGACGATCAGCGGGCGATGATCGCTCAAGCACAGAGCATTGCGTGACACAGCGGCGGCCGAGCGAATTTCATTGAAGTCAATTCCATTCGGGATAACAACGACATGGTCACCACCCATTCCCAGTTCGTCGCGCAGATCAGCCGCGACGGCCTCGGAGTTGGCTACATGCAAATCCGACCATCCCCAGGTCAGCGACTCCAGCGCGCGATGAATCGGACGCTCGATCTCAATAGTCACCGTTGAAGTCACGATCGGTCGGGGGCGATCCCAGCGCCCGACCAGCCGCGCCGCCAGGTTGGCGTGGAACAAGGAGGCATGGATCAGATCAGGATCAAATCGCTTGACCTGCCGGGCAAGCCGCAACAGACAAGTGGCGTCGAACGAGCCCGTCGCGTCACACGAAAACGTTGTAACCCCTTGTCCTGCAAGGTCCTGGCTCAGCGGCCCCGGCGGAGCCAGACAGCCTACGATCGGCTCAATTTCTGTTTCGCGGAGGCGTAGCGCGAGCTTTGCAAGCCGCAGCGGGAGTCCACCGCGCTGAAGGTCCGTCGAAAGCATGAGGACGCGAGTCATGGGCGTGGATCATATCGACCAGGACCCGCCGCGATGAAGGGACTTACCCTTGGGGCTTCTCAGCGTTGAGTCGCGGCCGACGTGCGATTTCGTCTTCTCGACGTCAGGCCCCAGGCAAAGAGTATGAAGAGACCCGCGACGAGGCCGCCGACGGACAAAGCGCGATCTTTCTTTTCCAGGTCGAAGGTCGGCATCAGCGTGGAACCAAGCGATGCATATCGGGCGACGCCCGGCGCGCTGACGGCGCCGGAGCTTTGCACGCGGGCGAACTCGTCATCCAGTTCCCGGGCCTCGCCTTGCAGGCCCTCGATGCGGCCTTGTTGATCCTGGATCTGATGGTTGAGTTGTTGGATCTGCGCGGCGGTCGTGTCGTCGGCGACCGTCGCGTGGGAGTCGACCTTCAGGAATTCATCGCTCAGGGCCTGATGCCGACGCGTGGCTTCGTCGACCGCTGCTTGAAGTTGCAACAGCCGCTCTTTTCGCTGATCGCCGCGGGCCTCGGCCAGATGGCGGACGAGCTTGCTCTTTTGACGGTCCTTGAGTTCCCCGATGCGCGGCGCGAGGTCCCGAACGACGTCGCGACCGGCCTTCAACTCGACGTTGTAGCGCGGTACCACGGCGCGGGCCGCGACGATCCAGGCGTTTCTGGCGTCAAGGCTTTGATGGGCGAGCCGCTGAAGGGTGTTTTGAATGATCCGCCGCTTGGTCATTTCCGAGCCTTCGCGGCCGATGGCGTCGATCTTGTCCGCGGCGGCGCTGAAGGAAAGGCGTGAGCTTCCATAATATTCCCGAATGAGGGTTTCCGCGCGGTTTTGATATTCAAGGAGGACGGCAGCATCGGAATCCGACTGCCAGCTTTCCAATTTCGGGACGAATTCCTCCCAAGCCTCCACGAAGCGGTTCGTCTGATCATGGTATTCCGCCAGCCCCGCCGTCACCTGCTCCAATTCGTGCCGAATATCGGGATCGGTCTGGTCCTTCAGGTGCTCCTGGGCTTTGGCTTCCAGGTCATCGATGCTCGAAACGAGGACGGCCAACGGCTCCTTGGATTTGTCGATGGCGTCGATCAGGACCGCGTGCAATTCCTGGGCCTTGGCGGTTTGCTGCTCGACGGCCTGGGTCAACTCCTCGTCGGCCGCATAAGCCTGGGCCAGTTGATCGTCGCTGGGGACGATTTTTTCCTGCTCGGCCGGCGTCGACTCCGCGTCGGCCAGTTCCTTCTTGGCGAGGTTCACCGCTTCCAATGCGGCGGCCAATTCCGTCTTGAGCGCGGCTTTCTTCGCCTTGATCGCGTCGTTTCCGGAGGCGGCCAGGGTTTGAAGCCGGGACTGCAACTCGGCGAGCGTCGCCCGCTCTCGTTGGATCTCCTCGCCCTTTGAGTTGCGGATGCGGTCTAATTTCGCCAGACGTTCTTGAATTTGCGCCTGCGTGTTGGCGGCAGTGCCCATCGCGGCAGTGTACGCCTGACCCAGCGCGTCGACGCCCTGTTGAATGGCGTCCTGGCGCGCCTGTGGCGCCCGAACGACGACATCCAAGGCGGTTCCCGTGGGCGCCGGCCTGATTGCTATCCGCTCCTCTCTCTTCAACTGGGCAAAATCGACGCCCGAGATCGCGGACGCCTTGGCCAGCAAGTCCGTGTCTTTGAGAATCGCGGCCGCATGTTCCTGGGCCGTCATGGACCCGGCACTGCCGCCCGAAAGGGTCCATCGGCCGCGAACCTGTACTTCCCGCGTCGGCGACCACACGATCGCGGTCGCCACCCCCCCGCCGAGGACCAGGCCCATGAGGCCGATCGCCACCAGGCCGAATCGCCTCGAACCGCCCGTCGATTCCGTGACATCGTCGGGTCGGCGGGATGAGACTCGTCGATTCTCTCCTCGCTCATTACGCGAAGATTCGTCGGAGTCTTTGACGGATTGCAGCGCTCGCAACCCGTCGATGGCTTCTTCGGACGCCCAATCGTCGGATTCCGTAATCCACGGCGTTCTTTCAGCCACACCGGCGGAGACCTGCGGCATCGGTGATTCGAGACCGGGCGAAGTGCTCACCGGCCCCCCCATGAAATCTGTCTCATCCTTGGGGGTTTCGGACGCATCGCGGAGGTCGCACCAGGGAATGGCGTCGTCGGAATCCGGCGCGGAGGGCATCTGCCCGCGTTCCAATTGGGCTTGGCGACGACGAAGTTCTTCGATCTCGGCGCTGAGACGTGCGCGCATTTCGACGATTTCAGCCTCGGCGGCGGCTTTTTTCTCGACGATTTCCTGCTCGGCCTTGCGGCGGCGCTCCGCCAGTTCCTGCTCCAGCGTGGCGACTTGTCCTTCGTCGTCCGGCTCGGCGCCGACCGATTTCCTGGCATCTCCGGTTCGCTCGCGGTGATCGCGAAACTCGCCGATTTGGGCCTGCGATTCTTCGCGCAATTTCTCGACCGCCTGTTTCTGTGCCTCCACGACGGTTTCAAATTCTCTTCGGCCCAACTCCAGCGATTCGGTCTCGCGGTCGAGCTGCTTGCGACGCAGGTCGAGCGCTTCGGCCTCGCGCTGCATTCGGCGCTGCACGTCGTCGAGTTCCGCGACTTGCGAGGAAAGCCCCTTTTCGCGATCTTCGATGGCGGCCTCGCGCTGACGGAGCTGGTCGGCCATCGCCTGCGTGCGCTCCATGATCGAGGCCAGTTCGTTCGCGGATTCCTCATGCTGACGCTGGGCCGCCGTGAAGTCACGACGGGCGTGGGCCAATTCTTCTTCCTGTCGTTCCAGCCGAGTCTGCGCGGCATCCAACTCCCGGGCTCGTTCTTCAATCGCCGTTTCGCGGGCCGCCAGGACTTCGGAGTCCACGCCGGAGGCCGCGGCCTCACTCGCGCTGAGTTGAAGCTGGCGAAGTTCGTCGCGCTGCCGGGCGACCTCCACACGATCGATCGCGAATTGACGCCGCTCCCGCTCCAACGCCTCGCGTTCCTGGGCAAGTGACTGCCGGTCGCGCTTGACCGTTTCCATTTCGCCGCCGAGCGATTTGAGCCGGGCATCGACCGTGGCCGCGTCGGTCGCCAGCCGGGCCTTTTTCTCGCGGAGGCGCTCGGCCTTTTCCATCAATTGCCGGCGTAACTCTTCCGTCTCGGTAATCCGCCGCGACAATTCCTTACGGACGTCTTCTGTTTCCGTGCGAGACGCCGCCAGGCACGATCGCTCCTCGGCGACGGACCGCTCGCGGTCCCGAAGCGTCGCCCGGACACGATCGATCTCCGTCCGCTCCGCCTGGAGTTGGGATTCGCGGGCATCGAATTCCTGACGCTCCTGCGCCAATCGTGTTTTTTCACGTTCGACGTCGGCGCGAGTTTGTTCGTAGGAGGCCCTGTCCTCCGTCAGGCGATCGCGTTCCTGTTGGAGGACCGCCTGTTGCCGATGCAGCGCCGCCTGCTGCTCCCCGAGACTTTCACGTTCCCGTGTGATCTCGGATTGCGCGTCGGTCAGCCGCGATTTCTGGGCTTCGAGCTCCAGCCGCAACCGACTCTGTTCCGTCTCGGTCACGGCGATCTGAGCCTGAGCGGTCGCGACGCGGCGGCGCTCGATCTCCTGCGCGGCGGTAATCTCGCGGACGCGCGACTCTATCTCGGAGAGGGTCTTCGCCTTGTCCTCGAGCCCGGCCTCTCGCTGTTTCAGTTCCGATTCCAGGTTCGCCAGCGAGCGGCGCGTCGATTCCATCTCGCCGCGGGCACGGCGAACGACGACCGCCTCTTCCTCAAATTCGGCGATTCGCCGACGGAGGGCCTCTTCGTCGCGGGCGACCTCGGCCGCCTTGGCCTCGGCTTGTTTCTTCTGTTCCTGGGCCTCTTGCGAGAATTTCTCAATCTGCTTGAACCGAGTCCTCTCGACGGAGAGCTGTCCGGCACGCGTCTCGACCTCCTCGCGAAGCGCGTCGAGTTCCCTGGCTTTTTCCTCGATGGCCGACTCACGGCTTTGCAGTTCCGCGAATTGAGCCTGCAGTTCGTTCTTCTGCTGGGTCAACTCGGACTGATGGCGACTGAGCGATCGCGCTTCTTCCTCCAGCCGCGCGGCAGCTTCGCGGGCCTCGGCCTGTGCCCGCTCGGCGGAGCGTTGTTGTTCTTCCAGCGATTGCTTCGCGGCATTAAGCTGTTTTTCGGTCTCCGTGGTGCGTTCCTGCCAGGCGCGCCACTGTTCCTCCCGCGCGGTCAGATCGGCGGCCCTTCGAGCGACCTCATCGGTCTTCCGCGCCAACTCCCGGACCGTCCCTTCCACCGTCGCCTCGCGCTCGTCGAGCGACGCCTTCAACTGTTCCGCCGCGCTTTCTCGCTGGGAGACGGTCGACTCGCGTTCGGCCAGTTCTTCCCGGAGAGCGTTGAGTTCCGTTTCGCGTTCGGAGACGGCCTCACCGAGCTTGGCCCGCGCGGACCTGGCCTCTTCGGAAATCCGGCTCCGCTCCGCCTGAACGAGATCGGCCAGTTCCTGTGCCCGGGCCCGGAGTTCGACTTCCTTCGCTTCGCATTCCTTTTCAATGGCGTCGCGACGGCTTCGCAACTCCGCCTCTCGATCGACGAGGGCAGCCATCCTTTCTTTCAACTGCTTCTGTTTCGCAGCCGTTTCCCGGAGCGCCTCCTCAACTCGCGATTTGACCTTGGCGTCGATCTGGGCTTCGCGCTCGTTCAATTCGCGCTGACGCCGCTCCAGTTCGCTCATTCGCGCGGCCGCGTCACGCTCGATCTGGGCCATGCGCGTCTGCTCGGCGTTGCGAAGAACGGCTTCGCGCTCGGACACCATCCGCTCTTTGGATTCGTACTCCAGACGCCGCGCTGTCAATTCCCGATCGAGTTGCTCGTGCTTGAGTTTGTAGGATTGCTCCAGCTCCGTCTGCCGGCCCTTGAGCGCCGCTTCGCGCTGCGTGACTTCCCGCTCGCGCGACTCGATCTGGACGCTGAGACTGCTGGCCCCGCGCTCGATCTGGTCCAGCCGGACGGTGGCCCCTTGCTCCAGTTCGGCATGTCGTTGAAGCCACGATCGTTGCCTGGCCTCGAACTCGGCCTGGCGCGTGGCGGCATCGCGCTCGATCTCCGCCAGGCGGACCTGCACGGCTTGTTCGATCTGGCTCTGTCGCTGATGCAGAGCCCGTTCCTTGGCCTCGACGTTCGCCTGACGGGCAATCGCATCGCGTTCGATTTCTGAGATGCGGACCTGCGTTGTTTTTTCGAACTGGGCCTCTCGGCGCATCAACTCAGCCTGCTTGGCTTCGATCTGAGCCTGCAAGGCCATGACTTCGCGTTTGGACTCGGCGAGCCGGGCGTTGACCTGGCGTTCGATTTCCGCCTCGCGTTCGGCCAGAACGTGCTGCCGCGCTTCAAGCTGGGCCTGGCGGCCGGCCATTTCGCGCTCGATCTCGGCCCGACGGGCGGCGAGCGTCTGTTCCAGTTGCGCCTCACGGACGGTAAGGATGCGCTGTTTCTCCTCCAGTTGAATCTGGAAAGAGGAAGCGCCCCGTTCGATCTGCTCGATGCGCGCGCCGGCGGTTTTTTCGAGGTCGGCCCGTTGGCGGTGGAGATCCGCCTGTTGTCGTTCGAGCGATTGAATCTTGGCGGCGTATTCGGCTTCCAACTCGCGGCGACGAGCCAGCGATTTCTCGTCGATCTCCTTTGCCGTTTGCTGAAGCTGCGCCTGGTAGACCTTGAGACGTTCTCGCTCCTTGGAAAGCGCATCCTTCAGTTTGCGAGCCCGTTCGTCGAGAGCCCGTTGTGCCTGGACGAACTTCTGCTTCAACATCGACGCGCTACCACCTTTCGCGGAAGGTGCGCCGTTCGTTTCGCCCTGCGGATTTTCGCCGCCCGCGTTGCCACCGCCGCCGGTGTCGACGGAGTCCAGTGCGGACGCAGCGCCGCGCGAAGCGGAAAGTGAATCATTGAGGGTCGGTTCGGGCATATCCAGGCCTTTGGGGGGCGAGGAATAGTTTACCGGCTCCCGACAGGAAAGGGACTCCTCGACCACCGCCGATCCGCTGATCGAGCCTCCCGAACTCAGGATGCTCGATCCCATCGAAGGCGCGCCGGAATTCCATCCGCCGAGCCGTTCCGTGGACCCCAGGAGGGGCTCAGCCTGGGCCAGGGCCGCACCTTTGGCCAGGGCGGACAGGGCCGAAGCCTCGTCGGCATACTGTTCGGCCCAGGACCGGGTGGAGGAAAGGTGCGCGGAGATTCGACGTAGACGGTCCATGTCCTTCGCCATTTGCGATTGCAGATCGCCATGCGACCCGCCGGCGAGCGGAGGCGTGGAAGCAGCGTTAATGGAAGACGCCATGGGAGAATACGGAGGTCGCGATTCGCCGGCGCCGAATGAAGAGCCTCCGCCAAACGCGCCGGAGGAAAATGGACGACTCCCGGTGGAAGCGGGGTTACCGCTCGCAGGGGGGTCGTAGGAAGAACGCGGCAGGCCGGCCGTCGAGCCGTCGTTGATGTCCCGCATCATCTGTTGCTGCTCCGCTCGAATACACAACCCCGGGGCGCCGGGGCGGCAGTACCTATGGGCCTAACTGTTGGCTTCAACCGGCTTACTCGTTGTCGGGATCGCCATGTTTTCGGCCTCCAGCGGACCGATGTCGACCAGTCCCTTGCGGATCGAGGCGATCTTCTCACTGAACTTTGAGGCAAAGTTGGAATCGATGCGTCGATCCGACGACGTCATCGATCGCTCGCCAAAGGCCGGAAGTCGGATGTCCGGCATGAAGCCTCGGCGATCTGAGTCTTCCTCGAGCTTCCGAACCGCTCGATGCAGGCCCTCAAGCTCCTTCTCCAGAATGGCCATGTGGCCTCTTTCGCCTTCCTGCTTCGCGCTCGGCGTCATCAGGCGGGGCGCGAAAGGTTCGAATTTGTAGGATGTCGCCGGCGTGGCGGTCGGCGAGGTTGGCGCCGGCGTTTCCGTCATCGGCTTGGCCGCATCCCAGATCGCCTTGAGCCAGTTATCGAGATTCTCCTGGCGCGAAAGGACTTCGGTCTCGACGTCGGCCAGACGGGCGCTCAGGAGCTGTTCCAATTCCGTCGCGGCCCGTTCCAATTCGGCGCGTCCCGCCTCCGTGACGGCCGTTCGGCGCGCCTTGAGTTCGGATTCCTGGTCTTTCAACTCAGATTGCTGTTGCATGACGATCTGTTCAATCGCCTTCCGTCGCGTCCTCGCGTGTTTGGCCAGATCGGCCGCCTTGCGCTGCAATTCGGCCTGGCGCACCCGGAGGCGATGACGCTCGCCTTCCAGATTGATCCGCAATTCACGCAGACGCTCGTCGTGCTCCTCCTGGGCGCGATGGAGCCGCTCGGATTCAACTTCGAGGTCCTTGCGGATGCGCTCCGCCTCATGGACCCGGGCTGACAGAACCGATTCCTTGGAGTCGAGGCGGCGCATCCGCTGCATCAACGATTCTCGCTCGTGCCGAATCGCCGCCTGACTTCGCTTCAGGGCGGCGTACCGCGCCTCGTGCTCGGTCTCGTTGACTTGGTGCTTTTCCTTGGCGCGAAGGACCGTGCCGCGCAGGCGATCAATCTCGAAGCGGAGCGATTCGAGCCGGTTCTCCGCGAGGTACATTTCCTCTTTTTCATCGCGGACCATGTTGACCAGCTCGCTGACGCGATATTGGAGCGAGGCGGCATCATCCGTCGCGGGCTCGCCGGCACGGGCCGCTGCCGGCGTCTGGGGCGGACGGCGATCAACGGGAGCGGGCTTGGCGGCGGCGTCGAACTTGCCGGCGAAAATGTTCTCGAGCACGGAAACGTCGGGCTCCCAGTTTTTCGATGAGTGCGATTCAGCGGACGCCTCCTCCGAGGCATCATCAAACGATCGGTCGCAGGCATCTTCGTCAGACTGATATTGCGAAAGCTCATCGGCATTCTCAAACGATTCGCCGGTTTGAGCCTGGGCGTCCAGGTGGCGCTGACGGGCGACCTCCAGAAGTTGACGGGCTTGCTCCTGCAGTTTGTCCTGACAGGCCTTGAGCTGCGCGCGCTCTGTTTCAAGCTCCTCGCGAAGCTTTCTCGCCCGCTCATCCAGTGCGCGTTGCGCCGCAACCACACGGGCCTTTACTTGTGGCGGGCAGGTGTCCTGAGAGGATTCACGATTCTCGTAACGCGGTTCCGTCATCTCCTCGGGCATGTCCAGTTCCTCATCAACCTGGCTTTGGTAAGCTTCAGGATCGTGTTCCTCGTCATAAGAACCGTCGAACGATTCATACTCATTCGTGGCAAACTCGAAACTCGAATCGTCATCGGCCATCGAATTTTCTTCCGCGTGCCCGGCGGGCGCAAGTTCCACATGGCTCTCATCAAGCCACGGAGTCGGTGAGATTGCTTGAGCGGAGGACGCCGGCGCGGTCGCGGTGACACGTGGAGGGGCGGCGGGAGCCGTCCGGGTTTGCGAAGGCGTCGACACATCGATCGACGTCGACGACTGCGCTTCGTAAATGAGTTCGTAGGGCCCGATTCCGATGGTGTCGCCGTGGGCCACCACGCTCATCTGAATCGCTTTGCCGTTGTGCCGCACGCTTGAACGACCGGTCAGATCGCGAACGATCATCCCTTCGCTCGTCCAAACCATGAACGCGTGGCGCGGTGAAATCGCTTCGTCCTGGAGAACGATATCGCAACAGGGGTCGCAGCCGATCACCATCGCGGCTTCGCTGTTGACCACGGTGCCGATTGTTTGATCGTTGCGGAGCTGGAAACCCGGGATCGTGGGTGTGACGTCGTCCAGGTCATCTTCGAGTTGCACGCGAAACGTAAACGGCCCGATGGCAAGCTCGTCGCCATCGGCAAGCCGCGACCAGCGAATGTGCCGCCCGCAAAGGAGCGTTCCTCCGGGCGCGCCCAGGTCACACGCATATACGCCGCCGCGAAGCGAGATGATGGCCGTATGGGCGGCGTCCACCCGACTGGAGCCCAGAATCAAATCGGCGCCGTCGCCGGCGCCGAGGATCGTGACCGCCTGATTCAGTTCTTTGACCGCCGGCCGTGCCTGGGCATGCAGGGCCAACAAGCGAACCGGACGGTACGACGTCGATGGGTTGTTCTTTTCCGCGCTCACGGGCGAGCACCTCATCTGTAGTCGGCCGTACTGAGCCGACCGGGGCCTTCGTCGAATCGCAGCAACGCCGACCCCGTCCTCCGGGTTTGGCGATGGGTCGTCGCCGATCGACCTTCCGAATTCCGGCGGACCTGCGAACTTCCATTATTCGCGCATCAGGCCCGACTCGGCCGATAATCGCGCTCGCCGGGAATCGGAAGAACAGCTATTCAACGGCCGTTTGGGGCTCCGGACGTTACCCAATACCGATAATAGCGAAGTCATTTCTCGGGGATGCCCGGCGCGAGGGTCCATGAGCGTAACTTTCGTGTACACAAAGCGCAAAACCTGCCGATCATCTCGCTGTCGTCCGGCGACCGCCGGTAGTGGACACGCGTCGACACGGCATCGGCTGTTGGACGGACGAGTAATTCGGGGCCGTCAAATTGAATTGGAACGACCGGCGGAAGGTCAGGAGCGAAAAAGCCATGCGGGCTTTGCCGGCGGTCCCGCTTCGTCATTCGGCATGTCTATTCAAAGGGTATGGCTTGACCCCGGCCCGGATCAAGACAATTGCACGATGGACCCCGTCAGATTCCGCTTTGGCAGTATTGAAAAACGGGATTCGGTCGATGCCGGTTAGTTCGGTTGGCGGGCGGGCTTGCGGACATCGACGATGCGCTGGGCTTCAAAGCTCTGACCGGTCAGCAGATCGGTAAAGCGCACCCAGACCGTGATTTTCTCGTGCGCCTGAGCCGCCGCCTCCGCCGACCACGGGACTTTTATCCGGTAGTGCGTGGCCAGCATCTTGCTGAACCAGGCTTTGCGCATGGCGTCGGGGTCCAGTTCCACCTTTCCAACGGATTGCGGTCCGGGCTTGGAGGTGACGTCGAACAACTCCACTTTCGCCGATCCGGCGGCCTTGATGATGTCTTCGTCGGTGTCGACGGGTTGCAGATAGACGACCACGCCGTCGTCCACGCCGTCCTGATCGTCGTCGTAA
Organism: uncultured Planctomycetaceae bacterium; assembly: GCA_964414585.1. Classification (GTDB taxonomy): domain Bacteria; phylum Planctomycetota; class Phycisphaerae; order UBA1845; family UTPLA1; genus DATEMU01. The sequence goes on from CAYPXR010000002.1 coordinate 25,245, forward strand.
CCGCCGCTGAGCCGTTCGATATCGATTTGGGCGACGTGAACGAGCCGATCCAGCCGGCGCGGACCTTCCAAATTGCGAAGTTCCTGAATGGTCCGTGCCGCCGACGACAATTGCTCTTCCCGATCCACCAACTGCCGGGCTTGTTTCTGGACTTTGTCTCTAAGCTCCTGCGTCACGGTCAACTGGGAATCCGCCTTGTTGTTGTTGCAGGCGCCAAGGATGGCGCAGAGGCATGCTGCCGCGCCGGAGCGCGTCCCCCACCGCGATAGGCGGGCGAAGTGATTCATTAGTCGTCGTCCGAATTTGCGCGCCGCGTGACTTCGGGTTGCCGTTCCAGCACCCGGTCAATGAGACCGTATTCCATGGCTTCGGTCGGGTCCAGCCAGAGGTTTCGGTCGCAATCTTTCTCGATTTTCTTGATGTTCGTCGTGGAATGCTTGGCGATGATGCCGTACAAAATCTCACGGAGGCGGAGAATCTCCTGTGCCTCGATGGACAGATCGGTCGCCGCGCCTTGCAGAACTCCGCCGATCAGCGGCTGGTGCAGGAGCACGCGCGAGTGCGGCAGAGAGTATCGCTTGCCCTTGGCGCCGCCGCAAAGCAGGATCGCCCCCATGCTGGCCGAAATGCCGACGCAATACGTCGCCACGTCGCACCGTAGAAACTGCATGGTGTCGTAAATCGCCAACCCCGCGGAAACGCTGCCGCCGGGTGAATTGATGTAAAAGTGGATGTCCGCGTGCGGGTCCTCGTTTGAGAGAAAGAGCATCTGGGCAATCAGTGCGTTGGCCACGTCGTCATCGACCCCGCCGCCGAGGAAAACGATGCGGTCCTTCAATAGCCGCGAGTAAATGTCGTACGATCGCTCGCCCCGGCCGGTCCGCTCGATCACAAACGGGATCAATGTTCCATTATTTTCTGCCATCGGGCACTCCTTAGCCGCATTCGCTCGCAAGTCGCGAGCCTGACCGCCGGTCATTCCTTCTTCTTATTCTTGTCCTGCGCACTTTCCAGAATCTCATCGACCAGGCCCCACTTCACCGCTTCCTGGGGATCGATGAACCGGTCGCGCTCGGTCTCTTCCTGAATCTTTTCCATCGGCATCCCGGTATGGTGAGCGAGGATTTCGTTAAGCTTCTTCTTGTCCCGGAGAATTTCCTCCGCCTGGATGCGGATGTCCTCGGCCTGGCCGGTGATGCCACCCCACGGCTGGTGGAGCATGATCTTGCTGTTGGGCAGGGCGTATCGCTTGCCCTTGGTCCCGGCGGTCAGAATGATGGCGCCGCCGCTGGCCGCCTGGCCGATCGAATACGTCGCGATATCGCACGACAAGAATCGCATCGTGTCGTAGATGGCGAGCGTCTGATCCACCATCCCGCCGGGGCAGTTGATGTAGAGGTGGATATCCTGGTCCTTCTTGATGCTCTGCAAGTAAAGCAGACGCATGATCACCAGGCTGGCGGACCGTTCGTTGATCGGCCCGGCGAGGAAAATGATCCGGTTTTCGAGAAGCATGTCCTCGATGGACATCTCTCGTATCCGCTGATACGGGGCACCCTGGGCATAAGAACCCATGGCCCCCGGTTCGACGATTCCCATGAGCCGCTGAATGTGACCATCCATGTTGAAACTCCTGCCTCCCGACAACCCTCGATGATGTCTTAGTCGGCTTTCTTCTTCGCGGCCTTTTTTGCCGGTTTGGCGGCGGCGGGTTTTTCCGCCGCTTTCTTCTCCGCTTTGGGGGTGGTTTCTTCCTTGTCAGCCTTTTTCGGTTTCTCGGACTTCTCGGCCTTTTCCGCCTTCTCGGGTTTTTCCGCACCCTTCTTCGGCACTTTCGTCTCGGTGATCTTGGCCTTTTCCAGCACTCTGTCCAGGCATTTATCTTCCCGAATCTGAAGGGCGAGCACGTTCAAGCCGTCGTTCTTCGCCAGATCATCACGGACGCGATCAAACCGCCGGTTGTAGGCCCGGGCCATTTCCGCGATCTGGCCGTTGACCTCTTCCTCGGTGATGTCCACGTCCAGCTTTTCGGCGATGTCTTCCAGAATGAAGTGCAGCTTCAACTCCGCCGACACTTCCTCACGGGCACTGGTCCGCAGCTCATCGGCGTGCTTCTCGATCTCGGCGATTGGAATGCCATAGCGCTGCAATTCGATCATCTTACGCATGACCGCCCGATCGGTCTGTCGCGCCGACAGCCCTTCCGGCAATTCGAGCTTCGTGTGCTCGAGGAGGTACTTGCGCACCTGATTGCGCATCCCTTTGCTGATTTCCTGCTCAACCTGGCCCTGCATCGCCTTCTTGACCCACTCACGATATTCCTTTTCGCTCTCAAAGCCCTGCGTCGTCAGGAATTCCTTGTCGAGCGGCGGCATTTCCATCCGCTTGATATCGTTGAGCTTGAATTCGAAATCGGCCTTTTTGCCGCGAAGCTCCTCCACCTCGTAATCGTCCGGCAGCGTGCCGGACAGCTTCTTGATATCTCCCACCTTGGCGCCCTTGAAGGCGTCGCCGAGGTCTTCGAGCGTCACGCCTTCAATGCGCTGAGCTCGCGCGGCGACCTGCATGTTCTCCTGTTTCTTGACTTCCTTCCCACCGACCGTCAGGACGAGATCGCAAATGAGTAAGTCGTCGATGGCCACCTTGCCGTCGTTGACCGGTACCCACGTGCCGCGGCGGGCGCGCTCGCGGTCGATCTGCGTGGTCACGTCTTCGTCGCTGATCTTCACGTCGGGCCGTTCGATTTCGACGCCTTCCAGCGACGGCAATTTGAACTCAGGCTTGACTTCGACCTCGCACTTGAATTCCAGATCGCCGTCCTCGGGGAGCTTCATGTGTTGCAGCGCAACGGCCATGTCCACGAGCTGCTCCTTGCCGTCCTGATCGGGCGCGGCCTTTTTGTCCTTCATCTTGATCCAGAAAAGCGGATCGCCCAGGACGCGAAGGTCTTCTTTCTCGATCGCCGCCAGGTAGGCGTTGGAAACGAGGCGGGTCTGCACCTGCGCCCCGACGTCGGAGCCGAAGCGTTTCTCGACCAGCCGTCGCGGGGCACGGCCGCGCCGGAAACCCGGCACCACCGCTTCGGCGACGAGCTGCTTGTATTCCTTGTCGAGTTCCTGCGACATGCTGTCGCGCGGCACGATCACGGAAACCTTCTTGCGAAGAACCCCGGCATCCGCCACGGCGACCTTGATCGTGTCCTTGAGGACCTCCCGGAGATCGGCTTCCTCCTTTTCGTCGGTTTCGATGGCGACCGGTGATTCTTCGGGCTCGTGGATGTCTTGCTTGCTCATTCGAAGCCTCCGTGGCGTTAGGCGGCGGATCGCCGCGGCGCGGGTGGGTTGTCCGCGCACAAAAAAAGCCGGTCAGGCGTCTTCAAGCCTGGGCCGACTTTCGTGTCGATCCGTGCCTATTCCTGCCGCGGCCAACGCCTGACCATCCCGGTCGATAACCCGCGGCGGATTCGATATTTTCTATCGCGGCGAGATGGTAGTCACTCGTCGCCGGAAAAGCGGGTGATGAGACTCGAACTCACGACATTCACGTTGGCAACGTGACGCTCTACCACTGAGCTACACCCGCGTGAGGCCGGCACGCCGTCCTGTATCGGACGCCTGCCGGACAAACCCCATTTATAACCGATTTCGGCGATCGTCAATAGGCCTCCGGGGCCCTGGCCGAGACCAATATCCAAATCGTTTCCAATGATAGTCTTGCAACACGATTCCGACAGTCCAGTCCCGCTGACCGGTCGCCGAACATGGATTTATGGACGATATTCTGAAGACGGGCGGTTCGGACCGATCTTTTGACGGTGGTTCATCGAGATGTACGAACGAAGACATCAGCCCCTGCTGCCAAGAACCCGGTTTATCCTCCGCTTCCTTCGTAGCTTCTCGCTGTCCGCCGGCATCGTCGCCGGGGCGCTCGGGATCGGCATCGTCGGATATCACTTTCTCGCAAAACTGGCGTGGATCGACGCCCTCGTTGACGCCTCGATGATTCTCTCCGGCATGGGGCCGGTCAATCCGCTGACGAACACGGCCGGCAAGGTTTTCGCCTCCGCCTATGCGCTCTTCTCGGGAATCGTTTTCCTGGCGATCACGGCCATCGTCGTCGCGCCGTTGCTGCATCGACTGTTACACCGTTTCCACCTGGAAGGAAAAAAATAAGCGGGGGGCAAAGAATCCGGGCAGCGCTGTACACCGAGCCGCATGGCGCAAGTCGAAGATCCGCCGTGGCGGGCCTGCGGCCGAGCGCAGGGGAACCATCGGAACACCCGTATCCGACGTCCGTAAGACACGTGCTCGAAAGTTTTTCTTCCCGTCGGTCCGGGGCTTGCGCCGCCGGCTCGGTTGGCGGCGCAGACTCGTGGATAATCTTAATTCTAACTGGCGACGCTCTCTACGGACGGACAAGTGCAGAAAAGATTACGATCCCCCCAAACGTTGTCGATCCGCCCGACGGCGGGCCAGAACTTCCGCTCGCGGACCCACGGCGCGGGAAAGGCCGCCTGCTCGCGGCGGTAGGGATGCGCCCACTCCGTCGCGCAAACCGACTCATATGTATGCGGAGCGTTCTTGAGGACGTTGTCTTCGCGATCGGCCCGGCCCTCCTCGATGGCCCTAATCTCGTCGCGGATGGCGATCAACGCATCACAGAACCGATCCAACTCCGCCTTCGATTCGCTCTCCGTCGGCTCGATCATCAACGTGCCCGGCACCGGAAACGACATCGTCGGGGCATGGAAACCATAATCCATCAGCCGCTTGGCGATGTCCTCGACCTTGACGCCGGCGCTCTTTTCAAATGAGCGAGCATCGACGATGAACTCGTGCGCCGCGCGGCCGTTCTTGCCGCGATAGAGAATCGGATAATGGCCCTCTAACCGCTTGGCCATGTAATTCGCGTTAAGAATGGCGACCTGCGACGCCCGCTTGAGGCCGTCGGTGCCCATCAGCGCGATATAAACCCAGGAGATCGTCATGATGCTTGGGCTGCCGTAGGGCGCGGCGCAGACCGGACCAATAGCCTTCCCGCCGGCCGTGTCGGGTTTGGTGATGGGATGGCTTGGCAGGAACTCCGCGAGGTGCTTTGCCACGCCGATCGGACCCATGCCCGGCCCGCCGCCGCCGTGTGGGATGCAGAACGTCTTGTGCAGATTGAGGTGACAGACGTCCGCGCCGAAGTCACCGGGGCGGCAAAGGCCGACCTGTGCGTTCATGTTCGCCCCGTCGAGATAGACCTGCCCGCCGTGACGATGGACGATCTCGCAGATTTTCTTGATCCCTTCCTCGAAGACGCCGTGCGTGGATGGATACGTCACCATGATCGCGGCGAGGCGGTCGCCCTGCGCGGCGGCTTTCTTCTCCAAATCGCCGAGGTCAATGTTTCCTTGGGCGTCGCAGGCCACGCCGACGACACGAAGCCCGGCGGCGACGGCGCTGGCGGGATTCGTCCCATGCGCCGACGCGGGAATTAGGCAAATGTCGCGATTTTTCTGACCGCGGCTCTCGTGGTAAGCACGAATGACGAGCAGACCGGCATATTCCCCTTGCGAACCGGCGTTGGGCTGCAAGGAGACCGCCGCGAATCCGGTGATATCGGCAAGCCACGCCTCCAACTGCTTGAACATCTCGGCATAGCCGCGCCACTGATCGGCCGGTGCGAAAGGATGCAACGCCCCAAAGCCCGGCCACGTGACCGGAAGCATCTCCGACGTCGCGTTGAGCTTCATCGTGCAGGAGCCGAGCGGGATCATGGAGTGGGCAAGCGAGAGGTCGCGCGACTGCAATCTGAATAGATACCGCAGCATCTCCGTCTCGCTGTGAAAGCTGTTGAAGACAGCGTGCGTGAGATAACCGCTTTGACGTGTTAGCGGCTCAGGAACGCAGGAGTCCGATTCCTTCAGCAACTCGTCGGCCGCATGGTCCGTGCCCTTGCCGCCGAAGATTTCCAGCAACACAGTGATTTCCCGCCGGTTCGTCAGTTCATCGAGACTGACGCCGATCGATCCGTCGCCGAAATCGCGAAGATTGATTTGTTTGGCCTTCGCGGATGAAAGAACTTTTTCCGCCGGCACGCCCTTGAGGCGAATGCGAAGCGTATCGAAGAACGGAGCCGTACCAACATCAAGGCCGATCTTGCGGAGACCCGTCGCCAGCAGCGTCGCGTATGAATGAACGCGCTCGGCGATCCGCCGCAAACCACTCGGGCCATGATAAACAGCGTACATCCCGGCCATGATCGCCAGCAGCACCTGCGCCGTGCAGATGTTGCTCGTCGCCTTCTCGCGGCGGATGTGTTGCTCGCGCGTCTGGATGGCCAGTCGATAGGCCGGTCGGCCGTGCGCGTCCTTCGAGACACCGATCAACCGGCCGGGAATGTGGCGCTTGAACTCCTCCTTGCAGGACATGAACGCCGCGTGCGGCCCGCCGAAGCCGAGCGGCACGCCGAAGCGCTGCGACGAGCCGACGGCGATGTCCGCGCCGAACTCGCCCGGCGGGCGGATCAGCGTGAGCGCGAGGAGATCCGTCGCCACGACAACCAGCGCCCCGGCGTCGTGCGACTTGCGTGCCACGCCTTCATAATCTCGGATGCACCCGTCCGTCGTCGGATATTGGAGCAACACCCCGCAGAGCGACGACTTGGCAAAATCGGCCTTCTCGGGATCGCCCACGACCAGCTCGACACCGATGCCGCGCGCCCGCGTCTGGAGCACGGCGATCGTCTGCGGATGGCAATCCTGCGCGATAAAGAAGCCCGTCTTCCCCTCGTCGGCGTGGATCGCCCGGCACATGACCATCGCCTCGGCCGCGGCGGTCGCTTCATCAAGGAGCGAGGCATTGGCGATCGGCAGCGCCGTCAGGTCGGCGACCATCGTCTGAAAATTGAGCAGCGCTTCGAGCCGCCCCTGGGCGATCTCCGCCTGATACGGCGTGTATTGCGTGTACCAGCCGGGGTTTTCCAGAATGTTCCGCTGAATCACCGGCGGCGTGATGCAATCGTAATAGCCCATGCCGATGAAACTGCGACAGACCATGTTCTGATCCGCCAGCCTGGCGAGTTCTTGAAGCAATTCGTGCTCGCCGCGTGGCGGGCCGATCTTCAGCGATTGCTTCAATCGAATCTCCGCCGGAACGGTCTCTTCAACGAGCGCGTCGAGACTCTTGCAGCCGATCAGCGAGAGCATTTTTTCAATGTCGTCGGGACTGGGACCGATGTGGCGATGAACAAAGGTGTCCGAAGGGCCGAGCATTTGGGTGTCATCCTTGTTGTGAGGCATAGGTGCGCCGCTCCGGAAGAGATTTTAACGGGAATCGAGCGGAAGCCCACCGACTGTAATCGGCAGGCTTTTTTGGAAGAAAACGATGCAACTAACGGGAATCCCCGCTATCCCCCGAGCTGCGCTTCATAGGCCTCGGCGGCCATCAGCCTGGCATGTTGGGCGGGGTCCGACACCTTGATCTTGACCATCCACCCCTGATCGAAGGGGTTGCTGTTGACCAGCTCCGGTGCGGAGGCGAGCTTCTCGTTGACTTCCGCCACGACGCCCGAGACGCCGCTGTAGAGATCGCTCGTCGCCTTGACGCTCTCGATCTCCCCCATCGGCTGATTGGCGGAGACCTCCTTGCCGACCTTGGGTAGCGAGACAAAGGTGACATCGGTCAGTTCATCCGCCGCGAACTGCGTGATGCCGATCGTGCAGATGTTGCCGTCGAGCTTGTGCCACTCGTGACTCTTGAGATATCGCCGGTCTGTTGGAACGCCCACGTCTCGCCTCCCGGAAAATAATCCTACGAATTCGTCGTTCGCTTGTAAAACGGCAGCGGCACCACCGTCGCCGCGATACGTTCATCCTTGATCGCCACCGAAAGCGACTGACCCTCGACCGACAGCGCCGAATCGACGTAGGCCATCGCGATCGACTTCTCCAGCGTCGGGCTCAACGTCCCGCTCGTCACCTCGCCAACCTCTCGATCGCCGGAAAAAACCTTCGAACCCTGCCGCGCGATCCGGCGGCCTTCCAGGACGAGCCCGGTAACCTTGCGCCGCGGACCGTCGGCGGAAATCTTTCGCAGCGCAGCCGCGCCGATGAATTCCTTCTCTAGATCGACGCACCATCCGCAGCCCGCCGAGAGCGGGTCGATGTTTTCATTCAACTCGTGCCCGTACAGCGGCATCCCCGCTTCGAGCCGCAGCGTATCGCGCGCCCCGAGGCCCGCCGGCTTGACCGTCACGCGGCCGCCTTCGCCGGGCTGCGTCAGATAGTCCCACACCAGCACACCGACGCTGGCGCCGAGTACCACCTCGACGCCGTCCTCGCCGGTGTAGCCGCTGCGAAAGATCGAATACGACTGGGCCATGTAACTGCCGGTCAGACAGCCGTAGCGACCGATGTCGCCGATCTTGATTGGGACGTTGTCGCTGAACAGCGCCATCGTCGCGGGCCCTTGCACGGCCATCATGACCGTCTTCGTCGTCGTGTCTTCAATCGTCACCTTGCGACCCGCCGCGTGCTTGTTCAGATGGGCGACGATCTTCTCGCGGTTGCCCGCGTTGCAGACCATGTAGAGGCGATCTTCAAATCGCGAGACGATCACGTCATCGAGAATGCCGCCCTGCTCGTTGCAAACATGGCTGTAGCCGCTCCGCCCGACCTTGAGCTTCGCAATATTTCGCGTGCAGACGTGCTGAAGCAGCGCCTCGGCGTCGGCCCCCTTAAAGATCAGCCGGCCCATGTGGGAAACATCGAAGATGCTGCTGGCCGTCCGCGTATAGGCGTGCTCGTCCTGGATGCCGCGGTACATCACCGGCATCTCCCACCCGCCGAAGTCAATCAGCCGGGCGCCGAGCCGTTTGTGCGTTTCGTAAAGGGCAGTGTGTAACATCGGACGGAGTTTAGGGCCGCGCCGCCGAGTCGGTCAATACGAGGGCCTCGCTTACCTTTCATTCGCCAGCAATTTTTCGATGGCGGCCTCGAATTGCTTGCGCAGCTTCGTGTACTCCTCCCCCGTCGCCGGGCCGGAGAAGCCAGAATAAACCGAGCGGACCGTCCCGTCGGCATCGACAAAGAGAAACGTCGGAAAGCTCTTCAACTCTTCGATGACCGGCAGCGCGGCGGATGCCTTCTTCCGATCGCGCACCCCGGCGATGAGCGCCGTGTAAGTCGCCTTGTGACGTTCGAGATATCGCTTGACTTGTTGCGCATCGCGCCGGGCATCGCCGGATTCAAACGCAAGACCGACCACCTTGAGCCCGCGCGGGCCGTACTTCTTCTCCAGATCAACAAGCAACTCCGCCGCATCGTGACAATTCGGGCACCAACTCCCGAAGATTTCAACAATCGTCGCCTTGCCAAGCAGGCCGGGCTCCGAGAGCGACCGCGCCTTGCCATTGAGATCGGGAAACCTCAAATCCTTGAGCTTCGCCTTGGGATTAATCTTGGTCAGACTGAACCCATCCGGCAGCGCCGCCTTGTCGTCGCGCTTCGCCGTCCACGTCTCGTGCCACTTGGCCCCCGACCAGAAATCGCCCTTGAGCGTCCCATCGGATTGCATCCTGGCATGAAAGAGAAACGCGTGCGAACCGTCGAAACAGGAGAGCCGCAGCAGGCCGTGTTCGTAGCTGCCCGCCAGATACCGATAGTCCCCGGTCGTCGTGAGGAATGTCCCATCGACGCTTTTATCCTTGCCTTCTTTGAACACGCCGATCGCCGGGGAATCATCGCTTGAAAACTTGACGGACCAACGGCCATCGACCGTCGTTGGCTTTTCGATTTCCTCAGTGATCTTGAGATTTGGCTTGAAAAGATATCCCTGATATCCCTCCGCCGAAAAATCCATTTCAACGGGTTTGCCGTCACCGCCTTCCTTGATCCAATGTCCTTTCAATTCATGCACTTCGCAGAATGGCCCTCCCGCGGACATCGCCTTGATCTTTGAACGATAATGATTGAATTCAAACTCGTATGAGTGAATTTGTGGACGTCGTGCATGGGGAATGTTTATTCGTTCTTCACCATTGAACACGCACGCACGCCATTTAGGCGGTAACTCTTCAACGACCAAGATGAAGGGGATTTCTCCGCCCGGACAGGCGAGCGTAGCACGATATACGTGTTTGAGTTGCCAAACTGAGTTCAGTTCATCCGAAAGTTTTTGCTGCGGTACGAACGAAATGACTCCCGCTAGTACAAATCCAAACATCGTCGTTGTCCTTATCGCCGCCTGCGGCGCTTCTGAGGACCCCGATTCGGCCGGCCGCCGTCTTTGCGTTGACCGCCCTTTCGATGGCCCTTGTCTCGCCCACCAAAACCGGCCCGTGAACGTTCGGTCTCGCCGCGCCCCATCGACGACTGTCGCCGCGACGGCCCTCCGCCGACGAGAATCAATCCAAGCTGTCTCGCCGCAACATCCACCTCACCGATCTGCACCTTCAGCAGCGTCCCCATCGTGAACATCCGCCGCGTCCGCTCCCCGACGACGCGGCCGAGCTTCACGTCGACCTCCCACCAGTCGTCGCCGAGGTCTTCCATCCGCAGCAGCCCGTCGATCAGGTACTTCGGATGCTGAACAAACAGCCCAAAATTCGTCACGCCGGTCACGACACCTTCGAACTCCTCGCCGACATGCTTGGATAATAGTTCGAGCACTTTGACCGTTCTCAATTCCTGCTCGGCGGACTCCGCGCGGCGCGACAGATACGACAGCCGCCGCCCCGCCTCGACGAGCTCCTCCTCGCTCGGCACTTCGTCCAGCCCCTTGCCGCCCTTGCCAAATTTGCCTTCCAAATGCCGCTCCACGAGCCGGTGCACCATCAAATCCGCATACCGCCGGATCGGGCTCGTGAAGTGCGCGTAATGTTTGCTGGCCAACGCAAAGTGACCAACGTGCTTCGGCGAATACTCCGCCATCTCCATCGACTTGAGCACGGCGAGATTGACCGCATAAGCCTCGGGCTTGCCGCGAAGCGGTTCGAGCAGCCGCTGCAGATCGCGCGGCGTGATCCGCTTGGGCACGGAAAAGCCCGCGGCGCGCATGAACCGCCCCATCGCCTCCAGCGAGCTGTCGTCGGGATCGGGGTGGATTCGCCGGATGCACGGCACGCTGAGCCGATCCATCAACCGCGCAACGGCCTCATTCGCCTCGACCATGAACATCTCAATGATCGTGTGCGAAAAGCTCTTATCCTCCGGCTCGGCGTCGACCACCCGGCCATCGTCATCGAGGATCAGATCGACCGCCGGCAGATCCAGGACGATCATCCCTTCGTCGTGACGCCGGGCCTGGATGATCCGCGCCAGTGTGTCCATCCGCTCGACGAGTTCGACGACCGGCTTGGGGATGCCGGACTTCTGGCCATCCAGAATCGCCGAGGCCTGCCGATAGGTCAGGCGCTTCGTCGAGCGGATGACGGTATTGGCGAAGCGCGTGGCGACGACCCGGCCGTGCGCGTCGTAACGAACGAACGCGCTCTTGCAAAGTCGAGGCTCGCCTTCCTGCAAACTGCACAAGCCGTTGGACAAAATCTCCGGCAGCATCGGCACGACGTGACCGGGGAAATAAACGCTCGTGCCGCGCTCGACGGCCTCGGTATCGATCGCCCCGCCTTCACGGACAAAGGTGCTGACGTCGGCGATATGCACGCCGAGTTCCCATGCAGCATGACTTGAGGCTTGAGACTTGAGGCTTGAGGAACGGCCGGCGCGAGAGTCTTTTTTCGCACCATCCATCCTCACCAACGTTATCGCATCGTCATAATCCTTCGCATCATCAGGATCGATCGTAATCGTCAAAGTGCCGGTCAAGTCCTCGCGCTCCGCGATCGCCTTGTCCGCGTCGAACGACTGCGCGACCCCGCGAGCCTCCGCCAATACCTCCTTCGGAAACTCGTCCGGCAGGTGATACTGATGCTTAATGCTAATCAGATCGACGCCCGGCTGCCCGCGCTTGCCCAGCCGCTCGACGATCACGCCGGTCGCCGGCTTGCCGTCGCTGGGATACCGCACGATCTCGACGACGACCTGCTCGCCGGCCTTCGCCCCCTTGGCCCCGACATCGCCGATCATGATGGGCACGTGCAATGTGTTTCCGTCCGGCTGGACAAAGAACATGCCGCTTTCGTTGCGCAGCTCGCCGACATAACGGCTGTCACCGCGCTCGATGATCTTGATCACCTGTCCGCCGAAGGCCGCCTTGCCGTCGCGCTTCCCGCGAGATTGAACCGAGCAAAGCACCTTGTCGCCGGTCACGGCATCCAGCGTCGCATCCGGCGGAATAAACAGATCGCCGTGGGTCGTCACGCCGTCCGGCACGACAAAGCCGAAGCCGCGCGGGTTGCCGCGAAAGGTCCCGACCACCTGATGCGGCGGGTGCGGCAGCATCACGGCGTTGCCGGTGCCCAGCACGACCCGGCCGACGCGTCGCAGCGAATCGACGGCATCGTGAAAATCGCCGTATTCGGCCTCGGCGATGCCCATCGCCTTGGCCAGGCGCGGCGCCTTCATCGGGGCATATTCCGGCCGCCGCAGAAATTCAAGGATTCGTTCTGAAAAACGCTTGGCCATTCATGCTCCAAAACCGGTCAACTTGCCCCGGGACTGCCTCGCGGCGAAGATGACGTCAGCAAAGCCGCTGACATCCGAAAGGAAGGATCGCCATGGAAGACATCATCGCCGACGCCCGCGCACTGGGCAAGAAGATCGCCGCGCACCCTCGCACCGCCAAGTTCCTGACCGCCGCGAAGGCCGTCGCCGAAGACAAAACGGCTCAGGAAGTATTAAAGGCCTACCAGGATCAGGTCAACAAAATCCGCCAGTTGGAAGCAAGCGGCAAGCCCGTCGAGCCGGACGATAAGCGCAAGATCATGGACTGCGAAACGAAGCTGGCGGGCAACGACAAGCTGAAAGAGATGATGAAGCACCAGGCGGATTACCTGGAGATGATGCACCGGATCAACTCGGCGATCGATGAAGCGTCGCAAGGCGACGCGGCCTGATGAGCCCGCAGAGGTGGTCGATCTTCGCTTGCCACGTCTCCTTTTTCATCGCCGCCCGTCGCTCCAAAATCAGTTCCGACGAATTCTCTGCAATGGCGCGTTCACACGCCGCGACGAATCCCGCCGCGCCGGACGCGACGCGCACCCACGGCTCATACCGCTGCACCTCCGGCATCGGCGTTGAAACGACCGGCAACCCCGCGCTGAGATATTCACGGAGCTTGATCGGGTTGACCGCGCGGGTCAGATCGTTCACCCGAAACGGGATCAGCCCGACGTCGAAACCTTTCGCAAAGGCGGGAAGCTGTTCGTAAGAGCGGCGGCCCAACAGGTGCACGTTGGCAAGCCCGTCCTTGGCGGAGACGTCGGTCGCAATGGGACCAATGAGCGCCAGGGACCACGACGGCTTTTCGCGAGCAATCGCCGCCAACAGCTCGACGTCGACCCAGTTCTCGATGAGCCCCCAAAATCCCAGTACCGGCCGGGGCAATTCGGAAATCTCCGGCGGAATGGCCACTTCAACATGCCGTGCTTTCGCAAAATGTTCGTAATCCACGCCGTGCGTCACCAGCGCGATGTTCCTGTTGAGTTTTCGCTTCGCTTCATACAACGCCTGCGACGTGACGACGACGAGGCCGGCTTTCGAGGCCAGCCGAGCCTCGGCGGCGAGAATTGCCGCCCGGTCATAACCGTCGAACGCGCTGAACTCATCCGCGCAGTAATAGACGAAGCTCTCTTCGTCGAAGGCCCCGCAAAGAAAATCCACATCCGGCGCGAAGGACCAGACCTGCACCGGCCGCGACGGCAACTGTCTCAATACGCTCCTAATCTGCCTCACGAGGAGACGGCGGTTCAAAGCGGCGACGGCGCGACTGCCCGGCAGAGGCGCGACCAGCGGCGTGACGACCGTGATGTTCTCGGCAACCCGTCGCGGCCCCTGAATCACCTGTCGCAGCTTGCCGACGATTGCCCCGGCATCGGCCGCGCTGACCCTCGGCCGCCGCGATCCGTGGTAATTGACCCAGACGATCTCATTCCGCCCGGCAAGCAACCGCATGACATGATGCTTGCTCGTCGGGTCCGCCGCCCAGTTGCTGGCGATGCAGACGATATTGCGGCCTTTGATCATTTTGGCGTTTCGGCGTTTTAGCGTTTCAGCGTTTCTTCAAATACATCGACGCATTCCCGCGCCACCTGTTGCCAGCTTCGCCGGCCGCCGATCGCCGCGATCCCGGCACGGTCCCACGTATCGGTCAGCCCCTGGCAGACCCGCTCAAAGAACACCCCCTCGTTCTCCAGCGGGACCAGCCAACCCAGCCCCCATTCGTTCATCACCTCGCGGTTCCCGCCGACATCCGTCGCCATGACTGGGCACCCGCAGGCCAGGGCCTCGGCAATGGCGTTGCACCAACCCTCCGAGCGGCTCGCGTGCACGAAGAGGTCGGCGGCATTGAGCATGGCGGCAACCTGCTCTGGCGGAACACGACCGGCAAGAGTGATCGTCCCATCCGGCAATTTCAGCGAATCGATTTGTTCCCGAAGTCGACGTTCATAGGCCGGTTCCCCTGCCGACCCGCCAACAAGGACCAGCCGTGCATCGCCGACCCGCTGACGAACGTTCGGCCACATGGCAACCAGACGGTCGAAGCCCTTGAGCGCCTGCAAATGCCCCACGGAAACCGCGTACTTGGCATCGGTCACCCAACCCAGCGCGCGACGGGCTTCCTGCGAAATGCTATTCCGCTCCTGAACGCCGACATCGCGGCGGAAAACCTGCGAATCGATCCCATTCGGGATGACGTGAATCGTCGGCAGATCGCCGGCAACTTCCCGCGCGAGGTCCGCAAGCGATTGCGACACGGAGATAAGCGCGTCCGCCCCGCGGAGCATCTCAACGATCTGCCGCCGCATCGATGGGTTCGCGATCCGGCTGACCAGCTTCCCGCGAAGTGTGCAGACAAACGGAAGTCCGCGTTCCCTGGCGACGCGCCACGCCCCCACGGCGTCGGGCCATTCAAAGTGTGCGTCGATCAGCTCGACCGGTCCGCGGTCGCGAACCTGATCGAGCCCGCGAGCAAAGGCTCTCGCATAAAAGTGGGCATCCCACGATTTGAAGACGCCGGGAATGTAAAACATCCGCGGTCGCAGGACCGGCGGCTTTTCGTTCGCGCCGCCGGTCACCAACCCTCCCCCTGCCATGCCCGGAAACCACGGCGCCGGCGCGATGACCTGCACCGGCATCAACTCGGCAATGGCCTGTAGCCGGCGTTGAACGAAGATGCCCTGCGTCGGCGCGCCCGGATGGGGATAGCAAAACGTCGTCGAGCAGATGGCCATCGGTGACACCCTACGGAACGCCGGCGCGAATGCAATGCGTCGCCGAGCGCCGTGTTTCAGCCGTTCCGCTACGATATCGGCAATGAACCGCGTCCGACTGCTCATCGACCCGCTGCTGGCCGGGCCCGTCAACATGGCCCGTGACGAAGCCCTGCTGGAATCGTGCAAGAGCGATAGTCATGTGCCGACGCTTCGCTTCTATGCATGGTCGCCCGCGACGATCTCGCTGGGCTACTTTCAGGATTTCTCGGAATTCGAGCGGCTGGAACCGCCGGCGGGCAACTTGGCCGTCGTACGCCGGACGACCGGCGGCGGAGCGATCCTGCACGATTTGGAAGTCACGTACTCGCTCATCCTGCCGATCGATCATCCGCTGGTTCGCGGAAAACCAAACGAACTTTATCGCCTCGCCCATCGAGCCATCATCCAGGCAATCGGCGGCCCCACACGGATGCTCGGCGAAGGCGGGGGCCGGTGCGACGAATCCTCTCATCGCGGGCCGTTCTTCTGCTTCGCCCGGCGTCACGACTTGGACATCGTCGTACCGAATGCCAACGGCCCGGGAGGCTTCTCAAAAATCGCCGGCTCCGCGCAGCGGCGAACGACGCAGGCGATCCTGCAACACGGCTCAATCATCCTCGATTCACGATTCACCCAACAACCCGTCGCCACCTGGAAAAACCTGAACGGGACGACCGATTTCAACGATGCCGTTGAGAAGTTGATTCCCGCCTTTGGAGATGCATTGCAAATGCAGTTTGAATCCGACGATTGGCACGCCGAAGAAATAAAATCCGCCGCTCGCTTCGAGACGCGCTACGCCGGTCGCGAATGGACCGTCGATCGAGTCCGCGCGGATTGCAGCGCCTCCAAAGCCCCTGGCTGATTCTGAATCTGGATCGTCTCCGCGTCGATCTCCCACTTGCCCTGTGGCGGCGAATCTCGCGTCGTGACGTACAAATACTTCGTCGCCCCAACACCCCCGCCGGGAACATAAACGCCGATGGAGCGAACATCGCTCCACGGAATAAAGAGATCGCCGCCGAATCGCTTCAAACGGACTCCTTCCGCTTCGATGACCAATCGCCGCCCGTAGCCGCGAATCAATCCCCAGACGGTCAGCGCAATCACCATGCCGGCGGAAATGCGAATCCAGTTCGGACAAGGCGTGGCCAGCAAAAAGGCCTCAAGCCCGCAGATCGGCGCCATGACCAGCAAGTAAATGCCGATAGGGGTTCGCAGGTAGGGCCAACTTGTCCGCGTTGAAGTCACAGGCCGGATTCTACGCGAGACGTCAAAAGAAGATCAGCTTGAACCCCGCGATCACCAGAACCACGGCCAGCAGGCGACGCAGCAGCATCGGATCGAAACGCTTGCTGCCCAGGCCCGCCCCGATGAGGCCGCCAACCCCTGCGGCGGCGATCCATAAATAGATGAATGGTGGAAGCAGACCTACGCTCATCACATTGCCGGTCAGCCCCGAAATCGAATTGCACAAGATGAACGCGGCCGAAATGCCGGCCGTCTCCCGCGTCCCCGCCCAGTGCATCAGAATCAGCACCGGCGACAGAAAGATGCCACCGCCGGTCCCGGTCAGGCCCGACAAGAGGCCAATCCCCACGCCGACGAGGATCGCCACATGAAGCGGCGGCGTGCGAATCGGCTTCTCCGATTCCTTCATCCCGATCATGAAAAGCCGAAAGGCGGCCCAGAGCAGGATCAGACCGACCAATGGCCGGTAGGCCAGGACTGGTAGGTGCATCGCTCCCCCGACATAGGCCGCTGGAATCGACCCGATGAGAAACGGCCAGAGCTTCGCCCAGGAAAACGCCCCCACGCGATAAAAGCGAATCACCGTGATCGTCGCCACGAGGATGTTCATGCACAGCGCGGCCGGCTTCATGGCGTCCGGCGCAAGCCCGGCCAGCGCCATCGCCGCCAAATACCCCGACGCGCCGGCGTGGCCGACGGAGGCGTAGAGCACGGCGATCATGAAAAACGCCGCCGGCAATAGGATCGATTCAGTCATGGCGGCGCAGCTTCAGCGAAGAGTGATGGAGACTCGGCGAGCCTATCGATCGTAATACGTATGCGACGGACGCCCGGCGAGGATGTTCTCCTTGCCCCAGTTGGCCACGGCCCGAAAGGTGTCCGAAGCGATGAAAGCATCGAATGCCGCGCGGTCGCTCCAATCCGAGAGAATGACGTACGACCGCGCGTTGTCGATGTCGCGATACATCTTGGTAACGGTATGCCCGGCCATCCCCTCCATCGCCGTGATGACCTTGCGAAAGGCCGTCTCAAAGGTTTCTTCCTTGCCGGGAAGGACGGTGTAGTTCATTCCGACGGTCACCATGGTTGTTGCTCCTGATCCACCCGATCCTACCGTCCCGCCACCGCGATCGCCACCGGCCATCGCCGTGCATGGGCGGCGAAGTACAAGCCCATGCCGATCCCGAAGATGACGTGGGCAACGAGCGTCACGACAATGAATCGAGGTGTCAGGTTGATGCCGAAAAATCGGGCATACGGCGAGACCAGCAGACACGCCTCGATGCCCGCCGCCATGAGCACCGCCCAAAGCCATCCGCCGCCGTAACGACGTGTGGACTCGCCGATCATCGCCGCGAACATCACGCCAAACGTCGCCCCGTTACTGAAGTGATAGGCCCAGCCGATGATCTGCGCCGTCAGCGAATACGCGGGCTGCTCCACCGGCTGGCCGAGGATCATCGCGCCGAACCGGGGAAAGACCTTGAAGAGCGGCATCGGCGGCACGATGGCCTCCAATCCCCACGATTTGGAAAAAACGAATGGCAGTCGAAAAACATCGTAGGAGACCGCGCCGACCAGACCCGCAATGGTCCCGATGATGACGGCCCGCCACAACCGCCCGTCTCCGCGCCATCGATCCAAAATCGCGATGCCGTAAAGCGCCGCCGTGGACGGGAGCAGGATTGCCAGCGTAAACGAACGCATGTCCAGCCAACGATACATCTCCGCCAGCAGACACCAGATCGACATCGCGGAAAGTGCGAACACGAAGGCCCGTCCGGAGGGACTCCATTGCAGAAGGCCCGGCAGCGAAACCGATTTGTGCGGCGGGTGATCCATCCTATTTCCCATGCTCCCGCTGCGCTTCAAGAATCGCCAGGTGTCGCACAAGGAGCGTCATCTCACGCCGCAGGGCCCGCAGGCGAACATAGACCATCCAGAAACCGATCATGGTAATCACGACGGCACAGTACAGAACCAGATCCGCGCCGCGCCCGATCCCCAGGGCTCGCGCGATTTCCTGTATGAACTGCGGCCGGTCCATCGCGATCGCCGCGACCAGGCAGATCCCGCCCCAGACAAAGGCCTCCTTGCGCGTCAACCAACCCCGCGCCAGGGCGATCATGTCCACGATCAGCAGAAACGCCATCACGCACAGGACGATCACTTGAAACACGTTCATCGAATCAACCTCCCGACCAGATAATGCAGCGCGATGCGAAACGCGCCGCGCGAAGATTGCCCCTTGGCCAGCGAATAGTCCGTATACCGCACCGTCACGGGGACTTCCTGGTATCGCATCCCCGATCGCACGATCAGATCGATCAGCTCGCTCGCATGGGCCATCCCGTCGAGCGTGATCTCAATTTGTTCGGCCGCGCGCCGCGAAAAACACCGCAGCCCGTTGTGCGTATCCGTGAGCCTGGCG
The DNA here is from genome assembly GCA_964414585.1 of uncultured Planctomycetaceae bacterium. Lineage (GTDB taxonomy): Bacteria > Planctomycetota > Phycisphaerae > UBA1845 > UTPLA1 > DATEMU01. The sequence goes on from CAYPXR010000002.1 coordinate 44,284, forward strand.
CCGCTGGTCATCCTCGTGAACAAAACGCCGAGTTTGAGCGTCAATCGGCGCCCGGACGGGAGCCCATGGGCCTGCCCCAGAAATCGCGAGCCGAGCGCGACGTCCCACTCCCCGCTTGCAACCGGCGCGACAAGCGCGGCGATATCCTCCACGCAATGCTGGCCATCGGCATCGAACGTAACGATATACTTCGCACCGGCGCGAAGCGCGAATTCGATGCCCGTCTGGATCGCGGCCCCCTGCCCGCGGTTCAAGGTATGACGAAGGACAAATTTCGCGCCCCGCCGGGCCGCCGCCTGAGTCCCGTCGAGCGAACCGTCGTCCACCACGATGACCTGGGGGTACGCCGCGCCGACCTCGCGGGCCACTTCTTCGATGCAGGTCTCTTCGTTAAAAGCCGGAATGACGACAAAGACCTCCTCGCGGAGACGATGTATTGCGTTGTCGTCAGCAGCCATCGAATCGCCCTGCATCCTCAAAGACGTTGATCGGCCCAACGCCGGGTTTTCCCGGCGACTGATCCTAAACAATGCGACAATGAGAATCCACCAACGGCGCAGACCGAACCCTTCGTCGCACGCTACGCATTTCGTCAGGGAGGCCCTACCATAGAGTCGAACGATGTCCCGAAAAAGAAAAAACAAACGGCACGAAACGGAGCTGACCTCCCTCCTGCCCGCGAGCGCTTCCACCCATGTCGGGATCGCCTGCCTCTTGCTTGCCGCCCTGACCGGTGTGGCCTACGCCAACAGCTTTCACGGCGTTTTTCTCATGGACGACGTGGTCTTCGTGGACGGCGAGGCGTTTCACTATTTCTGGCCGCCGTGGGACCTCTTGAAGGGTCCCCGACCGATCGTCGATCTCACGCTCGCGATGAACTACGCCATCAGCCGCCTGGAGCCCTGGAGCTACCACGCCTTCAATCTCGCCGTTCACATCCTCGCCGCGCTGACTCTTTTTGGGCTCGTGCGCCAAACCTTAATGCGCTGGAAAGACCGCCCCGCCGCGGCCGACCCGACCTCCATGGCCTTTATCGCTGCGCTCATCTGGGCGGTCCACCCGCTCCAGACCCAGGCCGTCACCTACGTCATCCAGCGGAGCGAATCCATGATGGGCCTGTGTTACCTGCTCACCCTTTACTGCATCTGCCGCTCGGACGGTTCCAGACGACAGGTCGCCTGGGGCGCGGCCGCGGTCGTCGCCTGCGCGCTCGGCATGGCCTGCAAAGCGGTCATGCTCACCGCCCCGCTGGTCGCACTGCTTTATGACCGGACGTTCTTGTCATCGACGTGGGGCGAAGTGTTTCGCAAACGATCGGGGCTCTACCTGGGCTTTTTCGCAACATGGTCCATCCTCGCGTTCACCGGCGTCGTTGGCGGAGTCATCGCCACATCACCGGACGCAAAATCCACCGTCGGATTCGGCGTCATGAAGTTTACGCCTTCGCAATACGCCATGACTCAACCCGGCGTCATACTCCACTATCTCCGCCTGGCGTTCTGGCCAAACCCGCTATGCCTCGATTACTACTGGCCCGCCGCGAAGGGCTTCACCCAGGTGGGACTGCCGCTCATCGGCATACTCCTCCTCGGTACGGCCACCGTCTGGGCATGGTTTCGACGGCCCGCGCTGGGGTTCCTCGGCGCGGCATTTTTCCTGATTCTCGCGCCGACCTCCAGCTTCATTCCCATTCAGGACGTCGCCGTCGAACATCGAATGTACCTCTCCCTGGCGGCGATCATTCTCCTCGTCGTCTTCGCCGCGCGGCGCCTCGTCTCCGCCAAAACGCCCGCCATTGTCCTCACGGCCGTCGTCGTCTTCGCACTGGGCTTCGCCACCTATCGGCGCAACCTGGTGTACGCCGATGTCGCCACCATGTGGAGGGACGTGATTGCGATAAACCCGAACAACGCCCGTGCACAGAACAATCTCGCCACCGAACTGATCAAGCGCGACGACGTCGACGAGGCCATGAAGCACCTGGACAAAACGCTGGAGGTCTTCCCAAACGCCGCAAAAGCCTATTACAACCGGGCCAGCGCCCTGGAGAAGAAGGGGCAGTACGAGGAAGTCGTCAAGCAGTATCGCGAATCCCTCCGGCTCGAACCCGGCGTCTGGGTGACGCACTACAACATCGCGAACTGTCTCTATCGAAAACTGGGCCGCGCCGAAGAAGCTATTCCCGAGTACCGCGAGGCCCAGCGGCTGGCCCCCACCGAGCCGCAAAACTACATCATGCTCGGCGTCCTCTTCGACGAACAACATCGGCTCGATGAAGCCGCCGCCGAATATCGCCTGGGCATCGCCGCCGCCGGTCCACGGACCGATCCCATCCAGGTCGCGCGCCTCCATTTCAATCTCGCCAATACCCTGTCAAAGCAGAATCAGACGGCCGAAGCGCTCGACGAGTACACCCAGGCCTTGAAATACAACCCCCGGCACCATCAGGCACAATACGGCATCGGCGTGTCTCACATGGAACTCGGCGACAAGATCTCCGCCGTCGCGTCCTTTCGTGCCTCGCTGGCCATCGACCCCAACTACGGGCCGGCGAAGAAAGCCCTCGAAGACCTCGGATTGCCCGCGACTCCTGACGGTCATTGAAATCAATTTCTCGCCGATTACATTGCGAGCGTGGAGTCCGATCTCGTCACTTTAGTCATCCCCGGCCGCAACGCGGAGCGAACCGTCCGTTCCTGTCTGGACGACGTCGTTTCAATTCTGAAGAGCGACAACTCCCGCCTCGCCGAAATCATCTTCGTCAACGACGGCTCAACCGACCGCACCGCCGACATCGCCGCGACCTACCCCGTCCGCTGCCTCACCGGCCCCGGCGGAGGCCCCGGCGCGGCCCGCAACATCGGCTGGCGGGCAGCGACCCATCCGCTCGTCTGGTTCATCGACTCCGACTGCGTCGCCCAGCCCGACGCTTTGGCCCTTCTGTTGCCGCACCTGAACGACCCGCGCGTCGGCGGCGTCGGCGGAAGCTACGGCAACATGTCGCCCGATTCCCTGTTGGCCTGTTTGATCCACGAAGAGATCGTGCAACGCCACCGCGCCATGCCGTCCGAAGTCAACTTTCTCGGCGGCTTCAACGTCCTCTATCGCAAAAAAGTTCTCGAAGACGTCGGCGGCTTCGACGAACGTCTTTTCAATGGCCCCGGCTCACCCGGGGCGGAGGACGCCGAGCTTTCCTATCGCGTCCACGAGGCCGGTCACATCCTCCGCTTCGAGCCGCGCAGCATCGTCCGCCACTACCACCCGACCCGCCTCCTTCGCTATCTCCGCACGCAGCGTCATCACGGCTATTGGCGGGTCTCCCTGCACATGCGCCACCGCTGGAAGGCCGTCGGCGACGCCTACAGCGACCTCCTCGATCACACCCAACCGGCGCTCGCGATGCTCACGCTGGCCTCCCTCTTTTTCCTCCTCGTCCCCGGTCTCAACCGCCTCCCGCATCTGCTGGCGGCAATCCTGCTACTGGCCCAACTGCCGCGCACGTTCCGAATGATTGAAGCGACCGGTCAATGGCGCTACCTCGCCTTCATCCCCCTCGGCTTCATCCGCGCCTTCTGGCGTGGAATCGGCATGATCCATGGCGTGCTCAGTGTTTTTTTCACCCCTCGAGAATCGGAATAAATAAGCGGCTGTCCCTAGTTACCTGATTTTTTCTTCTGTCCCGGAGTGACACCGCTAGAGCGAGTCGCAGAGTCGCCGTGGAGAAAATCCTTTCGCTCCCCCCTCTCGGGAATCCCCCAATCACATTGGACCCGAACGCCCCTTCGGCCGGTCTTCAGCCGGCCCGCTTTTGCCACCCATTTGAGTGGGTGGGCTACCAACCTGCACAAACAAACTGAGCCGACTTCAGCCGGACTTTCCCTTGCTGCACGCCGCGGCAAAAATGAAAAGCAATGAGCTGTGTCCTTCTTTTTCTGACTGTTCGATCTTGACCACGTCGCCACAAGATAGGCTGCATAAATCATTGTGGATGTGCACTTAGCTGCAACCATTTGAAAAACTGGCTTTTCATCGCGACAATGTTGCTCCAAACACCGCAAACGAGTAAAACACACACCGGCGGTGAGCGAGACCCCTGCACACCGATGATCTGAACGCCATTGCTTCCATGAGGCCTGCAAATGCCACCACGAAATAAAATCCGAGCGGCAAAAAAGAAAACGACAACGACGCGTCAACCAAGCTCGCAAATCGGTTTTTCCCTCTTTAGAACTTGGAGCATTCTTCCGCGCTTGGGAAAGCTCTTTTGGATCCTCGGTTCTCTAATAATCGCGGTCTCTCTCGTAGAAATCGGCGAGTGGATCGTACGTGAACATCCGGAGTTCAAAGCAGCTATGGAAGTCTGTAGAATGATGGCTGCGGGCGTCATCGCGCATGTTGTAGTCCTTCCTTTTGCGTTCCGCGATATTCGGTCACAGCTTGAAACGCAGCATAAGCCATTGCTGGAGAAAGTCGACAAGGTGTCCTCGGAAGTACTCAGCATTCGGCATCTTGAAGAGTGTGGAGTTACCGCCATTCATCTCGACCGCCCCGATGTGATCCATCGAATCAAGAGTGAAATATCAAGGGAAAACGAAAAGGTATGGTTACTAGGTGCAACGCTCGGCAAAGATATCAAGCTTGATTCTTATATCAAATTGCTCGCCGACAAGAAAGAAAAAAATGATTCCTTGGATTTGCGGATACTACTGTCCGACCCGCTTCGCAGTCCGACATTGTTTCGTATGCTTCTCGAGGAACAGCCCGAACTTGCCCGCGGCTATTTAGCATCATATTACGAGCGACGCAACGCTAGTACATCACCTAGCTTCTTGTCGGAATTTGCAAACGTCTTCCACGCGATTCAAAGCAATCCATTACTGCATGAATCCATCAAATTTTATGCGCATCTTTGCTCGGCCTGGATCGTTCGGGCAGGCCCGGTAATCTATTATGAACCCTGCTTCATTCCAAGGCTGATGGAAGACGGGAAAAACATCGGTTTCGGACCGATATTTAGGGTTGAGCAAGGACCAGATGCAAGATTTTTTGCTGCATTGGAGACGCACTTTACAAAACTCTGGAATACATCTACTGCCACGCCACTGTCGATGAGCTTACGTTGGAATCGAAAAGACGAAAATCTCACTAAGATATTCGACGCAAGAAAAAACTGGTTTGCTACGGTAGCTGATTATCATCCGACACATCCAAATACTCCGCGAATTGCTTACCGTGAACGATGCGAGACCGCTGGTTCAATGTATGAAATTGGATTTACTATTAATCAAGAGAAGGTGTCGTTTAAGGCAACTTTGCAAGACTACACGGAGTGCAGCTTAGGATTGCGTACACAGAATAAAAATGAACTTCACACTCAGCTAATGCAACTCTTAGCTGATACTGAAGGGAAAAAAAAAGGATCTAACACTCGCCCCCGTGTTGAAATTGCGCCGGTTGAAGATGGCGCCCATGAAGTGGGCAAGGCGGTTATTCCGAAAAACGGCTCGCTGCAATTGATCCGCGTGCAGGCAGACGACGGGAGCTTATCGATCGCTTTGATAAATCAGGCGAAATGGAAAAGAATGCAGGAAGTGAGTCTCCGTCGCTCTCAATGAGCCAGACAAATCGGAACAACCGCCCATTTCCGCTCATCCATTTTCCAATCCGTAGGCAATTCTAGGGCTCGCCCGGGGGCACGAGGGGGACACTCTACTTTTCAACCTCGTTTGAAACATCTGGGACGGCCGTCACGCCGCGAGCGGCGAAATTGAATAGTCGCCCGGCCGCACCCCGCGCAATAAAAAAATTTCCTCAACCACGCCCCCAACCCTATTCCCCGCCCCGGTCGTTACTTGTTGCCCCCGCTCCCCTTAATCCCTCAATCCCTTAGTCCCTCAATCCCTCGCCAACAGGGAGCGCTGAGCAAGCTTCCTGTGTGGGGCAGCGTCGAGCAAAGCGAGACCTGCCGCATGGACTCAGCGCGCCGAGGAGACCCGACATGAATTTCAGGTCGAAGATCGGCCGTGGCGGAAAATTCAGCCAATTTCAACCCCTCTTGGGCCCGCCGTTGCGCTTAAGTGCGGTTAATTGCGCAAAAAAAGAATCGGAAGGGCCGCCGCCGCATATCTTGCACGCCCCCGTGCCGGAGTTTAGTCGCCGCGTCCGAAGGACTCGCCGAGGCGAGGCGAGGCGACTGCCTCCGTGCCGGAGTTTAGTCGCCGCGGCGACTGCCTCTGTGGTTCATCCTTTGAATTCCGCACGGACCTCTGTCGCCCCTTATACTCGCCCCCTCGTAAATGTACCTCTCTCTCCTATTCTGGCTCGCCCTCGCCCTGCCCGGTTACGCCGTCGTCCGCCGATTCTGGCCCGACGACCTCAAGGCCGGTCTGCTCGGCACGATCTCCGTCTCCTATTTCACCTCCCTCGCCCTCCTCTCGCCGGTCTCGATCCTCTGCTACATCAGCCGCGCGCCGCTGGCTGTCTTTTCCTTTGCCTGCATCCTGGCCGTCGCCGTCGCCGCCATCGATGTCACACGACAAAAAGCCTGGCGTCCGCTCGGCTCGCTCCTCATCGCCGCCCTCGGCGTCGAACTGCTCATCGTCATCCTCGACATGGCTCTCGGCGCGCGCAACGGTTCCTTCATCAGCGGCGACGCGAGGATTCATCTCGCCCGCATTCGCTTCCTCATCGACCACGGATTCTCCAACGACGACCCCTCCGTCGCCGTCCGTTATTTCTTCCCGATCTATCACACCAACCTGCTGCACGCCCTCTTCGCCGCTTGTTGCCAGATCACCCGGCAGGATCACTTCGGCGTCTGGTTCGTCAGCCTCGCCTGGGCCAAGCTTCTGATCACCTCCGGTCTCTACTATCTCGCCTGGACCGTCTTCGATCGCCAGTGGCCCGCCTGGATCGCCGCGATGTTCGCCATCGGTCATCGCGGGCCGGTCGATTTCCTGATCTATCCCAATCAGCTCTCGCCCTACTGGCTGGTTCCGCTGGCCCTGGCCTTCGCGCTCACGGCGTGCCGATCCTCGGTGCGCTGGCGCGACGCGATCCGCCTGGGTGCGCTATCGCTCATCCTCGGACAAGTGCATTCACTGTACGGGGTCTTCGCCGCGATCATGACCGGGCCGATGCTCGCCGGCGCCGCCCTCCACGCCGTTATCCGGGGGAGTCGTTCCATGGCGATTCAACAAACCATCTGCGCGGCCGCGCTCTCCGCGGGCATTCCCTTCATCCTCATTTCGAGATCCGGCAGCGTCGTCTCCACGACCTCCGAACCGCCGGCCGTGCGCGCGGACAAAGACCTCGCGGATAATTTCACGCCATTGGCTGGATCGCGATGGATGCGCAAGCCCGAAAGCGCGGCCGACCTCTTCGGCGGCGGATCCTGGGCGATGATGGCGATGGGCGCCTGTCTTTTGGCGGCGATGTTCGACCGCCGCCGTGTGGAAGTGCTCAAGCTGCTGGTCGCCCCGGCGGTCGCCGCGGCGGTGCTCTACACGCCGGCGATCTGCACATTCATGCTGCGCCACGCGCAGGAAGCGTGGATACTGCTGCGAATCGACTTTGTCTTCCAGGTCATCCTGATCGTGCTGGGCGTTCCCGCGCTCGCCGCCTTCATCGAGCCCAGGATTCAATTTCGGTTCGTCCGTTCGTTGATCAGCATCGCCGCGCTATTCGCGGCCCTGCCGTTTTCCAATTACGGCGAACCCTGGACCTGGCAAAAGACGCTGGCCCGGGCGCAGTCGCCCAGGGACGTTCGCATGGTCAATGTCGACGGCTATCGCCGAATCATGAACTTCCTGCGCGAGCATGCCGAACCGGGCAGCGTGATCCTGACCTCCCTGAAAGACGGCCTCGACCTCGTCATGATGACGGATTGTCATGTCGTCGCGCCCGTCAGCGCCGCCAACGGCGTGCCCGACTGGGACCAGCGCAAAAAGGACATCGCCCTGCTGCTCAGCGCGGATTTGCCGTGGGAAGAGCGACGGTCCTTGCTCCGGCAATACCACGTCAAATATTTCCTTCCCGTCGAGCCCCCGGTGGAATGGGTGCGCGGCCACGTCGTTCGCCATTGGGAATTCAAGCCCTTCGTGCTCATGGAACTGAACACAAACTGATCACGTCCCGCGAGGACGAATGAATCGGACCGCCACCAGTCGATAGACCACCGCGAGAATGAGCACGATCAGCGCAACTTGCACGGCGCGCCACATGGCCCGATCGGTTGAGTCCGAAAGGACGCCCTGGAATCGCCGGGTGATCTCTTCCAGGCGTTGCGCTGCCGGTCCGGATTCACTGAACTCGCGCAGATCGGTGATCAGCGTCTGCATCTCCTTGGCCGTCTGGGTCAGGGCCTCTGCGGCGCGTCGATAGTCGTTGACGTCGTACGGCGGCCTCTGCGGCCCCGTCGACGGATCGGCGCTCGTGGCGGGCTCACCCGTCGCGGGCTGCCGGAAAGAGGCCACCATCTCCTGAATCGCCTTGGCCGTGCGCGCCCAGGCGTCTCCCGCCGTCGCCACGCTTTGACCGGCGGGTTCCAGCGCCTTCACAAGCTCGTGCGTTTGATGGACCGTTTCACGGATCTCAGCGTTCTTCGAGTCCGCGCCTTCAACGGCGCCGGTAAGCTTCTCCGCGCTCGTCGCCAGGCGTTCCGAGCTTTTCGAGACGCGCTCCAGGCTGGCCACCGTACTCTTGACCGTTTCGAGATCCTCGGTTTCGAGCAGTAAAAGTTGTGTCTGCAATCGTGCATCCGACGCAAAGCCCTCGACCACGTCGGTCAATCGGGCCGCCACGACCGTGAAGCCCTTGATCGCCTGGGCTCCCGCGTCAACACCGCCCAGCCAGCGAAACGGCGTCATGGGAATCGCCAGAACGCCCTGCAGCACCTGATCCTTCTCGCCGGTCTGCAACGAAGCCCGAACCTCGGTGCCGCTGAAATCCCCTCTCAACGGGCGCTCCTCGGCGACCGCCTGCACGCGCTCGCGCGCCGCCGCCAGCGTCTCCGGAGTCATGACCGTCGCGCCGATTTTTTCGATCTCGGCCTCGCATTCCCGTGCAGCGGCGACGGCAATGTCCTGGTGCTCGCCAAAGAGTTTCTTGCCTTCTCCTTCGGTCAGGAACAGGCGCATCCGGATGCAGAGGCTCCAGGCATCGAGATAACCGCCCAAAGGGTTCTCCTGCGTAATGGCGTTGCGCGCCATCGGCAGGATGCGCATCTGCCAGACCAGCGTCAGCCGTTTGACGCGGCGGGAATTGTCGACCTCGACCAATTCGTCGCTTGCACGACGGATAACGGCTTCAAACCAGTCTTCAAACTGATCGAGCCGGTCGTGAAGGTCTTCCTTGGTCACTTGGGTCGAGACCGTCGCGCGATTCCCGGTCGAAACCGGACCTTTGAGACCGGAGCAACCGGACACCACGAGCGCGGTCAACGACGCGGACATCAGATACCGCCGAAACCAATAAGAACTCATTCGAGTCATGAAAAAACCCTTCTTATCCATTGATATTCGGGATCGCCGCGGCGGACGGTTTCAAACTCGTCAAGTGCCATGAACGGTTCGATACTCCTCGAACTGTCCGCCGAACAAGCCCGCCATCAGCCCGGCACCATAGGCGATGTGCCGCAGGCCACGGACGAAACCGCGCTTTCCCAAAACCAGCCCGGTCGGCAGTTCCAGGCTCCCGATCGCCTTCCACGCCGCGGCCTTGGCGGCAATCCACGCCCAGGTGCGCAAACCCGGCGAGAGATCGGTCTCCAACATCGCCGTCGCGCAGCCCGCGCGGTACATCCGCTGCGTCAGCCAGCGCACGGTCATCCTCGTCGCCGGCACCCACTCGTGAACGACCGCATCGTCGGCCCATATCAGTTTATGACCGGCGCGTGAGGCGCCCCGTGAAAAATGGCTGTCGTGCCCGCCCATGAGCGCGAACCGTTCGTCGAAGAGCAGCCCCTTCTCGGTATAGAGCGCCGAGCGGAAAAGCATGTTTCCGTCATAGGCGTCGGTCAACAGATGGCCGGTGGGATAACGGCGCGGTTCGAAGAAACGCCCGCGCTCGATCCACGACGGCGGCGGTTCGTGGAAACAGGGCAAAACCGGCCCGGCGATGATATCGGCCGCGTATTCGCGTTGCACACGCAGCAACTCGTCCAGCCAACCCGCGGTGGGGACCTCATCGTCATCGAAGAACGCCAACCACGGCGCCTGCGGAGCCGCCGTCTTGACCGCCTGATTCCGCGCCGGCGCACAGCCCCGGACGGTCTCTCGCTCATAAAAAAGCGGCCAACGAAGCTGGGGGCGGATCTCCTCGCAAACCTTTTTCGCGCTGCCGTCCTCATTGTTGTCAACGACGAATACGCCCACCACAGGCATCACTCCGGAAAACGTGAGTCCGTTCAAGGCCTCCAGGGCGCGTCGCAATCCCTCCGGGCGTTGATAGGTTATGATGCAAACAGCGACGTCCATGTGGTGCGTCGAATCCTTTGAACGCCGGACAACCAAGCGTCGAATCGATGGGTCCTGAACCAGCTATTGACCGCGGCGATCCGCCGCTCGTGTCGGTGGTCATCCCGACCTGCAACCGCCGCGCCGTGCTGGAACGAAGTCTACTGGCGCTGTGCCGGCAGAGCTTTCCGAATTTCGAAGTGATTGTCGTCGACGACGGGTCCATCGACAACACGGGAGAGATGCTCGACGCCGTCGCCGCCGCTCATCCCCGACTGAATCTCCGCCGACTGAAAAACGAAGCCAACCTCGGCGCGAATGCGAGCCGCAACCGGGGCGTTCGTGCGTCTCACGGCGAGATTGTCGCCTTCATCGACAGTGATTGCATTGCCGAGCCGGATTGGCTCGAAAAGCTGGTCGCCGGATTCTCCGCGGTCGACGTCGCCGCCGTCACCGGCGTCGTCTTCGATCCTCCGGCCATGAATCTCTACGAAATGGCCTTTAAGGGGACCAATCGCGTACACGGCGCCGGTCCGGCCTCCCGACTCGTGGGTGGAAACATGGCCGTCCGCCGGGAAACGCTATTGACCTACATGTGGGACGAAGATCGCCGTTTTCAAGCGATGATCGCCGACGGCGTGCCGGACGTTTCCACCTCCGGCGGGTGCGACGAAGAGGGACTCTATTTTCAAATCCGCGCCGCGGGCTTCCGCCAGCTTGTCATTCCCGGGGCCCGCGTCTTACACGATCACCACTACTCGCGTCAGTCGTTCTTTCGACAAGCCTATCTCGGCGGCGGGTCGGCGGCGCATCTGGTCTACAAGTATCGTTTGCCCCCTCGGATTGACCTTTTGCCACTTCTGCTGACTTATCTGACGCTTCCACTGGCCCTGATCGATCGACGACTCGCGTGGATCCCGGCATCCTTTTTCCTGTTGATGGTGGCGGCGCTCCTTTACAACGATCTATTCCGAAAGGCCAAAACGCTCGTCGAAACGCTGCTGACGCTGCCGCACATGATCGCCTATTATCATGTTCGCCTCTCAGGTTATGTCGTCGAGGCCGTGCGGCTTCGATTGGGATTTCGCCAAATTGAAAGAATCCGGCTGAAAAAACGATGACCCCATCGACCGTCCTTCAAACGATCCGCCAATGGCTCGACGACGCCGGCATTGCCTACCGCGCCGTGCACCACGAGCCGACGCGCACGTCGGAGGATTCGGCCAAAGCCCGCGGCGAGGATGTTCGCATCGGTGGCAAGGCGCTATTGGTCAAGATCGGCGACGATTTTCGTCTTTTCGTCCTCAGCGCTGCGTTGAAGCTCGATTCGACCGCCCTGAAGGATCGATTCGGCGTCAAGAAAATTCGCTTCGCCTCGCCGCAGGAACTGTCCGATCTCACCGGTCTCGTGCCAGGCTCGGTTCCGCCCTTCGGCCGGCCGATCCTGCCCTTCGATCTGTTCGTCGACGATTCGATCGTGCAAAACGAACGGATCGCCTTCAACGCCGGCAGCCTCACCGACTCGATCGTCATGCAAACATCTGACTATCTGAAGATGTCCGCACCGACGCGGTTCGCCTTTTCCATCGCCGATGATCGTGGAACTGCGACTTGACCGATCGCCCGATTCCGCATACCACTATCGGGCGTTCCGTCGACGACTGCCTCGCCAAGCAAATGCACCTCGCATCCGCAGCGACGAAATATGAAAAAGCCGGCCGTCAGCATTGTTATCCCCACCTTCAATCGCCCCGACCTTCTTCGAGAGGCGCTGGATTCTGTCGCCGCGCAGACCTTTCGGGATTATGAAGTGATCGTCGTCGACGACGGTTCGACGCCTCCGATCGCCGACGCCGTCGCCAATCATTCGACAAAGCCGAAGATAATCCGCCAGGTCCGCCAGGGCCCCGCCGCCGCGCGAAATCGCGGAATCGCCGACGCTCGTGCCGACCTTGTCGCGTTCCTCGACAGCGACGATTTATGGCTGCCCACCAAGCTCGAACGATACATGGACGCCATGGGCAGACTGCCCGACGTTTCAATCTTTTACGGCCCGATGCTCCCGATGGATTCGAAAGGACAGGCCGTCCACGGCCGGACCAAGCCCCGCCATCAGGGCCGAATCATCGACCAGCTCTTCAAGAGTTGCTTCGTCGACATACCGACCGTGGTTTGCCGCAAGGACCTGTTGACGCGTGCGGGAGGCTTCAACGCCTCGCTGCCGGTCTGTGAGGATTATGACCTCTGGCTCCGTCTGAGCCTGACCGAGTCGTTCGGTTTTATCGATGAGCCGCTGGCCAAAAGACGCCTCCACGACGACCGCCTGAGCAAATCGGCAATGGCCCGAAACTTCGCCATTCGCGCGGACACGCTGCTTCGCTTCTTCGAAAAGAACAAGAATGTATTGAATCGAGAAGCGGCGGCCAAGCGTTTATCGAGAGTCTTCTTCGTCGCGGCCCGTGCGGCCTTTCGAGAAGGCGATTACACCCAGGCCGTCGAGCGATGCAAAACCGCCCGGGCGTTCGGCGGATCGTTGAGAACAATCCTTCTTCAGATGGCGGCCTCGGCGTATTCAATCTGCGCCGGTCCGAATCGGGAACCAGCGCCATCATCCCTGCCGCCGTCGCGTCCGGACTCCGCGGCTAGTCAATGAGCAGAAATTCCTTCATGTGCTTGTCGTACATTTCCTGCGCCTGAGGATCGAACATCGGCAGGCGAAGCTCGTTGATGACCTTTGTGCCCATGCCGACCCACTCCTTCCAGCAGGATTCGCAGACCGTGGCCAGGATTTTCTCGCCGAGCGGGCCCTTGAAGGGTCGCTCTTTGAGCTTCGGCCCTCCACCGCCGCAGCGCCGGCACGCAAAGCCGCCTTCGGCGGCAACGCCGGAACCCGGCATCTCCTTCTTCTCCGCCACCGTCGGCACCGGCGCCCCCAAATCCTTGAGCATCTGCTCCATTGCCTTCATCGGCATCAGGTCGCCCTTGCGATGCGCCAACCGATAGCCATCCGTCAAAGTACGAGTGGCATGTTCGCGATGGCCCGTGGCGATCTGCACCCTTGCAAGCAGTTCATAGGCCTTTGAATTCTGGCTGTTGAGCGCCAAGACTCGCTGAAGATAGGGCCCGGATTCCTGCGCCCGCCCGGCCTCGAGAAGCGCCGCCCCCAAGGAAAAGTGCGCCATCTCGTCGCTGGGATCGCTTTCCGCAAGCCGTTGCAGCCGGTCGATTTTCTCTTGATCGGACATCGCTTAAGCCTTTCATTGTCGTTACTTCAGTAATCGTCGCTCCTCAGCATAATGTAGTTCCGTCCATGACGCACGTCTCGCTCGCGGTGTAAGCACCGGCGGATCTGGACCCCGCCGCACCCTTCGCGTACAACGCAATCGATCAGCCCTTCAAAGTCGAGGACTCTGACATGACCGGGCCGACCCCTTCAAAACCGCCGCCCAAGCCGATGCCAGGAGTGTTCGGGATCAGTCTGTTCTGGCTGGGGTGCGCCCTGGCGTTGACGCTCGCCCTGCACATTCAACTTCGGGATCGTCCGTTTGAGTACCCCTTTGGATGGGTGAGCGCCCATTTTGCGACCATGGCCCGGTCGTTTGTGGACAACGGTGTGTGGAAGCTTGGTCTGACACCGGTCCAGAACAACGCGCCGCTTGGAAACCCGCCGGATCACTACCTGCACTGGCCACCGGGATTCCCGATTCTCTTGTACGCGGTCTTTAGAGTTTTCGGCGAGTCGGAATCATCGGCGCATGGCGCGATGCTGGTCATCCTTCTGGCCAATGCCGCAGCGCTATATGCCCTTGTGCGTCAGTGCTGCGGGAGACGAGCGGGGCTCTTGGCCGCCTTTGCGTTTCTGGTGATGCCCGCGACAATCGCCTTCGGGCACCTGGTCCTGCACCTGCACCTTGCCATTTTCTTCATGATGCTGTCGCTTCTGGCCTACCTGAACTCCTGCGAAGGGGGGCGAATTCGTCGATCCTGGGCCATGTTCGGCGCGGCCGCACTGACGGCATCGGTGTGGTGTTCGTGGGAACCGGCACTGCTTTATCCCGGATTGGTCGGTGTCGCTCTTTGGCAACGGCGCAGAATGAGTGTAATTCTGGCCATGGTTTATTCAGCGGTCGGCGTCACCTCTGCCGCGGTAGTGCTGCTCCTCTTTGCGCGGACCTGTCCGGAAAAGATGAACGATTTGCTTCAGACCGTGCTTTTTCGCGTGGGCGCCTCGAATTATGCGGCTCAGACGCAGGATGTACACCTTCTGGTCAACTCCCAGAGCTATCAGCTTGGCGCGCATTCGCCGCTGCTCATCCCCATCATCCTGGTCGAACGCCTTCAATGGATAGGCCAACTGGGAGTGGCGGCGCTCGGATGGGTGCTGATCAGAGGTTGGAAAGTCCGCCGATCATCCGGCGGCCGAACGGCAACCCTGCTGGCGGGACTGGCTATTCCCTGGGTGGTCTGGTCGATGGCGATGTCGAAACACATCCTGTTTCATCCCTACGAAATGATGATGGCCGTGCCGCTGGCATCGGCGGCTCTGGGGTGGGCCGGCGCTAGACTCAGCGATCATGTGGAAGAAGCCTTGTCTCCCGGTCTTCGGTCGGCCGGGCGGCTCGGTATTTTTCTGGCAGCGCCCGTGATCCTGCTACTGGCCGCCGGATGGGAGCTCTCGGACCGGTTGGCCATCATGCGCCCGCGGCAAACGGAAGTGGTTCAGAACGAGAGGATGATCGCGGTGGCCCGGGCCGTGAGGGAGTCCATGGAGCCGGGCACCGTGGTCATGATGCCGTTTGAATCGATGGTCCCCGTTTACTATTCCCAGCGGCACGTTATCCGCGCGGTAAGTAATGACGCGTTGGTCGAGCAGGTTTCGTCATCGCTCCCCCGCCTGTTCGGCGGATCAAAATATTACCTGGCGCTCGACCCTCGAGACACGAAGGCGTTTCCCAGATCGTTGCAGCGGTTATCAATGGTCCGGCAGACGGACAACTTGCTTTTGTTGGAGGTCAAGCCCAGGACCGGCGAAGTCAAAGGGACTGGGCCGGAATGAAACTGAACTACCATTGGGGAACATGGACTTCAAAAAACTTCGCCAGAAACGGCATGTCCACGAGGCACAGAATCATGCAGACGGCCGTCACCACGAAACAGGCGAGCATCAGCCGTTTTTCTCGATAAAGTTTTTCGGGCATCTGTACGGGGCTGTCGGGCCGCATCGCCAGATCAAAATAAATCGCCAGAAACGCGGCGATGAACGGCACCGAGAGGATCAGTTCCACGCGATACTTGATCAGAAAGATGCCAAGCATCAGCGAAAAGCAGCTCATATAAAGCACCATCAACGCCAGCAGGCGATTCTCGTTGTATCGTTTGAACGAGCGGCGATAGGCGGCGGCCACGGCCGGGTCCGCCAGCTGTCGAAATTCGGCGAACCGCTTGGCGGCCATCAGAAACGCCCCCAGCATCCAATAGGCGCAAATCAGCGAAAGCGGCGTCACCCGCTGCGCGCCCATGGCGTACCATCCCAGGAGCAGGCGGATCGGATTGTTGACCGCCTCGCAGAGCACATCGACGACCGGCAGTTCCTTGGCCCGCACGGGCGGGATGTTGTAGACCAACCCCATGATCCACAGCCATAGGGTCGTATAGAAGAACGGCCGATTGACCAGCCAGGCCGTGGCGAGCCCCAGGGCTCCCAAAGTCAGCCATTCGACGTAGGCGATCGAAAGCGAGACGTGCCCCGATGGAATAGGCCGATCGCGCTTGATGGGATGCGACCGGTCCGTCGGCGCATCATAGATTTCATTTACCACATAATTGGACGAGGCCGTCAGACAGGTCGCCAGGAGACCGATTCCGAGATTCCATGCGGAGTGGATCGTCAAGGGAAGGCCGTCGAGCAAAACGGCCATCACCACGCCGGGCAGACAGAATACCTGCTTGAACCAATGGTCGACCCGGGCAATGGCGACGTAACTGCGGAGGCTGAAACGTTGCTGATTCATCTCAGGCACCAATCCCGACAAAATAACAGGAGGAATCGAACAGGTTCAGCGGAATCGTGATACGCGCCACCCAGGTTTTTTGAAGCAATCGATCGATGGGCCTGAGCGGCGGCAGATACCGCGCCAACCGCGGCATCAAATAATCGATCGGAAAATACCAGGAGGCCCGACAATGACGAACGATATGCAGGTCCGCTTCCGCCACAGCGCGCTTCATGCTGGACCGCCGGAAATAGCCCACATGAGCCAGGCGGTAATGCCACCAGCGCCGACCCAACAGTCGGGCGGCGACGCTGCCCACATCCGGCGTCACGATCACGGCGATCCCTTCCGGAGACAATTGCCGGCGCACCGCCCGCAAGAGGCCGACGGGGTCGTCCACGTGTTCGATCACGTCGATCAAGGTGATGATGTCAAAAACTCGATCGTTGGTTTCGGGATGGGGAAAGGTCCCTTCGTGCAAAATGACGTGGAACTGCGTCCGTCCGGATTCGACGGCCCAGCGGCTGGGCTCAATTCCTTCGGCCGCGAAGCCCAGCCGGGCGGCTTCATCCACCAGCAGGCCGATCCCCGCGCCGATGTCCAGGAGGGTTGCGGCGCGCGGGCAAAGCTGCCGCACGGCTCCCAGTAGTTTGCGCATCTGCAATCGCCGCGGCGCCGCCGTGGCTTCATAGTCGGGATCCTTCAATTGGTTGTACAGGGACACCAGCGCGGGTTTGCCGCGCGTATCCGCGAAAATGAAGCAACAATCTTCGCACTGGTACAACGGAAGCGTGGAACCGTACCGGCTGTCGGTGATCTTCAAATCCTCCGCCGTCAATTCGTGTCCGCTCAGGCCCGATCGGTACGAAGAGCAGCGAGTCGAGCGGCAGATCCAGCAGGTCATGGGCTCACGGTCCATCGATTTCTGCTCATCAGCGACTCTGCGGCATCTGAATTGCGGGATCATGTGCACGATCGGCCGGAATCGGCTCGGCCGGGACCTGCCGCTCTTCCCTGGGCCGGCTCTTCCACCGCCGGTGAATCCACAGGTACTGCTCCGGCGCGACGCGGATGAAATCTTCCATCGCCCGCGAATACTCCTGCGTGATCCACATCAAAGCATCGTCGCGACCCTGCCACTCTTCAGGGCGAATGATCCGGTTCACGCACAATTCATATTGATACCCGACGTCGATCCGCCGCGCACAGCCGACGACAATCGGCACTTCGTGCTCCATCGCCAGAAGCCCGATCGACTTGTAGGTCGAGGCCTTGCGGCCGAAGAAATCAACGAACAATCCCTTGCTGCCGGCGTTCTGATCGGCGATGAAACAAAGTGCCCCTCGCGAATCGATCACGTCGCCCGCCGACTGCGTCGCCCCCTTTTTGTAAAGCAGCCGCAAGCCGCTCTGCTCCCGACGGTCGAGCAGGAACCGATTGAGATACTCGTTATCCAATGGCCGCATGACCGCGACGATGTCAAAGCCCAGCGTCGCCAGGGTGTACCCAAGCAGCTCCCAATTTCCATAGTGCCCGGTCAACATGATGCAGCCGCGCCGGCCGAGCAGCACGCGGATCGCCTCATCGAGCTTTCGCAGCCTGACGAATTGAGCCCACGTCCATTGGGTGATCATTCGCGGCGTCAGCAGGACTTCCACGCCGAGCATGGCCAGGTTCTGCATCGACGCCAGCGCCATCGCCGACACTCGCTCGTCGCTCAATTCGGGAAAAGCCTGCCGAATGTGTCCTTCGGCCCGGTTGCGGTGTTCCCGAAATTTCAGCAATACCTTCGAGCGACCGGGAATGGCGTGTGGAAGGGTGAACCAGAGCCGGCCGAGCCAGCGCATGACGCGCAGGCTCGCCTCCAGCGGAAATACGGCGAGCACCATGGCCACCAACCGCACCGCCAGATATTGCAGGTAATCCAGCCATTTTTTGCGAACTCTCATCAACCACGATTCTATATTGCGGCTCACAATCCCGCGACATCCCCATCAATAATGCGTCTTCTCCTGGTATTCGCCATTCGCTATTCGCCATTCGCAATTTTCCCTATGATGCCGCGATGGCCTTCCAACGAATCCGCCTGACGCGCGGCGGCGTTTTTGCGATGCTTCTTTTGCTGTCCGCGGTGGCGATCTTTCTGCCGGCGGAATGGACCAACTCCGTCAAGCACGTCGCCCAACTACTCGTCCCCGCACAGGACTTGCTCAATTCGGCTGCGCACAGGGCCCTCCAGCCGCTTCATCGAACCGAACCGTCGACGGACGACGATCCCGACGCCGATGCCCTGCTTCGAGAACTCGTTTCCGAGAGGGCCTATGCCGCACAGCTTCAGGAAGAGAACGAGCGTCTCCGCGCCCTCCGCGATCATCAACTCCCCCCGGCCGTCCCTCTTCTTGATGCCAAGATCGTCGCCCGCGACGTCGCGCTTTGGCGCGATTCTCTTCTTGTGGCGCGAGGCTCGATTCGCGGCGTGAACCGCCGGGATTGGATCGCCTCGCGGCTCTTTCTCAATCGGGGCCGGGCCAGCAGCGTCGAGGAGGGTCAAGCCGTCCTCGCTCGACAGTGCCTTCTCGGTACCATCGAGCAGGTCAGCCCCTACATGTCACGGGTCCAACTGCTAACGGACGTCGACAGCCCCCGCGTGGAGGTGCGAGTTGCCCGGGTCCGCAAGAACCGCGTCGAACTGATCGACTACGCGTGCAGCATCCACGGTGACGGCCGGGGGCAAATGGCCATCGAAAACGTCGAGTCGCAATTCGTTCAGCCCGACGAATCCGCCGAATCCGACGCGAAGGACCCGCGCATCCGGGTGGGCGATCTCGTCTTGACCGCTCCAGGGCAACTCGGACTGCCTGTGCCACTAACGATTGGAAAAATAACGCAGGTGGTGGAGAACCCTCATAAGAGATTGGTTTATCACCTGACCGTCCGGCCTCTGATTGAAGTCGGCGATCTCCGCGACGTCTTCATCGTTCCGATCGTCCCTCCCGAGCCGAACAACAACCCATGACGGCGCGATGCAAGCCTCGCCGTGGTCTTGTACAATCGTCTCCATGTCCAAACGCTCTTCTCGCGACGACGAATTCGCGCCCTTCGACGATACCCAGCCCTATCGCCGCAAGGGCTCGCTCATGGCCGAAGTGCTCCATGTGGACGACGACTTGATCGTCGTCAACAAACCGCCAGTCGTTCCCCTCTCCGCGGCCTTTGAAGGAGAGCCCTCGGTCGAAGTCCAGCTTCGCCGAACGGGCCAACTTTCGCCGGATGGCGATGCCATGCCCCTGTACTATCTTGATCCGAATCTCAGCGGCCTCGCGGTACTGGTCCGCGGCGCTGCGGCGTTGGACGCCCTCCGCGAGCAGATCGCTTCCCACGACTTGACGCTCACATCGCTCGCGCTGGTTCGGGCACACCTCTCCGGGACGTCCGGTCAAATCGACGTGCCGCTTCGACCGCACCCGCGCGGAGAGGAACTGTTGCAAGCCCATGCGACCGGCGAGACGCCGGCCGTGACGGAATGGCGCGTCCGCGATACGTTTGTGGGATTTGCCCTGTTGGAGTGCATGCCCAGCTCGGCCCAACCGAATCAGATCCGGGCTCATTTGCCCGCGGCCGGAATGCCTCTCGTCGTCGATGCGCCGCTCGGCGGCGGACAATCGCTGATGCTTTCATCGTTCAAAGCCGGTTACCGGCCGAGTCGGCGACGACCTGAACATGCCCTGATCGACCGACCGACGCTCCACGTCTTCCGGCTCGTCTTTGAGCATCCGACGTCGCGCCAGCCACTCAGCTTCGAGGCCGACTTTCCGAAAGACTTTCGCGCTGCGTTGCACCAGCTCGATCGGTTTGGCCGTCTCCCGCGTTAGGCGATTCTTGACGGTCTTTCGCCAGCGAATTACAAGTAGGAATGCTTCGCGTCGAACAAGGAGATGGTATTCACATGCCGATGAACAAATCAGACCTGCCGCCGCTCAAGACGGTATTTTCCGACGAGGCGCTGCTCGTTCGCGGGCGAAAGGCCGTCATTGACGGAGTTCGCGTCCGGCGGGCACGGGTGTTGCCGGACGAGCGCGGACGGCTCGGCGAAATCATGCGCGCCGACGATCCCTGGTTCGAGAAATTCGGTCAAGTCTACTTTACGACGACGTATCCCGGCGTGGTCAAGGCGTGGCATTATCACAAATTGCAGATCGATCATTTCTATTGTCTGTGCGGCACGATCAAGCTGGCGCTGTACGACGCCCGCGACGATTCATCGACCCGGGGCGAGGTCAATGAAATCTATGTGGGTGAGCACCTGCCGGCGTTGGTGCGTATCCCAACCGGCGTTTATCACGGTTGGATGAATGTCGGCGATGTGGAAACGATCGTGGTGAACATGACGACCGAGTGCTACAACTACAAGCAACCCGACGAATTCCGCGCGCCCCCGCACGACAACGACATCCCCTACGATTGGACCAGAAAAGACGGCTGACGCCGTCGCGCGATGATGCGGATCATTCCATATTGGATCCGATACTCATTTTTTCCAAAAATCGCGTGAAGCGACGTGCGGCGTCGCCTATACTCTTCCAAGCGCGGTATTATCAAAATCACCTTCGGCCGGTATTGGAGACCTTCGTTATCGCACGGGATACGAAAATGAAGGATTCGCACCGAGAAATAAAACTCCAAGCGAATCGTCCCATCCTATCTCGATCATTTCGGCTCGCCCCTCTTGCGCGATCATCCGGCCTGTTGCCCGCGATCATCGTTCTCGTTACTGTCACCGCGGCTTCTGCGCAGTCGACCACCAGGACCTCAACATCCAAACCCGCCACGCCCCTCGAACTCCGCTACACCTCCGTCCCACGGGCCCAGGAAGAGATCCGGCATTCGGTCGAACAATTGGACGCCGAACTCGCCGCGCTGGCTCCCACTACCCAGCCCGCGACGAGTCAACCGACCACTCAGCCCGAGGCAGCCCCTGCCGCACAACTGGACGGCTGGCGCATGGAACTTTGGAAGTCCCTTCAAGACTTCAGGAATCAGCTCCAGGAACTCGATAAACAAGTTCTCGCGCTGGCGCTTCTCTCCAAAGACAGCGAACTGGCAAAGCTGACGGAAGAAATTTCGAATTGGAAACGGAAAACCGCATCGCAGCATGGCGAGATGGCCCCCGGTTTCATTTCCGATCAGACCGTCGCAGACGCCCGCGCGCTGTATGACCAGAACAACCAGACCCTTGATGCCCTCTCGGCAACGCTTTCCCAGCAGGACGCGATGCTTCGTGAGGGTTTTTCCGCGCAACGTCTGAAGCTCGACGCCGAGTTGAAATCGGCACAGACTCGCCGGGAAGGGGTTGAAGCCACGGCGGAAGTCGACGCCAAGGCCGCCCAGAACGATGTGGATCGTGAAATCGTCGAGACTCGGCGGCGGGTCGCGTCCGCTCGTCTGGCGACTCTGGAGACGTCTCGCGTCGTGATCGAACTCAAGGAAAAACGAACGCAACAGGAGCTGGAGCAGAACAAGCTGCGCCGCGACGCGATGCGCCCGTACGTCGTCGCCCTCCGCGAGCGCATGAACGCCCTGATCGAAGCCAAGAGCGCCAGCAGCGCCGAACGCTTGCGCCGGCGGATCGACGATCCCGACTTGTCGCCGCTCACCAAGGCGTATTATCGTCTGGAACTTCAGCGCGACGAAAATATCGCTCGACTCCAAAAGGACTACGCCAACTCGGTCCGCGATCGATTTCCCAACTCCGCCCTGACGACGCTCGAGAGCACAACCCGGCGGGACCGGCGATTCTGGAAGGAATTCAGCGAATCCTTGCCAAGACGATCGTCCGCCGAAGTCCTGACGGCTTATCGCGACGCGGGCACCGCGCTTGAGGAAGCGCAAATCGAATTGGACCGGCTGCTCGGACTTCTCGATCAAAGCTTCACGGAGGATCGCAAGATTGAAACGATGTCAGGGAAAGCGATGGACGAGTTTCAATCGATCGAAACGACATTTCGTGATCTTGCCGCGAATCGTGGCGATGAGGAATCGATCAAACGAACACAACAAGCCGGCCAATTCCGCCTCGAACTTCGCAATGCCTTCGACGAAATGGTGACGTTGGAACAAGGGGTGATCGACCGGCTGCGGTCCGGTGTCCAATTTGCCCAGGATAACGTCGCGCTCTGGCAAGAGGCCACAAGCCGGCTCTATTGGGCGCATTTGATCACGCGCGGACCCACCGTTCTCGACTCGGAGGCGCTAAAAGCCGCCCGGGACCAGTCCGTCGACCTGTACCGGGGCCGCCTTGCGAAAGTGCTCAAGGAATCTTCGCAAGCCATTCAAAGGCGGTTTCGAGTCGTCACTCTGATCGACGGTGTCCTCCTCGCCCTGGCGGTGGTTGGCGCGATCTATGCCGGATATCGCCTGGTCAAAAAATGCATTCGAGTCCGCCGTGAAGGAATTGCCGAAGTCGTCGAAGCCAAAGGCGACGAAGAACCGCAACCGCCGACCTTTGGAGCAAGATTTCGCTATCATGCGAGTCGAGTCGGGATCGCCGTCGTTCCCGTATTACTCATCGGTGCGTTGTTGGAAATCTTTGTTCGCGCCGTGGACGTATCGGGACCGCCGGCCGCGGCCGTCCGCGCGATCATCGCCCTGATTTGCGGCGGCGTGATCAGTTTTGGAATCCTCAACGGCGCTTTCAAAGCCCCGAAGGCACGCTATCGCCTGATCCCGTGCAGCAGCAAGGTCGCGCGCTACTACCGCCGATTTGGATATACGCTTGTCTTTCTGGCCGTGCTGCTCATGTGGCCGGCCATTGTATTGCGATTGCTTCAACTCGCGCCGGCGGTCGCAGAGCAATTGACCGCCTGGTTTGTTTTCGTGGCGACGGGATTGGTCCTGGTGTTCCTGATTCGCCGCGAAACCGTCCTCAATGTCTTTCCGCGCACGGAGCGCGGCCGTCTCGCCGCCGTTGTGACGCTGCTTCGGGCCGTGCATCCCTTTGCGATGGTTCTCTTCCTGTCGTTGCTGGTCATGCAGCTCATCGGCTACAAGGCCCTGGCGATCTACATGACGGTCGGACTCGCTTCGACCATCGCGTTCATCCTGGCGGCGATGCTTCTCTATCAACTCCACAAGGAATTCGTGCGTTGGTGCGTCGATCGCGTCCATCGAATGCAGGAGGCATATCAAACGGCCCAAGAAAAGGAGACCGGCGAAGCCGCGAAGACGGCCGAGAGCGAGGGTTTGACGGCGCCCGGCGAGCAGACGCGAGATTTCCCTCCGCTGGCCCGGGCGATCGTCACCGCGGCTCGTTGGATCCTGGTCGCCGCCGTCCTCGTCGCCGCCTTGAGCATCTGGGGCATTCGACCCTACGAAATCAAGCAGATACTGGATCTCCAACTTTGGCACCACGGCGACCAGCCGGTCACCCTCTGGCGGATCGGCGGATCAATTCTGGCGTTGCTGCTGGCCGTTGTGGCCTCGCGAACCGTCCGCCAGACGTTAAGCACGCGGTTTTATCCGCACCACAAGTCGATCGACCGCGGCGCGCAGGCGGCCATCGACACGCTTTTGCATTATTTCATCATCGCCATCGCGATTTACATCGGGCTCCAGACGCTCCGGTTGGACTTCGGCGCGCTGGCGGTGCTTTTCGGCGGATTGGGCCTGGGAATCGGCCTGGGGTTCCAACCGCTCATTGTCAACTTCGTCAGCGGGCTGTTCATGCTCTTCGAGCGTCACGTCAAGATCGGCGACGTCGTCATCGTCCACGATAAGCTCGGCGAAGTGACCAGGGTCAGGATGCGCTCCACGACGATCCGGACGCCGGACGGCATCTACCTCATCATTCCCAACGGCGAGTTCATCAACGAGAAAGTCGAAAACTGGACGCTCGAAGGCAAGCCCATTCGCGGGATGGTCGACATCGGCGTTTCGTACGACGCCGATCCCAAGCGCGTCAAAGAGCTGCTCTTGGAAATCGCTTTCGCCGAGCCGAAAGTCCTTATGGACCCGCCGCCCGACGTTTACTTCACTGACTTTGGCGACAACAGCCTCGACTTTTCACTGGCCTGCTGGTTCCGCAATCCGGGCGAACGCTGGTTCGGAATGTTGAGCCTCCGATATACAATCACCGAGAAATTCCGCGAAAACAAAATCGAAATCCCGTTCCCCCAACGCACGCTGAGCCTGATCGGCGACAAGCCGCTGCAAATCAATCTTTCAAGGGATCGAGTCCAGGCGCCGCCGACGGAATGATCGCGATTCTTGACTCACGCCTAGGGGCAAGCCGGATCTGAATCACTGATCCCGACGATCTTGTCCACGAACAGGCTGGTATCCACAAGATTGATCTGATGGTTCCCATCCATGTCCGCACAGGCACAATCCGGCGTCACCGTCGGGAAGGCCAGGAGACACTCGGTAAACTTTTGAATGTCCAGTCCGTTCGTCTGGCTATTTCCATCCAAATCGCCTTTGCACGTCGCACAATTCGGAAACGGTTCGCAAATGTCGGGGATGCCGTTGCTATTGGCGTCTCCCCCGGCGGCAATTTCGCATTCGTCCGGCACGCCGTCGTCGTCGCAATCGCCCACGCCGTCCGGACCCGTGAGCGTCAGTCCGAACAATCCGACGTCACCGCCCCCGCCGCCGTTGTTGAAGCCCGCCACGCGAATCAGATACGTCGTACCCGCAGTGACCGGAACATTGGTGACCTGCGACGGACCGCCGCCGCCGCAGAAATCGTCGTTGCACGCCCCCGCCACCTGGTTGGACGTGGTGCCCGGGC
>CAYPXR010000003.1:0-14977 GCA_964414585.1 uncultured Planctomycetaceae bacterium
CCGTCCCCCACACCGGCAATCCCAGCTCCCGCAACTTCGCCACCATCGCCGCGAACTGCGCATCCATCGGCGTCTCGCAAGACGGTCCCCAGCATTGCCCGGCGGACCATTCGTAAAACGCCTCCCACGCTTCTGGAGCACAGCCGCCCTCGGCTGTGGACCCCTCCCCAGCATCACCGCCGGTCATCATCGACGACCCGCCGCCCATCAGGTTCTCTTCTTCGCACTCGTCGGGGATGCCGTTTGTGTCCGCGTCGGTGCTGATCTCCGCCGCAATGTCGCAGGCATCGGGAATCCCGTTCTCGTTGCAATCGCCGCAAGCCGGCTCGCTCTCGCAAGACGCGATGTCGCACTCGTCCGGTATCCCGTTCGTGTTGCAATCGAGACTGCCGCCCGCGAAGCCCGGCGGAATCGCCAGATCGCACTCGTCCGGCCAACCGTTGCCATTGCAGTCCGGGCTCACCCACTCGTCGCCGTCCGGGTCCTCGGGGTCCACGTCGCAATCGTCCGGCACGCCGTTGGAATTGCAGTCCGGCTCGCATTCGTCGGGAATGCCGTTGGCATTACAGTCCGCGCTGGTCGCCTGCGCGAGGTCCCAATCATCCGGCACGTTGTTGTGGTTGCAATCCGCCTCGCATTCATCCGGCACGCCGTTCGTGTTCACGTCCGCGCTGGTCTGATTTTCGATGTCGAGGGAATCTTCGATGCCGTTCGAGTTGCAATCCGGCAACACCGGGCTCGGAGGCGGAACGCCGCCCAGCAAAGCGTAGATAAAAAGGTCCAAATCTCCGATGACGTCGACAAAAGAATCACTGTTCATGTCGGCCGGACAAATCTGCACGATCGTCGGACGCGATGGGTTGCCCAGAAGCATGTTCACGAACGGTTGAATGTCCAAGCCGTTCACCGCGCAGTCGCCGTTGAGGTCCGCCTTTAGGCACGGATCGCATTCTTCGGGGTGCGCGTTGCAATATTCACAATCGTTGAGGGTCGTCGCGACGTATCCGGGCGGCAGCAGCGTGTAATAAACGCCCTCCGGATCGTTTTGCAGCTTCGGGCTCCAGACACAAAGAACCTGATCCTGCGCGCCATAGCTCAGCGTGTGCGCGCCGCTTCGACCAAGGGTGCGGACGTTGTTCGTATTCGGCCCGGTGACGCTGGTGTCTTGGTTCACGCGAAAGCCCGTGCCGCGCGGCTGGCCCAAGGCGTCGAAGTACTGGGCACGAACCTCATCGCGGGGTTCGCTCCAATCCCGTGCGTTCCAAGCCACGACAAATCGGCCGCTACCCGCCTGCGACAGCGCGACGCTCGGATTCGCCTTTGCCGGGTCATAGACCTCCATCCCGTCGGAATCGACCTCGAAGATACCCGCGCGCCCTTCGGTCAGTGGATCGGGATCGCGCAGCGACCAAGCGTCATTCCCCGAATCGTACACAAGCTTGAAGCGTCGCGCAAAGACGTGAGAATAATATCCGCTGTCTCCAACCAATCTCGGCCCCGCCCAGGTGACGACAATGTCGTTGCCGACGAAGCTGACCGCAGGGCTGACCTGCTCTCTGGGATTATCTGGGCTCGGATCTTCAAGAGAGGGGTTGTTGACCCAGGGGTCGTTCGGTCCCGGCCCGCTCAATTCAGCAAGGACGTTTCCGATGGAATCGTACACCCTCAAAGCGATATTGAACTTCGGAGACTGGTCATCTGATTCCGCGCGCGCCCACGTAATCGCAAACTTGCCGCTGCTCGGCTCCATCGCCAAACAAGGCCGCCACCTTGTAAAATGACAGTAATCGCCGCACGGCTCGACCAATACAGGGCTGTCCCACGAACTTCCGTAAAGTACGCCAAAGGGATCGCCATAATAATCGAGCCAGGTATGCAATCCGCCGCCAGAATCTGCCCGCCCGGCTGACGGCTCTGTTTGTGGGTTATTAGGGATTTCTCCGCCAGGGGCAAGTGGTACCTCCTTTTGGTCCGGCTGCTCACCGAACTCAAAATCAGTGTGCAGAGCCGTGGCACTTCGATAATGCCAATCCTCACTTTGGCCACTCCAAGCGACACGGACAAGTCCGCCAAGACTTATCGCAACGGATGCGTCAAAATGTACAAACTCCGACCCTACTTGATCAGCGGAGACGGTATCTGTGCTGATGGGCTGGCCATCCGCAAGGTACTGTCGAATGAGAACATCACGCTCATTGTGATCCTGAACGTGCAGCTCGTCCCAGGCAATGACGAACTGGCCACAACCATCGATCCCGACGGCACCACGCAGGCCTGTTGCTGAAACGACGCCTTCGACGGGTTGTATCGGCGGCGAATCAGGGCAATTGGGCCAGGCGACAGCGGGAAAAACTACGCAAACGATGCAAAATGAAAGAAAGGAATGAATAACTTCGGCCCGAACGCTGCGTCTGGAGTTCACAAGAAGCGGAGACATGGAAAGACCTCTCCTTTGCAGAGTCCAATCGACTTGGTTCAATCCGATCACGAAACGAACCGCCAAGCTGTAGCGACTATTCGGCGCACCTCCTTTCCGCGCGAAAACAACAACGATGACATGTCAATAATGTGACGACGAGTGAAATCAACAGAGCTGACGACGGCTCCGGAACGGTGGAAAGTTCAAAGGCTTGGCTACCGGCGCTTATTCGCCAATAGTTGCCCAGCGAGTTGGTATAAGCGTGGCCATAGATGCTTCCGTAGCCACCCTCCCATCGGAAAGCCGAGTCAATTTCTCCGAATTGAACGACCTCCAGCCAATAGAGAGTTCCGGCCTCCAGGAACAACGGAGTTACTAGATTAACCTGATACCGATACTCCGGAGGGTTTCCGCCGACATGAACTGTGTCTCCCGTCGCAGTGCGAATGGTATCCGCGTGATATTCTTCCAAGAGAATGTTGCTGTCGTCGGGTAGACCGTCGCTGGCCCGCGCGCCGTAAAATCGTATGCGCATCGTCTCCATAGGCGGCGGCGGCGTAACCGGAGCATCCGATCCGCCATAAAAGCCCAGCCAAGAAACTTGTCGCGCCGTGGCTGGCGTCGAAATAAGGAAGTTGTCCGCCGTCTGTTGCCATGCGATCTCACCCCAGGCGTCGCGAAAAAGTGTATCCGCTCCTGGGCCGCCAAAAGGGTCAGGAGGTTGTAGAACGATAATATCCGCTGACGACGAGGTGCAGAATGCCGCGCACGCCACTGCAACCCAGATCATGATTCGACTCTTCCTATCCATGATCCTCCCCTACGTTCGGCAAGCTCTCGCGCCTCGGGAAAGACGCTTACGATCTTATTTCCATTATACCCCGATAACTCCGTGAGGACAAATAAGATCTCATTGTCACCGTCACTTTTTTATGACCAGTGCCTCGATTATGGCACTAAACATCTTTGATAAACACACCCTCCCCTTGCACGCTCCCGCCCTCGCGCGAAAACATCCCCATAACGCATTTGCCCGAACTTGAAAGCTCCCCCTGTCACTCCTCGTCATGGCAATTCCCGTGCCAAGACCAACAGAACGCAATGAATCATCCGAAAATGCGGCCTGAAGCCCTCTCCGCGCAATGATGAAATGATCGATACCGCCACGATAGCGGGCCAACCCGTAGCGTGAAAATCCACTCTACCCGCGGAGGTTCGCGCCCCCGTCCCCGAACCCGCCACCGTCGCCCTGTTCGCCCCGGCCCTCCTGATCCCCCGCCGATGCGAT
The DNA here is from genome assembly GCA_964414585.1 of uncultured Planctomycetaceae bacterium. Lineage (GTDB taxonomy): Bacteria > Planctomycetota > Phycisphaerae > UBA1845 > UTPLA1 > DATEMU01. The sequence continues at coordinate 3,708 of CAYPXR010000003.1, forward strand.
TGATGACATGAGACAGACGCCCCCATGGTGGCAGGTGTCCCGGATATTTAGTACTTGCCATCCGGTCGGTGTCGATCCGATTCATCGCGACATCCCCTTTCCGTTCTGGTTGGCTCGTTGTCACAAGGCGATGGTCGTTTCGGATACTGTTTTTCCCGATCCCAAAGATAATACACCGGCGGGTCGCCGAGCAGTTGCTGGAACGCGCGGACCAGTTCGTCCGGTCGCCGATTCTCGACGCGATATTTCGCCGCCCCTTGCGTCACTTCGACGTAATCATGGATCGTCCGTTCGACGAGCCGGCGCACGCGAGGGAAACGCGACACTTTCCTCGAAAATTCCGCATCGAATGGATCGAGCTTCAGCTTCCGCATCCGTTCGAGCAACGCCATTCGCCCGCGCGGCACCGGGCATCGCCCCACTCGCGTCATCCCTGCTCGCTCGAAGACGGGATTGACCGCACCCATGACCGCCAGGCATTCGACGAAGCGCACGCCGACGCGCGGCAGCGTCTGTTTCACAAACCAATGCCCGAGCCCGCAGCCGCGGATGTCCGGGTGCATGACCAGCCGTCGGAGGATTCGCAGCTCGCGATTGAGCCGCCGGTGATTCCGAACGAATCGCCCGCCGGTCGCGTGATTGCGCAGCGTAAGCTCCAACGGGGCATGGGCGAAAACGAGGATGCCGAGCGGCTCGGCCCCCGGCGATTCCCTGAGCAGGAAGACCTTATCGACAAAACCGAGATTGTCGCGGTGGCGATAGTGCATGGGCGAGAATAGCTGGTAATCGCTGAGACGACCGGGCTCGACCGTCGCCCGTCGTTGCAGAGCGAAGTGCTTGTTTTCGGTCGGCGAAGAATCGAGCCGCGCCTCCGAACCGGTCAGGCGCAGGATTTGATCCGGCTGGAGATCGCCCGCGAGGTCTTCGTGCGCCGTGGCGGCGACCAGGATGAGCCGATGGCGCGAGACGAGCTTGCGAAGATTGTACGCCACGGCGCTGGCGGCCCGGCGGTGCAAGAGCGCGGCAAACTCATCACAGAGAATGATCGGAGTTGCATGGTTGCAGAGCGAACCGCCGATGGCCCGCGCGAGACCCGCCCGAAACTTCTCGCCATCGGACAGGTCGTCGAACCGCCGAATCCAAAGGCGCGGCTCGCCGAGACCGCAGGCGGTCAGGACCTCGAGCGCGACGGCGATGGGCTTTTGCGGCGCGATCGCATCGACGATCGGCCGGTTCGGGGGAAATCGTCCGTCGCCGACCGAGAGGGCGGTCGGCGATTCCTCCGCGATGGCCGCAAGAATGGAAGTCTTGCCGCTGCCCGACGGTCCGGTCATCAGCGTGATTGTGCCGGGGGCAAGATCGAGCCGCAGTCCATCCACGATCGCATGCGGCGCTTCGCGATGGGGAATGCCGTACGAGACGCAAATCTCCCGCAGCCGCGGCGTCATCGGCACGTAGCCGGGTTCACGGATAATGCGAAGATTCAACGAAATGCAGGGTCCAGTCCCGGTCGCCATCTTCCCGCCTCCTCGAAATGAACCTAACATTTACCAAACAACATAGCACGGGAGAGCGGCAAAATCAATAATAATCAATAATCGAGAAGTTTTGATTTTGGAATCGTATTAAAGCTCTCTGGCGACGAGAGATACGGCGACGCCCTGGATGGCGAATTCATGTGAAATGTCAATAATCGTCGGCGGGACGTTGGGATTGTCGCCCCGGAGGATGACCATCCGCCGTTCGCCGGCCCCTTCGACGCTGACCCGCTTGAGCGTCGGCCGGCCGTCTACGAGACACGCGCAAATCCGCCCTTGGACAAACTCCGGCTCCACGCCGGGCCGGTAGTCGACCAGAATAATGTCCCCGCGCTTGAGCGTCGGCTCCATCGAATCGAATTCACATCGCAGGCAGTAGCGATCCGCGTGCCACAGATGGCGAAGCACCGGGAACATCTCCAGTTGTTCCTGCGAGCCCGACGGCGGGCCGTTGGGAATGCTTCCAAACAGCGGTAATTCGCGGGTTTCCAGCGCCTGCGGCGCATCGTGTCCGTCGCCCTCGCCCAGGAGAATGGCCTCGGGTACACCGAGGGCGACGGCAAGGGCGCGGAGCGTGGACGGCCGCGGACGGTGATCGCCCTTCTCAATCGAGGAGAGATAGCCTTGATTGACGTTCGCGCGCGCGGCCAACTCTGTTTGCGTCATTCCGCATTGACGACGAACGTCGCGAAGGCGCGCCCCCAGTGGGTCGCCCGGTGATCGTAGTTTTGAAGAATTGCTTTTTCGTACCATCAAATGTCATCATACCTATTGATTTGATATTGGCCACCAATTAGTCGCTGGAATCGCCGTTTTTCGACCTATTGGGCGCATCCCCCCGGGGGCGCTACAGTTAGAGGCATGACTTTCCGACGGCTTGTTCTCATCGCTTGCATGTCTCTGCTGCCGCGCTCGGCCGCCGGGCAGACTTCGCAACCCGCCACGTCCGCCCCGTCCGTGACGGTGATGTCGCCCGACGCCATCGATCGGTTGATCCACGACCTCTCCAGTCCGCGTTGGTCGGTGCGCGAGGCGGCGAGTAATGCCTTGATGGATGCCGGGACGGCCGCGTACCGAGCCTTGCGATCCGAGTTTCGTGAGACCAACAGTTATGAGATTCGCCGGCGAATCCGGGCGGTCGCGAAGGAAATCTACATGGCCGAAGTCATCGGCCCTCCCCACGCGTTTCTGGGGATTTCGCACAATCGCGGGGCGGCGATCCCCGCCCAGGAAGATCAGCGTGTTCCGCTGTGGGCATCGGGTTTGCTGATCACCAACGTCATTCACGGCACGGCCGCATATCGCGCGGGCCTGCACCGCGACGACCTGATCATGGCGATCAACGGTCGAACCGGGATGAAAAACTACCCCGCGATTGAATTCACCCAGTGGATCGCGTCGCAAAAGCCCGGCACGGTCTGCCTTTTGAATGTCATTCGGGGCGGTGAAGGCGTCCGGCTCGACGGAGGATCCGTCCCCAATTTCACGCCGAGCGCCCTGGCGAAGGCCAAGATTCGCGTCCTGCGGCACGAGGACGATCCGCGAATTCCATACGTGGCCGCGGGAATTCTGATCGAGGACGTCGGCCCGGTGGATCGAATCCTGAAAAGGGACAAGGGACCGCACGTGGCCGCCGGCGATCTGCTCCTCGCGCTGAACGATGAAATCATTCCGCTCGAAGGGACCGTCGAGCACTTTCAGAAATGGTGTCAAGGCGATCTGCCGCTGAAGACGCCGGATCTGCCTGCGGCGCCCGGCGACCCTTCAGCGCCGCGCCAGCCCTCGGCGCATCTATTGCGCGGCGGTCAGGGATTCGACATGGAAATCAGCCTGGGACGACGCCCTGCCTATGTGGATTCCCGCCCGCCGGCGCGGGGCGCGGACCCGACGCCGTACGAACAAGCGATTCATTCCTTCGAAGCGTGGTGGCAGGAAACTTTCGATCCAGACGGCGTCTTCTCCGATTCAGCCGATGAGGATTCGCGCTGGGATCTTGAGCCGCGCTGGGGCGGGCGCTAGCGCGGTCCGCAATTACCGCCCGGATCGAAGCCCGATCTGCGGGACCTCGGTTCCTAGTATTGATACCTCGATCACGTCCGATCTGCGCGGCCGAAATCTTCAGCGCTTCTTTGTTCCGCTAACACAATCCCGATCCCGGCGTAACCGATAATGGATACCAGTACACCCGTCGCATCGCCGTGCGGACGGTCCGTCAATGCACAGCGAATCAATTTATTCCAGTCGCGATTTGCATCGGCCCGCGCCATTTCTTATGTTCAAGGTGGCCAACGCCGATGGGTCCAGCGACGATCTGGCGAAGGCCCCAGAGAGTCCCGCGGCGCGAGTGAAGAGCGTCCGGTGGGAATCGACCGGTCGGCGAATGGCTGTCCGGCCTGGTTGGTGGTGGGGGGTGGCGACTGGCGGATCGAATGGCGCCGGCGCCCCACGTCAACGGTTTGCCGCCCTTGGAGCGATGCGGCGAACGAATCCTTCGCACACATTGAATACGAGCGTCGTCAGGAATCGCGCGATCGGTGCGATCCGATTCGACGCGGCGCTCGTCAGTGAAACGCGACAGAACGGACGCTGTCAGAGGTGGATCCCCTCGTGTGGGGGGGGCCAGAAGCAGGGGCGCGATCAACGGCAGGACGCCGACGATCGGCCCTCAGACCCCGGGGACAAGCGTCCGTTCCCTGCTAGGAGAGGAGAAGTCATGAAGGCTTTGATCAATCGAGTGAAGTCGTTTTTGGTCGAGGAAGATGGCGCGACGGCGACCGAGTATGCCGTCATGCTCGCCCTGATTATCGTGATCGCACTCGGCGCGATTAGCGCGCTGGGCACGAAAGTCTCTTCGACGTTTGTGGACATTGAGACCGCCATGCCGTAATTCGCGGCGCGGTCGCGGCGGATCGATCATCCGCCGCCGGCAAGAGTGATTGCACGCGACGACGGGTGGAGGAGTCGTCCTCTACCCGTCGGCGTGCGGTCTTTTTGATAGGACGGCGGGTTGACGGGAGAACGGTAAACCGATGTGGCAGAGCGGATATTTTCAGGCGATGGCGGCGGTGCTCGTTCCGGCGACCGTTTTCGCCGGTTGGAACGACTACCGCTTTCATCGTGTTCCGAACTGGCTCGGCGCGACCGTAGCCCTCTGCGGCTTGGTCGCACAAGCTTTTTGGAACGGCCGATCGGGGGCCGTCGCGGGCGTCGAAGGTCTGCTGGTCGGCTTTGGTCTGCTCTTCGGATTGTGGCTGATCCGGGGAATGGGCGCCGGCGACGTGAAGCTCATGGCGGCGCTGGGCACCTGGCTTGGACCGCAATTGACGCTTGTCGCGGTCGCCGTCGGCGGATTGATCGGCGGCGCGATGGCGTTGGCCATGATCGCGCGGCAACGCGCGTGGACGCAGATGTCCGCAAACGTCGGTGTGCTGATGGCCAAGATGGGAACCTGGAAAACCGCGCTCGGTGATTTCGGCTCGGCGCAAAGCCTGGGCCGTTCGACCGGCATGATTCCGTACGCGATCCCCCTTTGCCTGGGGGCGTGGCTCGTGGTGGCGAACGCCTATTTCGGATGGTGGGAAGTGCTATGAAACTCAAAAACGAAAAACGATTCGCGCGTCGGGGAACCGCAGTGGTGGAAGCCGCCGTGGTGGCGCCGCTGATGATCCTGTCCATGTTTGGCATGATGGAGGTCGGCTACGCCTTCATGGTCAAACAAAATGTGACCTTGGCCGCGCGCGAGGGCGCGCGGGCGGCGGCGCTGCCGGGCGGAACGATGACCGACGTGACCACGGCGGTCGATCAGGCGCTGCAAGCCGCCAATCTGACCGGCTACACGATGACGACGAACCTCGCTTCGCTCGGACCGACCGATGTCGACGTCTGGGTGGAAGTCTCAATCCCCCTGAACCGTGCGACCTTTACCGGAAGCATGCTCGGCGGCGGGTCCTACAACATTACCAGCCGGACCTCGATGCGCCGCGAAGGCGTGGATCCGGGCGGTCAATAGGAACGCACGCGGGGTTGCTGGACTTGAACGAAGCGCCGGCCCGATCCGGCAGGAAACGTTGTTATGAAAGCCAAGACGATTGTTCCGCTGATCCTCGGCCTCGGCGTTGGCTTCTTCGCCGTCAAGATGGGCATTGACATGGTCAAGAAGGCCAAGGGCGCCCAGGGCGTCGAGCGCCCCGTCCTGGTCAGCGCCAAGACGATCGAAGTGGCGACGATGATCACGCCGTCCATGCTCACGACCACCAAAGTGGCGGCTTCCCTGGTGCCCGGCAACGTGTTTACCGACGAGAAGTCGCTCGTCGGACGCGTCACCGCGATGACCGTCGCGCCCGGCGTACCGATCACGTCAACGATGTTGGCGCCGCCCGGCGCCGAGCCGGGACTCGCCGCGATCATCCCCAAAGGCCATCGCGCCGTCGCCGTCAGCGTGAACGAAGAGTCCGCCGTGGCGGGGTTTATTCTTCCCGGCGCGCACGTCGATGTCTCGACAGTTGATGAAAAGACGCGCACCAGCAAACTGATCCTGACCGACGTCGAAGTCGGTGCCGTCGGACAGTCGCTCAGCGAAGTCGGCGCCGACGGAAAGACCACGCGGATCACCAAGTCCGTGACGCTCTTTCTCGAACCGGCGGAAGTCCAGACCCTTCACGCTCAAAGCGGCAAGGGCCGAATTCGCCTGGCCATGCGCGGCGCGGCCGGCGATTCCGATTCGAGTTGGTCCAGGATCCTCGCGAAGGCCATGGCCAGCGCGCCGCCGCCTCCGCCGCCCCCGAAGTTCAAGCCCAAACCCAGGCCCAAACGGGCGACGCCCACGCACATCGTTGAAGTGATGCATGGACCCGTGCTGGAGACCCTTGTCTTCGACTCGTCCGGTCGCCTGCGTCACCCCGCCGCCGAAACGAAACGCCAGGGTTCGGCGACGCCAGAAAACCGCGAGCATTCCGCAGCGGTCGAGTCCCCCGAAACGGCGCCACTGCCGGAGGTCATTGAATGAACCGTGCCAAGGATGGTTACGTTCACCGTCGCACCGACGGCGCAAGGAAGCGTCGGACCGGCGTGTGGTTCAGCGGTCGATCGTTCGCGTGCGCCATCGCGGCGACGTCGTTGCTGAAAGTCTTTGGGTCCGCCCCGCAGGCCTGTGGGGCGCAATGCGATACCCAACTCATCGCGAAGCTCCTGCCGAGCGTCGCCACGAATCCGGTCATGAGCCTCGCTTCGCACAAGACACCGGACCGCGTCCCGCTGCCGAACGGGCTTCTGTCGGCCGGCTGTGCCATGGCGCTCGCCGACGATCTCGAACCCGTTACGCCGGAATCGATGGGATTGACCAAATGGTCGGACCCGATCCCCGCGCTCGATACGCGCGATGTGCCTTGCGAACTACGCGAACTGGAAGGAATGCTGGCGATGCTCGACGACGAGCACGCTCCCTACGTCGACGCCGCGCCGCTGCCCATGGGCCTCGTGGTGCAACGTCAATGCCGCGCGGACAAAGCGCCGGTGGAATCCGTCGCTCGAATGAACGACGGTGAAGATTCTTTACAGAATGACGAGCCCTGCGGGGAAGTGGTGGCCACGATGGACGTCGTCGATGAACCGCCGCCGGCGGAGTCCCCGACGACTCCAATGCCCGGTGCCGTGGCGGCGGGGCCCTGTTTGGCGGATTTCCTGCCGCTGCCCCTTCCCATGTTTGCGATGCATGATTGTGAAGGCAGCGTGGATCACGCACAGGTGAATTCGGAAGTTCAATTGAACGATGGCGACGAGGCCGGTCCTTGCGAAGAGCCCGTCACCGAAAAAGTAGCCGCTATGGACGTCGTCGACGAAGCGTCGCCAGTGGAATCCCCGGCAAGTCCGGCGTCCGAAGCCGTGGCGGCGGGGCCGTCCGTGGCGGATTTCCTCGCGTTGCCTATGTTTGCCATTCTCGACCGTGAAGCGGACGAGAAAAACGTGCAATCGGAATCGGATGCCCGGGAAAATGAAAGCGGTGATTCGGTCCGGGAGGACGCGTCCGAGGAAGACAATTCAGGCGCGAACGAAGATTCGGACGCAACAGAAGAATCAGTTGGAAAAATAGAATCGGGTGCAGAAGAGGAATCCGGCGTGGAAGAAGCTGAGAGCGATCCGCCGCCATCGGAGTCCCCGACGATTCCCATGCACCAGACCAGGTTGACCGCGTCGCCCGTCACCAACGGGGAAATCGTCGCCGGCGTCAGCGTCCTCAGCGAAAGCGCCCAGCGAATCGTCGTGGGTCGGAACAGCTCCGCCGCGATCGACCTCAAGGTGGATTGCGACCGGGCCGAGATCGCCGATCCCGCCGTGGCGGACATCGTCGTGGTCTCGCCCAAGCGGCTGATCGTGTCGGGAAAGGCTTTTGGCACGACGCAGATGATCCTCAGGGTCGGCCAACAGCAGAAAGTCTTTACCGTCGCCGTCGAGCAGGATCTCAGCCTGCTGGCCGGCATCATCCGGTCCGTTTCCCCGACGGCAAACGTCCAGCCCAGGAGCGTCAACGGAACGATCGTGCTCGGTGGCACGGTACCGGATTCTCAAACGGGCGATCGGATCGCGGAGATGGCCTCCCTCTTTCAGGGCGGGCCGGTTCGCAATCAACTGACGGTCGCCGGCGTGCAACAGACCATGCTGCGCGTGGTGGTCGCGGAAGTGAACAAGGAGGCCGTCCGGCAGCTCGGCTTCAACTGGGCGATCGGCGGCGGCGATTGGACGCGCGACTTTTTCTTCGCCAACAACGTCGCCGGCCTAAATCCCACGGTCTTTTCCAGCAATGGATCGACAAATATCGGCGGTACACCGACGCCGCCGATTACGTATTCGGTGGCTCCGACCGGCAACGGGCCCACGACGAACATCACCTTTGGATTTCCGCGCGCGGAATTTCAGGTCTTCATGCAAGCCCTGAGGCAGAATTCCCTGGCGCGCGTTCTCGCCGAGCCCAATTTGGTGGCCATCAGCGGTCAGACGGCGACCTTCTTGGCGGGCGGTGAAGTCCCGATTCCCGTGACTCAAGGCGGCGCCGTCGCAGGTTCGATCACCATCGAATACAAGGAATTCGGCGTACGCCTCGCATTCACACCGACCGTTCTTGCCGGCCAGATCATCCGACTGCATGTCATGAGCGAAGTCAGCGACGCCGTCCCCGGTGATACGATTGCCGGCGGACTGCCGGTCTTCAGCTTCATTACTCGACGCGTCGAATCCACCGTCGAATGCGGCAATGGGCAGACCTTCGCGATGGCCGGACTGCTCAACGAAACCGTGCGGGCCGTCGCCCGGAAACTTCCGGGGCTGGGCGACATGCCCGTCCTCGGGGCGCTCTTCAGCTCCGTCGAGTATCAGAAAAACAATACCGAACTCGTCGTTCTCGTCACGCCCCAGTTGGTGGAGCCGCTGGATCCTCAGCAGGTTCCGCCTCCGCCGGGCTCCTTGATGACCGCCCCGAACGATTACGAACTCTTCGCGCTCGGACAATTGGAAGGAGTGCCCAACGAAGCGCCTTCCTCCGAGCCCGATTCCCCCGAACATGCGTCGGGGAAAATGACGCCGGTCAGTATGAGCGGCCGGTCGAACTCTCAGTATGCGCTGCGCGGCCCCTGGGGCCTGGCGGATATTGACGAGAACTAACGTCCGCTCCATCCCTGAGCCCGCCGGCCGCTTCACGAGGCTGCGGGTCGTTTCAGTCAACATTCCGGGAATCACGGTGGCATTCTTGACCGCGCGGGGTGCGCGGCCGATTTGAATGGAGGGTGAAAGATGTTCACGCGACGTAAGAAATCAAACGCCTATGTCAGAAAAGCCGCGGTCATTACCCAGGCCATCATCTTCGGCAGCACGGTCGGCGTCGGCGTGGCCGCGCTGGCCGTGGATACCGGGTTGATGTACTCCGCCAAGTCGGAGTTGCAGAACGCCGCGGATGCCGCGGCGCTCGCCGCCGCGTCGCAGTTGGGACTGACCGAAAACGCTTCCTCCTTGGCGGTCAGCGCGGCCGCGGCCTATGCCGGACAGAACAAAGTCGCGGGCGTTAACGCCTCTCTCGTCGAAACCGACGCCGTCCTCGGCCATGCCGTGCTCAACGGCACGAAATACGAGTTTCAGCCTAATCAACAACCCTACGACGCCGTGCAGGTCAAACTGCGCCGCGATCAGACCGTCGCCGACGGTCCCGTCTCGCTGGTCTTTGGACACGCCCTGGGATTGAACGGTGCTCGAATCTCGGCGACCGCGACCGCCATGCTCATACCTCGAGACATCGCCGTCGTCATCGACCTCTCGGGCTCGATGAATGACGACAGCGAGTTGCGACATTACAAGTCGTTTCCGTCCGAAATCGCCGGAGAGCCGGACCGCCCCGGTGTTCAGGTCAACCTGCGCGATATCTGGTGCGCATTGAACGGCCCCGCGCCCAACCATCCTTATATCCCCGGCGCGCCCACGGCGACGCAGTACGCGTCCGACACCGGTCCCACCTGGGGCCAGATGAACACCTGGGGTTCGCAGCTCCTCCTGGGCAATTACGACGCGACCACCGATGCCGGCTTGCTCTATCTGAAGAAAACCGTGAACTGCACCGCTTCGGCCGTGACGACTCAGTTAACGACGCGCGGATACAAGACCGCGGCGTCCTCCAGTCCTTCCACCATGAACGAGGTGGATTGTTTGATGAAGGGCACGAAGGATAACGGTTACACCAACAACTTCCTGAACCGGACCAAGGTCATCTTGGGGCTCGCCGAATGGCGCAGCGGAAAATCCAACAGCAAGTACGGCCACAACGTCGGCGGCGACGGGGACGACTACGTCGAGAATAGCGAGTTAACCGCCGCCCTCTCCTATCCGTCCGGCATGTCCGGCGGAAGTTGGGACGACTACGTCAATAACTACGTTCCCGCCTCGACGGAAATGAGCCAGACGGATTCCAATCTGCGATACCGCTATGGGCTCAAGACGTTTGTCAACTATCTGTTGGAGAAGCGGGCAAGCCATTCCCAGACGCCGATCCTGGCGTCCGCGCCGGAGTTGCCCGTCGGTTCGGTCAAGGATGCCGTCCAGACCCTGATCGACACGATCGTCGAACTGGACACCCAGGACCATTGTTCATTGGAAGTCTTCGCCACGACCGGTCACCACGAAGTCGATTTGACGAACCCATCGGGCGGTGAGACGCTCGCCGATGCCCTGCAAGTCATACCCGACACGCTCTATCAGCGCCAGGCGGGATACTATGACAGCACGACGTGCATCGGCTGTGGTTTGGACAAAGCGTACAGCGAGCTGACGAGCGCACGGGCTCGGACCGCCGCCGCCAAGGTCGTCATTCTGCTGACCGACGGAAAACCGAACGTCGGATCGGGCGGCATGTCGCCGGAGAGTTACGCCGTGGACCGCGCCCAAGTCGCGGCCGATGCCGGCATGACGATCTACACGATCGGCGTGGGCGGCGACGCCAATGACGGATTTCTCGACGACGTCGCCGAGATCGGGCACGGCGAATACTTCTTCGCCGACAACGCACCGGACGCCAACGGCGTGCCGCAATACGTCGAAAAGCTTCAGGAGATTTTTGAGTCGCTGGGCGGGAAACGTCCCGTGCGTCTGATCCAATAGGGCCATAACCCGGCGATCCGATATCGGACCGCCGCTTCATAAATCCTCCCCCGCGGGGATCATGCCGCGAGAGGGTCGGCGAAATCGCGTACCTCGCGA
>CAYPXR010000004.1:0-39734 GCA_964414585.1 uncultured Planctomycetaceae bacterium
GAGAATGTCGCTGTGGTCGGCGGCACCGGTCATGTAGTCGTGGGCGTGGTCGGTGCGGTGCTGGGAGTTCCATTGGCCCCAGCCGCGGCGCGTGCTGAGCATGAACCAGCCGGCGGGGAGGTCGAGGATCCGCGGGCGGAGCGGGGTGAAGCGGGCCTTGTTGTCGGGCATGTGGTCGAAGCCGCGCTTGTAGAGGGACGGGCCGCCCCATTGGAGTTCGGCGTGGGGTTCGTTGAGGCGCGCGATGCCGCGGTACATCCAGACGTCGCGGTTCATGGCGCGGCGGATTTCGTCGGTGTTGTTGTAGTTGAAGCCGGGTTTTCCGTCGCCGAGGACGCGGTGGGCGATTTCGCGGAGGGCTTGCCAGGACTCGGGGAGGTTGGGGCAGCGCGGCGCGATCGAGGGGCCGAAGGCGCGGATGGTGCGGTCGGTGGAGCTGGTGGTGAAGACGTGGTCCCACTCGAACCAGTTGCGGACGGGGAGGATGAGCAGGGCTTCGCCGGGCTCGACGAGGGCTTCGTGGTTCATCATGACGTCGAAGCGGATGCGGCAGGGGATGCGCTCGAGCGTTTCGCGGACGAAGGGGCGGTCGGGCATGGTGTCGAGGAGGTTGCCGCCGAGGGAGACGAGGAGCTTGATGTCGCCGCGATGGGCGGCTTCGAGCATGTGGCCGGTGGGGAGGCCGGGGATTGCGGGGACGGGTGCGCCCCAGTCTGTTGTGAGGCGGGCGGCGGAGTCGGCGGTGATGGCGTCGCCGCCGGGGAAGATGTTGGGGGCGACGCCGCACTCACCGGCGGATTGGACGGAACTCTGGCCGCGGAGCGGGGCGACGCCGGCGCCTGGGCGGCCGAATTGGCCGAGGGCGAGGGCGAGATTGACGATGGACTGGACGTTTTCGGTTCCGGTGGCGTGCTGGGTGAGGCCCATGCCCCAGGCGAAGGTGGTGTTTTCGGATTCGGCGAGATGGGCGGCGACTTCTTGCATTTGTTCGCGGGTTGCGCCGGACTGGTGCGCGAGATCGTCGAGGGATTGTGTGCGAAGTTCGGCGGTGAGCGCGTCGAAACCGGTTGTCTGCTCGGCGATGAAGCGGCGGTGGCGATCGGCGAGCAGGTTTTGTTCGATGAGGCACTTGAGGACGCCGTTGAAGAAGGCGACGTCGCCGCCGACGCGGACGCGGACGAAGAGGTCGCAGATCTTTGTGCCGAAGAGGGCGCTGGCGGGGGACGAGGGGACCCAGTAGCGGTCGAGGCCGGGCTCGCGGTAAGGGTTGACGACGATGACGAAGGGCTTGCCGCCGCGGGTGCGCTTGCCGCGGTCGATGTAACGCATGATGAGGGGCTGGTTGTTGGCGAGATTTGTGCCGGCGAGGACGAGGACATTGGCGTACATGAAGTCGGAGAGGGAGCCGGAGGCTGCGCCGACGCCGAGAGTCGATTTCAGGGCGGAGACGCTGGCGGCGTGGCACTGGCGGGCGCAACTGTCGAGGTTGTTCGTCTGGCCGACGACGCGGGCGAATTGCTGGAAGGCGAAGTACTCTTCGTTGTTGATGGCCTTGCTGGTGGTGAAGTAGCCGGAGGAGTCGCCGCGGTGCGATGTGATCCAGCTTGCGGCGAGGTCGTAGGCCTCGGGGAGCGCGAGCGTTGAGAAGCCGCGGTCACCGCGGCGGCGAATCAGCGGGACGGGGATGCGGCCGAGCGCTTCGATTTCGGCGTTCGAGAGCGATTGCAGGGCGGAGACGTCGGCGAAGCGCGCGGGGTCGAAGGGCGGGCGGAGGGCTTCTTCGATCAGGCCGAGGCGGGTAAGGCAGAAGTGCGGGCTCTCGGGCATGACGTTGTCGCGGAGGCCGTCGGTCTGGACGGCACAGCCGTTGCAGGGGCCGTTGAGGATGCGCCAGGCGTCGGGGAGGTGGGTGATGTTCTGGCCGATGACGCGGAGCATGGTGCGGAAGTGGCGCGGCTTGCGCGGATTGAGGAGGCCGAAGGGGACGAGGTTGCGGAGTGACGGGGCTTCGTCGTTGTTGTTCATTCGGGCACGGCGGGCATGTTAACGCAGTCGGCCGGGGTGTTGAGGTTGGCGAGCTGGTCGGCGTCGGCGGGATCGAGGTGAATCGTGTGGGTGCGGAGGGCGGCGAGGAGCGGCTGGAGGGCGAAGTGGCCGGCGGCGATGCGGTCGGCAACGGTGCGAGCGGCGGAGGGCATGTAGATCGCGCAGCAGGGGTGCCAGCCGTGCGGTGGCGGGGCGGTGGCGAAGGCGATGGCGTCGTGGTCGCAGTGCAGGGCGCCGATGAGGCGATCCAGAAGTGGGGCGGTGAGGCGCGGCATGTCGCAGGCGAGCAGCAGGGCCGGGTCGCGGCCAGCGGCGGAGAGGAGAGATGCGAGGCCGCCGATGGGGCCGACGTTTGGGTGCGAATCGGGGAGCATTGGGTACGTGCGGGCGTTCGGCGGTAAATCGAAGGCTGGTGTGCCGAGCAGGATGACGCGGTCGGCAAATTGGGAAGCGAGGTCGACGGTACGCTCGATGAGCGTTTGGCCGGCGAGTTGGATGAGGGCTTTGGGGCGGCCCATGCGCCGGCTCTGGCCGCCGATCAGGATTCCTGCGGTGAGGTGCACGGGGCTAATGTAGTGCGGCGGGGCGGGGCGATACAATCGGCGCGAAAGGAGAACACGCCATGAAGATGATGAGGACGAATTGGAAGATTGCTTTGGGGGTCGCTGTCGGTGTGATGGCCGGACTGGCCGGTGCGTCGCTGCTGAGCGGGCGGGCGGCGCTGGCGCAGGGCGGGGACGGCGGAAAGCCGGTGGGGATCGCGATCTTCAAGGATCCGAGCGATATCAACTCGCGGCCGTACGCGTACATTCTCTACGACAGCGGCAAGGTGGATCGCAAGGCGCTGACGTCGCTTGCGGGCGGATGATGCGGACTCGATTGTCCGCGTGTGTGAGCGCAACCGCACGGGGATGACTACGGGTCAAGCGGTTTGCAGAAGCGGTGGCTTGTGATGGTGAAGCCGAGCCGCTGGTAGAAGGTATGCGCTTCGGTCAGGCGGTGGTTGCTTGTCAGCTCGAGCAGCGCGCAGCCACATTTGCGAAGGTGATCTTCGGCGGCGCGGACCAATTCCGCGCCGATTCCGCGGCGGCGTGCGGAAGATGCGACGACGAGGGCGGTGATTCGGCCGACGGGGGTGGGGCGGTGGAGCACCGGTGTGACGTGTGCGGTCGCGAGGCCGACGACCTGGCCGTTGAGTTCGGCGACGAGGATGGTTTCGTCGGCGGCGTCGAGTTTGCGAAGACGGCTTGAGACTGTCGCGGGGTCGGCCGGGAAGGCCAGTTCGGCCAGGAGGGCGGAGATCGCGGCGGAGTCTTGTTCGGCGGCGAGGCGGACGTGGGCGGCGAGGGGCTGGCCGGGGGCGGCTGGGTTAGGCGGCACGGGGCACCGTTGTGTTGGGAAAGAAAGCGGGCCGAGTCGGGGCGACTCGCCTGGTATCGAAACGATCGTCGGCCGTTTCCCGGCAGCTGCCGCGAATACATTGTCATGACCGAGTTATCGTCGAGTCATGGTCCTGTGTTTACTGGGCACGACTGCCGTTTGGACGACCCAACGACCAGTTGGGCCTGACCGGTAACGAACCAACGCTTGACATCACCGGGCCGCCGGACTGCGCTGGTGGAACGATAAGAACTGCGCGGCGGCGGCTCCGGAGCAGGTCGTTGTCAGCCTGCGGCCCTTCAGTAGGACTAAAACTAAAGAATCCGGATCTCCTTGAGCCAGTTCTCTACAAGCGAAGGCCACATCGCCACCGGATGTTCTGTGCGCCTCAGCCCGAAGGCGTGCCCGCCCTTGGAAAAGAGATGGACCTCTGCCGGGACGCCCGCATCATCAAGGGCGCGCGCGTAAACCGTGCTATTGCAGATGTCGTCCACGGGGTCATCCCACGCCTGCAACAGGAACGTCGGCGGCGTCTGCTTTGTGACGTGTATGCCGGGGTCGAGGGTGGCACCATCGCGGCACAGGTGACCCGGGTAAAGCGCGACGGCGAAGTCAGGGCGGCTACTTAGTTTGTCTGCCGCGTCCACAGGCTTGTATGTCGGCTCGAATATGTTGCTGGTCTGCGCGACCAGATAGCCGCCTGCCGAGAAGCCGATCACCCCAATCTTGTTGGGATCAAGGTTCAACTCCTTCGCCCTGGCGCGAACGAGCCTGATCGTTCTTTGCGCGTCCTGAAGTGCGCGGGGGACCTTCGGTGTGATGTGGCAATGGCAATCGTTGTCCCAGTAGTGATTGCTTTTGGGAACGCGATACTTGAGCAAGACGCACGTGATGCCTTTGGCGGTCATCCAGTCACATATTTCAGTCCCTTCAAGGTCCATAGCCAAAAGCCGGAATCCGCCGCCGGGGAAAACCACCATTGACGCGCCGGTATTTCGACCCACGGGCGGAAAGACCGTCATGGTCGGGGACGTTACGTCATGGGCTGCGGTCCAAGGGCGCCCCGCGACGACATCCGGGGCTTTCGTGACTTCAACTCTCTCGGCCGGTTGAGAGACACCTTCCATATCCGGCGCACCGTTTGGCCAGATCGGGATTTGTTTCAATCCTGAAGGCGGCTGCCAGACGCCGGCCTTCCCGACATCCGTTTGTTGCCGGTCTGATGTCGTCGGCCTGGTCGCTTGCGCCGGCTCGGCCCAAGTATTCCCCATCGGGGCGACGCCACCCGCCAAGCCCGACAACCCCAAGGCGCATATCAGCATGAGCAAAGTTCGGCACACCATTGACTCCTCCTTGACTCAACGGGCGTCGGCGGCGATTCCGCGTTAAATCGAATCGGGGCGACAGGATTCGAACCTGCGACCTTCTGCACCCCATGCAGACGCGCTAACCGGACTGCGCCACGCCCCGGGCGATGATTTGATTAGACGAGCTCGAATCGCCCGCGTCAAGTTTGTCAATTGGAGGGTCGAACGGCAACTACCACGGTAATCCGATCATCAGAATCTTCTGCCTCACGCTGTTCAAGAAGCCCTCGCAGATGTGTTTTGGCTGCTCTGGGACGTATTTGCCGTTATCTCCGACTTCGTCGTATTTCTCCGACGTGGATAGCGCGTGCCAATTGGACGGATCGCCGACTTCTGGTTTGAAGCGAGAAAACACCTTGCCGCCTTCGACGAAGAAAACGCGATGAGCATCGGTCTTGTTAACCTGATGCGGTCGCACCCACACAACGAATGCGCAACCCTCCGATCCCGTCTCAATTCGTTTAGATTCGACCCAGGTCGCGACCTGTTCCTCGGCCTTCATGGTCGTGGTTTTTTTCCGGGCGTGGCACCGCGCGCCGTCGTCTACGTGCACATAGAGCCATCCGTACTCCACCCAAAATGTGCCGTCGGCCCTCAAATAGACACATGATCGCTCACCCACTACTGCGTCAAAACAGACTGGCTCGGATCCACAAACGTTCCAAACCTTTAGGCGGAGCAGATAGTCTTCGGTCTTGATTTCAGACGCTTGGCGCTGCGGACGGACCGGCTCAGGTCGCGTCAGTTTTTCTCGACAGACGAAATACTTGCCGACGACATCGGCGTGGACTTCCGGGCCCATTCGGCCAGTTGCGCAAGGGTATTGGCTGCAGCACTTCTTGTTTGCGTCACAGCAACCGGTGACGGCGAAGAGTGCGAATGAAAAAAATACGAGTGATGCGAGGCGAAACATTAGCGTACTCCGAACGGGTTCTCAGGGAGGGGCGGACCGATCCGCCCTTCGTATGAACCGGATCGACTCCTATACTGACGAATGCTCGACCAAAAGTGCCAATCCGAGGGGGTAAGTGAATCATAAACTCACTACCCCACTGAGCGGCCGAAATTCCGTGCGGGGTGAAATGTTTCTTCGGGCGACGATTGAGAGACCCGCCGCAGCCCATGCCGACACGAGCGGCACAAGCGGATTGATAAGATACCAGGTCGTCCGAAAGATTATCAAGCTCCCGACAAATGCAAATAGAGCCAGTGCGGCAAATAGAATCGCAACATAGATCGTAATCCGCGCGGGCCCCAGTAGCGGGCGACCGACGGGTATGCCGAGTGCCGTACCGATGATACCGCCAATGATAGCGATAACGGTCAAGCAAAAATCCCTCGGGAGCCGGATTGCTCTAGATTCGAGCATTGATTCGAGGGCTACAGCGTGTGAATACGTACCGGGGATGCTCCTACCGTCGAAATAGTGAACGCGATCGGTCATCCCGTTTCCGATGACTATTGCGCGGCCTTCAAACCACTCGGCCAAGCGGCTCAATGGGGCTGAAAACACGTCGCCGTATTCGATTGTGGATGCGTCAAGAACAGACTGTCCCGGCAAGGCAAAGGCCAAAATCCCGAGAATGTCGCCGGGTTTCAGGTCGCCCTTCTCGGATGGTTTGTGCTGAACTTGGACCGAAGTGAGCTGAACGGCATCGCTGGCATTCAGCCATTGCCGCGTATTCGATGTTTGGTTTCTGGTCTGCCAGTAATTCAGTTGAACCTGCACCGCTTCGGCATCTACGGCGAGACTCGCTTGGGCGCGCGGCTGACGAAACGAAGCAAATGCTGCGAGATCGAGGGAAGGCCGAGGCTCGAAACCGGTGCGGTACATCACTGGTTCAATCGCCCACGCGCTATCCGGCGGGCAGTCGCAGATTAGGCTTCCCCAACGAACATGGTCGATCAGCGCCGGACTCACATCCGGTAGTCCATTATCGTCCAGATCCCACGACTTCACGGCAACGGTCACGGCGGCATTTACATCCTTCAGTGCAAGAATCCCGGCTAACATGTCGGCGTCGAATTCTGTTGCGCCGCGAAAAGAGATGTCAAAAACTACGGAGCGAGGTCGTACTGCGGCAAGCCGCTCCATCAGTCGTCCATGGAGGCGCCGCAGTGACTTTGGCACGGCGGAACTGACTCCCGACAGCCCCTCGCGAGACGCAATGGCAGAGATATCGGTCCGATCGGTCATCAGAAGTACGCGTACGTTTTTGAGTGCCGACTCGGATGTTAGCGGCGGGCAAAAGGGCATGGCGATGCGTCGGAAGTGACGATCGACCGCATTGGAATAGATTAGCGGAGCGCCAATGGCGAAAACGACGAATACGCCGACGAGTGGTGCTATCGCAGTGAATGCAAGCGAGCGGTTGGCTCGAAGCCATTTGTTTGCGCGTTTTCGAGCGAGATAGATCGAACTGTCGCGTCGCGCCATGATTGGGCTACCAACCTCATATGCGGCGAGGTCAGCGGCGAGTTCGCCGGCGTTGGCGTAGCGGCGATGGGGTTCTTTTTGGAGGCACTTGAGGACGATGGTTTCGAGGTCGGATTCGATTTCGCGGCGAAAGATCGTGGGGCGGGCCGGGGTGGCGTTGATGATCTGGTGGATCGCGTCGGAGACGGAGCCTGAGACGTTGTAGGGGGGATGGCCGGTCAGGGCGTTGTAGAAGATGACGCCGAGGCTGTAGACGTCGGTGCGGGTGTCGATCCGGCTGGCGTGACCCTCGGCTTGTTCGGGCGAGGCCCAGGGGAGGGAGCCGATGAACAGACCCGACTGGGTCATCTGCCCCGCTTCGAAGGCGCTGCCCGGCGCCTTGGCGAGGCCGAAATCGAGGATGTACGGAACGCCATTGTCATCGACGCGGATGTTGCCGGGCTTGAGATCGCGATGGACGACGCCGAGATCGTGCGCGGATTGGACGGCTTCGCAGATACGGCGGAAGAGCTCGACGAGGTCGGGTAGGTTGAGCGGATGCGCCTTGAGGTACTCGTCGAGGGGCTTGCCCTCAATGTAGTCCATCACGAAGTAGTCGCAGCCGGCGGCGGCGCCCGAGTCGTGGATCGCGACGATGCTGGGGTGCTTGAGGTGTGCGAGGATTCGGACTTCGCGGTCGAACCGTGAGCGATCATCCGGCCCGGCGAAGGGACCTTCCCGCATGACTTTTATCGCGACGTGGCGCTGGGTCGAGCATTGGAGGGCGAGGTAGACGACGCCCTGGCCGCCGCGGTGGATTTCGCGAATGAACTCGTAGTTGGGCAGGCCGAGCGCGGGGAGTTGACCCCTGGCCGGTTGTCCGGGGGAGAGGACAGTTTCATCGGAGCGCATGATGGAGGGGAGACCGATGGAGTCGGGGCGGCCATTGGGCTCGCTTGCGTCGCGTGGATCGGTCATTTCGAAGAGCCCGCGAAAACGATCGTCAGAACGGGGTGAAACCAGCGGCGACGACGCGGGCTCGGAGTCCCTTTAGCCAGGCATTGTCGGCCTGATTGTAGACGATGGCCTTTTCTCGGCGGGTGTGCCAGAAGTCGATTTCCTGAAACTTCGACTTTTCGTCCCAGGAGTACCGTTGTCCGTCGACATAGACGTACGCGTATTTTCCTTTCAGGAAATAGACGTTGTGGAATCCGTCGTCGGCGATCTGAACCGCGATGGCGCTGCCTTCGGCGCCGCCTTCGACGCGCGATGTCCGGACCCAGACCCAATCATCGGGTGCGGTTGGTTGGGTCGATGAAACGACGCTTGGCGTATCGGGGAGATACATGGCATTGATTTCATGGGTCGGCATGATGGGATTGAGTTCGGCCAATGGGTCTTCGCGGAGCGGTTCGTCGGGAGCGACACTTGAGATCGGGCGGGTCGCACAATCGTGGTCGACATAGATCGCCCCACGTTCGAGGTAGAACGTGCCGTCGGTGAGAAAGCGGACGCGCGAATTCGCGTCAATAAGGGCCGTGTAGCAGACATCTTCGGTCTGTTCGACGCGGCCCGGGATTCGATGATCGAACTTGAAGGTGATCCGGGCCCGGATGGCAAAGCCCTGGGTCTCAATGATGGAGGGCTTCTTGTCGGTGCCGGGAACCAGCATGATCTCTTCGACGCGGCCGAACAGATCGCGCACATTTGCTACGCCTGAGTTTCGATGGTTCGGACCGGCGCAACCGGCAAGGGCCAGCGAAAGCGGCAGAAGACAGACGACGTGAATGCGAGTTCGGGTCATGGTGTGCTCCTCGACGTGCCAGGCGGGACGGATCGCAGACGAACGATTTCGATGGCGACCGAGAGGGCTGCGGCCAGCCAGGCGGCTGATAATGGTACCGTCGGATTAACGAGGACGCCACGCGTTCGGAGTGCCAGCACGCTTGCGAAAACGGCGACAATTGATCCGGCTATCAAGCAGAGGAGGGTGAACATTACAAGGCGAGCGGGTCGGGTGATACCTTTGCCAATGACGGCAACGATCGTCGCGCCAACCATACCGCCGAGCAGCGTCAGCGTGCGCGATGTCCACACGGCCGGCATGCCGATCGACGAACCGCTCAGCATTGCGTCGAGGCCGACGGCATGGGCGTAGCAGGCGCCCAAGTCCCGACCGTCGTGATAATGATGGATGTCCCGGCTTGCCGCGCGCGTATCTCCGAGAACAACGGCACGTCCGCCGAACCAGCGCTTGAGCTGCTCGTCCGACGCAATGAATACGTCGTTGTATTCGACGGTTGAAGCTTTCAGGACGGCGGCGGGTGGAAGACTCACGACGAAATAGCCGAGGACGTCATCTTTCTTCAAGTCTCTGCCGGCGTCGGCCGACTCGACGGAGAGGGCCGAGAGTTCGATCGCGTCGTAGACGTCGAGTGTGACCTGTGCCTGCGCGCGGCCCGGGCTCGGCCGCCAATAACGCGCGTAGAGCCGGCGTCGATCGGCGCTCAGTGTCGAGGGTTGGTGGTCCCAATCGAGGGAGATGTACTGGCCGGGGTGGCGATACGCGCCGAACGATTCGAGTGCGATCGATGTCTGGGGGAGTTGGCCACGACGACTGTGGAAGAGCTCGAGCGTCCAAGGCCCGTCGCGGTCGTGATCAAACCGAATGCATCCCCACCGGACGAACGGAGTGATTCGTGGGCTGATTTCGGGGACGCCCATGTTGTCGATCTCCCAAGATGGGGCGGCGAGAACGACGTCGGCGCCGGCCGCTTGAAGCGACTTGACGCCCACGACAAAATCGTCGTCGAACCGGCTTGACGCGCGAAACTTCAGATCGACCATAACGGCCCGCGGGCTGGCTTTGGCGAGGCGCTCGAGCAGGCGGCCGTGCAATCGGCGCAAACTCGGCAGTTCGTTCACGTCGACCCCGTTCAAGTTCTCCCGGCGCACAATCTCGGGGATGTTCGTCTGGTCGGAGAGTGTGATGATTCGAACGTGCTCGAGTTCGGGGGCGGCGACTTGGAGAGTTGCGGGCATGCGGTTCAGGGCGAAGCGCCGGAAGGCAATGTCGAGGCCGGAATATTCGAAGACCAATGGCCGGACGACGATGTATGCGGCGGCGACGGAGGTAAGAGCCAGGAGCAGCTTTGCGGCCAGAGGCCGACTCCGGATGGATCGGACGGCAGACTTTCGCAAGCGGTATGTAAGACTGTCGCGACGGGCTGCGATCGGACTTCCGGCCTGATAGGCGGCGATGTCGGCGGCGATTTCGCCCGCGTTGGCGTAGCGACGTTGCGGTTCCTTCTGAAGGCACTTGAGGACGATGGTTTCGAGTTCGGAGTCGATCTTGCGGCTGATTGAGCGCGGGTGGATGGGGTCGGAGTGCGCGACCCGGCCGAGGACGTCGGCGAGCGCGCCGTCGATGTCGTATGGAAAGCGCTTCGTGAGCATGTAGTAGAGAATGACGCCGAGGCAATAGACGTCGGTGCGCGCGTCGATGCGCGAGACGTGACCTTCGGCCTGTTCGGGGGAAGCCCAAGGGAGAGAACCGACGAAGAACCCGGATTGCGTGACGTGCGACGGATCGACGGCGCTACCGGGAGTCTTGGCGAGGCCGAAGTCGAGGATGTGCGGATCACCCGCGGCGTCGATGCGAATGTTGCCGGGTTTCAGGTCGCGGTGAACGATGCCGTGGACGTGGGCGGCCTGGACGGCCTCACAAATGCGACGGAAGAGATCGACGAGATCCGCGATGGGTTGAGTTCGCGAAAGGACATCCGCGAGGGATTCGCCGTCGACATAGTCCATGACGAAATAGTCGCTGCCCGCGGCGCGGCCGGAGTCATGGATGGTCACAATGTTTGGGTGCTTCAGTCGGGCGAGGATTCGGATTTCGCGGTCGAATCGCGCGCGATCGTCGATTCCGGCGAAGGGGCCCTCCTTCATGACTTTGATTGCCACCTTGCGGTGGGTTGATTTTTGAATGGCAAGGAAGACGACGCCCTGGCCGCCGCGATGGATCTCGCGCACGAATTCGTAGCCGTTGAGGGAGAGCGCGGAGAGATCGCCGGGTCGGCGCGAGCCGAGATCGATGCTCGTTTCATCACCTGCCAAGAAGGAGGGCAAGCGAACGAAGTCGTTGGCTGAGATTGGCTCGTCGTCGCCGGGCGAGTGCGTCATTGCGAGGATTCCCGCTGCCCGATTGCTGGCCGAAATTGTCTATTGAACAGCGGGTCGGCGTCAACTGGGGCGTTCATCGGGCGAGATTGACGCTGTTCGCGGGCGCGGATTAGCCTGCGAGACATGGCGGCGGACCGGCGAAACTGGCGGGATTGGCTGGGGATCAATTCATCGACGATTGCCCTGCTCGGGACGATTGTTCTGGTGACCGCGGCGACGGAGTTGTGGTCGCCGTTGATCCCCGAATACCTGAAGGCGATTCGCGGGCGGGCGCTGGGCGGGGGTCGTGCGATCGATCCGGCGCTGCTGCTGATCATCGGGTGTTATGGGTTTTATCGGGACGGATTGGAGGCGGTGAATTACTACCTCGGCGGGGCGATTGCCGGGCGATTCAACACGCGGCGGGCGCTGCTGGCATTTAACGTCGTGCCGCTGATTGGGCTGGGGGTCCTGCTGGCGTGGCAATCGACGGCGGCGGTGTTTATTGCGATACCGTTTCTGTTTGCGTGGGACAGTATTGGCGGGGCAGCGACAATCACAGTGGTGGGGGATTCGTTGCCGGCGGATCGGCGAACGATGGCGTTCTCGCTGCAGGCGATCTTCCGGCGATTGGCGCGCATGGCGGCCTATGCGCTAAGCGGCGCGCTGGTGTGGTACTTCGGGCGCGTGCAGGGTGTGCGTGCGGACGCGGTGATTGCGGTCGGTCTCGTGTTCGGGGCACTGCTTTTGCAGTATCGGCATATGCGCACGGCGACGCGCGACGTGCAGGTGACGTCCGGGCGGCCGCGGCACCTGTTTCGACGCCTGCCGCCGGACCTGCGGCGGCTGCTTGCGGCGGACATTTTCGCACGGTGGGCGGAGGGTCTGGCGGGGCCGTTCATCATTTTGTTTTGTGTTCCGTTGCTTGCCGACAGCGCGGATCGAGGGACGGCGCTGTACCAATCGGTGATGCTCAATATCCAGGCCGCAACTAACGTGTTGATGTACCTGGCGATTGGTCCGCTGGCGAGCCGGGCGGGACTTGCGAAGAAGCCGTACATTGGGATGACGTTTGTGTTCTTTGCGTTGTTTCCGGTGAGCCTCGCGATCCTGGGGCCGACGCTGGGATTTGCGGGTCTGGCCGTCGCGTTTGTTGTGGGAGGGATGCGTGAGATCGGCGAGCCGGCGCGGAAAGCAATGATCGCGGAGCTGGTGCCGGTTGATGTGAAGACACAGGCGACGGGGCTGTATTGGAGCGTGCGAAGCCTGGCGGTCATGTGGGCATCGCCGGTGGGGGCGGTATTATGGATTGGCGGGGACTTCGTCCGGGCGGGATTCGGCCCTATACTGCTGTTTTCTGTCGCCGGCCTTGCAGGTCTGATCGGCGCGGCGGTGTTTTGGATCAAATTTGGACGCGGCGCGCCCGGCGTGGATCGGGCGTGAGGGGCCGCACCTCGGATCGTTTCGCTGTTTGGCGAGGAAGCCGTCCAGTCGGCCTCGCGGTTGTGGAGAATCTACATGTTCCAGGGTTGTCGACGACGATTGTGGGTCTGTGCTGCGCTGCTCGTGGCGGCTCCGGTTCACGCGGCGGATGTTTCGAAATTCCCGTTGAGCAAAGCGGTCCCGGCGGACGTGTTCATCATGGTCGCCGGCCGGCACAACCCGGAGCGGGAGTTTCTTGAGCGCTACTGGGCGAAGGTCTTTGAAGCGTTCTCGCGAAGCGGCGTGTGCGAGGAAATCTGGGACCAGGTCGTCAAGAACATTCCGGACGCCGACGCCGAGAAGGCGGAAGCGTACGCGGAGCAGTTCAAGAAGCTGATCCGGCAGGTTCAGTGGAGCGAGCTGTTCGCGCAGGAGTCGGTGTATTGCCAGCGGGTGGGATTTCCGGCGTGGGAGAACGTCGTACTGACGAAACAGTCGACCGAGTCAGTCGAGTCGAATTTTTCGGGACTCAAGTCGATCCTGACCGAGCTGGCGAAGATGGTCGGCAGCGGGGCCGAAGTCACGGAATCGAAGTACGAAGGGGCGACGCTGTGCCGGCTGTCTTTTGCGGACGCGCCGTTCGCAGTGACGGTGGCGCGGCGCAACGACGTGCTGGCGATGGCGATGGGCGACGGGCTGCTGAAGGATTGCCTGTCGTTGTTGTCGGGGCGGGGGGAAAAATCACGACTGATCACGACGGACCGGTTCAAGACGGCGCTTGGCAAGCTACCGGAGGCCGAGGACACGATCACATTCTTTGACGCCGCATCCATGATGAGCGGCATGAAGAAGATGTTCGGCATTCTGGCCAAGCAGGCGGGGGAGCACCACGGCGAGGAGCCCGAGGGGGGCGACGGCGATCCGCACGCTGCGATGTTCAAGGTCTTCGACCGCGTGCTCGATGATCTGTCGATCTGGGACTATTCGGTGACGGTGAGCCGGACCGAGGGATTCAGCACGATCGACGAGTCATTGACGGTGTTGACGCCGGATGCGAAGAAGCGACGGGCCTACCGCGTGTTCACGCCTGCGGCGAAGTTTGACAATATCGACCGGCTGGTGCCCAAAGAGGCGACCAATTTCTCGGTGAGCGACGGAATTAATTTTGTCGAGCTGAACGACTGGGTTTTGTCGCTCGTGCGGGACACGGTTCCGGATGGCGAGACGTATCTGAAGCAGTGGGCGGATTTTCAGAAGGAACAGAATTTCGACCTGCGCAAAGACGTGTTCGACTTGCTCGAAGGACCGGTGATTACCGTCACGATGCCGGGCGGCGGATTCGGGGGCGACGCCTGGGTCATGATGATCAAGGTGCGGAACGAGAAGAAGGCGGCGGCGCAGGTCAAGCGGGTGATTGAGTCGGCGCAGAAGATGATCGGGGAGCAGCAAGGGCTGGTCATCAGCGACGTGGAAATCGACGATCATGCGAGTTTTCACAGCATCTCGCACCCGTTGATGATGATGATGCAATTGCCGCCGATCGTCTGGGGCACGGCCGACGGCTACCTGATTTTCGGGTCGGGCGCAAAGCCGATTTCGACGTGCCTTAAGACGCTGGCCGGCGAGCATCCGGGGATTTCCAAGAATCCGCGCTTCCAGAAGGAGGGCGTGAAGCCCGGCAGCGGGTTTGTGTCGGCGAGCTTTACGGACACGTCGAAGACGGCGGAGGAACTGCAGGCGGCCCTGACCGGAATCACGATGGGGCTGGGCATGATGACGACGTT
Organism: uncultured Planctomycetaceae bacterium; assembly: GCA_964414585.1. GTDB lineage: Bacteria > Planctomycetota > Phycisphaerae > UBA1845 > UTPLA1 > DATEMU01. Next base: position 14,580 of record CAYPXR010000004.1, read on the forward strand.
TGCACCGGCGCAGGCCGAGGAAGGGAGCAAGTTCTTCAAGGCAATTCCGGCCATCACGGGAAAGCTTGTCAAGGTCGTCGCCCGGTTGAATTTCTTCCTGTCGGAATCGAGGGCGACATCGTTTGATGGAAAAGCGTGGCGCAGCACGTCGGTAACGAATTACAAGGACCCCAAGGCGGTCAAGGGCCCGGCCGAAGACGCCGATTCAGACGAATCGGGCGACGAAGGAACGGAGAGCCCCAAGCCGGCCAAGCCTGAGAAGCGTCCGAAGGCGCCCGAGCCGGACGATGACGACGACGAGTAGAGAATTTGCGCGCCTCCGGGCGGGCCAACGGTTCAATTCGGACGGCTGACTTGGTACGATGGCTTCACGGGACCCGATGGATCGGGCTCGTAGGAGGCCAGAATGTCAAGTCGGCGAGTCTCGTGGGCGATTTCGGGTATTGTTCTCAATGCGGCGTTCGCCGCAACCGTCCTAGCCGGAAATTCGACGGCAGCCCCGATTCCGAATCGGGTCGTTCGCGTGCCGCAGCGCGAGTTGTCGCGCGCCCGGAATCTGGCTTTGCGACCCGCTCGCCAGATCGACTACGGCTCGTTTGCATGGATTGAGCTGAGCCCGGCTGAATTCGCCAAATTGCAGGCGTCGGGGGTTTCGTTTGAAGAACAGCGCGATGCGTTTGTCCTGAGGCTGGGCGAACAGTCGTTTGATCCGATGGTGAGTCGGCCGGTGCTGGCGCCGGGCTGGGACGCCGTATCGGATCGTGGCGCCGATCTGCACCTGGTGCAATTCGTGGGTCCGTCGCGGCCGGAGTGGCGCGGGAATCTCGAGGCGAGCGGCCTGAAGGTCGTCGAGTACATCGAGCCGATGACGTACGTGGTCTGGGGTGAATCGTCCACGTTGCAGACCGCGGCGGCGCGATCGGAAGTGCGGTGGACGGGGGCGTTTTCGCCGGGATTCCGCGTGCTTCCGCGGTGGCAGGGGCTTGGCGGCGGCGCGGTCGAAGTCCAGGTCATGCTTTATCGGGGCGCCGATGTCGAGGCGGCGATCCGTGAGATCGGCGCACTGGGCGGGAAAATGTCGGGGCGCGCGAAGATCGATTCGTCTTTTGAGATCGTCGGATTCCAGATCGCCGGATCCGCGTTGAAGCAGGCTGCGGCGGTTCGTGGAGTCTACTCCATACAACCCGTCCCGACGGATGGCGGATTGCGCGGCGAGATGAGCGACCAGGTCAACGTGAACAACGTGAACGGAACCAATCAGGCGTTTCCGGGATACCTGGCGTGGCTGACGACGTCGGGCATCAACGGCAGCGGCGTCATCATCGCGAACGTGGACGGCGGCGTGCAGGAAACGCATCCGAATCTCGTGAACCGCATGTTGCCGTGCGTCGGTTCGACGTGCGGCGGGGCAACCAGCAGCAGCCACGGTACGCACACGGCCGGGATCATGGCGGCCGATGGAACGTCGGGCGTGGTCGATAGCTTCGGTTTCATTCGCGGACTCGGCGTTGCGCCGGGGGCAAACCTGATCGAGCAGCTCTACAACCCTACGTATATGCAAGCGGGCGGAATGTTGCTGCTGATGACGCAGTCGTATCAGAACGGGGCGTCGCTGTCGGGGAATAGCTGGGGACCGGCCGGGTCGCCGCGGGGGTATGACAGCGACACGCGCCAGGTCGACGTCGGCGTTCGCGACGCCGATCCGAATGCGGCGGGGAACCAGCCGTTGACGTACGTCCTGTCGTTCATGAACGGAAACGGCGGCACGAGCTCGCAGGGCACGCCGGACGAGGGGAAGAACATCTTTACGATCGGTTCGACCAAGATGCAGAACAGCGGGACTGGATCGCAGATTCTGCAGATCAACGATGTCTCATCGAACTCGGCGCACGGGCCGGCGCTGGACGGCCGGACGATTCCGCACATGGTCGCGCCGGGCTGTTACGTTGATTCGACGATTCCGACGAATTCGTACGGATTGAACTGCGGCACGAGCATGGCATCGCCGCATGTCAGCGGGGCGGTGGCGCTGTTCATTCAGTATTTTCGCGGTCTGCCGGGGTTCTCCGGCGATCCGAGCCCGGCGCTCGTCAAGGCGGCGTTCCTGGCGGTTGCGCGCAACCTGGCGGGAAATCTTGACGCGGACGGCGGGGTGCTCGGCAACCCATTTGACAGCAAGCAGGGCTGGGGCCGGATGGATCTGGCGGCAGTGGTCAAGCCGACCGTGCCGGTGTCGTACTTTGACAATCCAATGTTGTTCACGGCGACGGGGCAGGAGTGGGTCCGCGTCGTAGCGGCCGATGATCCGTCCAAGCCGCTGCGAATCATGCTGGTGTGGACCGACGCGCCGGGGCACGGACTGGGCGGCAGCACGCCAGCGTGGAACAACGATCTTGATCTGACCGTGGAGTCGGGAGCGACTACGTTCCAAGGGAATTTCTTTGGAGCGACCGGTTGGTCGCAGGCGGGAGGGGCGGCCGATCCGCGAAATAACACGGAGGGCGTGTTCATCGGTCCGACCTCGCCGGGTTCGTACACAATTCGCGTGACAGCGGCAAACATCAACTCGGACGGCGTGCCGAACAATGCAACACCCATGGATCAGGATTTCGCGGTCGTCTGCTACAACTGCGCATTGCAGCCGGGCTTCACGATTGCGGCAGTCCCGGGGGAGCAGGGCGTGTGCAAGCCGAATGACGCGGTTTACACCGTCAACGTGGGGCAGGTCACCGGATTCACCGATGACGTGACGCTGAGCGTGACGGGTCAGCCGGCGGGCACCACGGTTGGATTCAGCACGAATCCGGTTACGCCGCCGGGCTCCAGTACGCTGACGATCGGGAATACCGGAGCCGCTGCGCCGGGCACCTACACGCTAACCGTGACGGGCACGTCCGGGGCACTGGTTCGCGAGGCGACCGTGCGGCTCGATCTGTTTGACGGCGTGCCGAGCGCACCTTCCCTGACGACGCCGGCGAATGGTGCGATCGACGTGGCGCTGTTGCCATCACTCACCTGGAGTGCATCGGCGAACGCGACGAGCTATGACGTTCAATTGGCGACGGACGCGGGATTCAGCAACGTTGTCGCGAGCGGGGCAGGTCTGACGGCGACGAACTTCACGCCGGCGTCGGCGTTGACTCCCGGCAACACGTACTACTGGCACGTGCGCGGGAACAACGCGTGCGGAAACGGCGATTATTCGGGTGCGTTCAGCTTCACGGCGCGCCTTACGCCGAAGATCCTGCTGGTTGATGATGACGATAATGGCCCGGATGTGCGGTCGGCCTATACGACCGCACTGGCTGCCATTGGACAGGATTACGACCTGTGGGACACGAATAATTCGGACAACGAGCCGACCGTCGCGCAATTGGCGCCGTACCGGACGGTGATCTGGTTCACCGGGGATGAGTTTGGCGGCGTGTGCGGCCCCGGCCCGGCGGGCGAGGCGGCATTGTCGGCGTGGCTCGACATGGGGCGATGCCTATTCATCACCAGCCAGGACATGCTGTACGACCGGGGCGGCACCGGGCACAACATTCCGACGGCGTTCATGCAGAACTACATGGGCGTCGCGAATCCGGGGACGTCGGATGTCTCGCAGACGAGCGTCACCGGGGCCGCGGGTTCGATCTTTGCGGGCATGGGTCCGTTTACGCTGACGTATCCGTTCACGAATTTCAGCGATCGGATTTCACCCACGCCGAGCGCGCTGCTGGCGTTCAGCGGGAACGCGGGAAATGCGGCGGTGCAGAAGGATTCAGGGATCTTTCGCACGACGTTCTGGGGTTTTCCGCTCGAAGCGGTTTCGAACGCGGCCGATCGCGCGGCGCTGATGAACGTGATGGTGAACTGGTGCGCCGAACTGTATTGTCCGACCCGGGTCGGAAACATGGCGGCGCCCGTTTCTGTGGATGGCGGCGACGTTCAGGGGTTCGTGAACTGCTACACGGGCGGGACCCCGGCGACGCCGGGATGTCGTTGTGCCGACATGAACCAGAACGCGGCGTTTGAGGTCGCCGATGTGCAGTTGTTCGTGAACTGCCTGCTGGGCGTCGGCTGTCCGTAGGGTCTGTCAGACGGCCGGATCGGAGAGCACGCCGGCCAGGCGCTCCAGAGGAGGGCGAGTCGATCCGGCCCGATCGGCCGGCTCGATGACATTCAGGACGGTCTGATCGAGCGCCGAGTGGCCGACCATTGGTTTTCTCATTTCACTCCAGGTCTGCGCGAGTGCATTCGTTGCCGCGCGCTCGTCGGCGTTGGGCCTGCCGGCGGCCTTCAGGCAAGCGAAGGTGAGCACGGCCGCGGAAGTCAGATCGGCATCGACGTGATGGGCCATGCCGAAAAGACGCGCGGCCATCGCGAAGTCCCGGCGGCGGGCGTTCAAGCAGCCCAGCAGATACCATGCGGCAGCGACGCGGTAGTCTTCGGCGATCAGGCCTTCGAGGGCTTCGGCGCGTCGGTCCAGCGCGGCATCCTGCCAGGCGGCAATGGCGCGGCGGGTTCGGCTGCGTCGGAGCGACCGGCGGCGATATTCTGATATGGCGATCGAAAGTAAGATCAGTGCGGGAAGGGTGAGCCAGAAGGCAGTCATGAATCGTTTCTAGCGGTGGGTCGGGCGGCGGTCAACGGCGGTGCCGCGGTGTGCACGGATTGACATGCCGCAATTTTCAATCAGATTGGGATGAGGAGAAATCGATGAGATCCTGGAGTCGGCGAATTGGGGGCGTGACGATCGCGGGCGGCGTTGTCGCGGCAGCGGCGGCGATGGTGCTTGGGCAGGGCGGTCCGAGCGCTCCGCCGGTGGCGTTCAAACCGGTCTTGAGCGTGGAACAACTGATGGAGGGTCAGGAAAGGGCATTCAAGGCACTCAAGTCCGCGGTCCTCGATGAGAAGTGGAAGGACGCGCGGATTAACGCGTGGCTGCTGGCGGAGCTGGCGAATGTGAATCGGCAACATGCGAATGAGACGAAATACTCCGATTTTGCGGCGACGATGCTGGATGCGTCGATGAGCCTTGCGGCAGAGTTGAAGAAGAAGGACCCGAAGCTGGCGGCGGCGGGAATCTCGAAGATTGGAAACGCCTGCAACGCCTGCCACGACGCGTATCAGAAGAAACACTGATCGGTGTTCGGTCAGGGCGGACCGGGGGCGAGCTTTTCGTATATTCGGATGCGGACGTCCGGCTGGCCGGGGATCGACGGCGTTTCGTAGAGAAAACGGAATGCCGGCGAGCTGTCGAGCTCTGTCTGCGTGAGGGCGGGGCCGGGCAGGGCGTGTTCGGAAAAGAACGGGTCCCAAGCAATCAGCGAGCCGATCGGCGCTTCGCGTGCGCGCGGTTTAAGCGCCGGCGTTTCGGGGGCGAAGGGTTCGTTGCGGGCATAGGCCAGGCAAACATCGGCGTACGTGAGCGGGCGGTCGGCGAGCTGATGCTCGCGCAGCCATCTGAGTGCGTTGTCGGCTGCGAGCTGGTTCGGGAGGGGATTGAGGACCGTGACGATCTGTTGCCAGGCGAGTGCCTGGGAGATGCACAGCGCCAGTAGAACGATTTTCGCCGTCGCTCGGAGGCGTCGGATGGTTCGGGGGCGGGCCCAGGCGGCGAGCGCACATATTGAGACTGCTGCCGCCAACACGCGCATGAGCCACTGGGCGTGGTGCGAGTAGGGGAGGTAGAACGGCACCCCGGGCAGGCGCATCTGGCGTTCGACCGCAACGACGAATGCCGCGGCGACGGCCGCGGCGACGGTCATCGTGTGCCGCGGGGTCGGCGCGTGGTATGAAAACAGCATTGAGACGGCCTGGGCTGCGGCAATTGCGGCGAGCGGTGAGACGCCGACGAGGAAGCGCGGAAAGCCGCCGGTGCCGTAGAGGCCGAGCGCCCAGAAGAGCGTGTGTACGAAGAAATAGGCAAGGAGCGATCCGACGACCAGGCCGCCGATGGGACGTCGCCGGGTGGCGGGCAGCCCGCAGATTGCGAGAACGGCCACTCCGGGACCCCAGGCCTCCAGCGAACGGCAAGACATTGAGAGCCAGCCGCCGTGGCCGTAGTAGGCTGTTGGGCGGGCATCGAGCCAGCGCTGCCAGAACGGGCCGGGCGACGGGAAGGGCGTGAGGACGCGGTGAACGATTATCGCCCATGCCATCGGCCAGAGTTGCCAAAGTGGGACGCCGCGCCACCAAGCGACCGCCAACCATACAGGCACGAAGACAACCGCTTCGTGGCGCGTGAGAAGCGTGAGAGAAAGTACGGCGGCGGAGAGCGACCAGTGATTGGCCTGGGCGAGGGCGACGGCGGCGATGAGATAGAAAGCCAACGCCGTTTCCGTGAGCGTGACGAATGAAAGCTCAAAAAAGAGCGGTTGCGTGTAGAGCAGGAGTGGGACGAGCCATGCGAAGGGAATCGACATACGGCGGGCGACGCGATAGGCGAGCCATGCGGTTGCGGAGCAGATGATCGTGGTGGTGAGGCGGGCGGCTGTCCAACCCAGCGCGGACGGCAGGAAGTAGGCGATCGTGAATCCGGGGCGACCCCAGTCGAAGAGAAGAAAGCTGGGGTGACGCCAAGCCCATTTCGCGATGAGGAAGTGGGTGAGGTCGTCGAGCTGGTAGCCGCCGGTGGAGAGGAGCGCGTAGACCACGGATGCGGCGAGGCCCGCCGCGATGGTGGCCTTTGCGACGACGTCGCGCTGATCAGTTGCGGCGGGTGGAGAGATCGACACAGGGGTGATCATGCGCGGGGCATTCTACGGGTGATTTGAGTCGATTTTTTCGAACAGCCGGACGTCGGGTTGCGGATCGCCGGGCAAAGGCGACTCGTCGTCGAGGGAACGCCAGGCGGCGTTGTGTTCGATTTCCGAGAGCGGGAGTTCCTGCTGCGGGCCGGGCGCGAATTGGCGATCCCAAATCAGCACGGTCCCAACGGGAGCGGCGGCGACGCGTCCGCGCAGGCCGGGCCGGCGGGTGGGGGGAACGAGGCCGGCGAGATACTCGGCGTAGGGATGGGCGGATTGGATGGGCCGGCCCGATAGGCCGTGGGACGCGAGCCAGGCGAGGCTCGACTGAACCTGTTGTTCGGCGTTGCCGAGGCGCAGCGGACGGACGACGGCGATTGGTGCGAGCACGGCGGCCAGGGCGAGAACGCACTGCAGTGCGCGCGGTCGGGAGCCGAGACCGCTCAAGATTGCGATGAGGACGACGATCGCAGTGACGATTCGCATGGTCCAGACCGCGGGCGCCAGGCTGCTTGCGGCGGCTGTTGATTCGGGGCGGCGAAGCTGAACTTCCATTGCCAGACAGAGGGCGATGAACATGAATGCGACCGATGCGACGGCGCCGTGTGACTGGCGCGCGTCGGTGGAAGCGAGTCGCTGCCAGCCGGCGGTTGCGGAGATGGCGACCAGGGGCGCGATAGGGACCAGGAAGCGGGCGTAGCCACCGGACTCGAAGAGTCCGAGGGCGCGGACGGCGGTCTGGAGCAGAAAGTAGGCGATGAAGCAGACTGGGATGAGACGCGCCCGTCTCTGTTGCCAGAGAGGTCGGAGACCGGCGAAGGCGAGGGCGACGAGCGCGGGGCCGCAGACCTGAATGGAGCGCGCGAGCATGGTGAGCCATCCGCCGTGGCCGTACCAGCGATTGGGCGCGGCGTCGAACCAGCGGCGCGCGGCGACGGGCATTTCGAACCACCAGGAGAGAGCATTTGTGAGGAGCGGAGCGCAGACGACGGGCCAGAGACGGAGCAAATGGGCACGCTGCTGATGGGCGAACCAGATCCAGATCGGCACGAGGACGATGGCCTCGTGGCGGGTTATCAGTCCGAGCGAGAGCACGGCGGCGGACGTGGACCAGTGCCCGCGAACCGCAAGACTGACCGCGGCGATCAGGTAGAAGGCGAGAACGGTCTCTGTCAGGGTTGTCAGCGAGAGTTCGAGGAACAGCGGCTGCAGGTAGCAAAAGAGTATGGCGATCCAAGGGCGTTGGAGCTGGAGTCGCTGGGCTGTGCGAAAGGCGAGCCAGGATGTTGCAGCGGTCAGGATGGCGGAAAAGACTCGGGATGCCGCGAGGCCGAGCCGCGCGGGCAGGAAGTAGAGGGCGGTGAATCCGGGGCGACCCCAATCGTCGAGGAGGTATCGGGGCCAGGTCCACGACCAGCGGGCGATCTGGAAGTGGGCGAGATCGTCCATCTGGTGGAAGCCGGTGGAGAGCCATCCGAGAACGCAGGACGTGAGCAGACCGAGGGCGAGCAACGCGACAGCCATGCGGTTGTCCTGGCGGGTGAGAGCGGTTGAGGGCGTCGGAGTCGTCGTGTCGGGCGTCGCGGCAGCGTGCGGCATTTGTTGGAGTGTCGCGGATCGTCGGCGGCTCGCCAAGCCGTGAACGGTGTCTTAATCTGACCGGCGTGCGTCGTTGGCTTGTCGGCATTGATGTGGGCGGCACGTTTACGGACCTGTGCGCGTGGGACGGGGAGCAACTGCGCCGAGCCAAGGTCATGACGACGCCGGACGATTTCACGCGGGGAATTCGAGCAGGGCTGGCGGAATTAGGGGCGGCGGCGGGATTCCAGATTGTGGCCGGTTCGACGGTGGCGACCAATGCACTCTTGGAGCGGCGCGGGGAGCGCGTTGCGTTTATCGGCAGCGACGGGTTCACGGATACGCTGGCCATCGGACGGCAGAATCGGCCGCAGCTTTACGACTTGTTTGTTCGGAAACCGGCGCCACTGGTTGGCGACGACGATTGCTTTGGGCTTGTCGGGCGAATGGGGCCGGATGGGGCGGTTTTGCGGGCGCTGGATGAGTCGGCGTGCCGGTCTGTGCTCGACGAGATCGAGGGTCGGGGGATTCGATCCATCGCCGTGTGTCTCTTGTTCAGCTATCTCAACGCGGCCCATGAGGATCGATTCGCGGCGCTGGCCCGGGAGCGAAAGTTGGATGTCTGCATCTCGAGCGAATTGGCGCCGGAGTTTCGGGAGTTTGAGCGGGCCGCGACGACGGCGGTGAACGCCTACGTGGGGCGGCGCACGGCGACATACCTGGCGAATCTGGGTGAGGCGGCGCGCGAGGCCGGTGCGGGGGACGTGCGGATCATGCTGTCGAGTGGCGGGCAGGCTTCGCCGGACGAAGCGGAACGGGAGGCGGTACGAACGATTTTGTCGGGGCCGGCCGGTGGAGCGATCGCGGCAGCGCATGCGGCGCGGCAGGTCGGATTAGCGCGCGTGTTGACGTATGACATGGGCGGGACAAGCACGGACGTCGCGCTTTGCGACGGGGAAGTGTCGCTGACCAATGAGGCTGTGGTCGATGGTTGGCCGATTCGAGTGCCGCAACTGGCGATTCACACGGTTGGACAGGGGGGCGGATCGATCGCGTCCGTGGATGCGGGCGGTGCGCTTCGGGTCGGGCCGGAATCGGCGGGCGCGAATCCGGGGCCGGCGTGTTACGGCCGGGGGACCTCGGCGACGGTGACGGACGCGAACGTGGTGCTGGGACGGATTCTGGGGGACCGCTTTCTCGGTGGGCGAATGCGGTTGGATGTGGAGCGGGCGGCGGCGGCTGTCGGAGCGACCGGCGGGCGACTGGGTTGTTCGACCACGGACGCGGCGAAGGCGATCATCGAAGTGGCGAATGCGGGAATGGAGCACGCGCTGCAGGTGGTAAGTTCGCGGCGAGGCGTTGATCCGGCGGATTTCTGGCTGGTTTCATTTGGCGGGGCGGGTGGACTGCACGCGTGTGCGCTGGCTGAGGCGATGCAGTTGCCGGGCGTGATCGTGCCGCCCGATCCGGGGATCCTGTCGGCGACGGGAATGATCCTGGCGGATGTCGTCAAGGATTTCTCGCAATCGTTGCCGTTGCGGGGCGGGGGCGTCGATTTGGCGGAGTTGCGAGCGGTGTTTGGGCGGCTGATGGATCGGGCCGCGGCGGCCATATTTCGGGATGGATTCGACCTCGATGAATGCGACTGCGTGCGGTCGGTCGACCTGCGCTATGCCGGGCAGTCGCACGAATTGACCGTTCGGGCGGAGTCGCTGACGGACGTCGAGCGATTGGCGGCGCCGTTTCACCGAATGCACGAGGCGGTTTTTGGGATGTGTGATCCGGAGGGGGCGGTTGAAGTTGTGACGGCAAGGGTTCGCATGACGGTCGCGTCGACGCCGTATGAATTGCCTGCACTGGCGCGTGCGGAACGCGGGCATGCACCTGTTGCGGCGCGTCATGTCGACGTGATTTTCAGTGAGTCGACGCGCACAGCCGTGTATGAGCGCGGGACGCTGCTGGCGGGACAATGCATTGTCGGGCCGGCGCTGATTGTCGAGGATCATGCGACGACGCTGGCGCCGCCCGGATGGCGCGTCGACGTGGAGACGCTGGGGCACTTGCGCCTCAAACCAGAATAGCGAGAGTTATTCCTTGGGGGGGACGCTGACCGGCGGCTCCGACGCGGGTGGCGTCGCGACCGGGACGGCGGGCTGCGTGTCGGTCGGAACGGCGACGTTCAGCGACTCGAGCTGGGTTCGCGACTTGTCGGCCCAAATCGTGTCGGGCCAATTAGCGACGACCGAACGATAGTAGAAGGCGGCGGCGCTCGGGCGCTTGGCGCGCTGGTAGTAGCTCGCGATTGAGAATTCCTTTTCGGCACGGCTGTCGCGAATGCGGAGCAGTGTGGCCGGGACGCCGGCTTCCTCGGCGGCGGCGGGGTACTTTTCGGCGAACTGCTTGTAACGTTCGTCGGCCTCGAGCAGCGGGGCGTCGTCAAACTCGACGCCGGCGAAACTGGCGAGGGCGGCGTCGGCGGATCGCTGGGAAGCGAGGCGTGCGCCGCGACCGCGGGGGTAGTCGCGGATGATGCGGGCATAGACCCGCTCGGCCTCGTCAAACTCGCCGCGCTGAAAGTGATAGTTGCCCTGCATCAACAGGGCCTGCTCGGCGAGCGGCGTGTTGGGGGCGCGTTGGTCTATGATCTGATCGAGGATCTGAAGGGCTTCGTCGCGGGCGGAAACACGCAGGAGTCCCTTGAAGACCTTGCGCTTGCCGTTCTTGAACAGAAAAATCTCGGAGACGATCAGTTCGCGACGGAGGGCGCGGTCGGCCCATTCGGTGCCGGCCCAGCCGTTCATGATCTCCTGATACCACTCGTGAGCCTGCCAGAGATCGTTGGCCTTGTGATCGTTGGCGGCGTAGACCTCGGTATCGGCGGCGTAGAAGAGCGCTTCGGGCCGGCGCTGAGAATCGGGATAGTCCTTCAACCACTTCTTGAATGCTTTGCGCGCGGCGGCGTACTTGCGCTCGGCCATCAGGCGACGGGCGATTTCGAGATCGCCGGCTTCGCTGCCCGATTCGGCGGCGGGGGCTTCGACCCATTCCTGGGTCTTGGGGTCGTAGGTGAGCTGACTGCGGCCGGCGTGTGCGTCGAGCGTGTCGGCGGCACGGACTGCAACCACGGGGAGAAGAGCGAGTAGAAGAAGTGCCGGGAGTACCGCGCGCCGATCCATCGGGGTCGGATTGTACGATTCCTGCGGCGGGTGGCAATCACGGCGATTTCAAGGTGTTGCAAACAATTCACAACGCGCGAATTGTGCTCGATTTTGCGGCGAACTCGCGAACCGTTCGCGTCGAAACTATCATGACAAGTCATGGCAGAGACGATTGGACGAATTCTCGGGATTGCGATTCGCGACGGCGTTCGCGGACCGATGGTCGAAAAAGTTGAAGTCCGCGCGACGGAGAATGGCGGAGTCGAAGGCGACAATGCGTCGCAGCCGGAGCGCGGACTGACGCTGCTGTCGTCGGGACACTGGAAGACCGTTCAGCAGGAATTGCGGACGGAGATTCCATGGCATTCGCGGCGAGCCAATGTGCTCGTGGAATCGGAGTCGCTGGGGGCGCTGATCGGGAAGGTGGTTGAATTCGGGCAGATTCGCGTGCAGGTGCTGGGCGAGACGCGGCCGTGCGGTTTGATGGATCGCATCTATCCCGGCCTGAAGATGGTGCTTACGCCGGATTTCCGGGCCGGTGTGCACGGGCGAATTCTGCGCGGCGGCGTGTTTCGCGTCGGTGATCGGGTGTCGGTGACGGATTGAACTTGACAGCCCCGGCGCTTTTCCCTAACGTTATCCCTTCCTAGTGGTTAGGAAGTGAGACGGCAGTCGCGCCGATTTGAAGTCGCGCCTGGTGATTTGATCGGTGCGCGGCGCGACGGAATGGCAGGTGCAGCATGGTTCCAGCAAGACGCAAGTCAAAGGCAATGAAGCGAGCGCGGCGATCCCACCACGCCCTTAAGCCCATCGGGCTGGTGGCGTGTCCGCGGTGCAGCGCGGCCAAGCTGCCGCACGCCGCCTGCGAGAGCTGCGGCTACGTCAATTCGAAGGTCTCCCTGAAGGTCAAGACCGAAGAAGCGTAGGGATTGAGTCATGCGGATCGGCATTGATGCCATGGGCGGCGATCACGCGCCGGCCGAAATCACTGCGGGCGCCATCGAGGGGTTGCAGTTCCTCGGCGCCGGTGACGAAATCGTGTTGATCGGCAAGGAAGACGCGATCCGCGCGACGCTTCCGGCAGGCGCGCTCGATCCGCGAGTTCGCATTCAGCATACCTCGCAGGTCATTGAAATGGACGACGTGCCGGTCGAGGCACTTCGTCAGAAGAAAGACTCGTCGATCGTCAAGATGGCGTTGATGGCGGCGGCACAGGAAGTCGACGCGGTCATCAGCGCGGGGAACACCGGCGCGTGCGTCGCGGCCTGCCAACTCCGGATGGGGCGGCTCGGGGTCGTAGCGCGGCCGGGTATCGCGGTGGCCATTCCGTCATTTCACGGACCGGTGACGCTTTGCGACGTCGGGGCGAATCCGGAGCCGCGGCCGTTTCACCTTTTGCAATATGCACAGATGGCGTCGATGTACGCCGAGCGAATCCTGGGAATTGAGAATCCGCGGATCGGCTTGCTGTCGATTGGCGGCGAAGAGACGAAGGGCAACAGCCTCGTGAAAGAGGCCCGCGAACTGATCCGGCAGGAGGGGACGCTCAATCTCGTCGGAAACGTGGAGGGACGGGACGTCCTGTCGGGCGTCTGCGACGTGGCGGTCTGCGACGGCTTTGTCGGAAATATTGTTCTGAAACTGACCGAGGGCCTCTCGGACGGACTGTTCCGGACGATTGAGAAGGAACTCGCCGAGGAAGCACCGAATCTTGTGACGGCGTTCAAGCCGGTCGTGAAGAAAATCTGGGATCGACACGACTACAGCGAGTACGGCGGGGCGCCGCTGCTGGGTGTCAACGGGGTTTGCATCATCTGCCATGGCAGCAGCGGCCGGCGGGCCATCAAGAACGCGGTTCGCGCGGCGCGAAGCTACATCGCCAGCAACTTGAACAAGCAGTTTGAGGCGCGCCTGTCGCAGGAGACGGCGAATGCCTAAGGCGATGGGTGTTCGCGTGGCCGGCACGGGGAGCGCGAATCCGGCCCGGGTTCTGGACAATTCCTATTTTGTCAATCGGCTGGACACAACGGACGAGTGGATTCGCGAGCGGACGGGGATCCTAGAACGTCGCGTTGTTTCGGACGGGGAGTCGACGGCGACCCTGGCCATCGAAGCGGCGAACAAGGCGCTCGCGGACGCGCGAATGTCGGCGCAGGACCTCGACGCGATCATCATTGCGACGATTACGCCCGAGTGTCAGTTCCCGGCAACGGCGAGTTTCGTCCAGCATGCGATCGGGGCGAGGAGCATTGCTTCGTTCGACATTTGTGCGGCGTGCAGCGGCTACATCTACTCGTTTGTGACGGCCGTTCACATGCTCCAGGCGGGAACTTTTCGCAATATTCTCGTCATCGGAGCGGAGACGCTTTCACGCATCACCGACTATGAGGACCGGACGAGTTGCATCCTGTTTGGCGATGGAGCGGGGGCGACCATTCTGACGACCGCGCCGGATGCGAGTGGGCCGGCGATGCTGCATCATCGGCTGCACAGCGACGGGGCCGGGGCAAATATGCTCTGGGTTCCGGGCGGCGGCTCGCGGACGCCGGCGTCGAACATGACGATCAACGAGCGACTGCACTACATGAAGATGCAGGGCCGCGAGGTGTATCGGTTCGCGGTCAAGAAAATGCTGGAACTCGTCGAGGAAACACTGGGCGAGGCCGGCGTTCGACCTGAAGAGATCGCGATGGTGATTCCGCACCAGTCGAACAAGCGGATCATCGAATCGGCGAGAGAAAAACTGCAACTTCCCGAAGCGAAGATGTACACCAACATCGAGCGATTCGGAAATACGTCGGCGGCGTCAATTCCACTGGGGCTGGATGATTGCCGGAAGAGCGGGCGATTGAAGCAGGGTGATCTTGTTTTGTTGGCGGCATTCGGGGCGGGCCTCACGTGGGCGTCCGCGCTCGTGCGCCTCTAGTCGGCAGGATGCGAATTCGTGGGCAAGACGGCCATCATTTTTCCAGGACAGGGTGCACAATTCGTCGGCATGGCGAAAGACGTTGCCGCGGCGTTCGATGTGGCGCAGCGGACGTTTGACGAAGCCAACGATCTCCTCGGCTTTGACCTGAGCGGAGTCTGTTTCGGCGGTCCGGCGGATCGGCTGGACGCGACGGATGTTTCGCAGCCGGCGATTTTCACGGCGTCGGTCGCGGTGTGGCGGGCCATGCAGGAGGCCGGGATCGCGGATGAACTGCGGCCCCAGGCGACGGCCGGCTTGAGTCTCGGCGAGTACACCGCGCTGTGGCTGGCCGGGACGCTGAGTTTCGCCGATGGGTTGCGGCTGGTTCATCAGCGTGGACAGTTCATGCAAGAGGCGGCACTTCAGACGCCCGGCGGGATGGTGTCGATGATGGGGCTCTCGGCCGAGCAGACCGAAGCGCTGTGCCGGGAAGCGGCGGGGGGGCAGGTGCTTTCGTGTGCGAACTATAACTGCCCGAGCCAGATCGTAATTTCAGGCAGCAAAGAGGCTTGCGAGCGGGCTGTGGGCCTTGTTGAGAAGCACGGAGGCCGCGGGACCGCGTTGCGTGTCGCCGGGGCGTTTCACTCGGAATTGATGGCACCCGCGGCGGAACGGCTGCGGGAAGTACTTTCTCGGACGCCGATTTCGGTGCCGCGATTACCGGTGGTATCAAACGTGTCCGCCGACTATCATCGTGGCCCAGATTCGATCCGGGAGCTGCTGTACACGCAGGTGGCGCGGCCGATTCGCTGGCAGCAGTCGATCGAGCGATTGATCGCGGACGGGTTTGACCGATTTGCGGAGGTCGGCCCGGGCCGTGTCTTGAGCGGTCTGATGCGAAAGATCAATCGCACGGCGACGTCGTTGAACTATTCGACCGCGGAGTCGTTCGCGGGCGCCCGGGCGGCCCGGTAGCGTCGTGAGCGCAAGGACGGTTCGAAGGAATGGCTGAACTACAGGACCGAGTGGCGATCGTAACGGGCGCTTCGCGCGGGATTGGCCGGGCGACGGCGTTGTCGCTTGCACGGCTCGGCGCGACCGTTGTCGCCGCAGCGCGAAGCATGGAACGCCTGGGCTCGCTCGCTTCGGAAGCGGCGGACCATCGGGCGTCGGGTCGTATTGTCGGTCGGCCGCTGGATGTCACCGACGCGGCGACCGTTGAGAAGTGGATCGACGATGTCGCGACCGAGTTCGGGCGCATTGACGTCCTCGTGAACAACGCGGGCATTACGCGCGACGGTCTGCTGATGAACATGACCGATTCGCAGTTCGACGAAGTTCTTACGACGAATCTCCGGTCGGTGTTCTGGATGACGCGCGCGGTAGCGAAGTACATGGTTCGGGCGCGGACCGGCCGGATCATCAACGTTGCGAGCGTGTCCGGGATCATGGGTAATGCGGGCCAGGCCAACTACGCGGCGGCAAAGGCGGGCGTGATCGGCTTTACGAAGACGGTCGCGAAGGAACTGGGCCGTCGCGGCGTGACATGCAACGCGGTCGCGCCGGG
Source organism: uncultured Planctomycetaceae bacterium (assembly GCA_964414585.1). Lineage (GTDB taxonomy): Bacteria > Planctomycetota > Phycisphaerae > UBA1845 > UTPLA1 > DATEMU01. The sequence goes on from CAYPXR010000004.1 coordinate 30,525, forward strand.
CTTCATTCGGACGGACATGACGAATGTCCTGCCGGAGAAGGTGAAAGAGCAGGTTCTATCCATCATTCCGCTGCAGCGGTTCGGCGAACCGGACGAAGTGGCCAATGTGATTGTGTTTCTGGCCAGTTCGGCGGCGGCATACGTGAATGGTCAGGTCGTGACGGTCGACGGCGGCTTGCACATGTAAACCGGCCCGAGTGGGTGGTTTGCGAGTCGTTGATCGATTCGATATAAATCCGCGGAATTGTGCGGGCGCCCGAATGGTCGAACGATTGGGCGGGTCGCGGCCTGTCGGCGCGGAAAACGAAAACAGACGATTGTGCATCGGAGGTAGACTGCGTGCCAACCCTTGAGGAGATTCAGGAAAAGGTCGTTTCGATCGTGAGCGAGCAGATGGGCGTCGACAAGAAGGAGATCACCATGGAGACCTCCTTTGTGCGCGACCTGAATGCAGACTCGCTCGACACGGTGGAACTTGTCATGGAGTTCGAAGACGAGTTCGAGCTGAGCATTCCCGACGACGAGGCTGAGAAGATCCAGACGGTCGGCCAGGCGGTTCAGCATATCCACAAAGCGCTCGAATCGAAGAAGTAGGCCGCGGCGGGTTCGCCGGCCAACGAGGACGAAGGATGTCTCGCCGCCGCATTGTCATTACAGGGATGGGGCTTGTCAGTCCGCTCGGTAACGTCGTTGACGTATTCTGGGAGCGGTTGCTTGCATGTGAGAGCGGCGTCGCGCGGATTCAGCGATTCGATCCGACCCGGTTCGGCGTGACCTTTGGCGGCGAGTGCCGCGAGTTCGTTGCCGAGGAGATGATCGACAAGCGGCAGGTGAAACGGCTGGACCGTTTCGCGCAGATCGCGCTGTTTGCCGCCGATCAGGCCGGCAAGGATTCGGGGTTCGATTTCGCGAACTCAACCAATCCGGACCGGGTGGGCGTCATCATCGGCTCGGGCATCGGCGGACTGACTGAACTCGAAGAGCAGCACCTGCGGCTGATCGAAAAGGGACCCGAGCGGGTCAGCGCTTTTACGATTCCGAAGCTGATGGTGAACGCGGCGAGCGGAAACATTTCCATTCTGCTCAATGCGAAGGGTCCGAATACGGCGGTGGCAACGGCGTGCGCCTCGGCGACCAACGCGATGGGCGACGCGCTGCGGGCTATCCAGCGCGACGAGTGCGACGTGATGATCACGGGCGGTTCGGAGGCGGCGCTCACGCCGCTCGGCTTGGCCGCGTTCGCGGCGATGAAGGCCCTCTCGGAGCGAAACGACGCGCCGGCCAAGGCGAGCCGGCCGTTCGACAAGGCCCGCGACGGTTTTGTCATGGGCGAGGGAGCGGCGGTCTTCATCTTCGAAGAGCTGGAGCACGCCCGTAAGCGCGGGGCTCGCATTTACGCCGAGGTCCTCGGGTACGGAATGAGCGGCGACGCGTGTCATATCACCCAGCCGGATGAATACGGCCGCGGGGCCGCCAGTGCGATGAGCAAGGCCTTACGCGACGCCGCGTTGAGCCCGACGCAAATCGACTACATCAACGCGCATGGCACGGGCACGCCGCTGGGCGACGTGGCGGAGACCATGGCCATCAAGTCGGTGTATGGTCAGCATGCCTATAAACTGGCGGTCAGCAGCACGAAGAGCGCGATCGGTCATTTACTGGGGGCGAGCGGCGCGGTCGAACTGGTCGCCACGGTGCTGGCGATTCGACACGGGATCGCGCCTCCGACGATCAATCTCGATGATCCGGATCCGCAGTGCGACCTGGACTATGTGCCGAACAAGCCGCGCGATCTGCGGATCGAGCGAGCCATGAGCAATTCATTCGGATTCGGCGGGCACAACGGCTGCCTGGTCGTCGGGCGCGCGCCCTGACGATCCGTTCGGGGTGCGGCAGACGGGCCGTGCACACGATACGGCCGGAAATCCTCGTCGAAGATCAACGTCATGCGAATTCTGGTTCCGGGTGCGGCGGGCTTCATCGGATTTCACCTATGCCGGCGGCTGCTTGGTGAGGGAAACGAGGTGGTCGGCGTCGACAGCCTGACGACGGGGCAGCAGCGGAACGTCGACGAACTATCGAAGCAGGCCGGATTCACGTTTCTGCGAGCGGAGATTTCGGAGCCGATCGGCGCACCGGGGCGATTCGACGCGATTCTGAACATGGCATGTCCGGCGTCGCCGGTTGATTTTCGCGACAAAGCCCTTGAGATCATGACGACGTGCAGCCGCGGGGTGATGAATCTGCTCGAGCTGGCGCGGCGGAACGAGAGCCTATTTCTGCAGGCGTCGACGAGCGAGTGCTACGGCGACCCGCTGATTCACCCACAGCCCGAGACCTACTGGGGTAACGTCAATCCGATCGGGCCGCGCTCGCCGTACGACGAGGGGAAGCGATTCGCCGAGGCGCTGACCATGAGCTTTCACCGCGGACATGGTCTGAGGACGCGGATCGTGCGGATCTTCAATACGTACGGACCGCGGATGCGGGCGGATGACGGGCGGGCGCTGCCGACGTTCATCATGCAGGCGCTGAAGAACAAGCCGCTGACCGTGCATGGCGATGGCACGCAGACGCGGAGTTTCTGCTTCGTCGATGATCTCGTCGATGGAATTCTGCGGCTGGCGCGAAGCGAAATCTCCGAGCCCGTGAATATCGGCAACGACCAGGAAATCACGATCCTCCAGGCGGCCGAGGAAGTTGTGCGGCTGGCGGGGAGTCGAAGCGAGATTCGCTGCGTTCCGCGGCCGGGCGATGATCCGGAGCGGCGGCGGCCGGATCTAACGCGGGCGCGCGAGAAGCTGGGGTGGTCACCGCGCGTGGCGCGCAGCGAAGGATTCGCGAAGACGATCGAGTACTTTCGATCGCTCGGGTAGGGGCCGCCGGGGTTCAGGCGGCCAGGGTCTTGAGCATCGTGTTGATGCGTCGCAGGGCCTTGGGGCCCAGGCGCAAGAACAAATCGACTATTTTTCCGATGAGCGTAAGGAATTCGAGCATATCGTCGAGGCGCTGACGGTAAGCGCGGGCCTCGGCGGCTGCCTCGCCGCGCAGGCCGGTGAGCTCGGCGTCGACCAGTTCGCGGCACTTGCGGATGGTCTCGAGAATGGGTTCGACTTCGCGGCGCTTACGCTGGCGCGTAATGTTCTCGAAGAGGGCCCAGACGTCGGGATTGGCGGTGAAATACTCCTTGCGGTCGCCGCGATGGTGGACGCGCTCAATCAGTCCCCAGTCGACGAGGGCGCGGAGACTCATGGAGGCGTTGCCGCGCGAAATGGCGAGTTGCTCCATGACGTCGTCGGTGCAAAGCGGGGCCGTCGATGCAAAGAGCAGGGCGTGGAGCTCGGCCATCGTGCGGCTAATGCCCCAGTAGGCGGCCATTTCGCCCCAGCGCCGGACGAACATCGCCTTGGATTCTTCGACGGCCGTTGGCATGGTGCGTCTCCTGTAGTTTCAGATATATCTGAAATTACTATAGATGCCAATTGGCCGAGAGGCAAGTGAGTCTGTCAGGCGGCGGCTCGATCGTCGAGCAGGCCGGGGATGCGCATGGGGACGCGGGCGTTCATCGCGGCCAGCCAGCGGCGAGCACAAAGAAGCACGATAAAGGCGGCACAGGCGATCATCAGGACGATCAGGGCGGTGTTCAGGCCGCCCTTGAGTGCGTCGGCCGGGCCGCCGGAGCGGATCATGGGAAGCAGTTGCAGGCGAATCTGCGTGATTCCGCCGGCCGTGGTCGTGACCAGAACCCAGCACATTGGCACCAGAGTGATCCAGACGTAACGGGCGCGGCCGGCGTTGAAGAGGAGGGTCGAGACGACCGCCAGTGCGATGGCGGCCAGCATCTGATTGGCGATGCCGAACATCGGCCAAATCGTGGCGATGCTGCCGCTCCAGAGGAAGGATGCCCAGCCGACGACGATGAGGGCGGTACTGACGATCACGCCGGGCCACCAGCCGGGGCGTTCGAAGTTTTGGACCCATGGGCCGAGAAAGGTGAAGCGGGCGAAGAACTCCTGAAGCAGGAAGCGGGCGATGCGCGTGCCAGTGTCGATCGTCGTGAGGATGAAGAGGGCTTCGAACATGATGGCGAAGTGGTACCAGATGGCCATCACCTTTCCGTCTGACAGGAGCGGGATGTTTGAGAAGATCTTCGCCATGCCGACCGCCAGCGTGGGCGCGCCGCCGGTGCGACCTTCGAGGTGCTCGCCGACAGCGTGCTCGAGGTCGTGGAGGTCGACGGCCTTGAAGTTGTACTTGGCGACCTTATCGGGGGGCGTGTTGATGAGGTAGTAGTCGTTCGGGTCGAGGCCGGCGACGGCGACGAGCGCGATGATGCCGACGAGCGATTCGATGAGCATGCAACCGAAGCCGATGGGGCGGGCGTGCGATTCCTTGGCAATCATCTTGGGGGTGGTGCCGCTTGAGACGAGTGCGTGAAAGCCGCTGATGGCGCCGCACATGATCGTGATGAAGACCATCGGGAAGACGGAACCCGCGACGACGGGGCCGCCGCCGGCAGTCGCGAACGGCGTGACGGCCGGAATGCGAAGCGTCGGGCGGACGATGAGCACGCCGGCGACAAGCAGAGTGATGGTGCCGATTTTCATGAAGGCGCTGAGGTAGTCGCGCGGGCAGAGCAGGAGCCACACGGGAAGGACGCTGGCGATGAAGCCATAGGCGGCCATGGCGACGACGATCTGATTGCGGGTCAGGAGGAAGTGTTTGCCCCAGTCGTGCGTCTGGGCGAACTGGCCGGCCCAGACAGCGACCAGCAGCAAGATGACGCCGATGACCGATGCCTCAACGACCGCGCCCTTGCGGAAGATGTACATGTACCAGCCCATTAAGAGGGCGATCGGGATTGTGCAGGCGATGGTGAACGTGCCCCACGAACTTTCAGCGAGGGCATTGACGACGGCTGCGCCGAGACCGGCGAGTGCGATGATTACGATGAACAGGATTGCGATCGCGGTCACGAGTCCGCCGACCGGGCCGATTTCCTGTCGGGCGATTTCGGCGAGCGAGCGTCCGTTGCGACGGATCGAGGCGGTCAGCACGACGAAGTCCTGAACGGCGCCGCCGATGACGACGCCGATCAGCAGCCAGAAAAAGCCGGGCGCCCAGCCGAACTGGGCGGCGAGAACGGGACCAATGAGAGGCCCGGCTCCCGAGATGGCGGCGAAGTGGGGGCCGAAGAGGACCCACTTGTTGGTGGGGTGGTAGTTGTGGCCGTCGTTCAGCCGGTGGGCGGGCGTCTCGCGATCATCGCTCAGCGCCATGACGCGAGCGGCTATGAAGGCGGAGTAGTAACGATATGCGAGGGCGAAGACGGCAAGGGCGGTGAGGACGAGCCAAAGCGAATTCAATCGTGCCGTCTCCGAAGACGCAGGTTCAGATGACGGTAGAAGCGGGCGGCGGGGGCGTCAAGCCGGAGAGGCGGTCGACGACAAAAGGCAATCGGCCCGCTCGCGGGTGCGAACGGGCCGAGGTGAATCCGATTCTGCCGGGGGCGAAGCGAAAAGAGTTACGAACCGCAGAACAGCGGCGGTTCCGAGTTGGGGGTCCAGCCATTGAAGAGGATCGTGACTGTCCCGCCGAATTGTGCGTCGCCGGCGCGCTGAACATTACACGACTGCGCGGACGAGAGTTCGGCAGCGGGCGGGACGTCGTTTGGCGCCGGGCAGCCCGGGATTGGATTGGGCGGGTTGCCGTTGCCGGTGCAGGTCGTGGCCTGCCAGCCGTACACGCCGGGGATGTTCGTGTTGTTGCCGATCGCCTGGTTTGCGAACGAGGTCACGGGATCGGGCGAGATGTTGTCGGTCCAAGTTGCGCCGCCGGTGAGCTGATACTCGATGAAGGCGTTCGTACCGTTGACGTTGCTGATGTCGACCGTTTCGCCGGGATAGTTCAAGGTGAACTCGGCGAGATTGGTCGCGTTGGGATAGCACGCCGAGCCGCCGCATCCCATGTCGGTGAACGTGGGACCGAATGCGATGTTGCCGCTGAAGCTGCGGTCGCCCGAGTCGAACGCAAGAGAAGCGCCCGGCCCAATGATGACCGACCCCTTCAAGAAGGTCCCGTCGAGGTGAGGAACGATGCCCCACCAGAAGGGGAGCTGAAGAATGCTGTTGATCTCGTAGCCCTTACCCAGCGTGATCAGCACCGGGACCGGGGCGGCGGTGTTGTTTTTTATGACGAGCTTGGTGCCAACGCCATGGCCGCCGGGAATGATGTCCTCGATGCAGCAGGCCGCCACGGCGAGGAGAATCGCTGGAGTGACGACGGCCGCCAGCAGGGTCAGCTTGGCTCGGGAGGGTTTGAAGGACTTCGGCATCGTCGTGACTCCGTTGCGCATGTGTCGAAAGAATCGCCGGCTGCTCAGCCGACCTGAGGCGTCGCCCCCGCGGCGCGCGGGGGCGGCGATCTCTGGTCGGAATCTCGGCTGAATGCGTTCGATGCATTAGTTTCCGGGGGTGATCGAGGTGGATGGCGGGGCGGAGCGTCCGCAAAAAATGGCGGGCACGCTTGTGCGATCGAGCTGAGCCGTCTCAGCGGTCGAGGCTCGACTTACCGAGCCTCGACCACGGAATGACGACCTGTTTGGGACCGAGCGAGTTCATCGCGCGTTCGGCGGCGTCGCGCCCCCATGATTCGCCGATCCGCATGCATTCTTTTGCAATCTGAGGTTCGACTTCCGCGAGCTTGCGACCGGTCGGCGACTGATAGAACGCGATCATGGCATCGAGTTCCGCGGCGGTGAAGTAGCGGGCATAAACTGGAACGACCCGCTCGATCAGGTCGGCGGGCCGCAACTCCTGTTTGAAGCGATCGACGAAGCCGCTGGGCAGGTTTGGACAGGTCTTGAACAATTCGTAAACGCGCTCCAGGACCTGAGAGGCCATTCGATCGGCACCCTGGAGCGTGAGCAGTGCACGGACGCGCTGCTCGCGGTCGGACTGCGCCTTTGCGGAATAGACGTACACTCCGATTGAGATAAGCAGGATGATTGCCGACGCAAGAAAGAGTGGCGGTTCGCGTCTCATTGGAGGATCTCCGGACGGGCGGTGGCAGAGCCACCGCCTTGTCATCATAACGGGTGATGCGTCCGGAAATCAGTTGGAAAAAGCGAGCAGATCGGTCGCGAAGTTGATCGGCACCAGCCGGGTCATCGTCCATCAGCCCGAGTTCGTCGTGCTAGTTTTGGCAACCGGCGGGCGGCTGCGAATTGGGCGTCCAACCGTTGAAGTTGATGGTTACATCGCCGCCGAAGTTGGCATTTCCGGCCCGTTGGACGTTGCAGGAATGCGAACTGGAGAGTTCTGCCGTTCCCGGGCCATTGTTGGGGGCGGGGCAGCCGGAGACGGGGTTGGGTGGGTTGGCATTGCCGGTGCAGGTCGTGGCCTGCCAGCCATAGACGCCGGGAATGTTCGCGTTCTGGCCAATATCCTTGTTCGCGAAACTGGCGACTGCCGCGGGTGACACATTGTCGGTCCAGGGCGGGCCGCCTTCGAGCTGAAATTCGATGAACGCGTTGGTGCCGTTGACGTTGCTGATGTCGACGGTCTCGCCGCGGAGGTTGAGGGTGAACTCCGCGAGGTTTGTCGCGTTGGGGTAACACTGTGAACCGCCGCAGCCCATCGCGGCAAAGGTCGGCCCGAAGGCGATGTTGCCGCTGAAGCTCCGGTTGCCCGAGTTGAACGAGATTGTCGCATTCGCGCCCAGTGTACACGTTCCCTTAAGTCCGGTGCCGTCCGGGTAGGGCGCGACGTTCCACGAGGCCGGAAGCTGGCTGACGTTGTTGATGCCGTATCCGCCGCCGAGGGTAATCAGGACGGGGACCGGCGCGCCCGTTGTGTTTCGAATGCGCAAGTTGGTGCCGATTCCGAGGAGCCGATTGACGCCGGGGACGCGTTCGGTCGAGCAGGCTGCCACTGCCAGCGCTATCGAAGGCATCGCAATTGCGGCGAAGGCGAGGAGCTTTGATCGGGACATGGGGGGCTGACTCGTCATGCGTCTGACTCCTGGGGCTATTGAGCGATGGATTGCGGCCGCAGCCGTCGGGCGGTGAAAATCGTGACGGATCGACTACGCCGCCGACCCAGTCTGCAAACTTAACGCAGCGAATACGGGAATTCCACGCTGATTCGACAAGCATCACTATTGCATCGGCGCGCAACGGGACAGGTCGGCATCGCGCCGGCGTCTGCAGAGCGAGCCTCAGCGAGGGTCGTCTAAATGAATTTGCAGGCGAGGATCTTGCTGAAGAGGTGCAGCAAGTCCATCTTGGTTGCGATGTGCAGTGTGTTGACGGCATTTGCGACGGCCGGCTCGACGGCCACCAGAATCGGCCGGAGAAAGGTCTCGAGAAAGCCGCAGTAGATCGGTTCCATGGGTTTCCTTTCGCGACAGCACAAAAACGGGTCGAGGAGCCCGATTGTACTACCTTTACTTCGGCACGCGCATGCGCCCGAGCGCTCTAAATTGGCGCGTGGGAGCCCGCGGCCGCGGCGCATCAATCGGCGTTGAGGCCGACTGATGCGGTCGGACCGGCGCTAGCCGTTTGCTTCGTCGTCGGACTTGGGTTCGGCGCTTTCGGCGCCTTCGCCGGTCTCGTCCTGCTTTCCGAAGATCACGTCGTGACTGATGATATGAGTGGATTCCTCGCCGGCGCCGTGGAGTCCGCCGCGGCGCTGCTTTGGCGCCTTGCCGGACTTCGTGGTTTCGGCGGTGTCGGTCGCCCCGGCGGCCCAATCGGCCCGTTTCTTGGAGAGGGCGATCTTGCGCTCTCCCGTGTCGACCCGCAGAATCTTGACTTCGAGATCCTGACCGATCTGGACTTCGCTGTGCGGGTCATCGACCTTGTGATCGGCGAGTTCGGAGACGTGCAGGAGACCTTCGAGGTCCTGCTCGAGCTCCACGAAGACGCCGAAATTGGTGATCTTGGTCACCTTGCCCTGGACAATCATGCCCGGGATGTAGCGCTCGGGAACGGCTCGCAGCCAGGGATCCTCGGTGAGCTGCTTGAGGCCGAGGGCGATGCGCTGCTTCTCCTGATCGACGCTGAGGACGACGCACTTGATGTCGTCGCCCTTCTTCAACAGCTCGGACGGGTGGCCGATCTTCTTGGTCCAGCTCATGTCGGAGATGTGAAGCAGGCCGTCGATGCCTTCTTCGATTTCGATGAATGCGCCGTAGTTCGTCAGGTTGCGG
>CAYPXR010000005.1:0-23482 GCA_964414585.1 uncultured Planctomycetaceae bacterium
GGCCAGCGCGGCGGCGATGGAGCCCATTCCGAAGACGCCCATGGTCCAGGTCGCGAAGGAAGAATCGAAGCCGAGCGATTTTTTCAGATAGAACGTGAGAAACGAGATGAGAAAGGTGCCGGAACGGTTAATGAGCGTGCCGAGACAGAGCACATAAATCGAGCGCGGCAGTTCGAGATAAGGCTTGAGCATCGTCGTGAGGCGGTCCCAGCGCGGAGCGATTCGTTCGCCGCGGGGCGATGATAGCCGTTTTGCGGGAGACGATCATCAGGAGCAAAAGTGGGACGGGCTAGCCGCCGACGCTGATCGATTCGCGAATGGCGATGTTGGTCAGGCCGGGCAGGTTGTCGAGGAAGACCTCGGGCGTACCGGTCCCGTCCGCATTGGCGCGCATGATCGTATTGAGGGAGGGGACGGTCCAATAGATCTTCTGGCCGGCAACGTCGATGGCGATCTTGTCCGGCGGATCGTTGACGTTGAAGAGCGTCTCGCCGAAGGGACTGCCGAGGGATGAGCGGCGAATCTGATGGGGCGGGCCGAGACCTTGCAGGGTCCAGTAGATCATCCCGTTTTCGCCATCCAGGGCCAATCCGTTGATCTGCAGGAGTTCGTTCAAGAAGTCGCCGGCGTTATTGCCGTCGAAGTCCACTTTTTTGATGCTCCCGGTTTCGTCGTTTTGAGCCCAATAGAACACGCCGCCCACGGGATCGGCCACCAAGTCGACGGGCACGTCGGAATCGACGGTCGAATAGGCTGCGGCTTGATTGGAGCCGTCCAATTCGCCGCTGGTAATCGTGATGATGGGAGTTCCCGAGCCGCCGTTGTCGTCTCGCGCCATCCAAAAGACCGCCGAGATGGAGGGCTCGACGTCCACGCTGACCATCGTCGGCGCGGGGCTGGGCAGAAGCTCCATCTGGCAACCCAGGAGGTTGCTGCGTCGCGTTTCCTGGTTGTTGTTGATCCAATAGATCAAACCATTCGTCGGGTCGAAATCCAAATCGACTCCGGCGGACCCGGTGGCCACGTGCGTCCGGAGGTCGCTCCCGTCGAGTTTGGCGCTGGCCACTTCGCCGGCCGAGGTGGTCCAGTACACGCGATCGCCGGCGACGGTTTCGCACTCGTCCGGAACGCCGTTGCTGTTGCAGTCGTTGTTGGGCAAATCGAAGATGTACGCCGAACCCTGGTCGATTCCGCCGGGACCGTTATCCGCATAGGCCCCGACGGCGAGGGTATGGCCGCTCAGGGCCGCGACATGTCCGAATTGATCGCCGAACGCCGCGTCGGAGGCGGTGAGCTTGGTCAATTCGGCCCAATTCTCTCCATAGCGGGCAAATAGACAGGCCGAGCCCTGGTCCGCGCCGGCCGGACCGTTATCCAAACCCGTGGCGACGACCGCGAGGTTTCCGCTCAGGCTGACACTGCTTCCAAAAAAGTCATGCGGCGCGGCGTCAGAGTCGACGAGCTTGGCCTGTTCGTTCCAGTGGTTGCCGCATCGATCGAAGACATATGCCGAACCCTGGTCCGCGCCGGCCGGGCCGTCAGCCCCATAGGCGCCGATGATCGCCGTGTCTCCGCAAAGTCCTGCGGAGAACCCGAAATTGTCTCCCGCGCCGGCGTCGCACGGCAATAGCTTGGCCTCTTCACACCAAATCGACCCGTGGCGCGCAAAAACATAAGCGGCGCCTTGATCGGCCCCGGCATCTCCGTCGGCCTTGTAGGCGCCGGCGACCAGTCGATTGCCGTCCATGGCCACGGACCAACCAAAGCGATCGCCCGCCGCGGCGTCGCACGGAGTGAGCTTGGCGTCCTGGCACCAATGCCATCCGCTTTTCTTGAAGACATAGACCGAGCCCTGGTCGGGGCCGGCGTCTCCAGCGTCATTGATGGCGCCGGCGAGGACGGTGTTGCAACTGATGGCGACGGATTGTCCGAGATGATCTCCGCATTCGCCGTCGGACGCCGTCAATTTGGCCTTTTCGCACCAGGTGCCGTTGTGGCGGGTAAAGATATAGACCGCGCCTTTCTCATCGCCGTCGAACCGGGCGCCGATGGCAGCGGTATCGCCCTCGAGGGCGACTGAAAAGCCGAATTGCGCACCGGCGACTGCGTCGCAGGGGACCAGCTTGGCCTGCTGGCACCAATGGTTTCCGTCGCGAACGAAGACGTAGGCCGAGCCCTGATCGTTGCCAGCTTCCCCGTCATCCGAATAGGCGCCGACCAGCAAGGTATTGCAGTCCACATCGAGCGACCACGCGAACCGATCGAACGGCGCGGCATCGTCCGCGACGATCTTGGCGGCTTCCTGCCCGGGAAGCTCGCCCAATAGATCGCAGTCATCCGGAAGCCCGTTGGTGTTGCAGTCCGGCGCGCCGTCGGCGATCTCGCATTCGTCGAGGATGCCGTTGTGGTTGCAGTCGTGACCGTCCAACTCACAGAGATCGGCGATGCCGTTCGTGTTGCAATCGTCGGATTCGCATTCGTCGGGCACGCCGTTGCTGTTGCAGTCGGATGCTTCTCCGATCGGCTCCACGTCGCAGGCATCGGGAATGCCGTTGCTGTTGCAATCGATGTGGTCGTCTTCACCCGGGCACAGATCGGCGCAATCGGGCACACCGTCGCTGTCCGAATCGGTCAAGTCGTCGACGTTGCCGCATCCGCAAATTCCCGGTTCGTGCTTGAGCGGATCGTTTGGACAGCCGTCCTCGGGACAGGTGTTCGCCGGATAGCCGGGATCGCCGAAACCGTCGCTGTCGGTGTCGGTGCAGGAGTCCAGGCAGTCGGTGGTGCCGTCGCCGTCGTCGTCATTCGATTCCGCCTGGCCGCAACCGCACACGCCCGGTTCGTGCTTGTGGGAATCTTGCGGACATTCGTCGCAGGGATCGATAAACGAATCGCTGTCCGAGTCATCCTGACATTCGTCCGGCACGGCGTTTGAATCGCAATCGTCGCTCGTGCCGCCGGCCAGATCGAGCGCGTCGCTGATCCCGTTGTGATTGCAGTCGATGATGTCGCCCGCCGGCTCTTCCGGGGCGAGAATGTCAAAGTCGAGAATCTCCCCACCGGAAAAGTCCTTACCGAATCGGAAGACGCGGGCCAACAAAAGATCGCCGACTTGCACCAGGGAATTTGCCGACGTCGGCGCATCGAAAGCCACCTTCGCCCGGACGGTCACCGTCTTGGCCAGGGTCCAGACACCTTCCGCGATCGACGACGGACCGGTCGAGGGCAGGTATCGCTGGGTGAGGCGGGTTTGCTCATCGGCCGCCGTGAAGATGGCTTCGACGTTAATGGGCAGGCCGGACAAATTGCGAACGCGGAGCTTGATGACGCCGGCATCCGTGCCGGATGGAGGCGTACCTTCCCCCAGAGGGAACAAGTCGCAAGCCACGCCTGACAGGAGGCCCGTGGCAGCCCCCAGCAGGGCCAACGCCCCTAATGCGCGAATTCGCCCCATTTTGTTTTCTCTGGAGACAGCCCGGCCCCCTACGCGAACCGCGCACCGGGTAAACGCCTTGCTATCTCGATGACCTTCGCTCTCCCGATCAAAAAATCCCGCTGACTATTATTCAATAGAAATGTCGGCAATGCCACCGGAAAGTGGGTATTTTTGCTCCAAATCATTCTCAATGCGGACTTTGCCGGGGGACTTATGGGGCACGGCAATTTGAGCCGAGATGGGTCATTTCAGGTCCATAACCGCCGTTCCCACTCGGCCTCGATGGCGATCGCATCCCCTGAAATTGCTCGAATGGAGTACGCATCAACGCGTTCGACCAGACGTTCGACGAGGGCGTTGCGGTCCAGAGCGCAAAACGCTTCGGCTGAAAGAAGTTCCTCCAGGCAGATGGCGGGTCGTGCATCGGTCGGCAGTGAGAGGGGAACGCGGCGCAGGTTGATGCCGATGCCGATGATGAGCGATTCGATCTCGCCCGCCTCGATGTTGATTTCGGTCAGGATGCCGCCGAGTTTCCGCCCTTCGACCATCAGATCGTTGACCGGTTTGATCCGAACATTCAGGGAGGTCGCGGCCTCCAGTACGTCCGCACAGGCCGCACCGGCGGCCAGGGTCAGCGTCCGAATGTCGGTTTTCGCCGGGCCCGCCTGGGTCCGGGCGAACGACAAATAAAGCCCCGCATCCCTGGGCGAAAGCCAGGAACGCCCCTGGGTGCCACGTCCGGCGGTTTGTTCTCGGGCGAGAACATATCCGGAGCCGCTGAGACGCCCCTCTGCGATCAGGCGTTTGGCGGCGTCATTGGTGGAATCCACGGTTTCCAGGAGGTATGCTTGCATAGGGAAAAATCATAAGGGACGAAGTCCGGAATGGACGAGCATCCCTGTTCATCGATATGATGGGGGCGGTGGCCATACTTTGGGATTCCGCCCCGGAGCCCAAGCCCATGAAACTACGATTTGGGATTATCGTCATTCTGGCCTGCGCGGTGGGACTGGCGTTCGTCTTTCAAGGCGGCAAGGCCGATCCCCCGTCCGGCGGCGACAACACTCAAACGCAGTGGCTTTGCAAAGCCTGCGAACATCCTTTTCTATTGACGGCCCGACAGGTCGCGCAACGGGCCGATTCCGATCCGCGGCGATGGGCCCCGCTGGATTGTCCGCAATGCGGAAAGAAACAGGCGTACCTGGCGCTGGTTTGCCCCAAGTGTCAAACGGTTTATTTCGGTCGGGACGTCGAGGGCGCGACCGGCCGGTGTCCGCACTGTGCGCCGGCGGCCGGCTTCGCGGCGACCACCCTGGAAGAGGACCGACCCGCAAGCGGGTTGGCCGCGCGCGCGCAAGACGAGACGACGAAACCGCGCCCCGTGGTCAAAGTCCGTTAAGTCGAAGTCAGAGGCAACCGAAGTTCCAAGGCGACCGAAGATCGAAGGTGAGAGATGACACTCGGTCAACGCTACGCTGCAACGCGCGCCCCGCGGCGCGCGGCCTTCACGCTCATCGAGCTGCTCGTCGTCCTGGCGATCATCGCCTTGCTGGTGTCGATGATCCTCACCTATCTGCGGGCGTCGCGCGAAGAGGCCAAGGCGATCAAGTGCCTGGCGAATCTCCGTTCGATCGGCTCGGCGACGCTCATGTATTTCGAGGACAACGACGCCAAGGCCATCGTGCCGTGGTATCAGATTCCCCCGCACGCCAACTACTCGCCGACGGTGGTCACGCCGTGGGTCTTCGGCGGTTTTCGCGCGCCGAACCCCGACCCGGCGGACCTGGGCGTCGACAGCAGCCAGTACCCGGCGCAGATTCGCCCGCTCAACAAGTACATCGACCACACGGCGCAGGCCGCGCCCTTCAACTTCGACGAGCGCGGTCGCGACGTCATCAAGTCGTTTATCTGCCCGGGGGACCGGTCGAATTCGACGGCGATCATCGGCGAGCCGGGCCAGTGGGTGGAAGAGGAGATGCGCAGCAGTTGGCAGGCCAACGGCACCAGCTACACGCTCAACACCCGCTGGTTGCAAGGCTACGTCGGGCAGGATTTCTCGTCGGCCATTCACGATCCGTTTCAGAATTCGGAGCTTTCCGCGCGGCTGGCCAAGCACCTGACCGGCGGCGAGGGGTCGCGATTCATCATGTGGGTGGAGCAGGGGTTTTACAGCGCGACCTACAACGCCGCGCCGTATCAGGGGTACATGGACCTGCCGCCGGGGCAGCCGCAGCGCGACGGCTGGCACCGGAAGTTCTCGTCGTGGTCCGTGGGCTTCGCCGACGGCCACGCCGATCACGGCTACTTCGACACGCGCCAAATCTACGGCCTGGGCGGCACGATCTGGCAGCCGAATTTTCCGGAGTAGCGGAAAGCTGTACTGGCTATGGCCAAATCTCGCAAGCGTGACAAAACTCCAGTTGACGACATTCGGCGAATCCGCGAACGGCTCGGTGCGGAGTTCGACAACGATGTCGACAGGCTGGCCGAACACGCTCGAAAGGTCGCCGAGGAATACCGTGGGAAGCTGAGCCTCAAACCTGTCGCGGCCCCGAAAAATGATTGCTGAGCCGAATCAAACGCCCACGGCTACGTCGACACGCGCAAAATCTACGGCTTGGCGGCACGATCTGTCAGCCGAATTTTCCGGAGTTCGGAGCGAAGGAATGATGAAAATCGTCGATGTTCAAGTCTCGCCAGCGGGATGAAACATCGGTGGACGATTTCGCCGTAATCAGGGACGGCGATGTCTTCAAGGAGGCGAATCGCCAAGATCGTTCGACCCTGATTCGGTCACTTTTTCTGCTGTCGTATACGCAGCCCTCAGATCAAATATCCTGTTAGGCGAAACTGCGACCGACTTGCTTCGCTCAAACTTGGAGCCGTTCCAGGAAAAGACCTGCGCTTCCCATTGCGTTGCGCGAAGGTCGCCTTCGAGTGAGCAGATGTCAGGCGTCCCATGGCCTGCTAAGTCCAGGATGTTGAATCCCATTCTGCAGATGCCTTGGAACAACTTCTTGATTTTGCCCTGAGATAATCCAAAGACGATGAGTTGTTGGCTACCCGCGCCCCAGTCCCATCGCGTGCAGATCAGGCAGCCTGCATCGCCAAAACGCTCCAGATTCACGGCCGTTAAGTGTTCCTGGCCTACCTCGCTGGAATACTCGAAAAAATCAAATTCACGCTCTGGGTCGGTCGACTCAATGCGTAATACGCTTTGGAACGATTGGGGATTTTGAAAGACGTAATACACAGCGGGAGTTCGACGAGACGTTTGAGTGTCCTTGAGTTCGGCCCTGCCAAAGAACTCGATACCGGGCAAACCAGTTTTCTCGAGATATGTAGCCGAATTATCGCCAGCTGAGCATGGCCGAACCTGACCCGTCGATGGTTGACAGGAGCTTAGAAAGTAAAGAATAAGGCCGGAGGTAATCGGCCCAAACCAAATCAGCGAATAGCCTAGTCTAAAGCCTTTTTGATTTCTTTGCATCTCTTTCTCATGCACTCCGCAATGGCGTCGAGCGAGACTGGTTGATTCTTTCCAAAGCCGCATGTCTTTTTGATTGCGTCAATGCCTCTTTGAATCTTGCGTCCATAACCAGGCCCTGTACCGAACCTATCGAGCCCTTGTTCAACGTTATTTTTCGCCGAAGCGATTCGGTCAAACAGATAGGTAACGGCGGCAAACGTACTTGCAGTTGGATCGTCCCGATAATCCGTCAACCGACCGCCACTAGGCACTCCCGGATTGGGAAGGTCTTTATCGACCCGATCTTGAATGTCGTTAGCGGTACTATCCGTTAGTTGGTACAAACCTGAGGCAGAACTCGCCGGATTCTTTGCCTTTGGATCGAATCCGCTTTCCTTCCACGCAATGGACAACAAGGTTAACTCGATATCGTCCGTCGCCGCATGAGCTCTGCCCAACCGCGACTTTTGATCTAGCAGGCTGCTAATGCTCTTCCGGCTGCGAGACGGGCTGGGATTCGGCCGGCTCGTGATGATCCTGATCCGTGAAGGAGCGGCGGTCGACGGGGTGGATTTGCGGCGGCTCGCGCGTGGCCGAGTCGGCGCGCGTCGCATCGTGGTCGTAGCCGAGCAAACCCTTGCTCAGATAGCCGTCGCTCACCATCAGGGTGCCGGGCGGCGTGACGATGACGCTCGCCGGGAAGCCGCCGATGTTGACCATTTCCCGCGCGGGGCCATAGGCCATGTGGAAATAATCGACCCAGTTCCAGCAGAAGACGTTGTCGGGCGCGTCGCGGTCGGCGACCGGAATGTAACCGTTGCCTTTGTCTTCGAAGGGGTCCTCGAACCAGAGCGGCCAGTGCGTGACGGCGCCGTTGGTGTAGAGGACTTGCGAACTCGTCCACGTTCGTCCGAGCGGACGGCCGACGGGCTTTTCTTCGGCCATGTAGCCCTGCGTGCTCGGCGTCGTCATTTCGTCATTGATGATCGCGCTGGAGTCTTCGTAAGGATTGTTGATGTGGGCGCAGGCGGCGTTCAGGATCAGGCACAAGAATCCACCGGCCAGGAGCCGGCGCCACATCCCGTTTTGACTTTTAGACGTTTCGACTTTTTGACGTTTCATCTTATACCTCAACGACGTGTTCGACGGCGTAGTTCGGGGCTTCCTCGGTAATCACCAGATTGTGCGGGTGCGACTCGGCCATTCCCGCGCCGGAGACGCGCACAAACCGCGCGTGGCGGCGGAGGTCTTCGATGCCCGCCGCCCCGCAGTAGCCCATCCCGGCCCGCAGGCCGCCGACGAGCTGATAGGTCAATTCGGCCAGGCGCCCGCGATAGGGCACGCGGCCTTCGACGCCTTCGGGGACGAGCTTGTCGCGGTTCGTCTCGCCCTTCTGACTGTATCGGTCGGCGCTGCCCGAGACCATCGCCCCGAGCGAGCCCATTCCGCGATATTCCTTGAAACGGCGGCCCCGCCAGAAGACGGTGCTGCCGGGCGATTCCTCGAGACCGGCAAAAAGCGACCCCAGCATGACGCTGTGGGCTCCGGCGGCGATGGCCTTGGTGATGTCGCCGGAGAAGCGGATACCGCCATCGGCAATGACCGGGATGCCCGCCTCCGATGCGACGTCCGCCACGGCGAAAATCGCGGTGATCTGCGGCATGCCGACGCCGGACACCACGCGGGTCGTACAGATCGAGCCGGGGCCGATGCCGACCTTGAGCGCATCCGCGCCGGCATGGATCAAATCGGTCGCCGCCTCAGCCGTTGCGATGTTCCCGGCGATGAGATCGATGTCATAGCGTTTGCGAATCGCCCGAACGGTCTGGAGGACGTTCTCGCTGTGGCCGTGGGCGCTGTCGACGCCGATGACATCGACGCCGTTTTCGATGAGCGCCGCGACACGATCGAGATCGTTGACGCCGACCGCGGCCCCAACGCGAAGCCGCCCGCGCTGGTCGCGGCAACTGTCCGGGTATTGACGGTTCTTGTCGATGTCCTTGATGGTGATGAGGCCGACGAGCTTCTGGTCCTTGTCGACCAGGAGCAGCTTTTCGACCTTGTGGCGCTGGAGGATCTTGTCCGCCTCGTCGAGCGACGTCGTGGGCGGCGCCGTCACGAGATTTTCCTTCGTCATGACGTCGTCAATGCGCAGCGCGGCATGTTTCGATTTTTCGACGTTTCGACTTTTCGACGATTCCCTCGGCCCGTGTTCCATGAACTTCATGTCTCGGCGCGTCAGGATGCCGGCGAGGCGGCCGTCGTCGTGGACGATCGGCACGCCGGAGACGTTGTGCAGGCGCATCAACTCGGCGGCCTGTTCGACGGTGTCGTTCGGGTGGAGCGTGACGGGGTCGAGGATGACGCCGTTGGCGCTGCGCTTGACCTTATCGACTTCGCGGCACTGGGCCTCGATCGAGAGGTTCTTGTGGATGATGCCGATGCCGCCTTCCTGGGCGAGGGCGATCGCCAGGCTCGCTTCCGTGACGGTATCCATCGGCGCGGAGACGAGCGGGATGTTGATGGCGATATTGCGCGTGAGCTGCGTGCGGACGTCGGCATCCCTGGGAACCACGGCGCTCCGGGAGGGAACGAGCAATACGTCGTCGAAAGTGACCGCGTCGCCGATGATTTTCGGATGCATCTGATGGGCCCCAAAAAGGGGATTGTACGCGCCGGCGGGCGGCAAACAAGCGGGACTGGCCAAACCCCCCGGATTCAGGGCGTTTTGGGGGCCGGCGACGAGGTGGGCGGCGCGGCGATTTCCGGATACTGCTTCGCCAGATCCTGCCAGAAAGCCCGGTCGGGGTAGCGTTGTCGCAGGTCGGTGAGAAAACCGATCGCGGCGGTTCGATCCATTTCCAACCGCAGGATTTGTTTGGCGGCGTTCGCGGCCGTGGGATCGTCTTTGGCCGACAGGGCGGCACGGATCAAGACCGCGTAAGGATCGGGAAGCGATGGGGCCAGTTCCGTCGCGCGGAGGCACCAACGCTCGACGAGCGGATATCGACCGGGGTCGCCGGCGAATGCGGCGGCGAGGTCGGCGTACGCGCGGGCGAGTTTGACCGGCGGCGGGGCCGTATCTTCGGGATGCAGGACGGCGATCTGTGTCTGGGCGTTGGGCTCGCGACCGGCGGCCAGGAGAACGTTGAGCCGCGTATCGCCGAGGGCTTCGCGAAGCGGCGCTTCGCGCGACACGGAACCGTATTGAAGGCTGTGGGCCTGGGCGAGTCGATCGAGGTTGGCATCCGTTTCCGCGGTCGGATCGGCCGCGAATCGGTAGCGCACTGATTCGTGCAACGCGGCGGCATGCGCGGCGAAGAGGCGCGGGCCCGCCCTGGCATAAAGCACAACGGCCCGGTCGGCGAGACGAGCGGCGTCCGATCCGCCCTGGGCGGGGTTCGACAGCGCCTTGGCCAGCGCGGCGAGGCGGAGCGTTTCCGGCGCGAGCCGGTCCTGCCATTGATTCGGCGATCGCGATTCGTCGCGGCAGGCGATTTGATAAAAGCCCTCCATCGTCTGCGTGAAGCCCGGGACGTGATCGAGTTGACTGAAGAGCTGCAGGAACTGACGGTCCATCTCGCCGACGCGAATCAGCGCGCGGAGCCAGTTGAGGCGATCCATCGCCGAGGCCGTCGGCTTGGCGTTCCAGAGCGCGACAACGCGATCCATTTGAAAAGGCTCGTCGGCCCGGCTCTGTTCGAGCGCGGCGATGAATTTGGCCTGGAATTCGTCGCGGTTGGCGCGATCGCCCCGGCGTTCGAAGGCCCGCGAGCAATTGAGATAGAGTTCCGCCTCGAGACGGGACATGCGGAGAAAACTCGGCGCGTCGTGATCGAGCTGGTTGGCCCGGGCCATGGCTTCTCGGGCGATTTCGAGATCGACGTCGGAGGGCGGCCCGGCGGAGTCCGCCAGGAGCCGGTCGAATTGAAGGGAACGAGCCCACACGGCGATCATCCGGGCGAGGCAATTCTGGAAAGGGTCGAGCAGATGCGCGGCGGCGAAATCGGCCTTTTGCGCCGCGAGTGAGAATTCCTTTTGGTTCATGAGTTCGGCGGCTTCAAAGCGCGCCCGGGCCCCGCGCCAGTCTTGAATGCCGTACCATCCCAGCGCGCCGGCGCCGAGGGCGACGACGAGCCCCGCAATGCGCAGGACGGAACTTCCGAAGGGCTTTTCTTTCTCATCGTGCTGAAGCGGCGGGCGGTGGCGGCGGACCAGCGCCCACAGACCGGCCCAGACGGTCAGAAAGACCGGCGTCGCGCCCGGCTCGCGGATGGACGGGGTTCCGCAGGCTTCAACGATCGAAGCGGCGAGCGCGGCGGCGAGACCGATGACCAGCCATCGATCGGAGGAGGCTTCACCGATCGGCGACGACGCGGTGGCGGAACGAAAGGCATGGTAAAGCGTGGTGACAAGGGCGGCGGCGAAGGCCAGCGCGCCGAGGACCCCGAGATCCGCCAGGAGTTCGAGGAACTCATTGTGCGCGTGGCCGGTCCAGAAGCTTTCGTCGCTGCGCATGATGGCCGGATCGTCGATTTGATCGTCGCGCGCGAACTGTCCGGCCAACAGGGAATAGGCGCCGTCGCCGTGACCGCCGATGGGCTTCTGTGAAAACAAATTCAGGGCGTAGGGCCATTCGTAAATAATTCGGGAACGGATGGAGTGCGCCTGGAGACCCCCGGAGACCTGTTTCTGGATGAAAAGCGTCCCGACGATCCCGATGAGGCAGGCGACGAGGACAAACGGTTTTCGCCAACGCGTGGGGATGAGGAAGAAGGCGATGACTGCGAATCCGGCGACGAGACCGGCCGCGGCGGAGCGCGAGCGTGTCAGGAACAATGCAAAGAAAATCGCCAGGAGACCGAGGACCGCCGGCGCCATCCAGACCGGTTTGGGTCGCGCGGCAATCAGGCCGAGGGCGATGAAGACGCCGGGAAGCAGACAGGCGGCGAACCATAATTCGTTACCGATCGGGTATTGCAGCCTCGCGGAAGGATTGGCGGGCAGGACCCGGACGACGTGATACCAAATGCCGACGGCGGCGGTGATGGCCAGGGCGGTGAAGAGCGATAACGCGACGGCGCGAACGTGACGCGGGGCCAATAGCGCCGCCAAGGGCCACCACCAGGCGACCTGGAGAAATCGCGCGAGGGTCTGGCCCTCACAGATCGACGGCGCGTGCGAGTACCAGGAACTCACGACGGAGCTGAGCAGCAACAGACACCACCAGAAGTAGGGACTGGCGGCGCGGGTGCGGACGTCCCAGAGATCCTCCTCCGACATTCGAGGGCGCACTTTGGACAGGACCAGTCGCGCCCCGGCGAGCAGGGCCATCGTCGCCGCGGCAGAGTAAAAAACGAGGTTGCGAATCTCCACGCCGCGGGTGGTCTGAAATCGCCCGCCGAGCGCCATCAGCCAGACGGCCCAGCTCAGCATCGACGTGTCGTGCTGTTGAAGCGCGGAGAAATGCGAGGGCGAAGTGAGCAGGCAGTCCCCGAAGAGGGCCGTGCCGGCGACGATCGCGAGGGCCGCGCTGGTGCGGCGCGAGACGGGCGATTCGTCGACGAGCAGATCAGGCGAGCTGTCGGATGGCATGGCTCAGGCTTTCACAGGCGACCATCTCGATCGCGGCGTCTTTCGTCGAAGCGGTGGAGCGCTGTTCGCCTTTGGGGAGGATGAATTGTTTGAAGCCGACGCGCGCCGCCTCGGTGATCCTCTGACGCAGATGATGCACCGGGCGAAGCTCCGCGCCGAGGCCCAGTTCGCCACAGACCGCCGTCGTTGCCGGGAGGCTGCGATTGGTCATCGCCCCGACGACCGCCAGCGCGATGGCCAGGTCGGCCGCTGGTTCATTTACGCGCACGCCGCCGACGACGTTGACGAAGACGTCCTGGTCGCCGACAACGCAGTCGGCGTGCTTTTCGATGACCGCGAGGATCATTGACACGCGCCCCGCATCGACGCCGGTCGCCTTGCGCTTGGCAGCGCCGAAGACCGACTGCGCGCACAGCGCCTGCACTTCCACAAGCAGCGTTCGCGTCCCTTCACAGGCGGCCAGCACGACCGAGCCCGGACGAGACTGACGCCCCGATTGCAGGAAAAGCTTCGATGGATCGGCGACGGGTATCAGCCCCGCGTCCGTCATTTCAAAAATACCCAGTTCGTCCGTCGAGCCGAAGCGGTTCTTCACCGCGCGGATGAGTCGATGCGAATGAAACCGGTCGCCCTCGAAATAGGCGACGCAATCGACGAGATGCTCCAGGATCATCGGTCCGGCGATCGCCCCGTCTTTGGTGACGTGGCCGACGAGGACGAGCGCGAAGCCCATCTGCTTGGCCAGCCAGATCAGCCGCGCCGCTGCGTCGCGAAGCTGCGTGACCGATCCGGGCGCGGCTGTCATGTCGGGGCGATAGACCATCTGCACGGAGTCTACTACGACCAGGTCGGGCTTTTGTTGCTGGATCAGATTGGAAATCACGTCGAGATTGGCCTGCGCCGACGCCATCATCGGCGAATCGGCGAAATTCAGCCGGGCCGCGCGCAGGCGAATCTGGCCCAGCGATTCCTCGCTGCTGATGTAGATCGCCTTTTTGCCGGCCTTCGCCAGGGCGTGGCCGACTTGCAGGAGCAGCGTCGACTTGCCGATGCCGGGGTCGCCGCCGATGAGGATTGCCGAGCCCGGCACGATCCCACCGCCGAGAACGCGGTCGAACTCGGCGATGCCACAAGGGTATCGCCGCGTCGAATCGGGCTCTACGTCGCTGATCGCCGCGAGCGTCGGTTGTTCATGGGCAGCGGTGACGGCGGGGCGATGCTTGTCTTCGGCCACGCCGTCGACAACCTGCTCGACGAGCGTGTTCCACTCGCCACAGTCCGGGCACTTGCCCATCCACTGCGCATGGACCCGCCCGCAGGATTCGCAGATGAATTGGGAATTTTTTTTTGCCAAGTTGAACAGCCTGCTATTGTTGATGACAATTCCAGGGAGTAATTCTATATCGATTTAAGAAACATAAAAAACGCCCAAAGTATCTCTTTTCCTCCATAGCTCATTGCTACGAACACACCGAAGTCCGCTGCGGCATGCAAGGCAAAGATAAGCCTGTGACGAAAGAAGATTATATTCCTGGAAATGACGCCAGCGACTAGAAACACCAAAAGGCTGACTATGCACAGCAAAAAAGTAACTGCCGAGCCGCCCACAAGATAGACTGTGCATCCTATCGAGAAATCCTTGGAATTCCCAGATGCAGCTGTGTTGAAGAGGCCGACTAATACCACCGCTTTTCCGAGATCACAAAGAACCAATAAGACTACAAGACAATTCGCGATCGTACGAGCTATCGGAGACGTTTTAGCCTGCGGAACTTGTGCATAATCGATTGACGTGGGTTCGTTCTGATTCATCGATTACAAAATCCGCAATCTGATTCGATGCGCCGACATGATCACAAACCGGCCCACGATTCGCGATTCTATCGTCGGCCAATGGGATTGAAAACGGCGTTACAATTCCTGAGCCGAAGTTGTCCGAATACGCACATAGACGAGGCCTGGGGGTTTGATTTGATGCCGGTAAACCAATTCACCAAAGTGTCGGTCAAAGGTCAATAAGACTCGATGTAGAGAAACGGCGGATTGCAAAACATGCACATCCGATTCGCCGGCTATAGCGTCGGCAATAGCGATGACATCATGTCCGCGTTCACGAAGCCATTTGATAATGGGATAGTCGACGCTTTCGTCGGCGAGGAGATCCATCAGGCTTGGTCACCTAGAAAGATCAACTCTTCGCTCGAAAGTGAGGCGGCTGCGTACGATTGCGCCGCCCGTATGTGCTCCGGTTTCAAATGCGGATAAGCATCGAAGATTTCGGCATCCGTCCATCCGTCGCCGAGCCGCTCCAGGATGATCTCAATGGTGATCCTCGTCCCCTTGATGACCGGTTTGCCCGTCATCACTGCTGGATTCGTCTCGACGTGATCTTGCCAGTTCATGGCGGAATTGTAGCCTAAGAAAGCGTCCGGATCAGTTCCCGTCGGAGTCCGAATCCTTCGATTCCTGGTCGCCGGAATCTTCGTCTTCGGATTCTTCTTCGTCGCCCGACTTGTCTTTCTTGTCGGATTTGTCTTCCTTGGCGGCCGGCTTTTTCGGCGGGGCAGCGCCGGCGCCGGGAGGCGGGCCTCCGCCCATGAGGCCTTTCATGCCGACGCGCGTCCAGAAGCCGGGTCCGCCGGATGGTGCACCGGTCTGGGGCGCGCCTCGTGCGGGTCCGGCTTTTTTCGCGGATCGTTCTTCGGCCTTGGGCGATTCTTCGTCGGAGGCGGCTTCGTCGTCTGTGGATTTCGACTTCGACTTGCGGCGGAAGGTGTCGAGCGGTTCGTAGGTGACCGTCCGCGCGGCTGCCAGCTTGACCTGGCTCTGATCGGCGACGTATTCGGCCTCGAATCCGGGCTCGTTGGCCGGCATGAGCTTGAGGTCCGGCGTTGCGCGCTGGGCCTTGCGAACGTCCTCTTCGGATTTTGTGCAACCGGCGATCGCCAGCGCGATCAGCAACGCGGCGAACAGCGAAATTCGATTCTGCATGGCGGCACCGTCGGGCGGGGGTTCGGGCGAGGCTCACGCCCGGCCCGCGGGCGATCCCTCGTCGTTCCATAGTAGTCTAATCGTTCGCGCGGCCCGGGTCAATCGAAAGCCGTTATCGGGCGGTGCAATAAGGCGTCACCAGAATCGCCAGTCACCGGCCTGGATGACGTAAACATAGAGCGCCAGATTGGTGATCGCGTGTGTGATCATCAGGCAGAGCAGGCTCTTCTTCCAATAGAACAGGGCGTTGAAGAGCAGCCAGCAGCCGATGCTCACGATCCAGTTGTCGGGGTGCTGGATCACGGAGAGGAGCGACGAGCCGAACATCGCGAACCAGGTAAACTTTCCCCACGGCACGGTATCAAAATGGTCCCATTGCACAAACGCGCGGAGGATGAAACCGCGCCAGAAGATTTCCTCCACGACGGGCACGATCGTGCAGGCCCGTCCGATCTTCGCGCAGGCATAGACCCAGAAGGCCGCGCCGTCGCCGTAGTCCACGTGCGGATTGAACGGCTTGGGCTTGCCGGGATAGAAAGGCAGTCGTCCGCCGAGGTCGAAACCGGCGACGTCGATGCCGTCGACAGCGTGCTGACCGGCGACCCAGCCCCAGGCGGCGATGAGGCCGACCGCGACGGCCAGGAGGTAGTGGGGCTTGCCCAGCGGCGGCAGATGATTTCGAAATAGCCAGGTCGCGTAGCCCGCGAGCGCGACGTGCAGGACGATGGCCAGCCAGCGCAGCGACGTGGGGAAGGCGTCGTTGAGCATGAGCAGGACGAGATACGCCATGTAGGGCGCCATCCACGGCGCCTTGGGTTCGTGGGCGACGAGACTGGTGAGCCAGGGGGGTTCGCGCTTCTCGGTCATGAGGGCATGGGAAAGTGAAACGGCCGAAAAGTCAAAAACGGATGGTGATGAGGACCTAGACCCCGCGCAGTCGCCGCCATTGTTTGCTGGCGATGGGTCTCGATAGGTCGCCCGCAATGAGGGCTACCGCAGCCACGAGCTTGTTGATATCGATGCCCGTGCGGAGGTTCATCCGTTCGAGCATGTAAACGAGGTCTTCGGTCGCGAGATTGCCCGCCGCGCCCGGAGCATAGGGGCATCCGCCAAGACCTCCGGCGGACGCGTCGAAGGTCGTGATGCCGAGTTGCAAACCGGCAAGGACGTTGGCGAGCGCCGTGCCGTACGTGTCGTGGAAGTGCAGGGCGATCTTGCCGCGCGGAATCGATTGCAGCAGATGACCGACGGTGTCCAGCACGTCCGTCGGCGCGGCGGCGCCGATCGTGTCGCTGACGGCGATCTCGTCGCAGCCCATGTCGAGCAATCTTTGCGAAACGACGCGAACCTTTTCCTGGTCGATGTCGCCTTCATAGGGACACACGAAGCACGTCGAGACATATCCGCGGACGGTCATCCCTTTCGCCAATGCCGTCGACACGACGGGGGCAAAGGTCGCCAGCGACTCATCGATCGTCATGTTGATGTTTTTCCTGGTGAACGATTCCGACGCGGCGGTGAAGACGGCGATTCGCTTAGTGCCCGTCTCAATCGCCCGGTCAAGCCCTTTTTGATTGGGCACGAGCGCGGAATAGGTCACGCCGGGCATCGCCGGTAGGCCGCGCGCGACCTCCACCGCGTCGGCCAGTTGCGGGATCGCCTTGGGATTCACGAAGGAGGTGGCCTCGATCTGCCGCAGTCCCGCGGCGGCGAGCGCGCGGATGAAGGCGAGCTTCTTGTCGGTCGCGATCGGCGCGGACTCGTTTTGCAAGCCGTCGCGCGGGCCCACTTCGACGATCTTCACTTCACCGGGCAGCATCGCCATCGTTCTTCTCGTCGAACCGCATCAGGACCGCCCCCATCGCCACGAGCTGTCCCGGCTTGCAGGAGATTTCCTTCACCTTTCCGGCGTGCGGCTCGGACAGCGTCATCTCCATCTTCATCGATTCCATCACGACGAGCGGGGCGTGGGCCTCGAATTTCTGGCCCGCGGAGACCAGAACTTTCAGCACCGTGCCCGGCATCGGGGCTGTTAAATCGCTCCGCCGCGCCGCCGCCGTGCCGCCCTTGGATCGCCTCGCCGTGCGTTCCACGACTTCGAATCGATAGGTGCGCCCGCCGACCCAGACGTAAAGCGTCCCATCGTTTCGCACGACGTGATAGGGCACGACGCGGCCACTTATGTGCAGCAGGCCCGAACCGTCACCGGTCGATTCAACCTGCACGCCGATCTTTTTCTTGCCGAACTTCGCGGTGTAGGCATCGCCGTCGCCGGGCGTTTGATCCAAAGAGACGTCGATCGGCTCCGCAGCGCCGGGTGCTTTCAATCGGACATGGGCCATCAATAGGCCCTCCACGCGCCGGCGGATTGCCAGGGACCTGCGCTCGCCGCCATTCGTTCGCCGTTGGCCGACAACATCGAGCGGCCATTTTGCGACGCCAGCGCCGCGGCGATCAGCGCTTCCTCGGGCACCGAGTGATCGACGGTCGCCAACACCTTGTGTTGATCGAGGAAATGCGTGTGCAACCGGCCCGCGATGAACTCGGGGTGCGACAGCACGGCGCGAAGCAGGTCCATGTTGGTGGTGACGCCGAGGATGACGTATCGATCGAGTGCCCAGATCATCTTCTCGATGGCTTCCTGCCGCGTCCGGCCGTGGACGATCAGCTTGGCGAGCATGGGGTCGTAATGGACGGTGACTTCCGAGCCTTCGGCGACGCCGCTGTCGACACGCACGCCGCCACCGACCGGGGCGACGTATCGAACGATGGTGCCGATCGAAGGCATGAAGCCGCGCGACGCATCCTCGGCACAGATTCGGCCTTCGATGGCGTGGCCGTCTTGTCGCAGATCATCCTGCTTGAAAGGAAGCGGTTGACCGGCGGCCACCAGGATCTGCGCGCGGACCAGGTCCTGCCCGGTGATCATTTCCGTCACGGGATGTTCGACTTGGAGCCGCGTGTTGACTTCGAGGAAGTAGAACGCTCCACTGGGATCAAGAATGAATTCGACGGTGCCGGCGTTGGTGTAGCCGATGGCCTTGGCGGCGCGGACGGCGGCCTCGCCCATTTGTGCCCGGAGCTGCGGCGTCAGCGCCGGCGACGGTGATTCTTCGATGATTTTCTGGTGGCGCCGCTGGATCGAGCATTCGCGCTCGAAGAGGTGGACGACGTTGCCGTGCGAGTCGCCGAAGATCTGAAATTCCACGTGGCGCGGGTTCGTGATGTATTTTTCCAGGAAGACGCGACCGTCGCCGAAGGCCGCGCCGGCTTCGCGCTGCGCCGCCTCGATCGACGAAGCGAGGTCGGCCTCTTTCTGCACGACGCGCATGCCCTTGCCGCCGCCGCCGGCCGCCGCCTTGATCAGGACGGGATAGCCGATTTTTTTCGCGCATTTTTTTGCTTCGTCCGGTGATCCGTCTTCAAGCGTCGCGCCCGGCACGACCGGCACACCGGCGTCGGCGAAGGTCTTCTTGGCCACGATTTTGTCGCCCATCGCGACGATGACCTTCGGTGTCGGGCCGATGAAGGTGATCTTCGCGTCGGCGCACGCCTGGGCGAAATCCTCATTTTCCGAGAGGAAGCCGTAGCCGGGGTGAATCGCCTGCGCGCCGCAGCGTTTGGCGATTTCAATGATCTTGTCGCCGCGCAAGTAGGTCTCTGCGGAACTGCTGCCTTCCAGCGCGTACGCCTCATCCGCCGCACGAACGTGCACGGCCCGGCGATCCGGCTCGGAATGAACCGCGACGACGGTGATGCCCATCTGCTGAAGCGTCTGGGCGACGCGGACGGCGATCTCGCCGCGATTGGCAATGAGGACGCGCTCGAACATCGGTACCATCTTATGTAATGCGGGTCACGACGGCGAGTGCGAACAGGGTCGCCTCCTCGTGGTCGATCCGCCGCATGACGGCTGCCTGCGGAGATGTTACCATCTCACAAATGCCGGAACTGAGCCGCTTCTTCGGTATTATCGTGAGAATGTACATGGAAGTCGGCGGGCCCCACCACTCGCCCCACTTCCATGCCTATTATCAAAATGAGGTGGCTGTTTTCAGCCTGGATCCCGTCGAGATGATCGCGGGCACTCTTCCCAGGCGTCAGCAGCGATTCGTCGAGGCGTGGGCAGAATTGCATCAGAGTGAGCTGATGGCCGACTGGAAAAGACTTCAAGCCGGTCAACCGCCGCTGCCCATCGAACCGCTCGCGTGAGGAAATGCGAAGATGACGCATCCGATTTACTTCGTGAAGTCATTTCAGATTGAAGGGCCGTATTGCCTTCGCGTTTGGTTTGATGATGGTACCGAACAGCGGATTGACTTCGAGCCGGTGTTGGTCGGCGAGTTCTTCGGCCCCTTGCGGGACCCGAAGGTCTTCAGCCAGGTGCGGCTTGACCCGGAAGTTCACACATTGGTCTGGCCCAATGGGGCCGACTTCGATCCAGCCACGCTCCATGACTGGCCCGAATATGAGCAGGCCCTGGCGGCTGGCGCGAGCCGATGGGAGCCGACCACACCCGCGAAGAAATCGTAGATAAAGGGCACAGCCCGAGTACGAACCGGCACTATTGAGAAATTACGAATTACAAATTACGAATGGAGGAGCAGCGCGGCGTTTCTCCCTTTTTCGTAATTCGTCATTCGTCCATCCATTTCGGTTTTCGCTTTTCGAGAAACGCCTTCAACCCTTCCTGTCCTTCCGGCGAGATGCGGATTTCCGCGATGCGCTGCGTGGTCCGTGCCTGTACCTGGTCCCACGCGACGCCCGCGACCTCGCTGAGGATCGTCTTGCACGCCGCGACCGCCGCCGGGCCGTTGGCGAGAATGCTCTTGGTCACTTCGCCGATCCATGTATCGAGTTGCTCCGGCGTATCGACGACTTCGCTGACAAGTCCCAACCGCTTGGCTTCGTCGGCGTCGAATCGCTCGGCGGTCAGCGCATACCGCCGCGCCGCGCCGGGGCCGATTTTTTCGAGGACAAACGGCGAAATGACCGCCGGGACGATGCCGAGCTTGACTTCGCTCAAACAAAACGCCGCCCCGCGAAGGGCCACAGCCATGTCCGCCGCCGCGATGAGCCCGACGCCGCCGCCGTATGCCGCACCGTGGACGCGGGCGATGACCGGCTTGGGGCATTCGCGGATCGCCCGCAGCATTTTCGCAAGGATGTTCGCGTCGGCGATGTTCTGGTCGAAGGAGTAATCGACCATCCGCTTCATCCAGTTCACGTCGGCCCCGGCGCAGAAGCTCTTACCCTCGGCCGCGAGCACGACGGCCCGGACCTTCGCATCGGCCCCCACCGCAACGAAGGCGTCCATCAACTCCTTCATCATGTCGTCGTTGAAGGCGTTGTGCAGATCGGGGCGATTGAGCGTGACGGTGGCCACGCCGGCCCGCGATAGTTGCGTTAGGTAGGTCGACATTTCAATGACTCCGGGTGACATCGTACACCGAAGTCGAAAAAGACCCAACGCGGCCGATGAATCGACCTACCGAATGGACCGGGCCACTCGAAACCCCTGGTTGCTCAGCGATCCATGTCGATCCATCTGACCGACATCGATCAAATTGAAAAAGTTGCAAGTATTAGAAGAGCACCACCAGGACCCGCCGCGACCCGTTGCAATGTTGGGATCGGGTCGGCCGTCGCGCCCGCGACCGGGGTTTGAGCAGTACTCGAACACGTTTCCGATTACGTCGTACAGTCCCCACGCGTTCGGTGGAAACGACCGCACCGGGGACGTGTAAAGAAAGCCATCTTTCAAATCGTTGTGGCGATGCGAAGCCCCGTCCCATACATTGGCCATTGCGCAACCGTTGGACATCATGTCTTCTCCCCACGGATACCGCGAGGTCGCCCCGGCTCGTGCGGCCACTTCCCACTCCTCCAGCGCCGGCAACCGAACACCGGCCCAACGGCAATAGGCCTCGGCATCGGCCGCGCTGATTTGAGTGACGGGATGATCTAATTTCGATTTGTAATCGTTCTGATCCGGCCCAAAGGGGTGACGCCAATCCGCGCCTTTGGTGACATGCCATTCCCAATCCAACATGCCCTCTTGAAACGTCTCGCCTTCACCGCGCCGCTCGGCATCGGTGACAAAACCGGTCGCAGCCACGAAGGCTTCGAATTGCTGATTGGTCGTTTCCGCGTCGGCGATTTCGAAAGCCGCCAGAGTCACCTGCCGACGAGGGTTGCGAGGATGATCCGATGCTCCGACCCAGTGTTTGCCGCCTGAAATCCGTTTGAATCGGTGTTCGTTGGGGCCTTCAATTGTCTGAGTTGCCTGCTCGGCGGATAAGACAGTTGGCCGGGCCGGGCTTTGACATGCTGTGGAATGTAAGAAAAATAGCGCGGCGATCACGCACACCCAAAGGATGGAGCGAGCCGACAATCCGGTTTGAGCTACCGAACGATCGGCCACGGCGACATTCCCGCGGCGGCTCGCCGCTTTTCCGGTGGGGTTTTGCGCAAATAGTCCCTCGCCCACTCGATGATTTGTTTGGACCGTTCAGGCGTCAGTTCCACCCAGCTATATGGGGTGAAGCTGATCAATTCACCACACAGGGGATCGAAGTAGCTCCAAGAATTCGGCTTGTCCTTGCTTATCTCTTCGGCCCCTGAGGGCTGATGGGTAGTAGCGTCTTCTTTGACGGCAGCCCGGAACTCGCGCTCAATCTTCGACTCCAGCAGAGGTTGATACCTTTCCTGGCGTAGGATCGCGGTGATCGTCGACAGTAGTTCACTCAGGCTCGAGGGAATATCGTCCCGATCAACGAGATTTTCCCGGGTTCCTGTATCGGAAAAAATCGTCTGTGCATTGGCACGACGTTCGGCACGCCTGGTGGTCAGCTCCGCCAGCTCACAGAGCTGATTCAACAGTTCGACCCCATTGAGATCAATGATCATCGCCAGCTCGTCTGATCCAATATCCGACGACGGCTTGGTGGTCGTAGATGCCGTTCGAAAGCTCTTGATCGATGCGTCAATCCGCTTGCCTAGCGATGATAGACTTTCATGGCGTTTCGCTCGCAGTTGGCGGAAATTCTCAACAGATATGCGATGTTCATATCGCGGAAAACAATAAGGACTGAATATCGGAATGTTGTTCCGACTAGGCATACTGCACATTTGGGAAAAAAACCCGGGATTCCTGCTAATCCCCGCCACAAGATCCCGCGTCGCATCGTCTGGGGGAGACAGCTCGTCCGCGTATTTCGAATCACCATTTTCAGTTTGGTTGCTTGAGGTTGGTTGACTTGTCGCAACGGTAGCAACGGGTTTTCGGCACCCGAGGTTACAGGAGATGATAATGCCTGCAACGAGGACTCCGCGACGTTTGAATGCTGGCCGTGGGTCGAAATGAAATGTGTTAATTCCGGCCATCACCATCAGATTCCATCGAATTAACAGCTCTTAGATGATGATACGCCCAAAACAGGGGTCGGGTTTGCAAATACCGGAAACTACATTCTGAAAACGCTCTGCCGCCGCTCGCCGAACGGCGCATTCAGCGATGCCCCGATCGCCAGGCCCAGGACCATGCGCGTGTCCGCCGGGTCGATGATGCCGTCGTCCCAGAGCCGGGCGGTGCTGTAGTACGCACTGCTCTCTTCGGCGTATTTCTCCAGCGTCGGCCGTTTGAATTCCTCTTCCTCGGCGGCCGTCATCGCCTTCTTCTTTTCGCGGGCGAGCTGGTCCTTCTTCACCGTGAGCAGCACATTCGCCGCCTGGTCGCCGCCCATGACGCTGATTCGCGAGTTGGGCCACATCCACAGGAAGCGCGGCTGATACGCCCGGCCGCACATGCCGTAATTGCCCGCCCCGTAGGAGCCGCCGATGATGACGGTGAACTTGGGCACGCAGGCGTTGGAGACGGCGGCGACCATCTTCGCGCCGTCCTTGGCGATGCCGCCGGATTCATAGGCCTTGCCGACCATGAAGCCGGTAATGTTCTGCAGGAAGACGATGGGCACGCCCCGCTGGCTGCA
>CAYPXR010000006.1:0-186116 GCA_964414585.1 uncultured Planctomycetaceae bacterium
CCGTTCCGGTATTTTACGGCCGGCAGGGGCGCCGGCCGCTACGTCAAGGCGCAATCCACTCTAGAATGTCCGCCAGCTTGGCGCCGGCAATGTAGGCGTGATCCATGGCACTACAGCCTGTTGCGCTTGAAGAGGAGATACGCGAAGCGGGCGATGAGAAGGTCTTGCG
This sequence comes from uncultured Planctomycetaceae bacterium, assembly GCA_964414585.1. Lineage (GTDB taxonomy): Bacteria > Planctomycetota > Phycisphaerae > UBA1845 > UTPLA1 > DATEMU01. The sequence goes on from CAYPXR010000006.1 coordinate 170, forward strand.
TGTAGGTGTCGCTCGCGTCGCTGGAGGCCAGTCGCTGGATGGACAGGCTGACCACGTCGCCGACGGCGAAGGTGTCGGCGGGAATGGTTCCGGCGAGGGCGTAGGCGATGTCGCCCGCGGCGGTCGGGCCCGCGAGGACGTTGCCTGCCGAGCCTTCGGCGATGCCGTTCGTCGCGTCGCGCGCCCGATCCCAGTTGACTTGAAGTGAGACGTCGCCGGAGGCCGAGGCGGCGGCCTGCACCGGGACGATCACATCGGCGGATTCTCCGACGTCGCATCCGTCGTCAATGAGAAAAGTAAGCGACCGCCAGCCGCCGTCGTTGAAGTTCGTCACCTGCACGGCGGGCAAGTCGATGGCGGATTCGGAATTCGTCGCAAAACGAGTCGCCGTGACGACGCCGTTGGCGTACGCGGTGACCACGGGGCCCTGGACCATCACGCGTTTGGTCGGCCGACCGACGCCCGCGAAGGTGTATTCCGCGGCGGCGGGATCGAACTTCACATAGTCGTCCTCCGTCCCGATGGTTCGCGGCCCGAACAGCGGATCCGGTGGAAAGAGCAGCGGCGAATCCGTCGGCCAGGCGCGATAGACCAGCTCATAAATCGCCACGCGGTCATCGGCGTCGACGAATTTCTCACTGAGACTTTGAAGCTGATAGCCGGTGACCGCCTCGTAGTCGTCGAGCTGCTCGCGGACTTTGTCCATCAAGGTGAACGCGCCGAGGGCGGTCGAGTCGCCCAACCGAGGATTCGTACCGGCCCGAAGCATCTGCGCGGCGACGATCACCGTGAAGTGCGCACCGAGTTTGTCCGGGCGCGTCTCCGGCGCGGTCGGTTCGTCGGTGAAGGCGACGAGCGCCGCGGGCATGCGCTCGCGCCGGATCGCGTCGCGCAGCGCGGTGCGAAAGCCGCCCGACTCCCCGCGGACCGTCGCGAAGGCCGGCGAACCGGAAATGGTGGCGGCGGCCAGCCGCGCGACGATTGCATTTTCAAGATCGCCCAACCTGGACATGGTTGTCCTCTCAATCTTTCAAAAGTTTTCCAGACTTTCGCGAGTCATCGAGCGGGCGGGGCCCGCCGTCTGCGGCAGCGGACCCATCGCAGTGCTTTCCGCGAGCGTGATCGTCGACGGCAACTGTACGATGCCGGACGCGACTCGGCTGAGCCACGTCACGGCCTCCTCGCGCCGGCGAACGATGTCCGCCGGGACGGGCGGTCGGCGACTGTGCAGCCGGTAAGAGACGAGATCGAGGACGAACGACTTGAGCACGGCCTGCACGTCCGGTTCGTCGGCGAGATCGACCGGCACGGCATAGCGCGTGGCGAGATAGCTGTTCACTTCACCTTCGGCGCCGAGCCGGGCTTCGTCGACCTTGTCGGTGTCGGCCGAGCCGCTGCCGGTGTCGTCGGTGAGCTGGATGTAGGCCTGCGTGCCCAGGCGCGATTGAATTTCGCTGTTGGTAACGTATGACATCGCTGGTCCTCCTTTTGGAATTCAGGGAGTGCGAGGGCCGGCTCAAGTGGCCACCGAAGACGAAGCGCCGCACACGCCCCGCCGGATTCGGCGCTCCGTCGCCGGCCCACGCCGCCCTCCCCGATGCACAGCCCAAGGCGGCTGTGCTCCAACCCCTCCGATCACACAAAGTCCGTGCGCACGGCAAACTGCCAGTAGCCATAGGCCAGGCGATATCGCGCCCGCACGCCGAAGAAAAACTTCTCCCGGCGGAAGCCCTCGTCGGAATCCTCGGCCAGCGCGCCGAACTCGACCGGCTCGCGGTCCTGAAAGATGAACGGGCGGATCACGCCGTCGGTCTTGAGCAGGTACCACTTGGACTTGTCCGTCAGCCACGGCAGGGCGATGACGCGGGCGATGCCCTGCAAGACGTTGGTCGAGCTGCCGACGATCGTCGCATTGATCGCCTCGCTGGCGGTGAAGAGCATCGTCGGCGGGACGAGGCAGACGAGGCTCGACGCGGTGATGAGCATCGGCTCGCCCTGGTCATCCTTGAAGCTGAGCATCGTGCCGAGCGCCTGCTTCAACGCTTCCTTGAATTCCTCGACCGTCGGTGCGTCGCTGCTCGACGCGTCGAAGGTGAGGAGGTTGCTCTGGTTGCCGGATTCGCCGGAGGCGTGCGTCGCGTTGAAGTAGCTTACGCCGTCGTAGCTGTCGTTGCCGGCCGTTTCGCCGCCGGTCAGAAGCTGCGAGATCAGATAGTCCTTGTGCGTCGCGGCGCGCTGGGCGAGTTCCGCGATGCGCATCCGAATCTGGCCGGTCTGATCGTCGCTGACTTCGTCGCGGTCCACCTCGATCGTCGCCTCGTACTTGAGGTTTTCGACGGAGTAGCTCTCCGTACGCAGGCCCTGGGCCAGGCGGCCCTGGTCCCATTCGCGGATTCGCGGCACCGTCCCCAGCCAGCGATAGTCCTCACGGTCGGCCGTGGAGACGACGCGCGTGGCCAGGTCCTTGTAATGGTTCGGCGTGCGCTCGAAGTGATCGAAGAAATCGCTGCGCAGCCCCTTGGTCAACAGTCCCGTATTGATGATCGCCATTGGCTTTTTCCTTTCGCTGTTCGCTATTCGCCATTCACAATTCTTTTGCTACGGCAACTCGTAATACCGCATGGACAAGAGCCCGCCGACGCCGACCGTCGACGAGGCCTGACCGACTTTGGCCCAGAGGCGCAGATTCTTGGCCACGCCGGCGCCCGCCAGCGTCATCGCCGCCGGCGTATGGGCCGTGAGCGATGTCAGATTGAACGCGTCGACGATCTCGTCGGGGTCGGAGTTGTCCGTGCCGATGTCGAGGTTTCCCTGATCGGGCAGCGTGTTGAATGAAACATGCACGCTGACGATCTTGATCGCCCGTTGGGTGATGAGAATGGGATTCGTCGTCGCCGCGGAGGTCGAGCTGACCAGAACCGCCTGCACGGATTTTTCGATCTGCGGCGCGGCCATCGGCATGATCCGCACGACGCCGACGTTGGCGCCGGCAAGGGCCATCAGGATTCCGGCGTAACTCGCGCCAGCCTGCGGATTGGCGGTGGTCACGTCGTCGCCCGTGGCATAGACCGGCGCGCCGACGAGGTCCTGCGTCACGCTCTGCACGGCGAGGATGAAATCGCCCTGCGTGTAGAGTCGGACGGATGCCGCGCCGTCGAGCCCGCCGCTGTTGTCCACTTCCTCGTAGGCGATGCCCGCGAAGACGTCGCCCGCGACGAGGGGGCGGACGAAGCCGCTGGCCCGTTCGACGCCGACGATGGCTCCTTTGTAGATGTGCGCCGCTTCCGCAATGGGAAACGACCGCAGCTCCTGGTCCACATACCGATTCAGTTCACGATTGGCCGTGAGTGCCATGTTTTTCTCCTCTCTTTGTGCCGGGGAGGACAAAGCTCTGCTTGGTCATTCCTGGATGGCAAAGCTGGAGCTTTGCCCTCCCCAAAAAACTCGACGCTAGATTCCCTGCTCCCTGACCGCGCACGCCACGTACGCCTCCTCCGTGCAGAGCTTTTCGAGCAGGACGCGATTCGCCTGGTATTCCAGCCGCGCGGCGGACTCGACGGACCTGGCGGTGGGCGACGATGTCGTCGTTGATTCCTTTGGAACCGGCAGTCGACCCGGCGCGACCAGAACCGGTGCGGATTCCGCCCATCGGTCGAATTCCTCCGGGTCACGGCGCGCGAGGGAAAGCGCCCACGCGCGCTGCGCCGGCGAGAGCTTTCCCGCCGCAAGGGCTCGTACGACGCGGTCCTCGGCCTGGCGCATGGCCTGCTCTTGTTCGAGCGTGACGATCCGCTGCGCCGCGGCGACGAGGACCAGGTCGTCGCCGGCCGATTCGTCGAGCGCGAGCATGGCGCGGAGAGCCGCCGCGGTCGGCGTCTGGCTGCTGACCATCGGGCGCATGCCGACGATGGCTGGTTTGTTGGTGAGTGCGACGGAGTGGAGCCCGACGATCCGTCGATCGCTTCGCCGCACCAGCGCCACGGGCGACAGGTAGCGATACTGACGGCCGCGCAGGCGCTGCGCCGCTTCGGGAGTCCACTGCACATCGGCCCAGAGCCCGGCTTGAAGCGACGCGCCGCTGCTTGCGGCTTCCTCCGGCGTCACGACCGAGAGCGCCTTGATCCAACCGGCGGCCGGCGCCTGGCCGGTCGGCGAGCTGTACGGACCGCCGAGCGTCTGGTGTTCGTAATCGACGGGCAGATCGGTGCCGTGCGCGGCGAAGGCGGCGATCGTCGCGGTCGCGGCTTCCTCATCGACGACGAAGGCGCCGGAGGCGGTCCGCACTTCGCCCCAGGGCGCGATCAGAATGCGGCCCGGCGGCTCGGCATCGGAGAGGGTCGAAGCCGCGATGGCCATCGTCTCCGTTTGCGGCGATTCGTTTTGTTTCACGTTCACTTTGATTTGCATGGCGTCCTCCATTTTTTCTCTACTCCTTAGTCCACCAATCTTGCTCACTGCTCCCCAAAAATCGTTCGCGTTGATGAAGATCAACTTCCCGAGATCTTTCCCGGCATGACCGGCTCGTCGCCGACGACTTCGGGAATGCCGAGCGAGGCATGGACCCATCGCGCCGGGACGCGCGCGCCAAGTTGGTTCACCGCCACGTCCAGAACTTTGGCGAGCTTGTCGGGCTCAAAGCGCTGGTCGAGGATTCGGTGGAAGTGCGGCACCGGCGCGTCGGGACCGAAGCGCAGGCGCACCATCGGCGCGAGAAGGTCGCGGCGAATGGTGCGGGCCTCCTTGCGCAGGTCGTCGTCGCGCAGATCGCGGCGGACCTGGTCATGGACCTTGGCCGCCCCGGCACTGGCCAACATGCGCGCCGTGTCGGTCGTCAGCGTCTGACCGAGCCAGGCCTTGCTGATCTCGCGGTCGAAATAGAGGCAGAGGTTCTCGTAGAGATTCGTCTCGCCCGGCGAGCGCGACTGGATGATTTCCAGTTCGACGGCTTTCGAGAAAATGCCGGTCGCGTCCGCGCCGAGCTGCCGGAGCATCTCCAGGAGTTCGCGCTTTTCCTCCGGCGTCGCGTTGGGAGCGTACCGCGCGATCCGCACGGGCATCCCGAAGACCTCGGCGAAGATGAGCCAGTCCTTGATGGCGAAATGTTTGCCGAGATAGGCCAGAGCCGTGACGCGAAGCAGGCCGCCGCGAAGCGGATGACCGCTGGATGCATGCGGCGCGTGGACAATGAATTTGTCCGGCGGCAGTTCGATGCCGTCGAAGCGCGAATCCTCGGTGAGCAGGCGGATTTCGCCAAAATCGCCGAGCGTCAGGCGACCGAAGTCGACCGGTTGGAGTTGCGCCAGTTGCAGGCCCGAATCCGTCGCCTCCCAGACGAGTTCAACGAGAGAAATGTTGCGGCCGACGGCCAGCGACAGGTGCGCGAGCGATTCTTCAAAGCCTGTCAGCGAGCGCAGCGTTTCGTCGCAATAGGCCGCCGCCGCGTCGGCCAACGCGCGATCGTGCGACGCACTGCGCGACGCGCCCCAGCCGGGCATCTGCGCGGCGGAGAAGATTTCCCATTGCAGACCCGTAACGGCGAGGCGGCGCGTGTTGGCCACGCTGTATAGGTGCGCGTCTTTTTCCTCCATCTGCTCAAAAAGCGACATCTGCGCCGAGAGCGAGCCCGAGTCCGCCTCGCGGAAGATCGAGATGAGCCGCTGCGGCGTCAGGCCGTCGGCAGGATAATCGCGCCAGGTGTCTTCCTTGCGCCGCCCGAGCAGGATGCCGGTCTGCGGTTTTCGTCCCGACGTCCCCCGGACCGCATTCACAATTCGCTCGATCATTCCCATCTTCATCTCCTCTCGAAACCAGGGGAACGGCAAAGCTCTGCTTTGCACTCCGAAGGGCAAAGCTGGAGCTTTGCCCTCCCCAACGATGCTCTCCCCTCAAAACGCGCCCGCCCGCGCAAAGGTCAAACGGCCCGACGAGATGTACCCGATTTCGTCGCTCGCATTCGCACCGTCGGCGGCGTGCAATCCCAGAGCGGCGGCCCAGAAGCGATCGGCGTGACCACCGGAGGATCGGTCGGCGTCGAAACGCACATTTCCGCCGGTGACGATCCGCGACATCGAGTGCCAATCGTTCATGATCGATTCGTCGACGGGGATGCGCAAATGCCCGCGTTCGGCGTGGACACGCAATCGCCCGGCGAGTTCGCTCTTGAGCGCGGCGGTGAATTGGACGCCTTCGACGCGGTCCTCGCCGAAGACGTTCGCCAATCGCTCAGCCAGTTGCAGGCCCAGCCCCGTCGCGTCGATGCAGCAGCGGCGCAGCGAACGCTCCGTCAACAGTCTTATCAACCTCGATTCCTGTTCCGCGAAGGGTGCCGCTTGCATGACGACGACGCCGCGCGTGACGAAGTCGTTTTCCACTTTTTCCCAGAGCCAGATGACCGTGAGATCGCGGAACCGCCCGACGTCGACGCCGGCGTAGAGGGCCGCCCCGCGCCGCGCGATGGCGCGGTGGTCCACGGCGGTCGACAGTTGCACGTCTTGGCAGCGTCGGATCAATTCGTAGGTCATGAAGCTCGTCGCATCGTCGACGAATTCGCAGTCAAATTCCTGCCGCCATGTCAATTCGTCGCCGATCCCCTTTCGAAGCGTCGCCACATCGACGTCCAGCCCGCGGCTCACGGCCGAGTCCAGCGTGATCGTCCGCCGCTCGAAGGTGTCGTTGTTCATCAGCTTGTGAAACATGTTCTTCTGACCGCGCGGCGTGGACGCAACGTCGAGTTCGCCCTCGGCGCGCAGGACGCACGGGTACAACGCCGCCCAGATTGCGTCGTCTTCGCGGTGCATGGCGAATTCGTCGAGAAAGACGTCGCCGGAATAGCCCCGCGCGGTCATCGGATTGGCGGGCAGGCCGATGATCCGCACGCCGGCGGGCAATCGGATTTCGAGTTGGCGAAGCCGAGTACCGCGAAAGTAGCCGCGGGCGTGCCACTCGTGCCAGATCTTCAGGGTCTTGCAGTGCGAGCGGATTTTTTCCATGACCTCGCGGCTTTGGCGCTCGCCGGCCGAGAGGACGATCTGGTCTCGTTTGCGCGATAATCCCCGGATCAATCGTCGCAGGCCGAAGGTGAAACTCTTGCCGGTCTGCCGCGCCCAGCAGTTCCAGGTGAACCGCGCCTTGCACGCCAGAATATCGGCCTGATAGGGGAGGACCGGCACGGCCGGTTTTTCGCGTCGATTCGTGCAAGCAAAAGCGGGCTCGTTCATGGCTTGCGGCATCCTCTCCTCGCCGCACCCATTACTCTTGCTCCGCGCTCCCTCTAATTGGGCGTTGGCTCTTTATTGGTTTGTGTAAGTCGCTATACTCCGCGGACTTGGAGGCTCGAAAATTAATTCGAGGATTCAAATCCTGCTCGTTTTGTTGTGTTGGGCTGTGCCCGCGCGAGCCCAAGACGCCGCCCTTTTCGTCAGCCAACCGGGACAAGTCCTCCGGCTTGGCGATCTGAACGTCGACGGCGACTATTTCGATTTCGCCGAAAAGGCGACCTATGCGACGGGCTTGCCGTCGGCGGTGGGTGCGCTGGTCTGGAAAGACCAGGCCCTTTATGTCGTCGGCACATCGACGGCGACGATCTATCGGGTCCAGGATTTGAACGGCGACGGCGATGCGATGGATTTCGCGGAGGTCTCGCTCTTTGCGCAATTGATCATTCAGCCCACGCCGGCCTTCGTCGGCCTCGCGATGAACTCCGACGGCTCACTGCTCACCCTCGATTCCGTCTCCGGCACGCTCTATCGCATTGCGGATTCGAATGGCGACGGCGACGCCCTGGATGCCGGTGAAGTGCTTCAGATCGCCTCCAACCTGTCGAACCCTCTCGCGATCACTGTAAGGCCCGACGGGCGCTTGCTTGTTGCCCTGCAAAGCGCGACGGTCCCCGTTCGAATCCTTCGCGACCTGGACGGCGACGGCGATTTTTTCGATTTCGCCGAGAACATCAGTTACGCCGAATCCATCGCGGCCGGCAATGATCTGGTCGCGCTCGATCTCCGGACCGCCTTCATGACGCGCAGCTCGGAAGGGCGCGTCATGATGCTCCAGGATCTGACGGGCGACGATGATGTGCTCGACGTCGCGGAGATCATCCCATTCGCGGAGGGCTTGCCGACGCCCGCCAAAACGGCGCTCGCGGTCGACGGCGATCTTCTGGTCGCCTGCCAGGATCCCGGCGGATCGATTTATCGATTGCAGGACTTGAACGATGATGGCGACGCGCTGGATTTCGCGGAAAGGATTGTCGTCGCGGATGGCGTGACGCAGGTCGGCGGGATGGTTTTCGTCGCGCCGCCGGCTGTCGGATGTTTGAAGGGCGACGTCGACGGCAATTCAGCCGTGAACAACGCGGACATTGTGCCGATGGTCGACATCCTGTTGGGAAATGTGATTCCTCCCGATCCTTGTCCGGCGGATACGAACAATGACGGACTGCTCGACGGGCGCGACATCGGGCCTTTCGTGGTCTTGCTTTTCTGATATTGGCGTTTCGTCAGATCGCCTTGCCGCCGTGCTCGCCGGTGCGGATGCGGATGCAGTCTTCCAGCGGGAGGACGAAGATCTTGCCGTCACCGACTTCGCCCTTGCCGCTGCGGGCGCCCTGGACGATGGCGTTGACGGTCGGCTCGACGTATGGATCGTTGACGCCGATGGTGATCTGCGTCTTGCGGACCATCGGGGCGCGCACTTCCTGACCGCGGAAATATTCCACTTCGCCCTGCTGCTGGCCGTGACCCTCCACCGGCGTGATGGTCATTCGATAGTTGTCGCCTTCGTCGAGGATCGCGCGGAGCGCCGCCTGTACGGATTCGAGCTGCTCGGGACGGATGATGGCCACAATGAGTTTCATAGGGAATCAACCCGATCTCTCCGACGGGCCTCATTCTTTACTTCGCTATTCGCCATTCGTCATTCGCAATTAATAGTGATAGCCTCGCTCACCATGGATCATGATATCGAGTCCGTCGCGTTCCTGCTGGTCGGTGCAGCGCAGACCGATCGTCGCTTTGAGGACGCCCCCGATGATGAGCGTCCCGACGAAAGCATAGGCGGCCGCCGCGGCGACGCCGAGCGCCTGCATTCCGAATTGCGCGGCATTGCCGTCGATCAAACCCTTCGCGCCCACGGCGCAGAAGATGCCCGTGGCGAGCGCACCCCAGATTCCGCCGACGCCGTGGACACCGAAGGCGTCGAGCGAATCGTCGTAGCCGAGCTTGCCCTTGAGTTGCACCGCGCCGTAACAAACAATGGACGCCACCGCGCCGATCACGAGCGCCGCGACCGGCTCGACGTAGCCCGCCGCCGGCGTGATGGCCACGAGCCCCGCGACGATGCCGGAGGCGATGCCGAGGCTGGTCGCCTTGCCGCGATGCCACCACTCAATGACCAGCCACGCCAGCGCCGCCGCCGCCGCGGCCGTCTGCGTCGTCGTGAACGCCAGACAGGCAATGTCTCCTGCCGCGACGGCGCTGCCCGCGTTGAAGCCGAACCAGCCGAACCAAAGCAGCCCCGCGCCGGTCAGCGTCAATACGAGACTGTTGGGCTGGATCGCGCCCTTGGGATAATCCCGGCGGCTGCCCATGAGCAGGATGAGCGCCAGCGCCGAGACTCCCGCGGAGATGTGGACGACCGTCCCGCCGGCGAAATCGAGCACGCCTTTTACAAACAACCAGCCGCCCGGGGCCCATACCCAGTGGGCCAGCGGATCGTAGATCAGCGTCGACCACAGGAGGATAAAGATGACATAGCTGGAAAACTTCACGCGCTCGGCGATCGCCCCGGCGATCAGCGCGGGCGTGATGATGGCGAACTTGCCCTGGAACATGACGAAGAGCAGCGTCGGGATCCCTTTGTCGGCGAACTGTTCCGAGTAGGAAATGCCGCGGAGAAAAAGTGCATCGCGGCTCCAGCCGATGATCCCGCCGTGATCATTCCCGAACGACAGGGCATAGCCGAAGGCGACCCACTGCACGCCGATGACGGCCATGGCGACGAAGCTGTGCATCATGGTGGTGAGGACGTTTTTCTGTCGGACCATGCCGCCGTAGAAAAGCGCCAGCCCCGGCACCATGAGCAGGACCATCGCGGAACTGACGAGCATCCAGGCGGTGCTGCCGGAGTTGAGTTCCGGTGGTTTGGATTCAGCCAGCAGGAGCGACCACGCCATGGGGCGGGACTATATCCCGATGTGCGCGCTTGTCCAGTAAAAAGTCGCGGCGGCGGCGTTAGCGCGACTTCGCCGTCATCGCGCAGCGAAAGCCCAGGTGCGACGCGCTCGTGTCCAGCGTCTGTCCGCGACGGGCGCTGGGGCGATAGGACTCGCAATAACTCTTGTGGCAAAGAAAAGAGCCGCCGCGGATGACGCGCTTCGGCGTGTTCGCCAGTATCTCATCCGGGTCCCAACTGTCGCCCGGCCCCCTGGGGTCGATCAAAGTCTTGCCCTTGCTCTCGGTTCGCACTCTGGCGTATTCGTCGGCGCGAAAAAAATCGGAACACCACTCCCAGACGTTGCCGTCCATATCGTACAGCCCGTAACCGTTGGGCGAGAAGGACTTCACCGGCGCGGTCCGGGGATACTTGTCGTTCATCGTGTTCTTCCAGGGAAACTGGCCCTGCCAGATATTGCAGCGCGGCTTCTCATCCGTGACCTCTTCGTCGCCCCAGACGAATTTCTTGCCTTCGAGTCCGCCGCGCGCCGCGTATTCCCACTCCGCCTCCGTCGGAAGCCGCTTGCCCGCCCACTTCGCATACGCCTCTACGTCTTCCCAGGCGACGTGGACAACGGGGTGATTCTCACGGCCGTCGATCGTGCTCTTGGGTCCTTCAGGGTGACGCCAGTCCGCGCCGTGCGTCCAAGCCCACCATTGGCTGATATCATTCAACGCAACAGGATGGTCCGGCGGAGTGAACACGAGCGAGCCGGGCTGAAGCACGTCCGGGCCCGGCTTCGGCGTGCCGGGCGGAACCTGCTTTTTGAGTTCCTCCCAATCCGGCGTCCGCTCCGCGACGGTCTTGTAACCCGTCGCCTGAACGAACCGTTTGAATTGAGCGTTGGTCACTTCGGTCGCGTCCATCCAGAACCCGCTGATACGCACGCGATGCGCCGGCTTCTCCGCGCTCCACGCCGAAGCGTCGTCGGTCCCCATGGTGAATTCACCCGCCTGGATCCAGACCATCCCCGGCGGAGCGCTCATGACCGACGGCGCGGTCGTCGAAGTAGCGGGCGGACCACCGAGCGTCAGTGATGCGAGATGAATCAAAGCCCAAACGAGTGGAAGCATTAGAAGTCGAAGCGTTTCTGCCGACGGCGGATGATGAGGGCTCCCAGTCCAAGGAAGCCCAGAGTCGCCGGTTCGGGCGCTGGCGGATCGAAGGCAACGTTCATCGACCCGTCGGAGTCCACATACGCGACCGCCGGCCAACTGGTTCCATAATCATCGAAGGCCAGCGAGGGCCGACGCGGCTTGCCGCCGAAGCCGTCCATCGAAATCGTGGAATCGATCGCCGTCGCCGGAAGCTGCCAGACGGAAAGGTTGTCGCGATAGGCGAACATCAGCTCCTCGGCCCCGCCAACCGTGTTCTTGCGCTCATAGGCAATCGCCGGATGACCGTCGGCCAGGTCGAAGGCCAGCGAGACATCCTCATATCTTAGCGTGTTGGACGAGGCGAGTTCCATCGTCTGCATCGAAATGCCGTTGAACTTCGAATAAAAGAGCTTCGAGAGTCCGCTGTTGAGACTGGTGGTATACACGAGGGCCATTCGCCCGTCCGTCGGGTCCATGGCGACGTCTACGCCGGTGACATTGTCGGAGGTCGCGAAGATGGTGGACGACCACGTTCCGCCTCCCACGGGTTCCGACGCCAGCATCAATCCCTGCCCGCCGGCGCTGAGGTTGGCCCGCGCCGCCAACTGTCGCAAACCCCGCCCGTCGGTCACCATCGCCGCGTCGAGCACGCCGGTGACTCCCGAGAGCGTGGTCATGCTACTCCCGCTGAACGTCCCGCCCGTGTATCCGATATCGAAAAAATTTCCGGTGGATGCGCGGCTGTACATTCCCCGAAGCGTGCCCGCGAGATCCATCGAGAGCGTCACGACGGGATTGGAGAAATTTCCGCCCGATGCGGAGACGGTCTGCGTGGTGCCGAAATTGAAGTTGGCGCTGACCGAACCGTCGAGGTTGACCCACGCGACGCTCGGCCGTTCAGCGCGGTCAAACGTCAACGCCGTCCGCAGACCCAGCCCGATTCCGTTCGCCAGTTCCCGCGTGTTCCACAAACCGAAGCCCAGGAGCTGCGAGTAACGGATGGAATTGGCGGCGCCGGCGGTCGAGACGGACGACCAGGAGACCGATGCCGTCCCGTAGTGGTCGAACGCCAGGACCGGCGTCGAAGCGTAAGAATTCGCGAGCGGCGTGCCAACTTCGGACTCGGTCCACAACGGCGCGTTGTTCACGCCCAGCACGGGAGCGACCGACCCCAGGATCACCGCCGCGAAAAACACCCGACCGATTCGCTTCATGGGATTGCCCTCGTCTCCAGCCCCCCGTTTGAACGGGCGTTATATCGCAGCGCCGGGGCTTCCGCAAAGCAAAACTTGACTTTCCCGTATGTTCGGTCTATGTTAGGTTTTCAAGGAGGCCCCATGTCCGCCGATTCTCCCGCCCCCGTCGGTCTCGATTCCCTCAGCGCCGGACAGCGCCGTCTCGTGGAGCGCCACTTGCCCCTCGTCCATCTGACGCTGCTTCGCCTGAAACCGATGCGCCTCCACCATCCCGGCGTCGGTTCCTATTCGGAGCTCTTTCAAGAGGGCAGTCTCGCGCTGGTCGACGCGGTGCGGACCCACGACGCCGTCCGACACGGCGCCTTTGCACCATTTGCGATGGCTCGAATGCGATTTTCCATCAGCCGCTACCTGCACGAGACCCACGGCATCATCCGTGTTCCTTTCATCACCCAACGTCGGTTCCGTCGGCGACGGTTTCACGGAGAGAAAGACCGGCACGATCCCTTCCCTTCGCCCCGTGTGGTCAGTCTTTCACAACGCCATCGAGTCGTGTCCCGCCCGCTCATGAATGAGCCCGCCGTCGGGTCGACGACCGTCGGCGAACAGGTCCGCGCGCGCTACGAGCGCGCGGCCCGCCGCGTCATCCGAAAACTGGCCCGGTCGTCGCGCGCCACGCCGGCAGGTCGACGGGTGCTCAAAAAATGCGCCCAGGATCGATGGTCGATTCCCGAGCCCGACGAAAAAACCTCGATCCGCACGCTGGCCCGTTCGCTCGACTGCCCGTCCAGTCACGTCATTCGCTGCGAGGAGCGGTTTAGGAAAAACATGGGAAGGATTTTGAAGGAGGATGCCGCGCTTCAACGACTGCTGAAATGGAAACGTCGCGCGCGGGAGGGAATGGATCACCAACTAAGCGAGCGGGAATTGGCGACGCTCGCATCCGGCGAATTACGGTAAGCCCTTGGCGGTCTGCGCCGCCGGAGCCGCCTTTGGCGGGGGGGCGAAGTTCAACCGCTGTTGGGTCGTCAACACCCCCTCGGTGAGCTGTTTCTTGAGGCGTTCGAAGATCTGGCCGATCGGCGCAAGAACCCGGTTCAAGTCCTCCTGGCAGGCTTTGACTTTTTCGGGATTGCGCTCGCCCGCGAGACGACGCCGGTACTGTTCAATGACATCGCGCCGGGCGGACTGGTAGGCGATCGCTTCCTTTTTGGCGACCTTGAGAAGGGTGTCCGCCTGGCTGCGCTGGCGCTCGTCGCAATTATTGAATTCGCAAAACCACTTCACGTATTTGTCCCACGCCGATTCATCGACGGCGATGGTCGCTTCGTCCGGTTTTCTCGTTCCCTGGGCGGCATCAACCAGCGCGTTCTTTTCCGCCTCGCTCATCCGGTATTCCGCCATGGCCGCGGCGTGGAGCGGGTCGTTTTGCAGTCCCCAGTCGGCCGGCGACCATTGCCCCGCCTGCCAGCGTTCCACCATCCGCTTCACGTCCTCATTCCGATGGACCAGGGCCTTTAGGTCCGCTTCGAGCAATTCGCGCTGCTCGGGCGTCATGCCCTTTTCCAAACGCTGACCGACGCGCTGCACCACCTGAAGGCCTTCATCCATGAGCGGCCGCAGCTTGTTGCTCCACTCCCGAACCTGTTCGGCGGTAAAGGGCTCGTTGGCGGCCCGGGTTCGCGCCACCTCCAGCGCCACCGGAACAATGTCCTTGAAATGGCGCATGGCGAACATCATCGATTCCTGCTTCAACGAGGAGTCGAGCTGCATCCGCTGGTCGTGCGTCAGTTTGAGTCGCTGCTGAACGGAGTTGAGAAAAACCTCCTGGCGCTGCTGCGGGTTCCACGGGGCGATCTGCCCGATTTCATGCATGAGTTGTCGGGCGTACTGATCCGGTTCCGAATTCCAGTTGTTCTGCTTGAAGATGTTGTCCGTGGCCTCTTCGATGATCTGCGTCTGGCTTTCCCAGGGGCCGATTTGCTTCGTTGCCGCAACGACTTCCTCGGCCTGTTGCAACTGCTCCTTCGGAAGCGGCGGGTCCTGGGCGCGCAGAACGCCCGCGGTCAACGCCGCCGTGAACCCACCGACGACGGCCGCGCACTTTCTCATTCTCGACAGGTTACAACCCATGTTGACCTCGGTTTCGAGCCCGATGGATCGCCTCGCGAAGTTTCTCATGCACCTCGAGCGGACGAGAGACCATGCGCCATGCGGCGCCGCCGCGCAAGCCCGGCGCGCCGCCGGCCGTTTGAAAATGAATTGTGCCGATCCGCGTCAATCGCTCGGGGACGCTGAACCGCAGCTCGGTGTTTTGAATTCGATCGAGCGGACACTCGAAAACTTCGACGTTGAACACGCCGCGAATCCGCATCACCCGCCGATTGGTCAGAATATAAAGCCGCGAAACCCATTCGAGCATCCCCCACGCCAGTCTCACGCCCGCGATGCCGAAGCCGATCTGATACAAGTACCATTGATAAGACGATTGAATCGGCAACGCTCGGCTCGCCGCCAGCAGCGCCAGGATCAGGCCCGTGATCACCCATTTCAGCGAAACCAGCACCGCGAACCAGGGCGACGGCTTGATCGCGAAATGAACTTCCTCGTCTCCGCCCAACAGGTGCGCTGGAACGACCTGTTCGACCGCCAGACCCATCGCGCCGCCCGCGCGGCCCTGGGCGTTGGCGACCACCAGCGGCCGCTTTTTCCTCGGCGGTTCTTCGAGAACGGCGGTCATTCATACAACTCCGGGCGAAGGACGCCGATATCCGGCCAGTTTCGATAGTGACCGTCGTAGTCCAATCCGTAGCCCACGACGAAAACGTCGTCAATGTCGAACCCAACGAAGTCGGGAACAAGGTCTTTCGGGGCCTTTCCCGGTTTCCGCAATAAGACGCAGATACGAAGGCTCGCCGGCTTCCGAGGGGCCAATTGGTCCCGCACCGACCCCAACGTACCGCCGCTGTCCAGGATATCGTCCACAATCAGGACATGTCGGCCAGCAATGTCTTCATTCAGATCCTGAACCACCCGCGTTCCGACGGTGGTGGTCGTCGCGCCGCGGTAACTGCTGAGCGTCATGAGACCGATCCGCATCTTGAACGGCAAATGCCGCATCAAATCCGCGAGGAAGATGATCGAGCCTGCCAGGATCGGAACGATGACCAGCCCTTCGCCATCTTCACCGTAGGTCCGGGCAATCTGTCCGGCCAGTTCGGTCACTCGGCTTTCGATCCGATCGCGCGGAATCAAAATCCGCGCCAGGTCTTGTTCCATTCCGGCATTATATCGCGTCTGGAATGGCCTGACCATTCAATCGGAGCGGCCACTTCGACCGTGCGAAACGCTAATCCGCAAGGGGCGAATCCTTGGCTCCGCCGCCGAGAACCGTCTCTCGAAACGAAAGCAGTTCGTTGTAGACCGGTTTGGTCGCGCCGCCGGACGCAAAAAGACCGCACGAAGGCTGATCCGGCGCGCCGTCGGCCGGACACGCCCACGAGACCGTCTCGACGAAGGGCTTGGAGAATGCGATGCGATAAAATTCCTTGGCCCAGTCCGCCTGAATTCGTTCGGACCAGGGACCGTGCCACTCCCCGCCGGAATCCGGGCCGGCGGCGGACGGCGCGGCGACCGCGGTGATGTGCAGCGGCTTGCCGAAATTCCCAAAGCGATCGAGCAGCGCCGATACCTGCATGAAGTCGCGGACAAAGAGTCCTGAATCGCTGCCGCCGAAAACGAGTTCCAGTCCGAACGCGTCGAAGTGCAGACCGCTCTGCACCGCGACTTCCGCGTACATCAGCGGCAACGCCGTTTGCGCGTCTTCCGCATAGTACTCGCCCCACGGGAGCTGGATCCCCAACAAGATCGAGCTTTTGGGCGACGCCTGGCGCGCCATCATCGCCGACATTCGCGTCAACTCGACGAGCTGCTCAAAGGACAGCTTGAACGGATTGTGCGCGTGAATGCCGGATACGACTTCCCACGCGTGGACGTACGGGCCGAACGTTTTGAGCGTGTTCTTGACGTGCCGCATGACCAGATCGCGCAGCCGGTCGAATTCCCGGGAGCCCACTTTCAGCCAGCTCGGCAGATCGCCCAGCGCGAACGAGACGAGCGAACCGCCCCAGACTTGCAGCCGCTTTTCGCGCGCCCAGCGAAGCCATTGCTCCAAGGCGCCCATCGTGTGTCGACCTTCGCGCGGTTCGCTAGTCCGCCAGGAAAACGGTATCGTCAGAAAATCAAACGCCTCCGCCAGCTTCGGACCATAGACCGGCGGAATCGCGACCGACGGGCCCTCCGAGGGAAAGCACTGCGAGATGTCCAGCCGACAGCCCATCGGCCGGCGCGAAATCTGGCCGGCCGATCGCCGTCGCTTGAGAAAGACGTCGGCATGAAAGGCTCCGATCGCCTCGCCGACTTTGAGCCCCGCCGACAGGGCGTCGTCCGCCTGTTTCGCGGCCAGCGGATCATCGGCGGCGGTCATGGCCGCAATGAGCAGATCGCGGGCGGCGTCCACGTCGTCGTAAAGAGATTGCCCTTCGGAAAAATCGTAAAGCCCCCAGTCCTCGCGCTTCTGGCTGATCCGCATGAGTTGCCCGCGCGCCAGCTCGACGTGCAGGTGGTACGGCTCCTTGCGTTCGAGCACGCGCGGCGTTTCCAGCATGACGCGGCCGACGCCTTTGACCGGCCAGAGGATCGCCAGGGCCGCGGCTCCGCGCGTCTTCGGCTCGCAAACGATCTGGCCGCCGGAAAATTTCAGGTCCGCGCGGATCGGCGCATGATCGCCGCCGAGGAGATGGGCCCCTTGCAGGTTCACCTGTTTCGCCGGCGCGCCGTTTTCGAAAACCTTGAACCGAAGCATTTCTCGCTCGTTCATGTAGAACGTCTTACGGGGACGCCCGACCGGACCGCCGGATTCGTCGCCCCCTTGGAGAGCGACCATGATAATCGTTTCGCGGCGCGCGTAAAACAACGGAACGGCGGCCTGATCCGGCGGAGCGAGGCCTGACGTTGCGCGTCATCCGAAAGCTCCACAAGAAAACGGCCAAATCGATCCGCCCTCGGCCATCGATCTTGACCCCTTCGGCCCTCAGGAGATGACCCTGTCGTTGTGGACCATTGCCGCCGCGCAGGCTGATTCGTCCGGTCGCGTTGACCACGCGATGCCAGGGTACGCCGCCGGCCAGCGGAGAACGTCGAAGGATTTGTCCCACCCATCGTGCCCGTTTCGGAAAGCCCGCCGCCTCGGCCACGCGGCCGTACGTACTGACGTAACCGCAAGGAATGTTTCGGATCGTGTCCAGGATTTTGAAATGGGCTTCGAGCGGTTCGTCGGAGTCCGCATCGAACACAGGACGTTGAATTTTCGACTTTCCTGGCATCGCCGCGCCTAGACTCGAACAGGATTGATCGGTCCGTCGCCGCGGAGGACGGACACCACGTTGGCCGCCGCCGTCTGGGCCATGCGATTTCGCGTGGAGACCGTCGCGGAGCCGATGTGCGGAAGAAGAACCACATTTTCCAGTGCCAACAAGTCCGCAGGGATCATCGGTTCGTTCGTGTAGACGTCCAATCCCGCCGCCGCAATTCGACCCTGCGTCAAGGCCGTGATCAACGCACTTTGGTCCACGACCGCGCCCCGCGACGTGTTGATGAGGATCGCCTCCCGCTTCATCCGCCGGATCGCCCGATCGTCGATGAGATGCCGCGTTTCGCGCGAGAGCGAAACATGGATCGTGACGAAATCGCTTTCCGCCATCAATTCGCCCAATGGTCGCCGTTCGGCGCCCAGCGCCGCCATCGCCCGCTGGTCGGACCTCGCGTAATAAAGCAGCTTCATATCGAAGCCCTGGGCCCGCCGCGCGACCGCCGTTCCGATTCTCCCCGCGCCGACGATCCCCAGCGTCTTGCCGTGGATGTCCATGCCCAGAAAGTCCATCATGCTCCAGCCGCGCCAGACCCCCGCGCGGACCAGCCGTTCCGCCTCGCCGAGCCTCCGCGCCGTGGCCAGCATCAACGCCCACGTCAGATCGGCGGTCGCCTCGGTCAAAACATCCGGTGTATTCGTGACGATGATCCCCCGACGCGCCGCCGCCGCGACGTCGATGTTGTCGTAGCCCACCGCGCAGTTGGCGAAGATCCGACAGCGAGGGCTCGCCGCCGCCAACACCGCCTCGTCGATCCGGTCCGTCGCCTGGCACATGACCGCGTCGTAATGGCCGGCCTCCCGGCACAACTCTTCATGCCGCAGCGGGCGAGGCAGCGGATTCATTCGAATCGTCAGACCCGCCGAAGCCAGCATGGCAATGCCCGCTTCGGGAATCCCCCGCGTGAGATACACCCGTCGGCCGGGCGTCGCTGGTTCGGCTTGGCTCATTTCTGACAGCATAACGGGCCGGACTCGACCGGCAATCGCGCCGGCCGCTCTCGGTCGGCTGGCCCATCGCAAGTCGGACCTGTATTGTAGACTCCGGAGTAGCCTCTTGACGGATCTCCGCAACGAACGGCGTCGAAGCCCGGTAGGACGGATATGGACCTTCTAAACCTCCTCAAGGGAGTCATCAGCCGCCGCGAATGGACCGATCTGGTCGAGCTGCTGGTCATCGGTCTCGCCGTCTACGCCGTCATGCGGTTTCTTCGCGGGACGCGCGGAGCCCGATTGTTGCGCGGGTTCATTCTCCTCCTCGTCGCCAGCATGTTGCTTGTTTCCTTTATCGCCAACGTCTTCGATCTCCAGCGTATCAAGGTGCTCGGGCCGATTTTCGTCCAAGCGCTCTTTTTCATCGCTTTGGTCGCTTTTCAACCCGAACTTCGGCGCGCACTCATCCGGCTCGGCGCGACGACCTGGTTCGGTCCGTCGTCCCATGAATTTGACCGCGTCATCGAAGAGGTCGTCGAGACGTGTTCTCATCTGTCCAAGAATAAGATCGGAGCCATCATCGCCTTCGAGCGCGCCACGGAATTCGGCGGCATGATGGAAACGGCCTGCCGGCTCGACGCCGAAGTTTCCAAGCCCCTGCTGCTGACGATCTTCTGGCCGGGCTCGGCCCTGCACGACATGGGCGTCATCATTTCGCAGGGCCGGCTGGCCGCGGCGGCCGTCCAGTTTCCGCTGACGGACTCGGAGGACATCGATCCGTCCATGGGCTCGCGTCATCGCGCCGCCATCGGCCTTTCGCAGGAATCCGACGCACTGGTCATCGTGGTCAGCGAAGAAACCGGCGTCATCAGCCTGGTGGAAAACGGAAAGATGGAACGTCCGCTCGCGCCGGAACAGCTTCGACAACGCTTGCGGGACCGGCTCAGCAAACCATCGGCCGCGGAGCCGGTCCAGGCCGCCGTCTGACGGATCGGAGTTTCGCCATGTGGGAATCGATCAAATCCTTTCTCATCGTTTCGATCATCACGATCTTGATCTGGTTTGCCGCCGATCGAAACGTCTCCGAGGAACAATCGTTTCAAATCGCCGTACGCGTCGTCAGCGAAGATCCCGATCGCTATGCGTCGCTCGCCGCGGCGCCGTATCAAACGACCCTCACCCTTCGAATGGTTGGCCGTCGCCGCCTGCTCCAGGAAATGGCCGACCTCTTTGGTGGAAAGACCGTTTTTGAGTCCGCCTTTGATCGCAGCGAAGAGACCGGCTCGGAACCCCGCCTGATCTCTTCGATGGAAGTCGTCTCTCACGTCAAAGCCCTGCAGGACGTCCTGTGGAGCATACGAAGCGTGGAACCCACCAGTGTGGCGGTCCTTGTCGACGACTACGTGAGGGTACAAAACGTGAAGGTCGAACCGATATACGGCGATCTCAAGGTCTCGGCGCTGCCCTCGCCTTCGGAGGTCTCGATCCGACTGCCTCGATTCCGCGCCGGACGTCTGCGCCAGCGGCCGATCGCGACGGCCGATGCCGAAGCCCGCATCCGCGCGGCCAGCAAACCCGACGGAAGTTTTCAGGTCAAGGTGCCGCTGACGTGCGAGGCGTTGAAGGACCTTCCGCCCGACGTGAACGTCAAGATCCTGCCCACGGACGAAGTTCTAATTTCAGGCCGAATCGAATCCCTGACCGCGACACGCCGCAAGGGACCGATTCAAATCACCTGGTCGATCCCACAACAGGTCCAGAAGGATTACGTCATTGTAGTCGACCCCGACACCAACCTCCGCCCCGACATCGACGTGACCGGCCCAAAGGACGCCATCGACCAGCTCGAACCGCGCGACATTCGGGCGTTTGTCGAAGTTCTGACCGCCGACACCGAGAAGCCCCATACGAAGATTCGCCGCGCGGCGCAGTTCATTCTGCCCAAGGGTTTCGAACTCGCGTCGACGGCTCAACCGTTCGAGGTGGTCTTTGAACTCGAGCCGAGAGCGACAACGGACACCGTGGGTGGTGAATAGCGGCAGGGTGGCGCTAACTTCGGTCGCACGCCTCGTTTAGGGACGATTCGGACCGAGACGAAACTCCGCAACAAAAAATTTCTCGAACGTATTCTTGCTTATGGTATGATGTCGGCGCGAAGCAAGTGCGGGGCCGATGGCGCTTTCCGGAAGAGAAAGACGGCCGTCGACGTTTGAGTCACCGATCCATGTCGCAAACGAACCGCCGGCCCACCGCAGGGCCGGGGCGACCGTGATCGGAGTCTCAGGCGGCGATCGCCGATTCGACTTTGTGAAATGCCCCGCGCTTGCTCTCGGTTTCTTACGCCTCCCCGAGTACGGACGCCATGCCTTCAAAGTGGGTCATCGCGATGGCGGCTTTTGTGATCGTCGTCGGCTTCGTATTCCTTCGTCGATCCCTGGGCCCCGGTGATCCCCGCTGTCCCCATTGCCGATCACCGCTCCCGAACTGGCGAACCGTCCGCTGTCCCGCCTGCGGCGAGAATACGTGACAATGAATTGGCTGCGCGGCGAGCGTATTGATCGTGTAGCCGGTGAAAGCGCTCCCCGAACGGGTCGCGGCTAACGACGAAAAATCGATCCGCCTTTCCTCTTGAATGTAGTCACGAACGACCACTTTTGTTGCCGGAGGCCGGCTCTAACAGGGTTTTCTTCCACGTATTTGATTCGACGGAAGACATCTTCTTCAGTTTTCAGAAACACCTTCCATTCTCCCCTCGCCCATGGAGTGGGCGGACGCTTGCCCGCCGTCGCCCATGCGACGAGAGGATGCAGATTCTCGGCAATTAATCGACGCGTTGCGGCCCCCTTTAGTTGTGTTGCAATTTGTCCGATGTCGCAACGGTGTTCGCCGACCACAAGATGCGCATGATCCGGCATGATCCTGCACGTCCAGACCTTGAGGGAGGACTTGCCGGCGTATTCGGCAAATCCGCGACCAATCGCACGAACCTGGAGACCACTGAAGCGAATAGCCGGGTACTTCAACGCCCGCTTGGCCGCATAGCGGGCCTCCCGATCGTGTGGCCGGGCTGCCACCGAACGATGGGTGTCCACCTTTGTGGCCGGGCCAAACTTCAACAGGGATTTGGAGCCGACGAACGTGGACCATGATCCGCGCGGATCGTTGGGAAGCCAGAAGCCGTAAGCGGCAAGGATCAAATGATGGCCAAGGATCACGGGGGTACTGTATTCGACGGCCCGCCTCAACGCTCCCCTATCGGGTCGCGGCTAAGAGCTTTTTAGTTAGCCGCGACGCGAAAGCGGAGCGATTCCCAGGCTGCGGCGAAAAACGTGCGAAAGACGCCCGATTCAATTCCGTTTATTCTTTGTCTGGAAATATTCGCCGTACCGTCAGCCAATGGCTCTGAACGGCGATCCTCATTCATCGGTAACCAAGAAACGAAAGGAATTTTTCACGATGGCAGAGAGAAGGTTCAGTTTGACTCTTTTGACCCTGTTGGTCGTTGCCGGTCCACTGGTATTGGTCATGGGGTGCAGCCAGGCGGGCTCGATGTATGGCGGGAAGCCCGTGCCGAATGAAATGGCCGGCACGCCGATCATCAGTCGCGGCCTGCTCTTCGGCAACCCGGACAAGGCGAGCCCGGAGATCAGCCCCGATGGCACGAAGCTGGCCTACCTCGCCGAGGTGAACGGCGTGCTCAATGTCTGGGTCGCCCCGATGACGAATGTCGGCGCCGCGAAGCCCGTCACGAAGGATACCAAGCGAGGCATCCGCAACTACTTCTGGTCCTACGACAACGAACACATCCTCTATACCCAGGATGAAGGCGGGGACGAGAACTGGCACGTCTATGCGACAAATCTCAAGACGAATGAGACGCGCGACCTGACGCCGCTGCCCGGCGTGCAGGCGCAGATCGAAGGCGTGAGCCACAAGCTGCCCGGCGAATTGCTCGTCGGCATCAACGATCGCAACAAGGAGCTTCACGACGTCTATCGCGTGAACATCGCCACGGGCGATCGCAAGCTGGTCCGGAAGAACGACGGCTACGTCGGATTCATGTCGGACGACGACTTCAACGTCCGCTTCGCGCTGAAGATGATGCCCGACGGCGGCATGGACATGCTCAAGCCCCAGGGCGACGATTGGACCGAGTTCACGAAAATTCCCGCCGATGATTCGCTGACGACCGGCCCGATGGGTTTCGACAAGACCGGCAAAACGCTCTACATGCGCGACAGCCGCGGACGGGACACCGGCGCGATGATTGCCTGGAACCTGGACACCAACGAGAAGAAAATCCTCGCCGAGGATGCGAAGGCCGACATCGACAACGCGATGATCCATCCGACGGAAAAGACGGTCGAGGCCGTCCGATCGACGTACGATCGCTCGCATTGGAACATCCTCGACGACAGCATCAAGCCGGACATGCAATACCTCTCCACCGTCGCGGCCGGCGA
Organism: uncultured Planctomycetaceae bacterium; assembly: GCA_964414585.1. GTDB lineage: Bacteria > Planctomycetota > Phycisphaerae > UBA1845 > UTPLA1 > DATEMU01. The sequence continues at coordinate 23,499 of CAYPXR010000006.1, forward strand.
CGTGGAAGTGACCAGCCGGACGCAGGACGACCGGCATTGGATCGTCTCCTATCTCATGGATGACGGTCCCGTCCGTTACTACCACTACGATCGCGCGGCCAAAAAGGCGAATTTCCTCTTCACCAATCGTCACCGATTGGAAGGTCAGCCGCTGGCCAAGTTGCACCCGGTCGTGATCAAGGCCCGCGACGGCCTCGATCTGGTCAGCTACCTCACGCTGCCCGTCTGGGCGGATAGGGACGGCGACGGTAAAACGACTTCGACGCTGCCGATGGTGCTCTACGTCCACGGCGGACCGTGGTCGCGCGACAGTTGGGGTCTCAACCCGACGCACCAGTGGCTCGCCAACCGCGGCTACGCCGTGCTCAGCGTCAACTACCGCGGCTCGACCGGTCTCGGCAAGAACTTCACCAATGCCGGCAACCATGAATGGGCCGGGAAGATGCACGACGATCTCATCGACGTCGTCAACTGGGCCGTCACCGAAAAGATCGCCGACCCCTCCAAGGTCGCCATCATGGGCGGCAGCTACGGCGGCTACGCGACGCTCGTCGGCCTGACCTTCACGCCGGACACGTTTGCCTGCGGCGTCGACATCGTCGGGCCTTCCAACATCATCACGCTGCTCAATTCCATTCCGCCCTATTGGAAGCCGATGATCGACATGTTCACCTCGCGTGTCGGCGATCACCGGACCGAAGACGGCAAGAAGTTCCTCGCGGAACGCTCGCCGCTGACGCACGTGGACAAGATCAAAAAGCCGCTGCTCATCGGCCAGGGCGCCAACGACCCCCGCGTCAAACAGGCCGAGGCCGACCAGATCGTCAAAGCCATGTCGGACAAGAACATTCCGGTCGCCTATGTGTTGTTCCCCGATGAGGGACATGGCTTTGCCCGACCCGAGAATCGACTGGCGTTCTATGCCGTCGCCGAGGCTTTCCTCGCCAAGCACCTGGGAGGCCGCTTCGAGCCGATCGGCGATGACTTCCACGGCTCAACGATCCAGTCCCCGCACGGCGCCAAAGAAGTGCCGGGGCTGGCCGAGGCGCTCCCCAGGGGCTGATGGGTTTCGGCCTCGATTATTCAACGGAATCAGCGAATTCTTGAGCCTCGGTCCGGCCGGACCGGGGCTCTTGTTTTTCGGTATCGTGACAAAAGCGGTACATTGGTATCGTCGGTGGAAATGTATAATGGATGCTGCGCGATTCGGCTCGTGCATTCGACAAAATCTCTGTTCGGGTGAAACATGATGCGCCGCCAAGGTCTGTTCTTTTTTCTCGTTTGGATCGGCTTGAACCCGGCCGTTTCGTCGGCCTTTCAGCCCACGACCCAACCGGCGTTGTCCGGACCGATCGTGAAAGTCAACAAGTCCATCGTCGACGTCGGCGTCTGCTGGTGCGGTTCGACGACGAGGGCCGTTTTTCACTTCCAGAACCTTGGCCAGCGTCCACTGGAAATCATCAATCTGCAGGGCGACTCCAAGTGCGAATTGGCCCCCACGGCGCCCCGGCTGATCGAACCGAAGCAGCCGGCCGACATCCCGATCAACGCGCTCGTTCCCGCCAAACCGGGGCTGTTTGAGATCAGCTCGATGATTGTGACGAACGATCCTCGGACGCCGGGCGTGATCGTGAAGATTCGCGGCGACGCACGGCCCCCGATCGAGGTCGATCCGCCGATGGCGGGCTTCGGAAAAATAAAGGAAGCGCAGCCCGCGGAGATGATCATCACTCTCACCAACCATTTCGAAGACCCCGTGAAAATCGAATACGAACGAATTGAGGACGCCGGATTCACTTTTGAACTGAAAGAAAAGGAACCCGGCGCGGTCTATCAACTGAAGGTGGCCCTCAAACCCCCGCTCGATCCCGGAATTCGTCAGGCCACGATCAATTTGACGACCGATCTGGCCCTGCAACCCAATATTCCCATCCGCGCGGTCGCCTTTCTTTCGCCGCGCGTCGAGCTGGTCCCCAACATGATCATGCTCGGTCCGCCGGACCCGCAGAGCGAAACCACGAAAATCGTCACGTTCATGAACAACGGGGAATCCCCCATCCGGTTGACCGAGGCCACCTGCGAGGATCCGGCCGTCGTTTTGAGCATCAGCGAAATCTTTCCCGGAAAGGGTTACAAAGTCGTCGTCACGCTGCCCAGGAACTACGATCCCGGCCCCACGGTCAAGGCGATCACCCTGCACACCGACGACACCCGAAAGCCGGATTATGAAGTCGGACTGGTGGGCGCGTCGGTGCCCACGGCCCCGAGCGAATCGAGAGGCCTGACCATCCCCATCGGGGAACTTGTCGGAAAACCGGCGCCGAAGTTTGATCTGACGACCGTCGAAGGCCTGGTCGTCAACAACACGACCGCCGCCGAGCGCGTCCTGGCGCTGACCTTCTTCACGTCGAACAATTTCGATAACACGATGGCCGTCCAGAACATCGAATCGCTTCGAAAGAGCTACGAACCCCGGGGGGTCCGATTCATCAACGTCGCCGAACAGGCCCCCAGCCCCAGCCCGGTCATCGTGCCCGAGGCGATGCGATATTCGCTCAAAAAAGCCGGCCTGGAGACCGAGTTGGCCATCGACCTCGGAAACATCGCCGCCGACGCGTTTCACCTGGCGCTTTATCCCACGCTGGTCGTGCTGGGCAAGACCGGCCGCATCGAGTTTGCCGTGGAAGGCAATCCGAACGACTTCATGGCGCGGTCCAAAGCGCAATTCGAGGCGCTGCTCGGACCCGCGCCGACGCTTAGAAGGCCGACGACGTCGGCGCCGACGCCGGAGGAAATTCAGCGGCGACCGGCGCTCGGGATGACCGGGCTGTCGATCCCTCAATTCACCATTCAGACGATCGACAAGAAGCCCGTCAGCGACGAGGAGATCCAAAATGTTCCCGCAACGGTCCTGAACTTCGTGGCGGCGGATTGCGGATTCTGCAAGAGGCAAATGCCCCAGGTCGAATCGATTCGCGTGGAATATGAAAAGAAAGGGGTCCGCTTCATCAACATCTGTGAGACCCTGAAAAAGAAATACCCCATCGACGAAATCCCCAAGATGATGGACGCCAACGGGAGCCATTCCGAGTTGTCCCACGACCCGGACAACAAAATCGGCAAGCTGTTCAAAGTGACGAGCTTTCCAACGATGTTTGTCGTGCGCCGGGACGGCCGCATCGAAAACGTCAACGTCGGCGTCCGCACCGCCTCTCGTCTCCGCGGCCAGCTCGACGAAATCCTCAAGAACGACGCCTCGATCAAGGGCGGTCCCTAATTCGTTGGCGCCTTCGACAGGAATCCCACCATCGCTTCCATGAAGGCGGGCAAGTCCGGCGGGCGGCGGCTGGTAATGTGGTGGCGGTCGATGACAACCGGTTCATCGGACCAGATCGCCCCGGCGTTCGTCAAATCGTCCCTGATTCCCGGCGTGCTGGTCATCTTCACGCCTTTGCAGATACCGGCCGAGATGCTCAGCCACGGGCCGTGGCAGATCGCGGCGATGAGCTTGCCGCTCTTGTTGAACTCGCGGATCAATTCGAGCACCTTTGGATCGCGGCGGAGCTTGTCTGGCATCCAGCCACCAACGAGCACGACGCCGTCGAAATCATTCGATCGGACCTCTGCGATGGCCACGTCGCTTTCGCAGGGGTAGCTGTGCTTGCCGCGGTAAACGCGCTTCGCCGCCTGGCCGGCGACAGTGACCTTTGCTCCCGCCTCCTCCAATCGGAGCTTCGGGTACCAAAGCTCCAGGTCCTCGTAATCGTCGCCGACGAAGATCAGGATGCGCCTGCCGTTCAGCGTTTTCATATCGCCATCTCCCATTGGGCCTCGAAGTCATAATAGCACCTGCCGGATCGCTCTGCGCCGATGAGCTTCGTATTCCGCGCGGGCCTTTGTTATGATTCCGGGCGGAGGAATCGTCATGGCCGGGAAAACCGTCGCCGTCATCGGGGCATCCGCCGATCGATCGAAGTACAGCAACAAGGCGATCCGTGCTTACCTGCGCCAAGGGTGGAGGGTCTATCCCGTGAATCCCAAGGGCGGCGAGATCGAGGGGCTTCAGGCGTATGCCTCCGTCGACCAAATCCCCAACAAGATCGATCGCGTCACGCTCTACCTGCCGCCGCCGCTCGGGATTCAGGCGCTGCCCGGAATTGCGAAAGCCAAACCGGCGGAGTTCTTCGTGAACCCCGGGGCGGAGAGCGAGGACTTCGTCGCCGAGGCCAGGAAACTCGGCCTCGATCCCATTCTGGCGTGCAGCATCATCGAGATCGGCGTGAGCCCCGGCGAGTTTCCGGGGTAAGGCGAATCGTGGATGGGTGAACGATCCGAGCCGGGATCGTCCATTGCACGGCGACAACTTTTCTGGCGCAATTAACCGCACTTGAGCGCAAACGTTCGGCGGCGGGCCGCGAAAAAATTTTTTTGAGCCGAAAAAAGCCGGAAAAAAGCGAAAAATCGGTTCGGATTTTCACTTTGGTTGTTGGCATCGACGTAGTCTCCGGCGCGGGCGCGAAATCTCCAGATTCGTTCGCCAACAGCCGTCAGCCTTAAGCCCTTCGCCGAAGGAGGCCGGCGGCTTCGCCGCTTCTTGCTCCTACCAGACAATCTTGCTCAACGCTCTCTCTTGGCGAGGGATTGAGGGACTAAGGGATTTAGGGATTGAGGGGAGCGGAGGCAACAAGTAACGACCGGGGCGGGGGTTAGGGCCAGGGAAGCGATTAAGATATTTTTCTTGGTTGCGCGGGGGTTGATGCGGGCGCCTATGCTCCGCGTAGTGAACGTGTGCGGATGATCGCAGGCGCACTGCTCTTCCTGAGAACTGAATTTTTCAGTTCCCGGCAACAGCAAGGGAGTCGGAAATTGATGGTGACCCGAATTGTTCGAGGAGGAAGAACGTGAGAACGTTCAGCGTGATGATCGTGGCATTCGTGCTTTGCGCCTGGGAGGCAAGCGCATCCGCCAGCATCGACATCGACACCGTATCGGTGGGCGATCCGGGCAATGCGCCCGACACCCGGTACAATATTCGTAGTCCCGGTGGCGTTGATTACGCGTACAGCATCGGCAAGTACGAGGTCACGGCAGCGCAGTACACGGCGTTCCTTAACGCCGTTGGCGGCGTGGACACATACGGTCTGTACACGACGGACATGTGGTCTCGGCCTTACGGCAGTAAGATCGAACGATACGCTGGTTCCGGGGTGACGGAGGATCCCTATCAGTACCGAGTCGCACCCGAGTGGGCCAACCGCCCGGTAAACCTCGTGAGCTATTGGGACGCCTGCCGGTTTTCGAACTGGATGCACAACAATCAACCGATAGGAGTACAAGGACCGGGCACGACTGAAACCGGGGCCTACACGCTCAATGGTTATGTCGGCGATGATGGCCGAGCGATCCAGCGAAACGCCAATGCGATATGGGCCGTGACGAGTGAAGACGAGTGGTACAAGGCGGCCTACTACAAAGGCGGCTCGATCAATGCAGGGTATTGGGACTACCCAACCAGCAGCGACGACATCAACACCAGCATGGCGAATTACTATCCGTCGGTCGGACACACCACTGAAGTTGGTTCGTACCCCTATGTGAGCCCTTACGGAACATTTGATCAAGGCGGAAACGTTTGGGAATGGAATGAGGCCATCCCGTACCCACATGCGTCATTTGCTTATCGCGACCGCCGGGGGGGTTCCTACGGCGGTATCGCCTCGTACTTGCATGCGTCGAACGACGATAGCCACTACCCGGATTTCGAGAGCGGCGATCTTGGTTTCCGCATCAGCCTGGTCCCCGAACCCGCCGGCATGGCGCTGCTGGCCTTCGGCGGCCTGCTGATCGTTCGACGGCGAAGTGCGTTCATTGTCCGGAGCCGTTCCAACTGATCTTGCCCGCTTGTCGCTTTTCGCCTATCATGGGCATTGGTGAATTGATGCGAGCGTGCCCTTCAGCTTTTTCCGTTGTCTCGGCCCTGGTGGCCGATCGGCGGCAGCATTTCCAGCGTCCCCCCCAAGGGTGACGCAAGCGGCTTTTTTCTACCTTTGATATCCGTTATTTTGCCCTCGGGCACCGGCGCACTTTGCGCTGATGCGTTACTATCCGCGAAATCGAGCCGGGCATGAACCGGCTCCGGTTGGATGGACTTCCGGTCGGTTGGCCGGAGAAGGATGAATCTGTCATGGAAGCCAAGAACCGTCGTTACTCCGCGATCAAGGTGATCTCCGCCCAACGGCTGCCGATGCCGACGATCTCGGCAGATGCACAGCCGGTGCGCGAAATCTTCGGGAAAAACGTCTTCAGTCTGTCGGTCATGCGCGCGACGCTGACCAAAGACGCCTATCAGATGCTGCTCAAGACGATCCGCGAGGGGCAGCCGCTCGATCCCAACGTCGCCGACCTCGTCGCCAACGCCATGAAGGACTGGGCGATCGAGCGCGGCGCGACGCACTATTGCCACTGGTTTCTGCCGCTGACCGGCAACACCGCCGAGAAGCACGACACCTTCCTCACGCCGACGGGCGACGGGATGGCGATCGTGGAGTTCTCCGGAAAGATGCTCATCAAAGGCGAGCCGGACGCGAGCAGCTTCCCCTCCGGCGGCGTGCGCTCGACCTTCGAGGCCCGCGGTTACACGGCATGGGACCCGACGAGCCCGGCGTTTCTCATGGATGGCGTGAACGGCAAGACGCTGTGCATTCCGACGGCGTTTTCGAGCTGGGACGGCACGGCGCTGGACCGCAAGACGCCGCTGCTCCGCTCGGAGGCCGCGATCAACAAGCAGGCGATGCGAATGCTGCGGCTGTTCGGCAACACGACGGCCAAGGCGGTGACCTGCACGGTCGGTCCCGAGCAGGAGTATTTCCTGATCGACCGGCGTTTCTATTTTCTTCGTCCCGACCTGATCAACTGCGGCCGAACGCTTTTTGGCGCGAGGCCGCCCAAGGGTCAGGAGATGGAGGATCACTATTTTGGTTCGATCAAGGAGCGGGTGCTGGCGTTCATGATGGACGCCGAGCGGACGCTCTACAAACTCGGCATCCCGATCAAGACGCGGCACAACGAAGTGGCGCCGGCACAGTTCGAGATCGCCCCGATCTTCGAGAACATCAACGTCGCCACCGACCACAACATGCTGCTCATGGAGGTCATGAAGGACACGGCGCTGAAGCACGGCTTTAAGTGCCTTCTCCACGAAAAGCCCTTCGCCGGGATCAACGGCTCGGGCAAGCACAACAACTGGTCGATGTGCGACGACGCGGGGAACAATCTGCTCGATCCCGGCCATACGCCGCATGAGAACGCGCAATTCCTCACCTTCCTCACAGCGGTCATTCGCGCGGTGAACCTCAATGCGAAACTCCTGCGTTCGTCCGTCGCGACGGCGGGCAACGATCATCGCCTCGGGGCGAACGAAGCCCCGCCGGCGATCATCAGCGTCTATCTCGGCGACCGGCTGACGGAAGTGGTCAACAGCCTGATTGCGGGCAAGCCCGAGGGCGGAAAGATCAGCGGCGTGCTCAAGCTGGGCATCTCCAGTCTGCCGCCGATCCCGCGCGACGATTCCGACCGCAACCGCACGTCGCCGTTCGCCTTCACCGGCAACAAGTTTGAGTTCCGCGCGGTCGGCTCGTCGCAATCGATCGCCTTTCCGAACACGGTGCTTAACCTGATCGTCGCCGACGCGCTGGCGGGTCTGGCCGACGAGATCGAGAAGGAGATCGCCGGCGGGGCGAAGCTCGAAGCGGCGGTGCAGAAGGTCGTGCAGGAAAACCTGAAGAAACACCAGGCCGTGCTTTTTAACGGCGACAACTATTCCACCGCGTGGGAGACCGAGGCCGCCAGGCGCGGCCTGCCGAACATCAAGTCGAGCGTGGACGCGATCTGCGCGATGGTCGAGCCCGAGGTCAAGGAATTGTTCCAACGGCACGAGGTCTATACGCAGACCGAGACCGACGCGAATTACAAGATCGCCTTGGAGGCGTATATCAAGACGATCAACATCGAGGCGCAGTTGACGGCGGACATCGCCCGGACCCAGATTCTTCCCGCGGGGCTGGCCTATCAGGCTGACGTGGCCGGATCGCTGTCGGCGACGAAACAGGCGTCCGCTGCGGTGGACGTATCGGGCGTGGAGAAGTGCCTCAAGAACGTCGCAAGCCTGACGGCCCGGTTGCAGACGGTCATCGATAATCTCGACGACATCCGCTCGAAGGCCGACCATGGCGGCGGCGACATCCTGAAGCACGCCCTGGTCTATCGCGACCAGATCAAGCCGGCGATGAACGAGGTCCGCACGGTCGCAGATCAGTTGGAGCTGGTCGTGGCGGACAAATACTGGCCGATCCCGAAGTATCGCGAGATGTTGTTCATGATGTAAATCGCTACGTCGATCAACGAATCGTAAAACGCACGAAGCCCGCCGAAGGCCCTCGGCGGGCTTTTTTTTTCAGTTTTGGCTGGAACTACTTTCGCTGTCGATAGAGCGCCTTGTCGACGACGCCGGACATGGCCGCGACGTTGAGCGTGCCGCCGAGGAGCTGGTTGATCTTGGCAATGCTGTCTTTGGCGTCCTTGACCATCTCGTTGTAGCTGACGGTCACGTATTTGATATTCGGCTGCTTGTCCATCCAGTGCAGGACGTGGTCGACGTGCTTGAGGAGCATGTCGCCCATTTCCTTGTCGCTCGGCCCGCCCTCTTTGACCGTCCCCCGGCGGACCATCATCTGCTTCTGCGACGCCAAGACTTCGTCGATGTTTCTCCGCATGAAGACGACCCGGTATTGATAAGTCGCCGGCAGGTCGAGCAGGAGCTGGGAGATCATCTTGACCACTTTGCCCTTGGCGTCGTCGAGCCACGCGGTGTCCTGCTTGATCTTCTTGACCCGCTCGAACTCGTAGTAGCCCTTGGGGTTGTCCTCGTCGGCGGTGCGGATGCCGTCGGTCAGGGCGGCGAGCCCGCCGGCCTCCAGCATGCTCATCATCATGGACGTGCCGGAGCGGGGCAGGCCGGAGACGATTGTAATCGTGTCGTTTGATCCCATAGTCGTCGATTCCTCTGGTGAGTCATGATAATCGGGCGGCGGCGTTCGGCCAAATGGACGCCGCGGCATTCATCATCTATACCTTATCGGGATGTCTCACGATGCGCTTCTGGAATCCTTGACCGAACCGCAGCGGCAGGCGGTCGCCCACATCGACGGGCCCCTGCTTGTCCTCGCGGGGGCCGGGTCGGGCAAGACCCGTGTCATCACCCGCCGCGCCGCTTATATCGCCGCGACGACCGCCCGGCCGGAGGAGGTCCTGGCCATCACCTTTACCAACAAGGCCGCCGGCGAGATGCGCGAGCGAATCGGCGCGTTGGGTGTCTCCCGCCGGATGTGGGTCCATACGTTTCACTCGCTTTGTGCGAGGCTGCTTCGGGATTACGCCTCGGCCGCGGGCATCAACCCCAATTACACCATCTTCGACGAATCGGACCGGCGGTCGCTCCTGCGGGAAGTCATCGCGGATTGCGGTTTGAGCATCGATAACTGGCCGCCGCGCGCCGCCGAGGCCGCGATCAGCAACGCGAAGAACAAGATGCTCACGCCGGCGCGATTCGCGGAGGAGGCGACGGATTTCACCACGCGCACCCTGGCGCGAATCTATGCAAAGTATCAGGAGCGGCTGACCGAACAGAACGGCTGCGACTTTGACGATCTGCTGATGCGCGTCGCGATGATGCTGGATGAAAATGAAGGGGCCCGCAACGAGCTTTCCAATCGATTCAGATATCTTCTGATCGACGAATACCAGGATACCAATCGGGCACAGTATCTGATTGCCACGCGGCTGGCGACGGCCCATCGGAACATCTGCGCGACGGGCGATCCCGATCAGTCGATCTATGCGTGGCGCGGCGCGGATATTCGAAACATTCTCGACTTCGAGGAGGATTACCCCGACGCGGCGGTGATTCGGCTGGAGCAGAACTTCCGCAGCACCGGTGCGATCCTGTCGGCCGCCTCCAAGTTGATCGCCGAGAATACTGAACGGAAGCACAAGGACCTGTGGACGACCGGCGAGCGCGGAATCGATGTGCGCATCTGGTCCTGCGAGGATGAGCAGCAGGAGGCGTCGAAGATCGCCGACGATATCCGCGCTCATCTGGCCGAGGGCGGCCAGGGCAGCGATGTCGCCATCTTCTACCGCGTGAACGCGCTGAGCCGCATCGTCGAGGACGAATTGCGCCACGCGAAGATTCCCTATCAGGTCGCCCGTGGCGTGGAATTCTACGAGCGGAAGGAGATCAAGGATGTCCTCGCCTACCTCCGCGCGATTATCAATCCGACGGATGAAGCCGCGCTGCTCCGGGCCATTGCCACGCCGTCGCGCGGCATCGGCAAGACGACGATCGATCGATTGAAGGCCCACGCGCGGGAGAAAGGAATTTCGCTCGACCAGGCGCTCGCACAGACCGGGTCTGGCGGCGGCGCGCCGGTCGCCCGGGCGGGGAAGAAACTCTCCGCCTTCGTCGCGCTGCTCGCCGAGCTTCGCGCGCTGCCTCGCCGGCCGGTGCAACCGGTCATTGACGCCGTTTTGAAGAAGTCTGGATTGGAGACTTCTCTCGCCGCCGCCGGAGAGATTGACAACGAGCCGCTGGCCAACGTCTACGAACTCGCCAGCGCCGCGCATCAATATGACGCCGACAATCCTGACGGCTCGCTGGAGGAATGGCTGCAACAGATCAGCCTCGTCACCGATCTCGACGCCGTCGATCTTGCCGGCGGGCCGGTCACGCTGATGACGCTCCATACGGCCAAGGGTCTGGAGTTTCCCGTCGTTTACATCGTGGGCCTCGAAGAGGGCGTGTTGCCCCATAGCCGCGCGATTCGGGGTACCCTGCGCGAGCTGGAAGAAGAGCGCCGGCTTTGCTTCGTCGGCATGACCCGCGCTCAGAAGAAACTGACGCTTACCTGTGCCCGCTACCGGATGTCTCGGGGCATTACCGAGCGGACCATCCCGTCGCCGTTCCTCCGCGAGTTGCCGAAGGACGAGCTCGATCGCCAGACGTTTTCGCCGGAGCGCGACCGCAGCACGGCCCACCTCGGCGAATTTAACGAAGAGGGCTCGATGCCCGCCGCGTCGAGCCTTTACCCCGGCCTTCGCGTCCGCCACGAGGAATATGGCGAGGGGCAGGTCCTGCGAATCGAGCCTCGCGGCCGATCCACTTATGTTCGCATTCGTTTTGATGAATACGGCGAGCGGGCCTTTGCCGCCGATCACGTCTCGCTGTATATCATGGATTAAGTCATGCGAAGTTGCGCGGTGATTATGGCCGGTGGATCAGGGACGAGGCTTTGGCCTTTGTCCCGCCGGCGTCGCCCTAAACAACTATTGCGACTTCTTGGGGGCCGCAGTCTTCTGGAGGCTGCATTCGATCGGCTTCGCGAGGTTTTGCCGGCGGAGGACATTCATGTCATCGCGCTCGCCGAACACGCGCCGGCCGTAGCGGAGGCGCTTCCCGCGCTGCCGGTGATGAATCTGATCGCCGAGCCCGAGGGCCGTGACACGGCCGGCGCGATCGCGTTGTCGGCGACACTGCTTCATCATCAAAACCCCGAAACGATCATGGGCGTCTTCACCGCCGATCATCTGATCCGACCGACGAAGAACTTCGTCGAAACCGTCCGCCTCGGTTACGACGTCGCCGAGACGGAGGCGGACGCGCTTATCACTTTTGGGATCAAACCGTCGACCGCGCATACCGGCCTCGGCTATATCGAATGTGGGGAGATGGTTCGCCCGGGGTTTTTCGCGGTTCGTTCGTTCAAGGAGAAGCCCGATCTGGCGACGGCGAAGCGTTACGTCTCTTCCGGTCAATACTATTGGAACAGCGGGATGTTCGTCTGGCGCACGTCGACGATTCTCGAACAATTGCGCAGGTTTCTGCCCGCGACGCATCAGATTGCCGAGCGACTGGCCGCCGTCTGGTCGACGCCCGACGGACCGCGCCTGGCCCGGGAGCTTTATCCCCAGCTTCAGAAGATCAGCATCGACTTCGCGGTCATGGAAAAGGCGCCGCGCGTCCTGGTGCTGGAGATGGATCTGGAATGGCTCGATCTGGGAAGCTGGACGGCCATCGCCGGCGCCGCGGGCGCGGATCGCGCCGGAAATTCGGTGACCGCGCCGACGGTCGCGACGCTCGACGCCAAGGGCAATATTCTCGTCAGCGAAGATGACCATTTGATCGCCGCCGTCGGCGTGGAAGACCTGGTCATCGTTCACAGTCCGGACGCGACGCTGGTCTGCCGCCGCGATCAGATTGACAAGATCAAGGAACTCGTCGCCCAACTGCAACAGCGTCACGGCGATAAGTACGCGTAAGCTCCTGATGGCCCGCATCCTCGGCATTGACTACGGAACCAAGCGCATCGGCGTCGCCATCGGCGATACGGAGACCCGCATCGCCATGCCGCTTCGCGTTGTGCAGGGGTCCGGCACGGTCACAGACGACGCGGCCGCCGTGATCAAAGTCGCCGACGTTGAGGAAACGGACGAGATTGTCGTCGGATTGCCGATCAGCATGAACGAGGCGGAAAGTGAACAAACGAAACTAACCCGCTTGTTCGCCGAGGCCCTGGCCGAGGGCTCGCCAAAGCCCGTCCACTTGCAGGACGAGCGGCTCAGCTCGTTCGCCGCCGGGGACGTGTTGCAGGATGCGGGCGTGACGTTACGAAAGGGCAAGAAATCCGGCCTGACCGACCGCATCGCCGCCCAAAAAATCCTCCAGGCCTATCTCGACGCTCTGCCGATGGGCCATTAAGCTATCCGCCATGAATCGGACCGCGATGATCCCATGTCTCTTGTTGCTCGCCGTGAGCGGTTGCATCGAGCGGACCGTTTCGATCAATACGGAGCCCGAAGGGGCGATCGTCTTGTTAAACGACGAGGAGATCGGCCGAACCCCTGTGCGCGTCCCGTTCACCTGGTACGGGGATTACGACATCATCATTCGCAAGCCCGGCTTCCAGACCGTGAAGACGAACCACAAGATCAGCACCCCGTGGTACGAAATCCCCGGCATCGACATCTTCACGGAATGCCTGATGCCCTTTACCGTCCACGACGACCGCACCTTGGATACCTTTGTCCTTCAACCGTCCGAGCCCGTGGACAAGCAGGTCTTGCTCCAATCGGCCGACGAACTGAAGTCCCGGGCCCTCAACCCTGTGCAGTAGCAACCAACCCCCCTTCCTGAACTGTATTCCGGGCTCTCCCAACCCCTTGTCGTTGCATAGATTGCGGCCGACGATTTCCCGCGAATAACTCGGCTGTCGCCTTCGTTTATACTATACTGCCGTAGATAGATAATAGAGATCCCGTCCACTGGCACAACCGTGAATACCTCATTCCTTTCCTTCGCGAAGTCCCGTCACCGATCCGGCTTCACCTTGATCGAGCTGCTTGTCGTCATCGGCATCATTTCGATCCTGCTCGGTATTCTTATCCCCGTTCTGAGCGCCGCGCGCGCCCGCGGCAAGATCACCGTCTGTTCCAACAACCTCCGCCAGCTCATGACCGCAATGCGCTCCTATCTGGACGGCAGCGGCGACATTTATCCGTATGCGTCCTACATGCCCTCGGTCGACCCCTATCCCATCGGCTCCTGGGGCGACAACGAAGCCAGCGGGGCGGTGATCATCGCCGACGTTCTCGCGGACCATGTCGGCCCGGACGCGCGCGTCTTCAATTGTCCGGCGGACATCGGCGTCATCGATCGCGGGCCGCCCAACGGCAACCAACCCTATTACAAAACGGAAAAAAGCAGCTACGAATACCGCTACCGTCTGGGCGGCCGGTCGATCAAGGAAGTCCTCGATCGCCGGGCGGAGTTCTTCGGCCATCGGACCGCCGAGAACACCTATTGGATCTTTCGCGACATTGACAATTTTCACGGCGAAGGCGGCAAACCCGGCGCCCGCCGATATGTGTACAATGACAGCCATGTCGCGGATTTTGAAGACTGAGAACGTACGCTCGACCGGCCGCGAACGCGGCCTCCTGAAAAATCCTGGAGCCTGAACATGAACGAAAAGAAAAATTCCAAAACCCTCCTGATGGCCGGCCTGGGAGTCGTCGTCCTGGGCGGCGGCGCCTGGGGACTCAGCCAGGCCTTCTCCAAGCCGCAACCGACGGAAACCCAGCAGCTCGTGGCCAAGGCCAAGGAAGATCCCGGCAAGGTGTTTGACGAACTCCGCGAGAAAATGCGCGACGAGAAGACGACGGAGGAGGAGCGCGAAAAGCTCCGCAAGAGCATGCGCGAGGCCTTTGAGTCGCGCATGAATGAGGCGGTCGCCGAGTATTACAACGCCAAGCCCGAAGATCGCGAAGCCGTGCTCAACAAGCACATCGACGAGTTTGAGAAGTTCCGCAAGATGCGCGAGGACCGCGAGCGCGAAGAAGAGGAAAAGGCCAAGGCCGAAGGCAAGTCCGACGAAGAACGGGAAAAAGAGCGCGAGAAAGAGCGGGAGCGCTGGCGAAAGTCGATGAACGATCGCAGCAAGGAGGAGCGCAAGAGCGATTCGGAAACGCGCAACCCCAACGACCAGGCCAGGCGAATGGCTTATCGCGCCGCCATGTTCAAGCAGATGCAGGCCCGCGGCATCCAGCCGCCTCGATGGGGCGGACCGGGCGGCGGCGGACGCGGAGGTCACGGACCCGGTCGAGGTTGATGCATCGCCCGTCGTCGGGTGGCGCGATGTTGCTCGCCAATTACAAACCCCGGGCAATCCTGCCCGGGGTTTTTTTGTCGATGGAACGCGGCCAGGCCTATAATCGCCCCCAATGAGACCATCGCCCATTCGGCAAAGCATGCCCGGCACGATCCGACTTTTTCAATTCGCGGGGATCGACGTTTTCCTTCACTGGACGTGGCTGCTCGTCGCCGCGGTGGAAATACAAATCCGCGACCGGGCCTATCATTCCCTCGTCGGGAATGTCGCGGAATACCTGTCCATCTTTCTCATCGTGCTCCTGCATGAATTCGGCCACGCACTCGCCTGTCGATCGGTCGGCGGTCGCGCCAATCGAATCCTGCTCTGGCCGCTGGGCGGCGTGGCCTACGTCGACCCGCCGCAACGACCGGGCGCGATGCTGTGGAGCATTGCGGCGGGCCCGCTCGTCAACGTCGTTCTCGCACCGATCACCATCGGAGCAACGATCTACCTGGAACAGTTCTGGCCGAATGCACCGGGCGACCTCGTCGAGTATGTCTCCGCCGTCGCGTCCATCAACCTCCTGCTGCTCATCTTCAACCTGTTGCCGATCTACCCGCTCGACGGCGGCCAGATCGTTCAATCCATCCTGTGGTTTTTCGTCGGCTTGCCCAGGAGCCTCATCATCGCGGCGACGATCGGGCTCATCGGCGCGGCCGCGGCCATGGCGTTCGCCGCCATCAAAGGGGACGCTTGGTTGATCATTCTGGCAATCTTCGGAGCATCGAGGAGTTTCCAGGGCCTCAAGGTGGCCCGCGCGCTGGCCGTGGTTCATCGAGGCCCGCGCCGGCCCGACGCCCGGTGTCCGAAGTGCGGCGAATCACCACCGACGGGAAACTTTTGGCGTTGCCGTTGCGGCGAGGTCTTCGATACGTTCGCGCATGCCGGGCAATGCCCTCATTGCGGCGGCGTCCACGTCGTCACCGGCTGTCCGCTCTGCCATGAAGCCAGCCCGACGGCCGCCTGGAGCCTTCTCACCGCCCAATGATCTTGAAACATCACGATTGAATTCAGGGGACCGGTGAGTCTTCCTCGAAGGGTTCCGATTCGTTGGAGGGCGGGTCGTCGTCCAAATCGTCGTGCTCGACCGGGCGACTCGACGGATTTTCGCCAGCGATCGGAGCAATTTCCACTTTCTTGTTGTTCTTGAGCGCGTCGAGCTTGGCCTTGATCCTCGCTTGCACACGGCGGTCTTCGGCGCTCGGTCGCTCGCCGTCGTCCGCGGCCGGAACCGCGAGGGCCTTTTCCCAGTTGGCCCTGGCGTCGTCGGTCTTTCCATCGCGATAGAGCGCGTCGGCGAGGTGATCGAACAAGACGGCATCCTGGGCACTGGACAAGAGGATGGCCCTGCGCAACTGGACGACGGCCTCGTTGAATCGACCGCGCTTGTAAAGCAACCAGCCGTAGCTGTCGACGTAGGCCCCCACGGTGGGCTTTTCGCTCACGGCGAAGCGAATCATTTCCTCGGCCTTATCCATGTGCGTGCCGGCGTCCACCCAGGTGTAGCCGAGGTCGTTTTGAATACCGACATAACGGTTGTAATAAAGCGCACGGGGATCGCCTGACCCGGGAGGCAGGATCTTCAGCATCTCTTCCAATTGCTGGGCGGCCTGGTTTTCGCGTCCCCCGAGCTGGTAAATCCGTACCAGGTAATTTCTCATATTCAACACCGAGTCGAGATCGGCCCCCGCGCCGGGGGTCGGGTTCGACATCAGCGCCCTCGTGGCGAGTTTCTCCGCCTCGCCGAATCGTTCGGCCTCAATGAGGACTTCGATGAGCGTGCGCGCGGCGAGGGGCCCGCCGGCGCGATCCCGATAGAACTCAATGGCCTCGTCGTAACGCCGCGCCAATCGATAAGAGGCGCCGAGCAGGGCTTCATAGGCCGATCGCTGCTCGGAGATTTCCATCCCGGTCTGCGCCAGATCGATCGCGCTGTCCCATTGCCTGGCGGCCCAGAAAAGTCCGATCAACATCTGGTTAAGAGCCAGGTCGTCGGCATCGGTGGCCAGCCAGGTGAGCACGCGCTGCTCGCCCTCGACATACCGCTTCGCCGCCATCAACTGGTCGACGTATTGTCCGCGCAGATCCGTGTTGGTCGGATCGGTCGCCAACCATTGCTTCGAGATTTCGATCGCGTCGTCGTATCGTTTGGCAAGTTGGAGCGCGGCGAGATACGTACTTCGCCTCGTGGGATCGCCGGGCGCCGAGTCCAGCCAGTCCTTGGCGACCTGAACGGCCTCGTCCCCGCGTTGCGCGAATCGAAGAATACCCAGCAGGCGGGAAATGAATATTTCCCGACGATCCTTCAAGTCGTCCCGCGCGATCAACGTCTTGAATTGCCGAATGGCATCGTCGAAATCGCCGCGGCTCAGCGCCAGATCGGCCATGCGCTGCATCAATTCCGAATCGCGGGGCCGCCATTGCAACAACGTGGTCGTGGTCTTCGACGCACCGTCAAAATCCAGCAATTTGATCTGATAACGGACCTTTCGTTCCAGGGCTCGAAAATCGTCCGGGGCCACTTGAAGCGCGGCCTCGATCTCTTTCAGCGCCGGCGCAAACTCCCCGACGGCCTCGTAGCTCATCGCCCGCTCGACGTAGGTCGCGGGATCCCCGGGATACTTCTCGATGATCCTGGTGAGGGCGTCGCGATAAGCGTTGAGCCGTTCCGGTCCCTGCGGGCCCCGCTGAGTCGCCAGGTTCATCAACGCGCGGCAACGCTCAAATTCCGCGCCGGTCAGTCCCAGCCGCTCAAAGTCGGAGAAATATTCCCTGGCCTTGTCGAATTTCTGCATATTGAGCAGAAGCCGGACGAGACGTTCGCGGGCCTGAACGTGTTTGGGATCGACGTCGTCGACAATGCGGCGATAGATTTGCTCGCAACGCAGGGGCTGGTCCTTCTGCTCGGCGGCTTCGCCGAGGACAAAGAGCGGCTCCGCGGATTTTCGATCGAGGCGGAAGGATTCCAATAGTGCCGTCTCCGCATCCTTGTCTTCGTCGAGCGCCGCGAGCGCCGTGCCCTTGATCAGATAGGCCTGCGCATCGGTGAGCCCGCCGTCGATCGCGCTTTGCGCCAGATTCTTCGCGTCCACCCATCGATGGTCCCGCAGGGCGAGCGCTGCCAGAAGGACTTGTGCCGGTCCGAACTTTTCGTCGCGTTGCAGGGACGCTTTGGCGGACGCCAAGGCCGCCGGAAAATCGTGCTGGTGGTATTCACCGGCGGCCCGCAGATATTGGGCGACGGCGTCGTCCGACTTTTCGCCGGCCCACGCCGAAATTTCCGGGAGCGGGCATCGTTGAAGGAGATCGTCGGCCTGATTTCGGGATTGCGGAGAACTTCGAAGCGCCCTGGCGATCTGGTCCAGGCCCGTTCGCCAGTCTTTCAGGTCGAATGAAAGCCGCACCAGGAGGTAGGCGGCCTCCGTATCGTCCGGCTGCGTTTCGACCAGGCGCTTCAGGACCGCCGCCGCCTCGGCTGTTTTCTTCCGGTCGAGCAGCATCTTCGCCAGGCGCGTTTGCAACTGGGGTGAGTCGACCTGCCGGGCCAGTTCGACCAACTCGGCATCGAAACGCGACGGATCGTGAGTGATGTCGCAGACGTCCTGGAGAAGCTCCAGCGATTTCTTGTCGTCCGGTCGCTCCTTTAGAATTCGGCGAACGTGCTCGAGGGCTTCCGCCGCTCGCCCATTGCGGGCCAGCGCTTCCGCCAACTGCGCGGCGAGGCCCTGGTCATCGGGGTTTTCGGTGACCGCGAGCTGGTAATCCTCCACGGCCCGGCCGTATTCCCCGAGCTTCATGTGAATCTCGCCCATCATGGGGCCGATCTTGCTCCGATAGAGCAGAATGACTTCCTTCAATTCGGGATTGCGATTCATTTCGTCCGTCGGCTTGATCGTGGCCGCGGAATAGATCTGCAGTTCGTCGGCCGCCGCCTGGAGATACCCCGATTCTTTCAGTGCCAGCGCGAGCGATAAATGGGTCAGCACGACTTCGGGTTGCGCCGGCGTCGATGCACCGGTCCGCAAAGCGGTACGGAAGGAGGCGATGGCGTCGTCATACCGCCGAGCCTGCATCGCGATCTCGCCGAGCAGGCGATGGACCGCCGGATCGCGGGGCCGGATTTTCATCGCCTCCTTCAACTGGCTTTCCGCGAGCGAGGTATTGCCCTGTTGCAAAGCGGCTCGGGCCAGCAGGATTCTGGCATCCACGAGTCGAGGTTCGATTTGAAGGGATTTCTCCAGATCGGACGTGGCATCGGCCCAAAGACGCTGGTCGAAAAAGGACTGGCCGCTGTGCAGATAGCGAAGCGCCTGCGGCGCCGGTTCATAGGTCGGCGCCGCGACGTCGTCCGGAACTTGCGGAGCCGGCTTGATCTGATCGAGGCGAAGATGGGCGCGCGAATCGTCCCGGGCCGCGAGCGGAGGTCCGGCCGCCGGCTTCTGGCACGAGGCCGACAGGCATAGCGAGCCCAACAGGAGCGGTCGAAGTCCAAACCGGGATCGGCAAACTTGCATGGCTGATGCGTCCTCCGTAACGACTCGCCCGTATTCTAGCGGTGCCGACGGGCCGCCTTGGAACGGGCCTTTGACGGCCGCCGTCGCTTGGAGGCGGAGGATGAATGATGCCGGGCCGCCTTCTGCTTTTTCGGCTGATGCGGGCGCGCCGGCTTTTTCATCGGCGCCGATTTTTTCTGTTTGGCCGCGGGATGGGTCGAGACGGAGGCGCGCTCCGTGTGGGTGATCTCCTCGTCGGCGGCGTCGGGCGGCGCGGGCTCCGGCTCGGCCGCCTTTCGCGGGGCATGGGCCGCCGAATACCGCTTCACCAGCACGTAAAAGGGCGCCGCCTCTGACTCCCGAAGATTCGACGCGAGGAATTTCTGCACTTGATCGACCGTGGCATCCGGCTCCACGTAATTGCCGCGGCGAAGCAGTTGGTACATGGCCGCATCGACCGGCACGGCATGGCCCTTGATGCACCGGAGGATCACCGAGGCCCGGGCATGGGCGTTGACGCCGTCGAGCGAATTGAAAAACGATTCGGCGGAGCGCTTGGCGGATTTCTTCAGGAAGGACAGGTCCAGATGGTGCAGCCGGTTGTAAATGGCGTTCAGCGCGGCGGTCAATTCCGTCGCCGCCTTGCGGACCATCGGGTAATCCGCGCCGATGATCTCGACAATCTCGGAGACCGGTGTGACGCGAAGCTCGTTCAGGTCCACAACCGCCGTGCGCAGTCGCGACAGCGCCGTCGCGGCGCGGGCGTCGGCGGCGTAATCGCTCAGGACGCCGCGAAGCAGCGCCTCGATCGGCTCTTCCACCGGAGGCAGTGCCGTGGCGCCGCCCTCTTTCTTGACCTTGTTGAACAGTTTTCGGATTCGCTGCAAATGCTCGGCGACGTTCTTCATGGATGGGCTCCAGCGGCGTCGGGCGACTCGAATTCCGCGTCGTTCGATTCGTCGTCGCCGATCGGATCGGCGGTCGGGGGTGACTTGCCCAGGGCTTCGTCAATCTGGCGAATGATCTTGGAGGCGTTTTTCAGACCGAGGTCGAGATGAAACCGAAGCAGCGGGCACTGGCGCATGTCCACTCGTTTGGCGAGAAACGATTGAATCATGCCGCGCGCGCTGTCGAGCCCCTTCATGGTCGTAACGCCTTCGGCCTCTTCGCCCATGACGCTGACGTACACCTGCGCATGGCGCAAGTCGGGGGAGAGCTCGACGCGCGTGACGCTGGTGAAGCGGCTGACGCGCGGATCGGCGACGTGATGGGCGATGGCGTCGCTGACCACGTCGCGAATCGCATGGGCCACTCTTTCTAGGCGATAGGACATCTCGCGGCCCCGGAATCAGGACTCTCAAAGAAATTCAAGTTCATAATCCACCAGGGAGAGATCGCGAACCACGCGGACCTCATCGACGATTTTCGAAAGACACGAATCGGTAAAGCGTTTGTCGTTGGAAACCATGGCGACGGCCAGGACGCACTGTCGATGCTCGTCGAGGTCGTCGACCTCGGCGACGGAGACGTTGTGCCGCGCCGAGAGCCGGTCCTTGACGCTCTTGATGACGCGGCGCTTGTCTTTAAGGGACTGGGCCCCGGGAATCGCCAACTCCATTTGCAGCACACCAATGACCATTCGGATCGGGCGGGACTCCTGTTCCCGCCGCCTTCGCGGCGATTCTTCGCCGCAGCGCCGGCTACGACTCGAGCTTTCGGGCGATCTTGACCACTTCGAAGGCCTCGATGACGTCGCCGGGCTTGACGTCGTCGAAGTTGGCGATGCGCACGCCGCATTCAAAACCGGCCTTCACTTCCTTGGCGTCGTCCTTGAATCGCCGCAGCGATTCGATCGCGCCGTTGTCCTTGACGATGACGCCGTCGCGAACGACGCGGACGACGTTGTTTCGCTGAATCAGGCCGTCGCGGACGTAACAGCCCGCGATCTTGCCGATCTTGGAGATATTGAAAATCTCGCGGACCTCGACGCGGCCGCGCGATTCGATTTTTTCGTCCGGCGTCAGCAGGCCTTCGAGGGCCTTGCGGATGTCGTCGATGACGTTGTAGATGATTCGATAGGTGCGGACATCGACGCCGACGTTGTCGGCCATCTTCTGAATCGTCGAATCGGGCACGACGTGGAAGGCAATGATGATCGCCTTGCTCGCCTGGGCCAGCACGACGTCCGACTCGGTGACGGTGCCGACGCCGGTGTGAATCACGTCCAGTCGGACCTGATCCGCCGGGAACTCCGACAGGGTCTTCCGGAGGACGTCCACGGAGCCCTGCATGTCGGCGCGAATAATCACGCGCAGCTCGGGGATCTGCCCTTCGGCCGCCGTGGCCAGCACCGATTCCAGATTCGTGGGCTTGGCATCGCGGAACAGCGCGGCTTCGCGACGGCGCGCGGCGGTGTCCTCGGCGATTTCCTTCGCGCGTTGAGGACTGTCGAGGACATAGAACCGATCGCCCACCTCGGGAACGTCGGACAAGCCCGTCACTTCGACCGGCGTCGCCGGGCCGGCGGCCTTCAGCGACCGGCCGTGGTCGTCGCGGAGATTGCGCACGCGGCCGTGACCGGCGCCGCAGACGAGGATGTCACCGGCGCGAAGCGTTCCTTCCTGGACCAGGACGCGGGCCACGTTGCCCAGCCCCTCGGTCCGCTCGGCTTCGATGACGGTGCCGGTCGCGGGAATTTTCGAGTCGGCCTTGAGGTCCATGACCTCGCTGAGCGTTGCCAGGTGGGCGAGCAGATCGTCGATGCCCTGGCCGGTGACGGCGGAGGTCTTGATGACGTCGGTATGGCCGCCCCAATCGCCGCTCGGCGTGAGGCCCTGTTCCGTGAGCTGGCCGTAAATCTTGTTAATGTCGTGCGGAAGATCGATCTTGTTCAGCGCGACGACGATCGTCGTATTGGCCGCCTTGGCGTGATTGATCGCTTCAACCGTCGTCGGCATCACGCCGTCGTCCGCCGCGACCACAAGGACGACCACGTCCGTTAGATGCGTTCCACGGGCGCGCATGGCGGTGAACGCCGTGTGCCCCGGCGTGTCGAGGAAGGTCACGGCCCGATCGCCCACGCGGGCCTGGTAGGCGCCGATGTGCTGGGTAATGCCGCCGGCCTCGCCCGCCGCCACCTTGGCGTTGCGGATGCGGTCGAGAAGGCTCGTCTTGCCGTGGTCGACGTGACCCAGGACGGTCACGACCGGCGGTCGCGTTTTCAAATGCTTTCGCTCGAAGGCGGCGAACTCATCCTGCAAGTGATCGAGCGCCGTCTTGGCCTTGGCCACCTCGATGGTGATTTCGTTTTCCAACGCGATCGCCATCGCGATTTCCGTCGGCACGACGCTGTTGATCGTCGCCAGTTGACCCAGATCTTCCATCAGTTTTTTGATGACTTGAGCCGCGGCGATGCCCGTTTCGCGGGAGAAGTCCTTGATGAGGATCGGTTCGGTCAGTTCGACGTGATCCTTTTTGATCGTCGAGGGAGCGGTTCGAGCGCCGCCGCCGCCTCGTCGGCTGGATTTCTTGCCTTCGATGGCGCGGAGACCGCCGATGCCCCGGCCGGAGGCATGCGCCAGGCGATCCTTCCGTTCGATCAAATCGCGATCTCGCCATTCCTTGAGCTTCTCGTTCACTTCCTCGCGAAGATCGCGCAGGCCGCCGCGGCGGGGATGAACCCGCTCGGCCGCGCCTTCCCCTTCTTTTTCACCGACGCGTCCCCGAGCGGGCAACGGGCCTCGTCCGCGAGCTTTTCGTTCGTCTTCGGTTTCCAATCGTGGAGGGGGGCCGGCCGGCGGACGCGGCGGCGGTCGAAACGACCGCCGAGGCTCGACGGTTTCGGGTTTGTCCATTCGAACGAATTTGGGCCCGGCCAGCTTCGCCGGCTTGGGAATATTTTGTGGTCCGACCATGGGGGGCTTGGGAGGCGGCGCCGGCGGAGGAGTCACGGCGGCGGCCGGCTTCAGCGTCTCCGGGGCCGGCGCGACGATTTCCGGTTCCGCAGGGGCCGCCGTTTCGACGGCTTCGGAGATCGGGGCTTCCGCCGGGACCTCGGGTGCGGCGGGGGCCGGCGGCGCGGTCAGATCGCTGGTCTCCGTGACGCTGGGCTTGTGGACCACCGTTTTCTTGGTGAGCGATGTTTCATCGGCCGACGCCGGTGGCGATTCCTGAGACGGGGCTTCCAGGACGGCCACGCCGCCTTCATCGGAATCGCTGCTTTCCGCTTTTTTCTTGCGGACTCTCGGCTTTTTGACCTTCTTGAGATCGACCCGATTGGATTCTTCGAGCGTCGTGGCGTGCGAACCCTCGCTGAACCACTCGCGGATGGTGGCTTCAAGACCGGCCGAGACCACGTGCATGTGGTTCTTGATCTCGATGCCTTCAGCGCGGCATTTTTCGATGATCGCCTGGCTATCGACCTCCAACTCTTTCGCCAGGTTGTGCACTCGCACTTTCTTTTCAGCCAACGGTAATCTCCGCGATCCTGAGGGTTCCAAAAGGGCGGCCGCATTCGTGCGGACGCCCGCTCATGCGCATTCGTTACGACGCCGTCGTCGCCTCTTCCGTGGGCGCCGATGCTTCCGGTTCCGGCGATGCCGCTTCGTCCGGGGCCGACTCCGGCGTTGCGGTCTCGGACGACGTCTCCGTCGAACCTTCCGCCGCCGGCGCTTCGCCCTCGGCCGGCACGGTCAACCCGGCGGCGGCCGCCTCGGCCGCGGCCTTCTTGTCCGCTTCGGCCTTGGCCTTTTCCTCGGCGAGTTCGACCTGAACGATCTTGGCCTCGTCGGAGCAAACCTGGACGATCTTGTCCGCCAGCTCCTGGGTCAATTCGAGTTCTTCGACCAGCGTAGCGGCGCCGACTTCCTCGACGTCCATGACGCTGATCATGCCGAGCAGCGAGATTCGCTCGGCGATCATCTCGTCCACGCCCTCGATCTTTCGCAGCGTCGTCGCCAGGCGATCCAGGCCGCGGTTGTATTCCTTGGGCGTGAGGATATCGATGTCCCAGCCGGTCAATCGGGCGGCCAGGCGGACGTTTTGACCGCGCTTGCCGATGGCCAGCGAGAGCTGCTCGTCGGGCACAACGACGGTCGCCCGGCCCAGCTCGAAGCACAGTGCCGTATCCTGAATCTCCGCCGGCTTGAGGGCGTTGGAGATCAGGATCTGCGACGATTCATTCCAGCGCACGATGTCGATCTTCTCGCCGCCGAGTTCTTCGACGATGTTCTTGATGCGGCTGCCGCGCACGCCGACGCACGCGCCGACGGCGTCCACCTTTGTGTCGATTGAGGAAACGGCGACCTTCGTGCGATAGCCGGCCTCGCGGGCCAGCGCTTTGATTTCGATGATCTTCTCGGCAACCTCGGGCACTTCCAACTCGAACAACCTGCGGATGAAATCCGGATGGCTGCGCGACAGAATGATCTTGACCTGGTGCGGGGCCTCGCGGACATCGAGGATCAGCGTGCGAATCCGCTCGCCGGGCTGATGCGTCTCGCCGGGGATCTGCTCGCTGCGCGGAAGGAAGCCTTCCGTGCGGCCGACGTTGACGACCAGCGCGCCGCCTTCGAAGCGCGAAACCGTGCCGGTCAGGATGGTTCCCTTGCGCTCGGTGTATTCCTCGAAGATGCTGCCGCGCTCGGCCTCGCGAATTCGCTGGATCATGACCTGCTTGGCGGTCTGGGCGGCGATGCGTCCCAGGGCGTCCATGGAGATCGCTTCGCCGTTCAACGTCGCGGAAATGTCCCCGCTGAGCCGGTCGATTTCGACTTTCACTTCCTCTTCCTGGCCGTAGCGCTTGCGAATGGCGGATTCCATGGCCACTTCGAGATCGCCCAGGACGAGGTCCTTGTCTATGTTCTTGTCGCGGGAAAGCCCGTCGACGATTCTGATGAGTTCTGCGTTCACGATCGCAACCCTTATTTACTTGTCGCGTGACGGCCGGCGGCCACGCTCGCCTGTACTCATTCGAACGGCCGCACCGGCGGCTGTTACCAAACAAAAAAGTGGGCCGTCGTGCGTTCCCACTTTCCATTTTGCGGGACATGACTCCCGCGGCTCCAACTTTCCCGGCAGGATCGATCAGCTCATGGATCGTCTCCCGCATCCGACTTCCGGGCCGCCTCGCGCGGCATTGTCCGAAGTGTCGGAGCCTTTAGTTCGCATGGACGTCCGACTCACAAGCCGCCGTCACGTTGCGACCCAACTCGCCCGGCTCGAAAAGATGCGCCCTCGACCAATCGACGAACATCTCTCGTTCCTGGCCTTCCTTCACATCCGCCCGGGAATCCACGCGCCCGACGACGGGCCGCCCCGAACGGGTGGTCATGTACACGTCCTTGCGATCGCCCAGCGTCTCGACAAGCGTGATCTTCACGTCCATCCGCGCCGAGCCCGGCGTCGCCTCCAACGAGAAGGCGTCCGGCCGAAAGCCCATCACCATCGGGCGATCGGAATAATCCGCCGCGGCATTCGCGAGGCGACAATCCAGCGTCAGGCGGGTCGTCCCTTCGTCGAACGACATCGTGCCGTTCGTTCGCGTCAGCCGGCCGTCGATGAAACTCATCGGCGGCGTTCCAATGAAGCCCGCCACAAAGCGATTGACGGGCCTCTCATACACGTCGAGCGGCGGCGCGCTTTGCAGCACGATGCCGTCTTTCATCACCACCACGCGGTCGCCCAGGGTCATGGCCTCTTCCTGGTCGTGCGTGACGTAAATCGTCGTCGTCCGCAGGCGGCGCTGAAGCCGCTTGATCTCGCTCCGCATCTCCACGCGAAGCTTGGCGTCCAGGTTCGACAACGGTTCGTCGAAAAGAAACGCCCGCGGGCTTCGCACAATCGCGCGGCCGACGGCCACTCGTTGCCGTTGACCGCCGGAGAGGGCCTTGGGCTTTCGATCGAGCAGGTCCGTAATGCCCAAAAGGGCGGCGGTCTCACGGACCTTGGCATCGATCTGGGCCCTGGTCAGCCCGAGTTCGCGTCGGCGAAGGTTCAGGCTGAAGGCCATGTTCTTGTACACCGACATATGCGGGTACAAGGCGTAATTCTGGAAGACCATCGCGATATCGCGGTCTTTCGGCGGGGTGTCATTGACGATGCGATCGTCGATGCGCACCGTCCCGGAGCTGATCTCCTCGAGGCCCGCCACCATTCGAAGGGTGGTGCTCTTGCCACACCCCGAGGGGCCCACAAGGACGATGAACTCCTGGTCCGCGATCGCCAGAGAGACGCGGTCCACCGCCATCACGCCGCCGGGGTAAACCTTGGTCACGTCGGTTAAAGTCACGCGCGCCATAGGGTTACACTTCGGGCGACGCGGCAGTCATTGCCCTAAGATGATGGATTATAAGAAGATAGGCGGAGCCGTCAATCGACATTCCCGTGACCAAAACGGCCATTCCGGGCGACTGGACAGCACATGGACCGCAACCGGACCAGCGATAACTTAAGTAATGGTATAGTTTTACGGATAATTCTTGATCAAAAGAATGCCTTGGCGAATCTCAGGAGCCCTTGCTTCCACGGCACCCGGTGAGAGACCCCGCTGCTTTCTTTGAACGTGTGCAGGTTTTCAAGATACCACTTGTAATTGCGAACCAACGCGTCCTTGTTGCTGTATTTCGGGTTGTAACCGAGGACCCGCTCTGCTTTTTCGATGGAGACGAACGAGTCCTTCGACGCGGTCTCATAGACCCACTTGTAAAGCGGGCTCAGCTTTAGCATCTCCAAAAACCGCAACGTCCAGATCATCGGTGCGGCGGGGAAGCCGACGATTCGTTTGCCAAAGCCGGCGTAATCCAGGACCGCCTGATAATCCTCCCGCATCGTGGTGTATTCCTTGGCGCCGATGTTAAACACGTCGTTGACGCGGTCGCGCTCAAGCGTGCAACAGAGATAAATCGCGGCGCACAGGTCTTCGACATCCAGTAATTGATACCGGTTGTGGCCCGAGCCGATCATCGGAAAGCCCCTGCCGTCCTTGGCCCAGTCGTAAAACATCGCGAAGACGCCGAGTCGCTCGGGACCGACGAAGCTCTTGGGCCGGATGATCGGAATGCACATGTTGTGCCTGGCACGAAAGTCGAGGCAGACCGCTTCCGCGTCGACTTTCGCCTGGCCGTAAGGGCCGACGCCCTGCTGTCGATCGGTTTCGAGCAAGGGGTGATGGTCGGGAATGCCGTAAACGGCCGTCGAGGAGACATGAACGGCGCGCTCGCAACCGGCGTCGCACGCGGCCTGAAGGACGTTTCGGGTGCCGTCGAGATCGGTGCTGCGGATGTCCTCGGGGGTATACAACGGCAAGGCGGCGGCGCAGTGGATGACGATGTTGGCGTCCTTCGTGGCCTCCTGCACTTTTTTCACGTCACGGATGTCGCCCCGGATTTCGCGGACTTTGTCGCGGCAATCGGCGTAGTCGAAGGGGGCGAAGTCCAGCGTTGTGACAGAATGGCCCCGGGCGAGCAAATAGCGCACCAGGTTGATGCCGAGAAAACCCGCGCCGCCGGTGATCATGTAACGCTTCGGCGATTCATCCGCCGGCAGGGGCAGGGATGAGACCGTAGAAGTAGTTGGCTGGTTCAAGGGTCCACACCTTACGACTGAATTCCCCTTCTCTTCGTGGGGTGGAAAAGGGTAACCAACGCCGCCTTGAAACGCCAGCCCGAACAAGGGAATCCTCATGGGCCACGGGAGGATCTCGCCGTTGGACTCGAAACCTGATATCTTGTTGCGGAGATGCCCGTGGGGATGCAATAGAATTTGCCTGAATTGGAGGTTTCCGTGGCGACCAAGAAAGAATTGTTGAGTACGCCGATCGAACACATCGACCTGACTCAGATCGAGTGCGTCGGCCTGGTGGAATCGATGGAGCGGATGGCCTACAGCAGCCGCGATCTCAACCGCGCGGCGCAGATTTATGACCGGATGCTGGGCGACGCGGATTGCGGCGTCATCATGTGCCTCGCCGGCTCCCTGGTCTCCGCGGGCTTGAAGAAAATCTTTGTGGACATGGTCCGCAACAACATGGTCGACGCCATCGTCAGCACCGGCGCGAACATGGTCGATCAGGATTTCTTCGAGGGGCTGGGCTTTCGCCACTACGTCGCCCCGGAGCGCTATCGCGCCGGCATGGACGACGACAAGCTCCGCGATCTGCACATCGACCGCATCTACGATACGTTCATCGACGAAGACGAGCTGCGCATCTGCGACGATACGACGCAAAAGGTTTTCGACGGGCTCAAGGCCGGGGCTTATTCATCTCGCGAATTCTTCAAGGAATTCGGCCGCTATCTGGACAAGCATGCGAAGAACCGCGATTCCGTCCTGCTTGCGGCTTATGAGGCGGACGTGCCGGTTTTCGCCCCGGCCTTCTCTGACTGCTCGGCGGGCTTCGGGCTCGTGGCGCACATTGCCGGCCGCAAGGGCAACGGTCACGTCGTCTGGGACGGCGGCAAGGATTTCTACGAATTGACGCAGCTTAAGATTTCCAACCCGACGACCGGCATTCTCATGTTCGGCGGCGGCGTGCCGAAGAACTTCACGCAAGACATCGTCGTGGCGGCCGAGATCCTCGGTCACGACGTCGACATGCACAAATACGCCGTGCAGGTGACCGTCGCCGATGTCCGCGACGGCGCGCTGTCCAGCAGCACGTTGAAGGAGGCGTCGAGCTGGGGCAAGGTCGATACGGCATTCGAGCAAATGGTTTATTGCGAGGCGACACTGGCCGTGCCGCTCATCGTCGGCTACGCCTATCAAAAGGGCGCGTGGAAGCAGCGCGAAGCGCGCCGCTGGTCGCGCGTCCTCGCCGATCTCGAACAGCCGGTCGCCTAAAGCTCAAAGGCCGATTCCAAAATGGGAAGCACGCCATCCAAGATTGCAATCACCGGAGCGGCAGGCTTCATCGGTTCAAACCTGGCACATCGCCTGGCCGCGCTCGGCCACGATCTCACGCTGGTCGATCACGCTCCATCGCCGACGAAGACCGCGAACCTGGCGGGGCTGGAACGGTTTCGACTGGTCGGGGTCCAGGAGTTCCTCGGGCTCCTGAAGGAAAATTCGATTCGTCTCGATGCCATTTTTCATCTCGGCGCGTGCAGCGATACTCGTGAGACGAACTGGGACTTTCTCCAGAAGAACAACATTCACTATTCGCAGACACTTTGGAACTGGTGCGCGACCGCCGGCTGTCCGCTCATTTACGCGTCGAGCGCGGCGACCTACGGCGACGGCTCGATGGGCTTCGACGATCGAACTCCGCCCGCGCAACTGAGGCCGCTCAATCTTTACGGCAGAAGCAAGAACGATTTTGACGCGTGGGTGCTTTCTGAAATCGCCGCAGGTCGTGCGGCCCCGCCGGGCTGGGCGGGGCTCAAGTTCTTTAATGTTTACGGTCCGCGCGAGGGCCACAAGGAAGGCATGGCCAGCGTCGTCTGGCATGCGCTGGAACAGATCCGCGACGTTGGTGAGGTGCGGCTGTTTCGTTCGACGGTGCCGGGCCTGGAAGACGGCCATCAGCGCCGCGACTTCGTCTTCGTGGAAGATTGCATCGACCACATGCTCTGGCTCTGGGCCCATCCGCAAGTCACCGGTATCTTCAACAGCGGGACCGGGGCGGCTCGCACGTTTCTCGATCTCGTCCATGCGGTTTACGCGGCGCTCGGGCGACCGCCGAGGATCAAGTTCATCGATATGCCGGCGTCCCTCGTGAGCCAATATCAATCCTTCACGCAGGCCGATATGAGCAAGCTGCGCGACAAGGGTTATTCAAAAGCGCCGACACCGCTGGAAGAGGGCGTCCGCCGGTATGTCCAGGAATTGCACAAGGCAGGCTAAGCCGTTTCGAGTGTCGGTGCCTTGTCGCGGGCAAAATTTCCAAAACGAATCGCGAACGTCGGCAAGAGCAACAGGTTGAGAACCGTCGAGGTCATCAGTCCGCCGAGGATGACAATGGCCATAGGTCCTTCGATCTCACGGCCGGGTTCGCCGGTGCCCAGCGCGATCGGCAAGAGCCCCAATCCCGTGACCAGCGCGGTCATTAACACCGGCAACAAGCGCTCGGAGGCCCCGCGCAAAGCCGTCGCCATCGACCAGTTCATTCCTTCGACGCGGACGAGGTGCTCGAAGTGCGAGATCATCATGATCGAGTTTCGCGTGGTAATGCCGAAGAGCGTCACGAAACCGACCAGCGAGCCGAGGGACACGTTGCCGCCGGTGATGTACGCCGCCAGGACGCCGCCGACGAGAGCGAACGGCAGATTGAGCAGGACGAGAAGAAGATTGCGGATGTTTCGAAAGACGGCCCAGAGCAGCAGGAGAATGCCGATGGCGGCGATGCTCGAATGAAGGAGCAATTCGTTTTGGGCCTGTTCACGCAGTTCAGCGGTGCCGCCGAATTGCGGATAGACGCCCGTTGGGAAGTTTACTTTGGCAACGGCGGCCTCGGCGTCATCGACGAACGACGCGATGTCCCGGCCCTCCACGTTGCAGACGATCGTCTGTCGGCGGCGGGCATCGTCGTGCATGATCATGAAGCGGCCGGAGACGGCGTTGACATCCGCCAGTTGATCCAGACGCAGCATCGCGCCCTCGCTGTTACGCAGCAGGAACGACCCGATTTCCTCGGGGTCCTGGCGCAGCGACGGATCCATGATGACCACGACATCATAGACGCGGCTGCCGTCGTACACCTGCGCCACGCTCGTGCCCTGGAATGCCGTTTGAATCGCATCGAGGACCGGGACGGGCTGAAATCCGAATTGGCCCAGTCGCTCCGGGCGAAGCTGCACAATCGTTTGCGGGATGCCCGGCGGCGAGGTCACGCGAACATCGACGGCCCCGCGAACGCTCGAAAGGGCGCGCGCCACTTCCTCCGCCTTGGCGTCGAGCACGTCGAGATCGTCCCCAAAGAGACTCACGACGACGGACGAGGTCTCGCCGGTAATCGTTTCACTGATCCGGTCGCCCAGGAACGTGAGCACCTCGGACTTGATCCCAGGAATGCCGGCCAGCACTTTGCGGATTTCGTGCTGCACGGCCGCCTGGTCCTTGCCGGAGGTCGGCTTCAGTTCGATGTGCATCTCGCTTCGGTGCGGCCCCCACGGGTCTTCGCCCAGCTCCGCCCGGCCGGCTTGCTGCTCGACGGTGTCGATCTCTGGAATCTTGAAAAGTTCGACGGTGGCTTGTTTGCCGATCCGGATCGTTTCGGGCAATGATGTGCCGGGCAATCCATTAACCTGGCAGACAAAGTGCCCCTCGCGAAACTCGGGCAGGAACTCGCCGCCGAGGGAGAAATAGGCGCCCACGGCGAGGAAGAACAGGAGCACACACGTTACGATCAAAGTTCGCGGCCGGGCTCCAATGCGGACAAGCATCGCGCGATATCGCTCCTTGAGCCGGGCGATGAACACCGGCTCAATGCCCTTGTTGGCGCGCTGCGGTAGTAACAGAAGCGAAAGTGCCGGCGTCAGCGTCAGCGCGACGACGAGCGAAGCGACCGTCGCCAGGATATAGGCCGCGCCGAGCGGTGCAAAGAGTCGGCCCTGCAAACCGGACATGGTCAACACGGGGATGAAGACAAACGCGACGATGAACGTGGCGTAAACGACGGCGCTGCGGACTTCGATCGAAGCGTCGAGGACGACGGCCAGCGCCGGTCGAGGGTGGGCCAGCGCGATATTTTCGCGGAGCCGCCGGAGGATGTTTTCGACGTCGATGATGGCATCGTCCACGACTTCGCCGATGGCGATCGCGAGGCCGCCGAGCGTGATCGTGTTCAACGTGACGCCGAAGTAATCGAGAATGATGACGGCGACCAGCAGCGACAGCGGAATCGCGGTCAGCGAGATGAAGGCCGCCCGAACGTTAAAGAGAAACAGGAAAAGCACCGCCGCCACGAGCACGCCGCCGAGCAGCAGGGAGAATCGCATGTGGTGGATCGCGGTTTCGATGAAGGTCGCCGGGCGATGGAGCCGCGGGTACAGCGTGATGCCTTCGGCGGCGAAAGTCGATTTCATCTCGTCGAGCGCCGCCTCGACCGCCTTCGTCACTTCCATCGTGTTGGCACCGTACTGACTGAGCAAGACGAGCAGCACGCCGTCCCGCCCCATGATGTGACAATCGCCGAACTTCGGCTTCGCTCCGACCACGACGTCGGCGACGTCCTTGAGGCGCAGGCTCACGCCGTGATCGCGGCGAACAACAACCTCCCCGAGTTGCTCGGGCGTGAGTGACTGGCCCTCCATCTGGATGGGAATGCGCTGGGCCGGCGTCTCGGTGAAGCCGGCGCCGCGGACGCCCGTCGAGTTTCTCGCGGCGGAGAGTACGTCGTCGACGGAGAGATTGAAACCCTGCAACCGCTCGGGCTTGATGCGAATCTGAAGTTGCCGGACCTGCCCGCCATAAACGCTGATGCCGGCGACGCCGGTCACGGCCAGCAGGCGCGGCTTCAGCGTCCAGTCCGCAAAGGTCCGCAACTCCATCGGCGTCATCTTGTCGCAGATCAGGCCGATCTTGAGCAGGTCCATGGTGGCGGACGTGATCGGGCGGAGTTTCGGCGTCTCGACGCCCTGGGGAAGGGTTCGGCCGATTTCACTCAGGCGCTCGTTGATCATCTGCCGGGCAATGAAGATGTCCGTGCCTTCGTGAAAGTAGACCGTGATGATGGAGAGGCCCTGGATCGATTGCGAACGGATGGTCTCGAGGCTGGAGACGCCGGAAAGGGCGCTTTCGAGCGGGCGCGTGACCAGGGCCTCGACTTGTTCGGCGGAGAGGCCCGGAGATTCGGTTTGGATGGAGGCCTGCGGCGGAACAAAATCCGGAAAGACGTCGAGCTTGGCGTGATCGGCGACGTACAAGCCGTACGCAATGAGGAGGCCGGCGACAATGACGACGATTCCACGGAGTCGGAGACAGGATTCGACGATCTTGCTAAGCATGGTGTCGAAGCGCCTCGAGCCCGGCCTGCCGACGCCGGGCGTTTGAATCCGGCCGCGAAATCATTCTTCCTCTTCCTCTTCCTCTTTTCCGGCCTGCGACGTGAACTCCATTGACAGAAGTGCCTGTCCTCCGACAACGACGGCGTCCTGGCCTTCGTGAAGACCGCTGGCGAACCAGCCTTCCGCCATGGGTCTCAGGCCGTCCACCGCGTGCCGCGTGAACTGATTCTTTTCGGTTTTCAAATAGATCCACGTCTTTCCGCCCATTCGCAGGACCGCCGAGCGCGGAAGCGTCACCCCTTTTTGCGGCTCGCCCGGCTGCGCGATGAACGCCGTGACGGGCAGACCGGGGCGCAGCGTCAAGCCATCGGCGGCGACTTGAAACAAGTACCCCTGCCCGCCGGTGAACGCGTTGATCGTCGGCGCGAGCGCGGTCAACTGCCCCTCCAAAGGGTGGTCTTCCTGACCCGCGACGATGATTCGCGCCCGTTTCGACGAAAAGCCAAGACTTTCGCCCGCCGGTAATTCCACGCGCGCGAGCAGTCGGTCATAGCGCGCGACCCGGAGAATCGTCTGGCCGGCCTCCACGGATTCGCCGGGGGACACCATCAATTCGACCACGTCGCCACCGGAGGCCACCGTCAACGATCGTGGCCCCGTCGGTCCTTCCGTCGCCTCGAGAGACGCCTCGATCAATTTCACGGTCTCTTGTGCGGATTTCAGACGCGCTTCCTGTCCCTTGACCTTGGCCTCCGCCTCTTCGAGCGTTCGCTCGGAGACGATCTGTTCCTTGGCGTTCAGTTCCTTCTTGTTTTCGAACGAGTGACGCGCTGCCGCGAGATCGGCCGAAACTTCCGCCACTTCCGCGTGGGCGGTCGACAGGCGTGAAGCGAGGTCGGCCCGCTCCACGGGGCCCAGCCGGGGTTCGATCTTGCCGATGGAAGCGCCGTTTTCCAGCTTGTCGCCCAGTTGCGGCCACGTCTGCGCGCCCGTCGATCTCAAAATGCCCGCGACCGGGGCACGAAGCGTGAAGCTCTGTTGCGGGTCCTCTTCGAGTCGCCCGTAGGCGGTCCGTTCCGGCTGGAGTGTCGCGGCGACCAGCGGCTGAACGACCAGCCCGGCATGGGCTTGCCCCTCTTCGTCGAGGGAGACAACGGTTTCGCCTTCGGCGTTATGGCCGACCGGCGAGGCCTCCGAAGGCTCTGACTCCGACGTTTTGTCATGCTCGGCGTCATCCGGGTCCTCGTGCGAGCACCCCAGACCCAGGGGACCAAGAGCGCAGAACGCGAGAACAAGAATGATCCATCGTCGGCAAGTGTGAAACATGGCCCGTCCGACTTAGAAAAGGAAAGCGGCGAGGATCTGACGGAAAAAATCCGCAAAGAACGTGATGAATCCGGAGAGAAACATCCCGAGTTGATCGAGAAACGGTGTCGTCGTGTCCATTACAATTCCTTTCTGCCAGGGCGGGACCACAGGCGTCACCGCGAAAAAAAGATTTTACGCCAAACGCGATGCAAACCCGATGGCGCGAAGATTAAAAACTTGTCATGCACGCCCGCGTCATCGTTTGATTCCTCCGTCAGGTTCGTCGAAGCCGGCCGCTTCGTTGTTAGCGGCCCCCGTGGATGATTCTTGTCAAAGGTGTTGGAGTCATTCTGAACCTTGAGTTGTACTGGAGCTCGGCGGACCTTCATTCTCCAACGACACCGGTTGGTTTGCGGTGGCCTGCGTCGTGGCGCCGGGAGGCAGCCGTCCCCCGAGCGCGCGTTCCAATTCGGCCTTCGCGACCGCACTGTCGCGCACGATATCGACGAAGGCCCGGCGCTGGAGAATGAGCGAACGCTGCGCTTCAATCAAAGCGACGACGCTTTGCTCACCGGCCTGATAGCTCCGCGTCGCCGCATCGACGTTCTTTTGGGCCTGCGGAAGCGTCTCCGTTTCGTAAAACCGCACCAACTCCTGGGCGGTGCGCATGATCGCCGACGATTGCTGGACGTCCATGGCCACCTGGTCGAGCAGGTCTTCGTATTGCTTGCGGAGCTGTCGCGCCTTGAAATCGGCCTTGGCGATCTGGGCCTGGTTCTGGTCCCAGATCGGAAGCGTGATCTGGAGTGAAGGGCCAAGCAGCGAATCCACGATCTGGCGGCGTTGCAGATCGCGCTGCCCCTTCGATTCAATCTGCGGTGCCGTCAGCGCCCCGTTCCCCACCGACGTTCGCGCCGTATCCGCCAGAATTTTCCGACCGGGCAGCGCCCGCCGGTCCGGCCGTTCCAGCTCCACCCCGGCCTGGACGCTGGGAACGATGTTGAGATACTGGCGCTGGAGTTCACCCTCCGCCGCGCGAACCTGGGCGGCGGTCATCTGTGCGTCGAGGCGCTCTCGCATTGCAAAGGAAAGCAGTTCAACGTCTTCGAACACGACCGGCGGGGGTGTTTTCAATTCCTCGCCCAATTCGACTCGTTGGTCTCCGCGCGTGAGTCCCAGGGCCCGCTCGAGGTCCGCCTTGGTCACGCGGCGATCCCGCGCCAGGTTGATCAACGCGACCTGCACCTCCAGAAGGCTGCCCCGCACCAGGAAGACATCGAGCTGACCGGATTCACCCGCGACGTATCGGGCCTGGGCCAGTTGGAGCGATCGTTCGACGAGCTGAAGGTTTTCTTTCATGATCGCTTCAGCGCGTAGAATCGCGGCCAGGCGGCTGTAGCGAACTCGCACGTCCGCGGCCAGATCGACCGCGCGGTTGACAATTTTCAGAACGGTCCCCTCGAGCTGCGCTTCGGCAATTCGCCTGCGAACGGGGATCTGCCAGAGGTCAACGAGTTCCTGGCCG
The DNA here is from genome assembly GCA_964414585.1 of uncultured Planctomycetaceae bacterium. GTDB lineage: Bacteria > Planctomycetota > Phycisphaerae > UBA1845 > UTPLA1 > DATEMU01. The sequence goes on from CAYPXR010000006.1 coordinate 59,527, forward strand.
AGGCCGAGCGTCAATTTCGATCGCCCGCCCCCTTCCGGAAATTGCGCGACAAAGGAGAGGGACGGATTGGTTAGAAGACCGGACTGCACCACGTCGGCCCGCGAAGCGCCCAGTTCGGCGAACAGCGATTGAAAGTCCTTGTTGTTCAGCAGCGCGACGCGTACCGCTTCTTCGGCGGTCAAACCCCCTTCGAGCAGCGCCGCGACGGCATCTCCGATCGTCGCTTCGAGGGCGGGATCGTAGATGGCATCCGCCCCGGTCCGCTCGCTCACAAAACGAGAGGCGGTTTGAAAATCCTGCTCCGGCGAGACGCGCGCGCAACCCCAGACGAGAAGGGAAACCAACAGGCCGGCCAACGCCGGTGTAGCGCGTCCGATGATGCCGTATTTCATGGGCCTGCGATGGATGGCGATAGGAATCCGATCCGCGCCGCTCATCAAAACGAAAACTGGAGCCGAACCCCGGCCCCGAAGTTCGGGGTTTCTTCGTTGTCGTCGAGACCGATCAAGATACCGGGACCGACCGTCAGGTGTTCATTGACGTGGTACATCCCGGACAATTCCAGGGCATTGATATTGGCGTGACCTTCTTCTTCGCTCGATTCATTTAGATAGTCGGCAATGAACGCCAGGGCCTCCGTGATGCGCCACTTGTAACCCGTCCGAAAGCCCCACTGAAAATGCCGCAGATCCTCGACGTTATCGCCGTTGGCCGTCTTGATGAAGCTGTTAAAGAACAACGTACCCGGCCCGCACTCTTTCGCGACAATGCCGGTCAACGTGCCGTCCACGCCCGACGACTGGTATCCTGTCGGAAGACGAATTTCAGCCAGCGTGGCCAGCGTCGGCATCGCGCCGTTATCCTTGACCCATCGCTGTTGCCATCCCAGTTCGACGTCGGCGTTCCCGTCCACGCCGCCCAGCCCCATTTCCACCGGCACGCCGAGGACGATCTGCATGTTTCGCAGAAATTCGCTTCCGTCCGGGTTGTATTGCAATTCGGTCAGAAGGGAAATCGGATCATGCTCGCCGGACGTGGTCGTCCAACCGCTTTGCACTTGCAATTCCAGCGTACCGGGTTGGCCGGGTTGGCCGTCCTCCAGCGAATTGAAGGCATCCACGGATTGATGCTCCGTGAGAAGGTCGTCGGCCGCCGATTCTTTCGCAGCCGGCTCCGTCCGGCCGCTGTTTTCTTCCTCACGTTGGCCGGTGTCCGCTTGAACCAGACTCAACGGTTGTTCCGCGGATCGCTTCACGTCATCGGGCGGCGCCGCCAACGAGGTACGCGAAATCGCGACGACCATCACGACGGCCAGAATCCAAATGCTTTTGCGAGAAAACGGAGCCATTCGATGATTCCTCCACTCGTTCGGGCGATTGACTGGTCGCGACCCGTGGGTCGCGCCGAAATATTCCACAAGACCGGTCGAACCGACGCAATAGGCCATCTACGGTTCCGCTCGGATGACCGGGCAATCTTGCTTTTTATCCGGACCTGCAGAGCTTCAGTCGGTCTTGGGCTAATCGTCTTCGTCGTTTTGCTGTTCCTCGTGTTCTGCCTGGTGTCCCGCGGGCGTCAGAAGCACTTCATGTCGAGTGTCGCCTTTTTTGAATTTGATCTCGTAGGTGATGGAGGTCTTCTTCTCAAAGCGCATCTTGGCGTCCTGGCCCGCCATCTTGTGCGCGGCGTCCAGGACAGCCTTTGGCAACGCATCGGCCTGAACGCCTTCTTCCGTTTCGACCAGATCGCCCGTCGCCGTGACCAGCGCTTCCATCCGTCCGCCGGTTGTCTTCCACGACGCCTCGTAGAAGGGCGTTTCATGCTCGAATTCCTCTTCAAACTTCTGAATGTCCGCCCCCCCGGCAAGTTTCTTCAGTGCCGCCAGCGCCGCCGGCGGAACTTCCTTCTCCGTGACCTTGCGCTCCCGTTCCTCTCCCTTGGGCTCCGCCGATACGATCCCGATGAGCCAACCCAGCGCGATCAAGCCGAATACCGCCAGCCAACGATTGGATGTTTTTTGCATGGTCGTTTTCCTTCCTGTGAGCCATGGGCTCGACAACGTCCTTGGTTCCTTTCGCCGCAACGGACCAACGAAATTGCGCGATGGTTTCGTGCAAGCTCTTGAAAGGACACGACTGTACCCGCCAAGGCATGGATTCATCGTGGCGCGGGCATGACAAAATTGTAATTGAGCTACGACGGAAACTCCAAAAACAGCCTTCGCCGGAGCGTCCGACTGCGATGGAATTATCTTCCCGCCGCGGAGTGGTATTGCGTCAAAAGCAAATCCTCGTCTTGAACGAGACCAATTCCCGGCGCGTAAGTCTTGTAGTCTTTTTCGTGTGGCTTAATTCCGGAGGTCTCTTCGATCTTGATGCAATTCTTGAACTCACCCGCCGGCGTCTTGATCGTCACATCGTCCCCGACGATCTCAGCGCGATCCCGGGCGCTGGGTGAGATCTCCTGGTAGTGACGCGCGCCCAGGAGAGTCGTTCCCGGCATCATGAGGCCCGCCCTCGAGTCCTTTTCATCCGCCCGCCAGGCGCCTTCGTGTTTCACGACCTTGCCGTCCTTGTAAATATCGACTTCCTCGCCAAAGTAATAGACGTCGCCGTGTTGCTTGCAAATGGCGAAGTAGTTACGCGAGACTTCCTTGAGCGTCCCGTTTTCTTCTTCTCGTTCTTCAACGATCCGCGTCTCGATGCCGCCAATCGTCTTCGTTTCGCGGGTGACCGTGATAGTTACTTTTTCACGCCGGCTCTCCAATACCAGTTGATGGCCGGGCCTGAGGATGAAATAACGATTGGCGCCGGTCGATACAAAGGTGCATTCCTCATCGCCAAACCGTTCAGACCATTTCTTGGCGTGCTCGCCTCTCTGTTCCGGGCCTCCCAAGCGTTCCTTGACCTCTATGACTTCGCCCTCCGATGAGATTTCGACGTCGTAAATCTTCCCCGCAGCGCGAACCGAGAAGTCGTATTGACCGGGGTCTTCACCCTCGATTTCCTTCTCAATCTTCAGGATTTCTCCGTCGGGCACCGCTTTTTCAACGGCCTTCTTGATGGAAACCGGCAGTTCCGACGGCTGAACGACGACTTTTCTTTCTTGCGGTTCCGCATGAAGTGAAATAACGGGATAGGCGGCAACCATCGTCACGATGAGCACCACGGAGAGGTTCTTGGGGCGCGAGGAAACAGGGTTCATTTCAATTCTCCTTTTCTGAAGCCCGGGGGCATCGATTTTCCTTGCACGAATGAAACAGTATAACGGAGTGAAATGAAATCGTTATGACGCAAGGGTGACAAAGGCGAAATCTCGCGTCGATGTCGTCGAACGATGTTGGCTATTGTCGAAACGACCGCAAATCCGCCATGAGGCGCGGCATCATCTTCTTGTGGTCGGCCGTGAAGGCCGCCATTTCCGTCACTGGATGGTCATCGCGCAGGCTGATTTTCTGATCCGCGAATCCATACACGTTGAATGGAAACACAACCTTGTATCGGTCATTGACGTATGCGATCCGGTCCCAATCGCAGATCACCGTGAAATCCCGCGCCGTCGGCCCCAGCAGATCGTAGCCGAACGAGTAATCCGACGGCGGATTGGTCACCCCGATCTGCGCCATGAGCGTCGCGGGAATATCCAGATGGCTCGTCATGGACGTGATTTCCTTGTGGCCGGCGCCCGGGATCCAAAGGACCAGCGGCGGGCGCGTTTGTTCTTCCGTGAATTCGGAGTTGTGTCCCCATCGCCCATGTTCCATGAACTCTTCGCCATGATCGCCGGTGAACAGCACGATGGTCGACTCCATCAATTGGCGTTCCTGGAGATGGGCCAGGATTCGCCCGAGCTGCATATCGAGATGATGGCAGGCGTTGATGTAGCGACTCTTGATCGGTCCGATGAATTTCGCCACTTCGTCCAATTGCGCGTAGTTCAAATCCTCAAGATAGTCCTTTCGAATCACGGCGTCTTTCGGGAAGTGGTACGGCGAATGCGGAGACTCAAAAAACATAAAGGTCTTGAACGGTCGTGCCGGATCGCAGCCGTCGACGAACTTCAGCAGATCGGTCACATTCTCCTGATCCCGGCGCCACGGCATCATGGTCCGGGCTTCGTGCAATTTGTCCGCCGGCACGTTGACGAACATCGTTCGGTCAAACTCGGGATAGGTGAAGCTGGCGCTGGTGAACATCTCCATCTGGTAGCCGGCCTGTTGCAGAACGTCCATCAAGATCGGCGCTCGCTGTGCCTCGAAGATCGGGAACCAGAAGCATCCATAGAGCCCGTAAAACATGCTGAACATGCCCATCCGCGTTCCATTCCCCCCGCTGTAGTGCTGACGGCACCAGACGGCCTGCTGGGCCAGCTTCCAAGCGTGGGGCATGATTTCAGGATCCACCATGTCCGCACGCAGGGATTCGGAGACCAACCAGACGATGTTCGGCGGCCGCGCGTCGGGTCGCCGGACAATGGGGTGCTTGGGATAGGACGTTCCCAGCGAAATTTCAGAGTCCAGCGACGGCCTTCGAACGACCTCTACGCCAAACTTCTGGGCGAGCTTGGTGAGCGTCGTGGGCATGTACAAAGGAAACGCGCTGGAGGCCGCCAGGACCGGTCGATAACCGCGTAGATTGCAGATTCCATACGTCGCGCGCTCAAAGAGCGTGGCCGCCGCGAACAAGCCGAGGGCCAGCGCGATCCGTCGGATTTTCAAAAAGCGCGAAAGAAACAGGCGAACCGGGGCGATGCCAATGGCGACCGCCAGGAGGACGACCTGAACGGCCAACAGGACCGCGACGATGATGGCGAAGGACACGAACGAGGAGTGGGTTCCGCCCAGCGATTCCAGGCCGCCGCGCGTGAAGATGAGATTCCAGACAAATCCATTGAAATGGAAGCCGTACAACTGGAAAACGAACCGATCCACGTAGAGCAGGACCTGCAAAAGGGTCGTGCCGAGGACGGCGAGTCCGTACATCAGCACGGCCCGCGCCCCGTCGCCGCCGACGCGGCGCAATCCCGGCAGCCGGAACATTCCTTCCAGCAACGAAGGAAGTATGAAGGCCGGCAACAGGTACAGGAATGAATAAGTCAGGAACACGGCGGCCGCGAAGACGTAAGTCAGGACTCCGTCGTAATCCACGAGCCGCAGAAAGCCCACGGCGTTGACCAGAACCGCCGCATAGGAAAGGAGAAAATATCGCCCCAGAGCCCCCCATCGTTCGCCGACCCGGCGCACGGTCGCGCGCGCTCCGATATTCAAGTACAAAGCCGCCGTTGAAGTCATTTCATTGCTTTCCGCCGGCGATGTTCGCAATCGACCGACCTTGTCGAGCACCGGCCGGCCGATTCGTCAGGAGTCCGCGCGTTCGAACACTTTCGTTGAAAAACCGCGACGTTCGATACTCAGCCGGGATCCGTCGACCCTCACCTTGAGTCGAGGCAGCGCTTCTTGCGTGCTTCCGGTCCCGGTGTATCGGAGCTGCAGTTTGCCTTTCACAATTTCCCATGAATAAGGATCGCTCTCGGGTTCGCCGTTGCCGGGCTTGGGCACCACGCGATAGACCAGCGTCCCATCCGATTTGAAGACGACATCTTCGTGGGCCACGCCATCCCGGTGGTTGTGGAGCGCCGCGTTGTTCAAGTCCACCGCCTTCCAGGAACCGATGAGCGACGCCTTGAGTGCTTGATCGTCAACGGGGTGCTTTCGCATCAAAAAAAAGACTGCCACCCCACCGACCAGCACGACCACTATCGCGGTACGGATGATTTTTTGATTTTTCAACGTGCGGTCCTGTCCAGCGATAGCCGGTTGAAAAAAAGTCCGAGGGATTGCGTCGCCTCACGACGGCTGACGGTCAAGGGAACGCATCATAGGACGATCACCTCACTCACAAATGACCGTCGGATTACAAACCTGTCATTTGCGTCTACGGCAGGCGAAAATTAAGACGACGACTGCACGGTCAGCGACTAAACATTCGTGGCCGCCGTCAAAGCGGGTATTATAGCGGAAGGAACGAAATATTCTAACATCAACCATGCGTGCATTGCTCATTGAGGATGATTCGGGAGTTGCGTCTTTCGTCCGCCGCGGGCTGCGCGAGGCGGGTTTTGTCGTGGATTGGGCCGCCGACGGCCTGGAAGGCGAAAGCCGCGCCACCGCCGAGCAATACGACGTGGTGGTCCTCGATCTCATGCTGCCCGGAAAGGACGGGTTCGCCATCCTCAGCGTGCTGCGCAAGGCAGGCATCAAGACGCCGGTCATTTGCCTGACGGCGAGGGACGCGGTGGACGATCGCGTCCGGGGTCTCGATCTTGGCGCGGACGATTATCTCGCGAAGCCGTTCAGCTTTTCAGAATTATTGGCTCGCATCCGTGCCCTGCTGCGCCGCGGATCGGCGCTGGCGACGAATCCATTCTGCATCGGCGACCTCACCGTGGACATCGCGACGCGGCAGGTCCATCGCGCGGGCAAGCGGATCGATCTTTCGGCGAGGGAGTTCGCGCTCTTGGAATACATGGCCCGAAATGCCGGCCAGGTGCTGTCCCGCACCATGATTCTGGAAAAAGTCTGGGATATGAACCAGGATCCGCTGACCAATGTCGTGGATGTCCACATCAACCGCGTCCGCCGGAAAGTGGACCACGGCTTTGACCGGCCCTTGATCAAGACCATTCGCGGCGTCGGCTATGTACTCCGAGACGAATAACCGTTCCCGTTGGCTCGCGACGATCCGGGTGCGTCTCACGCTCTGGGGCGCCGCCATCACGCTCACCATTTGCCTGGTCCTCTGCGCGATTCTTTATCTGGGCCTGGATCGCTCGCTACACCTCGAAGTGGATCATTTTCTCGAGGGCGAATCCTTCGAGTTTCGCTCCATCCTGTTGGAAGACCACGGGGAGGACAGCCTGATCGAAATTGAATTCGAAATCCGCCGCGAGCTGGGCAGCCGCCTCCGCGGCGATCTGGTCTTTCGCCTGCTCGATGCCAAGGGCCACCGACTCGTCACCAGCGATCCACACGAACGGTTACCTGATCCCTGGACGCTGCCACCGATTCACGACACCGGTCGCCAACGCGTGACCCTGACGGCGGTCACCGAGGGAAACCAGCGCGGTCCCGTACGAGTCAGCAGCCTGTGGGTGAAGCGGCCGGACGGCACGCTCTACATGGCCCAGGCCGCGTACCGCCTATCCAACGTCTATCGTTCGCTGGCGACTTTTCGCAACATCGTGATCGCCGGGCTGGCGACGGCGTCGGCCTTGGCGCTCGTCGGCGGGTATTTCCTCGCGCGGCGAAGTCTCCGACCCGTCGAGACCATCACACGATCCGCACAACAAATCGAAGCGACCCGGCTCTCCGACCGAATCCCACTGTCCCACTCGGGCGACGAGTTGGATCGTCTGGCGGAAACGCTCAACGGGATGTTGGGTCGCATTGAACGCCACGTCCGCGGACTCCACCAATTCACCGCCGACGCCTCGCACGAATTGAAGACGCCTTTGGCGGCCCTGCGCGGCGCGGCGGAAGTCGCCCTGTCCCAGCCGCGCGGCGAGCAGGAACTCAAACGGGTCATCGAAGAGAGCATCCATCATTACGATCGCCTCGCCCGGATCGCCGGGGATTTGCTGCTTCTGGCGAGGCTGGACGCCGGTCACGCACTCGCGCAATCCGTTCCCATTCATCTCAAGGCGGCGCTGACGGATATCGTCGACCTGTACTCCGCCTATGCGGCCGACCGGAACATCCATCTGCGCCTCGGGCCCTGCGATGCGGCCGTGGTCATGGGCGACCGCGATCGTTTGCGGCAAATGATCAGCAACCTGATCGACAACGCCGTCAAATACATGAACGGACCCGGCGAGATTGACGTCTCCCTGTCGAGTCGAAACGGCCAGGCCCAGGTTCGAATCGCCGATACCGGCCCCGGCATTCCGGAAAAGAGCCTTCCGCACGTTTTCGATCGGTTCTATCGAGTCGACCAGTCCCGATCCCGCAACGAAGATCAGGGCGCGGGTCTGGGGCTTCCCATTGCCCGGTCCATCGCACTCGCGCTCTCGGGCTCAATTCAAATTGAAAGCACCGTCGGCAAGGGAACGACGGTCGTGGTTTCATTGCCCGTTGCCGATCCGAATGGCGGATATTCGTAATACGACTTGACAGGTTTTTCACAGGCTCTCACTCAAGCCCATTGCCCTCGTTGGTGGATTTGCCGTATCGTGGTGCGCACCGAGCGGGTTTTTTGCTTTCCAAAGTGAGACCAGAAATCAGGAGAATAACATGAAGCGAGCGATCACGAACAAAGCGGTATGTACCTTGGCGGGACTCTTCGCCGGCTTTGCACTGGCGATGCTGGTGGGCCGGCCGGCCGGAAGTTCCGCCGACGACAAGACGCCCGATCCGCACGGCGGCCACGCCATGGCCCGCAATTCCGAAAACTGGGCGCCTGTGGACAAGATGCATCTTTACCTTTGCGCGTTCCACGTCGCCAAGGAAAACCCCTCGTTTCAGATTGAAGCCCATCACTACTGCGCCCCGCAGGGCGGCGAATTGCATCAATGCGCCATCTATGACTCGCGCGGCCCCAACCCCAAACTCCTCGGCACCGAATACATCATTCCCGATGCCGCGTACCGAAAGCTTCCCGCCGAAGAAAAGAAGTACTGGCATCCTCACGCCTACGAAATCCTGTCTGGACAACTCATCGCCGCCGACATGCCCAACCAGGGCGACGACATTTTTCCCGGCCTGATCACCACCTGGGGAAAGACCTGGCACACCTGGCCCGATCCGACGACGGCGGTCCCGATGGGCGAGCCGCTGCTCATGTGGTCCGCCAACGGCGACGGTCAAATCGATCAAAAGCTCATCAGCAAGCGCGACGCGCAGTTCGGCATCTCGACCGACGCGATTCGCCAGCGCCGAAAGGCTTTTGGCTTCGAGGTCCCGCGCATCCCGCCGGCCAAGTCGATCAAGGACATCGGCCGACAGTGGACGGCCAGCGGTCCCGACGAGCCCACCAAGACCAACGGAAAGAATTAGCCCGGCAGGCAGGATTCGGCCGTTTTGCCAGATTGGATGGGCGACGGAGACCGACGGCGACGTCAGGCTTGCGGTCTGCGCAAGGGGCCGCGAGACTATCGGGTGGTATTGAGGATTCCCCGTGGCGACGTTCGATACATCTTTGATCCTGGCGACCAGCCCCGGCTACGGCCCCATCGGCGTGCTCATCCTGCTCGTCATGGTCGTCTCCACGTCGATCATCGTCATCACCCAGATTCTCCCCAAGGCGAAGCGAACCGGTCCGCGCAAGGACGCGACGTACGAATCCGGCATGGAGATCGTCGGCGACGCCCGGCGGCGCTTCAATGTCCGCTTCTACATGGTGGCGATGCTCTTCCTGCTCTTCGACGTGGAACTCGTCTTCATGTACCCCTGGGCCCTACTTTTCACCAAGGCCAAGACCGCCGCCAATCCCGTTGAATTGACCTTTCTCTTCTACGAGATGGTCCTCTTCTTCGCGATCCTGCTGGTGGGGTACATCTACGCCTGGGGTAAGGGCGTGTTTCGGTACGACTGAATCAGTAACGACGGCCGTCTTGTGGTCTACGCGTAAATCGATCACTCCGTGTCCTTCGTCAACACACGTAGATAATCGTGATAGGCGTATACTCGATCGCGCGCTTTCCCGGTGGTCTCTCGAAGGATGTCGGCCTCAACAAGTGAAGCAATGGCCTTTGACGCCGTTGGCTTGGTCGTATCGAGCAGGTTGATGACACGAGCAAGTGTAACGACCGGGTGCGTGGGTAATTCTTCAAAGAGCCGTATCGCCGGCACTGTAGCATTGCGGTGGCTCAACAAACGGCGACGGCCCCTGTTTGATAGCTCGAACAATCGTCGGGCAACAACAACGCCGTCATCGGCGGATTCCTTGATGCTTTCAAGAAAGAAAGAAGTCCAACCTTCCCAATCGCCGTGAGTCCGGACTCGTTCCAGTCGATCGTAATATTCCCCGCGATGTCGCTTGAAAGAGTGGCTCAGATACAACAGCGGCGACGGCAACAATCGCCAATGTTCAACGAGCAGCGTAATCAGGAGTCGGCCGATTCTCCCGTTCCCGTCCAGAAACGGGTGAATCGTCTCAAACTGCACGTGAGCAAGTCCCGCCCGAATCAGGGGAGGCAGCGCATCGCTCAAGTGAATCCATTTTTCCAGGGCGGACATTAAGCCAAGCACTTCACCTGGCGGAGGCGGAACAAATCGAGCATTGCCCGGCCGGGTCCCCCCAATCCAGTTTTGTGACGTTCGCAATTCGCCCGGCTGCTTATCCCGACCTCGCACGCCCTTCATCAGTCGTTTGTGCGCCTGACATAGCAGACGCGTACTAAGCGGCAATCCCCCCGCACGCGACAATTCTCGTCGGGCATACGTCAGCGCGTCGATGTAGTTGCATACTTCCTGAATGTCGTCTGGCTGATCGGTCCTGTTGGTCCCCTCATAAGTGAGGAAGTCTTGTAGCGTGGCCTGGGTGCCTTCAATTTGCGAAGAAATGACAGCTTCCTTCCGGACGAATCCGTAGAGGAACCATTCTTCACTAGGCACCAGTGCGCCTGCGATCTCTAATCGCGACAGCGCCGCCAGGGCCTCGGCCAGACGGCGGCATAAGGCTTCATCGATGGCAAGCACGGGTGCGGCCGGTGGCAATGGATGCGGTATGAACGCGCGAACCTCCTCTTCGTTGGTCCGGTTTAGACGATAGACACCGGTCTTCCTGGCCATCAGTAAACCCAGCTTTCCTAGGCATCCTTACTAGTAAAGTATTCTTTACTAAAATCGGTTGTTAGTCAAGTAAACTTTACCAAGAAAATCCGGGTAAATAATCGCCGATATTCGGCGATATCGCCCGGAACTGGCGAAAACCCACCACACCTCCTTACAATCTCATAGGTCATGGCCAAGCACGAATACGACCCCCACACGATGACCGAGGCCGACGTCCTCACGACGCGCCTCGACGCCCTCGTCGACTTCTTCCGCGAAAAAGGCGTCAACTGGGCACGCAAGAACTCGCTTTGGCCGATGCCCTTCGCGACCGCCTGCTGCGGTATCGAGCTGATGGCCACCGGGGCCAGCCGCTACGACATCGCCCGTTTCGGGGCCGAGGTCATGCGCTTCAGCCCGCGCCAGTGCGACCTGCTCATCTGCGCCGGCCGCGTCGCGATCAAGATGATGCCCGTCCTCCAGCGAATCTACCTCCAGATGACCGAGCCGAAGTGGGTCATCTCCATGGGGGCCTGCGCCTCGACCGGCGGCGTCTTTGATACTTACGCCGTCGTGCAGGGCGTCGATCAATTTCTCCCCGTGGACGTTTATGTGCCCGGCTGCCCCCCGCGACCGGAGACGCTCATCGAAGGAATCATGGCGATCCAGCGAATCGTGGAAAAGGATGGAATCAAGTCGAGCGCCGAGCGCGGTCGCGGTCTCAAGCTCGTCGTGGAGCCGACCGTGCAAATCAACGTGCCCGCCACGGCAGGCGCGGAATCGGATTAGTGATGGCAACCGTTTCAGAAATCGTCGGGATACTCAACACCCGCTTTGGCGACAGGAAGTTTGAGGCGAAGCCGCTGGTCATGCGCGGTGAGCAGTCCGGCGATCAACTGTATATCCGCGTCGAACCGAGCCGGCTGATCGAGGTCATGCGTTTCCTCCGCGAAGACGCGGCCACGCGCTTCGAGCAACTCTGCGACGTCACCTGCGTCGATTATCTGAACTTCCCCAATGCGACGGACCGCTACGGCGTGATCTATTCGCTCCTGTCGCTGACCCACAATCACCGCCTCTGGGTAAAGTGCTTCGTGAACGACCCCAAGCCCGCCGTCCCGTCGATCACCGCGATCTGGCCCGGCGCGGAATGGATGGAGCGCGAGATCTTCGACATGTTCGGCATCGTCTTCGACGCACACCCCGACCTCCGCCGCATCCTCACCTGGGACGGCTTCGAGGCGAACCCCCTCCGCAAGGACTACCCCCTCCGCGGCAAAGGCGAACGCGAGAATTATCCGGTCTTGCACCGCGATAGCGCGTGATTCTTGCGACGAACGGCGCCCAATCGATATAATGGAATATCGGTGTTGTATATGACCTATTTCGGAACTGTAAAGAACGGCGTAATCGTACTTGATCAAGAAGCACAGCTTCCGGATGGAACATCCGTCGAAGTGCGCCCAACGACGCCCAAAAATGGTGTCGTCCCGGAGTCCTCAAACGACGACTTTGATCTTGACGACCTTGCCAAATTTGCCGTGGATACCGGCATACCTGACTTGGCCATCAACCACGATCATTACCTGTACGGTCACCCCAAGGTGACGGATGAAGGATGATACGGTTTTTTTGGATTCAAACGGGCTTATCGCCCTTCTCAATTCTGTTGATGGGCTCCACGGACTCGCTGAGAATTGCTTCGCGGAATTAAACCGCTCAAAGCGATCATACCTGACGACCGATCTTGTCCTCGCCGAAACTGGAAACGGTCTGTCGCGATCGAAAGGCCGCGATGTCTTTTCGATGGCCGCTCGAAAAATGCTGGTCGACCATCGTTATCATGTCATCTTTGTAGACGACGCCTTGTTTCTCAGCGGGCTCAATCGATATCAAAAACGTCAAGACAAGCAATGGGGTCTTATCGACTGCATCAGCTTTGAAGTCATGAGCACAGCGGGCTTACAAAATGCCTTCACCGCAGACCGCCATTTTGAACAAGCCGGATTTCATTGTTTGCTCCGTGAACGATCGTGATTCACCATGTCCACGACCTCCACCCTCGTCACCGCCGAACACTTCCGCTACATCGCCGAGCGCACCATCCAGGAAGACGACTTCTTGAAGGACTTGAAGCGTGACGCCGCCGCCGCCGGCATCCCGCAGATCTCCATCTGCCCCGAACAGGCCGCCTTCACGCAAGTCCTGCTCCGGCTGAACAAGGCCAAACAGGTCGTCGAAGTCGGCACCCTCGCCGGCTACTCCGCCATCAACATGGCCCGCGCCCTTCCGCCGGACGGTTGCGTTCGCACGATTGAGCTAAACCCCAGGCACGCCGACTTCGCCGAATCGCGGTTCCAGCGCTCCGACGTCGCCGAGCGCATCGAACTCCATCGCGGCGCCGGCATGGACGTGCTGCCGCGCTTCGAAACCGACTCCGCCGATGCCGCCTTCCTCGACGCCGACAAATCGAGCTACCCCGCCTATCTCGAAGAATGCCTCCGCATCGTCCGCCCCGGCGGTCTCGTCATGGCCGACAACGCCTTCGCCTTCGGCCAGCTCTTCGACAAAAACCCCACCGATCGCGAGGCCCCCGCCGTCCGGGCCTTCAACGACATCATGGCCCGCGAGAAGCGGCTGTCGAGCGTCATCGTCCCACTGGGAGACGGCCTTTGGGTCGGCGTGAAGCTGTAGTCTGGTCCGTGCCCGCCTTTGTTGCTAAAGGCACTTCGACGCGCGATCAAACCACTCTCGCCCCCAAGCCAAAAGGCCATGAATAAAAAGCGCCCCGACCGCCACCGGCGCGATCGGCCCGCAATTCTTAATGAACGGCACGATCGCCTCCGGTTTGTCTTCGAGCGTCACGATCTCGTCGTGCTCATCTTTCGACTCGGCGGTCTGCCACCGCCGGCGTAATTCGTCGGCGGTCATCTCGAGCCGCGCTTCAAAGAGCATCTCCGGCTGATGGATCTCCTTGTCACGGATGAGGCCGACGCAAACAAGGCCGTGCGTCTCCTCCGGCGGTAGCCCCAGTTCCTCCGTCATCTCGCGTGATACGCTCGCGAACGCATCGATCGATCCGTCGGGCCGTCGATCGCTCTCCTCCAGCGCCCCGCCGAAGGTATGCACGTGTTCGGCGTGATACGAGACGCGCTTGGACCGTCGCCCGTAGCAAATGCGCCCATCGGAGGAAATCAGCGTCGCCGTCGTGCCGATGGGATTCGAGAAGCGATGCCAGCCGAATTCCTCCACGCGATGCCGGTTAAACAAATTCGTCCCCACAAAATCGCGATAGCACGTCGGCCCGACGACCAGGTGAAATACGTCGCCGCCGGGGCCGCGTTCCATCCGCTGTCCGGAATAGCGCAAAAGCGCACCGTTGAAGAGCATCTTGTCGGTCCCCTTGGCAAGGGCAACCTGCCGCTCCCATTCCGCCGAGATCAGCGCGTCGAGTTCCTCCGTCGTCGGTCGCGGTTTCGGATCGAAGGAAACGCGAACGTGCGCCGCGTCGAATCGCCCGCAGGCGTCAATGACAAAGGGCAGTCGGTCGGTAGACGGTGCCACAAGGTTCCTTTCGGGACGCAGATTATCGTCGAGGACCACAAATCGCTAAGAGCCGGTTTGCCGGGAATACACCATTGACCCTCGGCCGCGGTCGTATTACAGTGTGTGACATTGGGCGTCGAGAAATCGGCGCCAGCCGCCCATGAAACGAACGATCGCCATCCTGGTGCTACTGGCCTTCCTGCCGCTCGCGGCCGGGGCGACGCCCTTTCTCCATCACCACAGCCATCAGGAAGCCGCCGATTCCTGCCAGGTCTGCTACCTGATCAAGATCGGATCGGTCGCTCTGGCAGCGGCCTTCGCCCTGCTCTTGGTCGCGACGGAGGCGGTCCGGCGTCAGCCGCGGCCCGTCAATGCCTTTGCGCGAGATTCGGTGCGACATGCGCCCGCTGCCCCTCGTGCCCCTCCCCTTCACTAATTCATCTCCTGCCGCGCTCGAAGTCTCGTGATGTCATCGCGCGCAGAGTCCGCCGATCCTGAATCGTCGGCGCATCGCCTGATGCTTTGTTCGAGCTTCGATTCCCGTTCCCCCGCGCGTTACCGGTCCGTCTGAACTGATTCCTTCTTCCTCCCAAAGGAGGTGTTCCATGCGTCGACGTGGTTTTACGTTGATCGAGTTGTTGATGGTCATTGCGATCATTTCTCTGCTTGTCAGCATTTTGCTTCCGGCGCTTTCTCAGTCTCGCCGGATTGGGCGGCGCAGCGTCGCGCTGTCCAACCTCCGTGACGTGGGCGTTGGATTCCTCGCTTATTCACAAGACAGCGAAGATCAATTTCCGGTCCTCAACGATCCCGAGGAAAAGGCGTTCCTCGGGGTCAGCCTGTTGGCCCGCCTGCAACACGTTCCTGAAAAATCTTTGCTGAACCCCAACACCCTGGACGTCGGCGCGACCCAATTCACCGACGATGGACGTCCGGTTCTCGTTGAGTTGGGCGGGGCGCCGGTGGATGCGACCACGCAGGTTGAACCCGGCAGCGTCGATCAATTACGTTGGCACATTTCTTACGCCTACGATCCGGACCCCAAGAAAAGCCGGACCAATCGACCGCTCAAGTTGAACACGAGCCTGCCGCAGGTTTTCTTTGGGGACCGCGCCGATTACGCCTTGGGCCGTACGTTCTCCGCCAACTGGGGCGGTGAAGGAATGTGTCTGTTGTGGACGGACACACATGCAGAATTCTCGAAGCATCATTACATCGAAGATCAGGGGGATCCCAACATATACCATCACAACGAGTTCGGCGCCGAAGGCGCCCTCGAACAAAGTGGTGGTGTGCGGGTTACCGAAGGGACTCGTGACACCCATCTGCGTTGCTTCACCGAGGAGGAGGACGACGTGCTCTTGCCGAATTAGGTGCCGGTCCATCGCAAACTGGTGGGATCATTTCTGCTATAATGAAGCGGACTCCTACGTCACTCCGACGGGCGGACCCTCGCGATCCGTTGGCTTGCCGTTTCCGAGTTGGCGCTTCCGGATGAAGCGACGAAATAACTCTTGACCCATGGGAATACATTCACACGACGACCCAATGTTGAAAATGCAATAATGAAGATAAACGTTTTACTAACGATGGGCGTCTTGCTGGGTGCGATCGCCGGCACGGCCAAGGCCGATCCGCCGCGCCCCTTCGAAGACGAGATCATCTATCAATTCATGCCCATCGCCTGGCGCGACTCCAACAACGACGCCCAGCGCTTCGGCGATTTCGACGGAATGACCGCTTCGCTCGACTATCTCCAATCCCTCGGCGTCACGATGGTCTGGATGACGCCGATCTTTCCCTCGCCCGCCTACCACGGCTACCAGCACGGCCGCGCCGATCAGCTCAATCCCTGGTTCGGCACGGAGGCGCAGTTTCTCAATTTCGTCAATCAGGCGCACGCCCGCGGGATCAAGGTCTTCATCGACAACGTCGTCTACGGCATCAGCCAATCAACCGAGTGGTACCAAAGCGCCTACAACAATCCGGCGAGCCCGTACGACGCCTGGCTCGCCTTCACCAACGCCGCCAACACCTCGTACCTGGGCAGCGTCTATACCACCTGGAACGGTTCGACCGTCGGATTCATCCACTGGGACCACAACAACTCCAACCCGACCGCCCTGGTCACCGACTGGGCCAAGCATTGGCTCGACCCCAACAACGACGGCGACCCTTCCGATGGCATTGACGGCTATCGCCTCGACCACGTCTGGTATGAATACGGCAGCGGCCCCAACGGCTGGGGCTACAACATCGACGACTTTTGGATTCCGTGGAAGACCGCGCTGCAAACCGTCAACCCCAACGTCCTCACCTTCGCCGAACAGGCCGACTGGGGCATCACCGGAGCGAATCTCCTGCCCGCCTTCGATGCGACGATGACCAAACCGTGGGAATTTGCGGTCCGCGATTCACTCGCCGCCGAAACGACGACCAGCATCTACAGCCAGACCACCGCGACGCTCGCGCAGCTTCCCGCCGGCAAAAACTTTCTCGGCGAAATGGGCGATCACGACGTGGATCGCGTGACGTCCGTCCTCGGCGGCAGCCTCACCAAGGCCAAGGCCGCCGCGGCGATCCTGCTGACCAGTCCCTTCCCGCCCATGATCTATTACGGCGACGAGATCGGCATGCGCGGCACCAAGGGCAACTGGGGCACCGATGCCAACGACATCCCCATGCGCGAGCCCTTCAAATGGAAAGCCGTCGCCGGTCCGCCGATGAGCAACTATTTCGTCCTCAACACCTCCGCCTACAACGCCCGCACGTCGCAAAACAACGACGGTCGCTCCGTCGAAGAACAGGACGGCGTCGCCGGTTCGCTGCTCGAAGCGTACAAGCAGCTCATCGCACTGCGAAAAGCGCACCCCGCCTTGCGTCATGGACAGTACGTCCCCATCACCAACAGCAGCAACCGCAACTGGGGCTTCCTGCGCTATGCCGAGGGCGAAGAGACGCTCTTCGTCGTCATCCGCGTTCGCAACAGCGCCGGCAGCGCGACGTTCAATCTTTCCAACACGACCATTCCCGGCGGCTCGACGACGCCCTTCGATCTGGTCACCGGCACGTCGTTCGCCGCCATCACCAATGCCAACAAGGCGTCCTACAGCATCACCCTTCCCGCTTATGGCTACGCGATTCTTCAGGTCAATCTCGCCCCCGTCGCCCCGCCGCCCAACGAGATCGACGGCGTGGATGTCCCAGCGAGCCTCGGCGGCAACAACGCCCGCGCGACGCAGAACAACCCGACCGCCCTCGGCGACAATCTCTCCGAACTCAACCAGCTCTTGGTCCGTCCGACGGCCGCCGGCCTGCGCATCGGAATCACCGGCAACCTCACCACCGACGGCACCGGTCTCTGCCTCTTCATCGACTCGCACTCCGGCGGTCAGAACGTGCTCAACTTCTCCGGTTACACGCCCCCGCCCGGCGGCCCCAATTTGCTGACCGGTACGCACCTCGACGCCGGCTTCGAGCCGGACGAGATGATCTTTACCAACACCGCGGGCGGGACGATCTACGTCGACCAATTCACGCTGGGGCCTGGCAGCATTACCAAACTCTACAAAGGCAACGGAACGATCAACGACGGCGACGGCCTGCTTGCCGGCGGCTCGAATGCCAACGGGATGCAGGTCGCCATGAACAACAGCAACACGCTCGGCGTCACCGGCACGAGCGCCGCCAACGCGGCGACCGCGAAGAACGGCTTTGACATGCTCATTCCCTACGCGGACATCGGCGTGGCCGGCCTGACCGGCGGCGACGTGAAGATTGCGGCATTCATTTTGAAGACCAACGGTGAAGTCACGAACCAGTGGCTGCCCGGCCTCGGCGCCGGTCAGGGCAATCTCGGCATCGCGCCGAACCTGACGACGATCCCGCAGGATCAGTTCGTGACCGTGCCGTTGGTTCTGGCCGGCGACATCGACGCGGATTTGGACGTCGATCTCGTCGACGCTGAAGCGCTGGTCAATGTCCTGCTCGACCAACCCTCCAACCCGTCACACCCCGGCCGCAGCGATTTGAATCACGACGGAATCGTCGACGCCCGCGACATCGCGGCGATGACGGAAGCACTGATGCTGCATTAAGAAAAGGCGGCCTGCGGGCCGGGAGGGCGAGGCTCCCGCCGAGCCTTCCCAAAGACAATCACCCCGAATAACCTGATCTCATGCTCCCCTCCGATGTTGGGTCACCGAATCCTCCCCGAAGAAGGCGACACCCAGTCCACGGCGTCCTTATTACAAGCGCGAGTCCGACCATCGTATTCCTGACGACGTGCACGAAAAATCGAATTCCGTGGCTGGCGACTTCGGAAGTCCATACCCTGCTGCGGAGGGCGTGGCTAAACGCAACCGCCCGGCTGGTCGGCCGCTATGTCATCATGCCCGATCACATCCATCTGTTCGCCGCCCTTGGCCCCAGGGAAATCGATTTCGACAATTGGGTTCGATACTGGAAGTCTATCGTTTCAAAGGCGCACGGAAACAAGGATCATCGTTGGCAAACAGATCACTGGGATCGCCGAATGCGCACGGCACAGGATTGCGCCGCAAAGTGGGAGTATGTCTGGCAGAATCCCGTTCGACATGGACTGGTGTCGAGGGCCGAAGATTGGCCCTACCAGGGAGAGCTGAATCGATTCGAGTGGTAGCCCGGATACCTGAAGGGCTCGGCGGGAGCCTCGCCCTCCCGTGGCGGCCTGACGCGCGGGAGGGCGAGGCTCCCGCCGAGCCATTCCATCTTCCCAATTTCCGGAAGCTGGGTTGCCCGCACGGTAAACGGTCTAAACCAATTGAATCTGCACAATCTCAGCGGGGGCGTTGATACGCAGGGGAAACCAGTTGCCGACGCCGCGGTTCACGAACAGCGTGCTGGCCTCGGTGCGGTAAAAGCCGCTGATGTAGTGAAAGAGCAAACGACCGGCGCCGATATCGGGCCGCATGTTCGGCGGCGTGAGCATGATCTGCCCGCCGTGCGTGTGACCGGAGAGCGTCAACGGCACCTCGAACGGCGCCAGGCAATCCCACGTATGGGGATGATGGGCAAGAGCGATGACCGGGCCGTCGGAGGGGGCGTGGTAGCCCTTGAGCGTCTGCGAGACGTTGACGATGTCGCCGCGATGCCGTCGCGTCGGCTGCGGGCTCTCGGCGTAGTCGACCCCGGCGAACGTCAGGCGTTCACCGCCGATATCAAGCGTGCGCCGTTCGTTGATGAGCAGCGGAAAGCGACCCGCCACGCCGCGGACAAACTCGTCGCGATTGTCGATTTCGTCGTGGTTGCCGATCGTGACGAAAAGGCCGTGGCGGTGCGTGAGCTGTTGAAGCGCGTCGAGGGCGGGCGGAAGCATCTCGTTCGAGTTGTCTACGATGTCGCCGGTGACGACGACGATGTCGCCGTTGAGCGCGTTGGCCTGTTCGACCAAATGCGGGAGCATGTGCGGTCGATAGAGCCGGCCGACGTGCAGATCGCTGATGTGCGTGATGGTGAGCCCGCGCAACCGATCCGGCAGCCACGGCGCGGGCACCGTATGACGGTTGACCTGAAACGTGCCTTCCTGCCAGCGGCCCCACGCGGTGCCGCCGGCCAGAAGCGCGATGGGCGCATAGGCCACCGCCGTCTTGAGCACGGCGCGACGGGATGGATCGAACGCCAGAGCCTCGGCCGTCGCGGACGGTCGTCGATGGACCACGAATCGACGTGCCAGCGCAATGACACCCAGCACCATCAGTCGAATCGCCGCAACGATCGGCAAGGCCACCGGCAGGGCGATCTGCCAGAGCGTGGCGGCCGAGGCGTACCACGTCGGAGTGAATGTCATGGGCGGAATAAAGCCCCATATCGACGCCTGAAACAGCGGAAGGTTGAGCGCAACGACGACGGCCGCGACGGCGAGTCGAAGCCCAAGCGCGAGACGAGGCGAGCGGACGTGACGCGCGATCCGCCGGTCGGCGATGGACCACCATAGGACGTTGAAGCAAAGCAATACGAGAACGACCAGTCGAAACCCCGCCGGCCTCGGCAGGATCAGCCATCGCGACACGAAAAAGCCATAGAGCAACACGAGCGCAATCACCGACATCAGCGCCCAGTGCAGGCGGCCATAGAAGCGGTCGGAGGGTCTTCGACCCCCTGGAAGGTTCCTGTTGGTGGTCATGTCCGGGCGATCGCGAGAATTCTAGTCGATGATGACCAGAACGGCCGTGAAAAAACGGCCTTTCGCGGGTTTCGTCGGTCGCTCGCATTCGCGCTATCGGCTATTGATCAAAGGACGAGTCGCCGTTCACCGTTTCTTGCCGGTTGATGGCGATCCCCGGAAGATGGCCTTCCAACATGTCAAGCCTCGATGCATCGGATTCTGCCGAACCGCCTTTCTCGCGACGATTCGTCTCCCTGTTGGTCGTCGGGCTGCTCGGCGCCCTGATGCGCCTGCTCTGGCTGGACGGCGTACCGCCGGGCATCAATCAGGACGAAGCCATTCACGCGTATGACGCCTATTGTCTGCTCAAGACGGGCATGGACCATGCCGGCGTTCGCTGGCCGATTTTCGTTCACGCCAACGGCGTCCTTGAAAGTCATAGCGCGCCTTTTGTCTATCTGCTCATCCCGTTTCAAGCCTTATTGGGCATGAACGTCTGGAGCACGCGATTGCCCGCCGCATTGCTGGGCTCGCTGACCGTCCTGCTTACCTATTCGCTGGTACGCCGATGGTACGGGCATCGCGCCGCCCTTCTCGCTTCCCTGTTTTTGGCGATCTCGCCGTGGCACATTCACCTGTCGAGACTGGCCTTCGAGGTCTCGATCTGTCCGTTTCTTTTTGTACTCGGCGGTTGGCTCTTCGTTCGAAGTGTCACACCTGCCCCGGATGCGCCATTTGAATCTCGCATCGGTCGGCTTTTCGGGCTCGGCCTGTCCGGACTCACGCTGGGCATCACGCTCTGGACGTACAACGCCATGCGCGTCTTTGTGCCGATGATCCTGCTGGCCGGAGTCGCGATCTACGGCGGGAAAATCATCGCCTTCGCCCGGCGGCCGCGCGGCCGCGCCGCAATCGCCCTATTCGTCTTCGGCTTTGGTATCGGTGTGGCGCCATTCCTCTGGGCCTGCATCAAAACGCCGGATCATGCCTGGGGCCACGCACGGGCCAACTTCATCCTCCATCAGACCGCGACGCTTGGTGAGGCGATGGTGTCCATCGTAGAGACTTACGCGATGCAGATCGGTCCGAGCTTCCTCTTTCTTCACGGCGACCCCTCCATCGTCCAGTGCGTGCCGGGGCATGGCGAGCTGTATCTGTTCGACGCGCTGCTTTTGTTGCTGGGGATCGTCCGCTTGATCCGTCGCCGACGCGATGAGCCGATCTCTTTGTTCTTGTTGGTTTGGCTCCTGCTCGCGCCGATCCCGGCGGCCATCACCAAACTCGAGTCCGGCCACGCCCTGCGGACCGCCGCGGCCCTGCCGGCGTACCAAATCGTTTCCGCACTCGGATTCGATTTCCTCCTCGGCGTCGCGCGCTGCAAGTCCCGGGTCCGGTGGAAAGGCGTCATCGCCGTGGGAGCGTCGATCATCGCATTGTCGTTTGCGCGCTTTGCCTTCTTGTTTTTTCACGCCTATCCCCGCCTGGCGGCCGACGTATTCCACGAGGTGTATCGCCCGGTTGTCCAGGAAATTCAGAACCGCCAATCGGAGTACGACTATGTGATTCTTAGTTCGAACATGGGCGGTGAGACGGGCATCTATTTTCTCTTTTGGAGTCGGATGCCGCCGGATCAGTACTTGGATGCCCCACCGAACATCGTCGCGGGGCCGGACAATGACATGATCATCCAGGTGGGCAAGTTCATCTTCAAACCGGCGACCGCGCTGTCGGAGTTAAGGGCCGCGCTTCCGCCCGATTCGTCGCCGATTCGCGTTCTGGTCGCTGAACTGGCCGCCGACGCCCCGCCGACTCGACCCATCTTCCAATTTTTGTCACGCGACGGCCGGCCGTTGGTGGGCCTCTATGACGTGCGCCTTCGACCGGCAAGATAGATAACAGCAGAGTGGGCCGGTAAGCCGAATTCTGTCCCGCGGAATTGCTCCCGCGGTGACGGTCATTTCTCTGGGCCGACGATTGCTCGCCGGCTCAAGCACCCTACCCGCGGCGTGGTGCGAAACGGGCCGCTTCGCGGAACGACGGCGCCTGGGATCCCAGATGATACGCCGTTCTTCACTCGCCGCTTACGTGGGCTTGCTGGCGGTGGGGTTTACCCTGCCGCGCTTGTCGCCAAACGCGCGGTGCGCTCTTACCGCACCTTTTCACCCTTGCCTGAGATGTTGCCATCCATCGGCGGTGTCTTTTCTGTGGCACTGTCCCTGGCATCGCTGCCGGTGGCCGTTGGCCATCACCGTGCCCTGTCCAGTTCGGACTTTCCTCCCGGGAGCACAAGGCCCCCGAGCGACCGCCTGGCCCACTCTGCTGTCGCCGGTATTGTAGTCTTGTAAACATCGTGTAACAAACGGCGGCCGATCCGCGGCCGGACCGGCCATTCGGAGATGATGCCCGACCCTGGACGTGGCCCGGCTCCGTACGATCGAGTATACTTGACGTTTTGATGATACACCCGATCAGGCCGATGGAGGCTGAACAATAGCCATGTCGAAGAATTCATCGAAACGGAACGAATCCGCTCCCGCAACAATCGCCGTGCCGCCGGGATTGTTCGCCGCAGGAATCGTCTTTCTCCTCGTTGCGCTCGCGGCCGCCTTCTCCCTGGTCATGGGGCACTTCAACCTCATTAACCTGCCGGGTTGCCGGGCGGGCGGCGCCTGCGCGGAAGCGGCGGCCAGCGCGTGGGGCAAAGTCCCCCGGACGTCCTGGCCGATCTCGTTCGTCGGGCTGGCTTATTTCCTGGGACTCTTGATCGCCTGGCTGGGATCGAAGGATGGCGTCTCGGCGCCACTGCGCATTCTCGTTCGGCTCGGCGTGTTGATGTCGGTGTTGTACGTGATCGTCCTGATCGTCGAGAAACATCTCTGCTACTACTGCCTGGCAACCCACGCGGCCAATTTCGCGTTCTGGATCGTCCTCGAACGCTGTGGTCATTCCCGAATCTCTCTGTGGCGGCCGGTGGCCACGGTCGCCGTCGTCTTCCTGTTGGCGTCGGCGGCGCTCGGCGCGATGCGCGAACGCGAGACCAAGGCCGTTCAAGTCAAGCAGGAAGCGGAACTGGCCGATTCGACCAAAGAGATCATTCAGGCTTCCGCGGCCGACCCCTCGACGAAGAGTCATGCAACCGTCACGACCGCCCCCGGCGCCGTCGACCCGGCGGCCGCCGATCGTCCCTGGACCGGTGGGTTCACGGGCCGCTATCGCCTCGGACCGGAGAAAGCCCCGATCCGCATCGTCCTCTTGACCGATTATCAATGCCCCGACTGTTATCGAACGGAAAAAGATCTGATCAGTTTGCTTCAACGGCGAAAGGACGTCTCCGTCTCCATCAAGCATTTCCCGTTTTGCGTGGAGTGCAACCCCAGCATCTCCACGGAAAGCAACATGCACCCCAACGCGTGCTGGGCGGCCCGCGCCGCGGAAACCGCGGGCATCCTCAAGGGCACCGCCGGTTTCTGGAAAATGCACCAATGGCTCTTCGACCATCGCGGATCCTTCACCAACGATCAATTCACGGCCGGGCTCCAGGAACTGGGCTACACCCCCGACGAAATCAGCCAGTTCAATACGACGATGACGAGCCAGTTGACGCTGGACCTGGTGAAGTCCGACGTGAAGCAGGGAATCTGGCTGGGTCTTCACTATACCCCCATGGTCTTCATCAACGGCGTCGAACTCAAAGGTGTGTTCGCCGACGAATCGTTGTCGCGGGCGGTCGACGCCCTTGCACAGTCCAACCCGCCGGCCCGAACCGCCGAACACGATCAACCTCCGCCGGCCCTCGACAAGTACATTTCCGATTGGCGCGAAGGGGAATTCAAGTTCCCCGGCCAGGACAGCCATCCCTGGCCGATGGGCCCCGAAGGCGCGAAGGTGCAGGTCGTACTGTGGGGCGACTATCAGGAACCCTTCAGCGCCGCGGCCGATGCGGAAGTGCGGCGCCTCCTCGCGGGACGAAAAGACGCCCAATACGTCTTTCGCCACTATCCGGTCAATCAAGGCTGCAATTCCTCGGCGGGACTGACCAAACATCCGTTGGCCTGTCGGGCCCATCAGGCGGCCGAGGCGGCGGGGATGCTGGGCGGCATCGAGGGTTACTGGAAAATGCACGAATGGTTGTTCGCCCACCAAAAAGATTTCTCGGAGGAGTTGCTGAGGGCTGAAGTGGAAAAAATGGGCTTCCTCCCGGATGCGTTTTTCGTCGCCATGAACAGCCCCGAAGTCAGTCAAAACATCTCGGAAGATTGTCGTTACGCAAAATCACTGGGCCTCTTTTCAATCCCCTTCATCTTTGTCAACGGCAAGTATGTCCCCCGATGGCAAAAGAACGGCAAGTTCATCCTGGACCAGATCATCGACGAAGCCACAAAAGAAACCGCCGCCCGAAAGTAAATGGGACCCACTGGCTCGCCGGATCGATTAGCGGACGATGATCCCCCTAATGGTCGATCAGAGCCCCCGGCACCCCGATTTCTGCCCAGGTTTCCAAATTGTCCCCACCCGGCTTCACGTTGACGGGCCCGGCGGGGCTACGATATCATGTGGGGCTTGCCTCAGGACGTCGCGAGGACCGCGGCGACCGGGCGGACGACCCCCGATAGAGAGGCCGGTTCGTGAAAAATGCCAGGTTCCTAGCCTTGGGTCTCGCCGCGTGCTTCGCCGCCGCGTCGATCGTCCGCGCCGAGCCGGAACCCAACCCGGTTCCGGCGTCATGGGAGCTGTCGCTTCAGCCCACCTTGCCCACCCGAATCCAGGTCGACGGCAAGTTGTACTGGTATGTCCTCTATACCGTGACCAACAACACGGGGCAGGACGTCGACTTCAACCCCGAGATCGTCCGCGTCAACGAAATTGAAAGCGAGGCGACGGCCAAACAGGCGGAGGCCCGGCCCGACCAGGCGCCCCGATTGATCGTCAGCCCGGCCATCGTCGGCGTGCCGACCCACGTCTTCAAGGCCATCGCCGATCGCCACCACCGAACCCACCCGTTCCTGGTCACCCCCGTCAAGGCCATCAGCCGTCTGCTCCAGGGCAAGGACAACGCGATCACCAGCGTGGCCGTGTTCCCCGACCTCGACCCGCGGGTCAGCAAATTCACGATCTACTTCGGTGGCCTTTCGGGCGAGAAGATCACCCGGGCCAACCCGATGTACGCGACGCAAAAATCGACCGGCGATGCCGGAAAACAGGACGCCGGCCAGGACGTCCCCAGGATCTTCGTCCTGCGAAAAACGCTGGCCATGCCTTATACTCTGCCCGGCGATCCGGCCACCCGGCGAAACGCGACGCCGGTCCTGGGCAGAATGACCTGGGTGATGAGATAGAAGTGAGTCCATACGCCGAAAGACAAGACAGAGGAAGCAGTCATGGCACATAAAAAGGGACAAGGTTCGACGCGCAACGGGCGAGACAGCAATCCGCAGTTTCTCGGCGTGAAGCGATACGACGGTCAAGTGGTCACCACGGGCACCATCCTCGTCCGCCAGCGCGGCACGACGTTCACCCCCGGTCTCTACGTCGGCCGCGGCCGCGACGACACCCTCTTCGCCCTCCGCGACGGCAAAGTGGTCTTCAAGGGCCACAAGATCTCGATCGAGCCGGCGGCGGCGGCAAACAACTAACGCCCCCCTCTCCCTTCGAGAGAGAGGGCCGGGGTCGCATGTGACTCGCCGTGGCAAGATGAGGTCCCACCCTCTATCCGCCGTCCCAGTAGGGACATTGCGAAAATAGCCCACCGTTTCAATGGTGGGTTCGAAAAAAGCTCCCCCCACTTTTTCCGCCGTCCTGGAGGGACGGCGCGATATTCGTTAACGCGAGCGCGACAACATCAAAATCTCGCGCACCGGGCAAATCCATTTCCTCGAAAAGCACGCCCCACGATCAAGCGAGAATCCCCCAATCATGCCGGACCCGAACCCCCCGGCCGGTCTTCAGCCGGCCCGCTTTTGCCACCCACTTGAGTGGGTGAGTTCCCAACCTGCGCAATCAAATTGAGCCGGCTTCAGCCGGTCTTCCCCATGCCGGAACGCCGCGACAAGAATGGTGAATGCCCCCTTTACATCCGGTGCGTAAACCTCTGGGTCGGCCAGTTTCGCTACGACCCGTCTACTAGAGGGAACCACACCGTCCTCGAACAACGCTGTCGCGCGCAACAGAGACACGTTTCCTGTCAGGTTCCCTCCTGGGAGCCCAACCCCGGCGGGTTATGAGTCTCTAGAGACATGGTGCAACAGATCACTCGAACCCGAATCGAGTATGATGGAGGTCCGTGCGGGCGACGATAGCCCGGCTCCTGATTGGCGACCGCTGTCACTTCGGCCGATTCAAATTCCTTGAAAATCGCGATCCATGATCAAGCGGAAGGGCCCCCTACATTAAGGACCCTCGCTGGTGGACCCGCGCGGGACCCGCTCGTTCCTCCTCTCCTAGGCTTCGTCTGGCGCAATGGAACCGAGCTGCCGGACCCGCGCGCCGCGCGTCAACGATTAACGATTGCGACAAGAGCGTTTTCTTGAGGCGGAGTCAAAGTGCATGTAAAGCGATCATAAAGGAGCATACCGGTTGAAAAGGCAACCATTGTGCGATCTCCTCCTTTCCAGATACATTCGACGTTGGAATTAATTGCAAGCGAGAGCACTGCTCCCGATGGAAGTTTTTCCCATGAACCTTCAGTATTTTTTAAGATGCCCTGAAATTCCCGAAGTGGGTTTCCATCAGTTATTATGCGCTTGTCTAATTTCTTAAGAACCGAGCCAGACTTGTCACGAACAGGTGTAACCTCAATTCTGATTATTTTATCATGTGCAACAAGCGACAAAAGCGGATTGAAGCTGCCAATCGCGTGGCTATCTGGCGTGTATTCATTGACTTCGTTGGCACTCTTGTGGCGCAAGCAGCTTGCCCACGTCGTACCGAATAATATTGAAACGCCTACTAAGCATAGCCCTAGAGTTAGAAAAATTAATTGAGATGGGCGTCGAGCCATCGAAACATGTCCTTTTTTAGGATCGCTGACAATCCCTCGAATCCACCCTGCACAAATCGGGACAGCCACCACTTTCAGCCCATCCATCTTCCCATCCGTAAGCAGGTTCAAGTCCCGTCCGCGCAACTTGCTTCGCAGGCGCCGTCCGTCAAGCTCCGCCCAGAGCATAGTCTCGCCTCGCCCGACCGCGCAACGCAAAAAAAATCCCAAAAATATCGCCCTAACCTAACCCCCGCCCCGGTCGCCCTTTGCCTCACCGGTTCACCTCTTCTCCTGATCCCCTGCTCCGCCTGAGAGGAAGCGCTGATCAAGAGTAATGGACAGAGCCAAGAAAGCGGCCAACCCGCCTTGGATTGTTTGGCTGACCACTGTTCACTGGCCACTGGTCACTGGTCACTTGCCACGGAGTCTCCGCGCCCATGACTAAGAACGCCGCCGAAATAGCCCCAATGACCACAACTCATCGGTCGCCGCAGCGACCCGACAAGCCTGTTTCGTCATTCGTAATTCGTCATTCGGATTTCTCCCCATCCCAGCTAATCCCGGCTAGTATCGCCCCATTTTGGAAAAATTCCCGCCATCCGCGCCGATCGCCGCCTCCCCCCGGCGAAGGTCCAGCCGCTCCCGGCGAACGCCGTCGAACCGATACAGGGCATCTGATAATTCGCGGCCGCCGACACCCCACGCGGTTTTTCTCGCTTGGAGGTATCCTGCTTCCCATGCTGTTCATTGACCAAGCAGAGATTTGCGTTCGATCCGGCAAAGGCGGCGACGGCTGTGTCGCCTTTCGGCGCGAGAAGTACGTCCCCAAAGGCGGCCCCAACGGCGGTGACGGCGGCGATGGCGGAAGCGTCTATCTCGAAGCCGACCCACAGCTCTCCACGCTCGTCGATCTCACCGGTCACCATCATTGGATCGCGCGGGCCGGACAGGCGGGCATGGGCGACAACTGTTCAGGAAAAGCCGGCGAAGACGTCATCGTCCGCGTCCCGCCCGGCACGCTCATCTACGACCGCGACAGCGGAGCCCTGCTCAAGGACCTCGTCGAAGCGGGCATGCGCGTTTGCATGGCCCGCGGCGGCAAAGGCGGACGCGGCAACGCCCGTTTCGCCACGCCGACGCACCAGATCCCGCGCGAGTTCGAGCCGGGCGGTCCGGCGGAAGAGCGTTGGCTGCGCCTGGAACTCAAACTCATCGCCGACGTCGGCGTCGTCGGGCTTCCCAACGCCGGCAAAAGCACGCTGCTCTCGCGCGTCTCGCGGGCACGGCCGAAGATCGCCGACTATCCCTTCACGACGCTCGTGCCGAACCTCGGCATCGTTTCGCTCCCGGGTTATCGGCAGTTCGTCATGGCCGACGTGCCGGGGCTCATCGAAGGAGCGCACGAAGGCGTGGGACTCGGCGATCAGTTCCTGCGCCACATCGAACGCACGCGCGTGATCGTCCACCTGGTCGATTTGTTTCCCTTGGAAGGCGCGCCCAGGCCGGCCGAAGCCTATCGGACGATCCGCCACGAATTGGAAAAGTACAGCGAGATCCTCGCCTCCAAGCCGGAGATCGTCGTCGCCAACAAACTCGATCTCTCCCACCACGGCGGGTCTTCGACCGGTCGCGACGATCCGCCGGAGCTGGCCGCGCTGGCCAAGGAGATCGGCGTCGAGGTTCTCGGAATCTCCGGCGTCAGCGGTCACGGCCTGGAGCCGCTCACCAACCGGCTCTGGCTGATGCTCGAAGAGGCCAAGCGTTCAACGCCGTAATTGCCGGTCGCCAAACCAACGCAACGTCCGAAAGCCGCATGTCCAATCTCCCGCTCTCCCTTGCCTGAATCTTATCGGCGCGACCCGCCACTCCACCAAACCAAGTCACATAACGACGTGTCCTCCCGCATCGCGCCGTCACGCCCCCCCAATTCGTCACAGCCCGCAATCCTTCACGTCCCTCCCGATTATTCGCGGGCGTCCCCCCTCGATTACCGGCCAAACAAATTCCTCGCGGGCTCGCGTGCCAGCACGGCTCGGCCCTTGCCCATCGTCAGCGTGGAGAACCGCGTCCAATGGGGGCGCGGGAAAAACGCATGGAGTGCCCGTGAGGGAGCGGGCTGCTTTTTAACTTTGGGGGGAAAAGAGATGTCTAAGTTTTCAGGCAGAATCGCAGCGATCTGCGGCGGCGTCGCGATGGCCCTGGCCGCCACGGCGAACGCCCAGGTGGGCGAGCCGCAAGGCACGTTCACCATCACCATCAAGCAGGGCGGCAGCACCATCGCCAACAGCAGCTTCACGGTCGGACCGGGCGGCGACCTGTCGGACCTGAAGGCGTCGTTCCAGGACGGCGATCCCGAGAGCTTCACGCAGATCGGCACGGTCGGCGCCGGCAGCCCGATCATCCTCAAAATGACCTCCGACGACGATCCCAACTTCCGCATCACCCACTGGTACGTCGACGTCCCCGTCAGCACCGCCGACATCTATTCGCCGGGCCCGACCTCGCTGTTCAATCCGCTGGGCGGCGCGATCGACGTGACCATCTCGGGCATGGCCTTCGACAACGGCGCGGCCGTCCTTCCGTTCATCGTCGACAACAACTCCTTCTACACGTCGTTCATGCGCGACTGGGAAGGCCACTTCTACAAGTCGCCCTCGACCAACGCCTTCAACACCTACGGCAACGGCGTCGTCGACGTGCAGGTCCCCGGCCAGTTCTACAAGGACGGCGGCCTGGCCTACAACTTCCTGGTCAACACCTCCGGCCCCTTGTCCTCGTGGACCTGGAGCAACATCCTCAACCCGGGCATGGCCACCCAGGTCGTCAACCAGTTCGGCCAGACCCTCAACCCGAGCATGCCCGGCTACGTCTTCGAACTCGGCCTGGCCGTCGCCTTCGTCCAGGTCCCCGAACCCGGCACGCTGGCGATGATGCTGCCGGCAGCGCTCTTCGCAATCCGCAGGAAGCGACGCCAATGCTAAGGCGCTCGGGTCGATAGGGATACGTTCATTCCATAAAGCCCCGGGCAAGCTTGCCCGGGGCTTTCATTTTACTCGCTCAGCCCGATCGCGCTGGCGGCGGCGTAATGCTCCGCGTGGGTAATCGACAGCAAGATTCGTCCGATGCCCATCTTCGCGGCAATCTCGGCCGTATGGCCGCTCAGTTGGACGTGCGGCTGACCGGCTTCATCGTTGACGATATCGATGTCCGTCCAGGCGATCTGTCCCCGCCACCCGGTGCCGAGGACCTTGAGGATCGCCTCCTTGGCGGCGAATCGGCCGGCGATGTGCGGCAATGGGTTCTTGTGCCGCTCGCAATAAGCCCGCTCGCCCTTTGTGAGAATTCGATCGAGAAAACGATCCGGATGATCGCGCCAGACCTTCTCGACGCGCGCCGTCTCCACGAGATCGATTCCGTGTCCGATGACCGGCATGATCCCATCACGCTATCGCGGGTCCGAAGCGGCGGCAAGGGTCGGGCGGTTTTCCGACAGCTTGCCGAAGCGTATACTTAGGAGGTGTCGCCGCCCACCGAGCGGGTGTCCTTGGCGTTCATCCCTCGCTCGTCACCGTTTCGGGGTCGCCATATGAGCGGTCCGCTTTCGGATGAAAGGTCGCTCCCCATGGGCTATGAGTTCCCCTGCCATCGATGCGGGATATTGATCCGCATTTCCATGCCCAAGCCCGAAACCAAATATCGATGCCCCATGTGCCGGGCGAAGGTGAAGTACGTCAAGAGTAGAAAAACACCGGCGGACAGCCTCGAGGCCATCGAAATCGGCCCATCCACCGGAATGGTCCGTCTCTCCTTCGCCGCGCTGATCGTCGCCATTATCGCCGCGGGGGGAATTAGCTTTTACGGATACTGGTCGAGCCAGAGCAAGAAGGAAGAAAACTCACGGCTCGAGCACTTGTCACTCGTTCAAATCGCCGAGGCGCGCAACCAGGCCAAATCTTTTTCGTATCAGGGTATCGGCGGCGTTCTGTCAAAGGCGGAATCGGAAATCGAACGTTCCACTCTGCTTGACCCGCTCAAACGCGAGCTGTTGCTCGACAAACTGGTGGCCGTCAGGAAAGAGCTGAGCTCGGCCGAGAACGATTATCGGCAGAAGCTCAAGCAAGGCTACGTCGTCGTCGATGGCCGCTTAGTCAGCCCCGACCTGGTCGCACAGGCGATGGAGAAAAAACGGCGACAGGAAGACGCCGAACGAGCGAGACGCGAAGCGGAAGCCCTGGCCCGTGCCGAGGCCGAGGAAAAGGAGCGGGCGATTCGGGAAGCCGAGAAGAGCGCCGTCGAAGAAGCGGAGCGGCAACGGCGCGAACAAGAAGTGGCCCAGAGCGATTTGAAGGAAGAGCTTCGCGAGTTGCCGGCGATCGAGGACGTTCTCAACGGTTTTGAATTCAGCCTCCAGCGCACGAAAATGACGTCGGCGCTCCTGTCCAAGCGCCTCGCCGAAGTCGACCCCGGCCGGCCTTTCGACGCCAGGGAATTCACCATCGGTAAAGACGAGGTGCTGCGGCATTTCCGCGATCTCGACGTGCCCGTGCCGACGCCCGTCGTCGCCCTTCGCGACGATATTGTCAGGTACCTCGGAATTTTCGATTTTGACGCCTACCTGAAATGCGGGAACGCCGCGAAACCCGAGGCCCTGCCCGCCCATCTCGCGAGTTACCTCGGTCAGCCGGCCCTGCTGTTGGGCGCGGTCTATTCAGAGGTCCAATTCGACGACTCCCTCCTGGGGATGACCACCGCCGAACAACGAGCGGCCGAGTTTCTTCGACGAATCGTTCTTCCGGCGCTCGCCCGGCGCTCGTCGGAAAGCTCGGCGAAATCGCCCCGGCTCAAACACCTGGGAATCGCCTTCGCCTATGCGAACCGAAATTCTTCGAAAAACGATCGTACCGCCGAGGCGGAGTTTCTTTGCGTCCTGATGCCGATCAAGGAGTTTGCTTCGCGGGGCCGAAAAGGACCCGCCCCGGAGGAACTCCTGAAGAAATCCGTCTTCTTTCTGGCCTCCCGGGACGAGAAGATTCGCCAGGTTGATCTCACATTGGACTAGAACGCTTCCCGGATCCGTCACCGATCCGAACCGCGCCCGTCAGAAAGCGGCGCGGCGCCATCCGTCACCGATCCGAACCGCGCCCGTCAGAAGCGGCGCGGCGCCATCGAATTGCGCTCGATCATCCATTCACCCGGGAATCGCTCCAATAAGGATCAGCGAAACCGGCCGCGAAAGCGATCGGCGGGATACTTCGCCGCGTTCTTGACCATCTTCTCGCGCAGCGCCGTCGCCAGATCAATCTCCATCGCGTTGGCGAAGGAAAGCGTGAAGCAGAGAACGTCGGCGATTTCCTCCCGAACCTGCTGAAAATCGTCCGGCGAGTTCCGCAGTTCGCGCGCCTGCGAACAGCTCAGCCAGCGAAAATGCTCCATCAGTTCCGCCGCCTCCGTGGCGATGGCCATCGACAGATTCTTGGGATCGTGAAATTGATTCCAATCCCGGTCATCCACGAAGCGGCGGACGGTCTCTCGAAGGTCTTTGATCGTGGTGTCGGCGTCGCTCATGGGGAACCTCCACCGCCGATTTTGCGGTTCGGTGACGATGCGTGCAAGCGGCGCAAAGTAAAGCCCCCGGCAAGCTTGCCGGGGGCTTTCAGGTAGCGGCCGAAATGAATCGGCGAATGTCTTATTTCTTGCGTCGGCGCGGCGTCGGAGCGGACTGCCGGGCGCGCATCGCCTCCATGCGGTTTCGCAGGACGGCGGCGTCTTCATAGCGCTCTTCGGCCACCGCCTTTTGCAGCTCCACTTCGAGCTTTTGAAGCGGATCGGCCGGAAGCCGCGCGGCGATTTCATTTCGCAGGGCCATCAGAATCGACACTTCCGTCGATTCCTCGAACGAATCTTCCTGACCGGAATCGGCGAAGAGTTCCTCGATCATCGTCAGACCGGCGTTGACGCGGGCCAGGGCCGTCTTGAACGCCCCTTTGCGCAGCGACAGATGGACCTGGGCGCGGGTGTTCATCATGATCAAGTACGGGCGATACTGTTCAAGGACCATCCGGTCGCCGTCTTCCTGGGCATGTTCGCGGCACAGATCGAGCACGCGGATGTTGCGGGCGGTGTCGCGTTCGACGCCTTCAAAATCTTCCAATACAAACTCGGCGAGATAGCGGTGGTAGTACTGCACCGATTCTTCGCGGAGGGCCTGGCATTCGGCCGGCGCGAGTTCGTAACCCAGCTCGGTGCCGTTACGTTCGTTATGTTGTTCGAGGCGGCGTTCGTGATACGCCAGCAAGGACTCGCAGCCGTGCGGCCGGGCGCCGTCGGGCCGACCGCTGACTTCCATCTGAAGCAGGCCGAGGTCGAGGCGCATCTGGATTTTCACCGAACCGTCGTCGCCGGTGATTTTGCGCACGGTGATCTGGTTGGGTTCGTAGTCCCAGCCCGCAAGAATCCGTCGAAGGTCGAATGAGGCCATGACCGGCTCCTAACAGATCAGGGGAGTCACTTAATTATACATCCCTGATTCGACGTCAACCGGAACTTTTCAAGACGGTTTTGCGCGACTTTCCCGCCGCGCGAGAGGTACCGATAAACATCGGTCGCGCGGCCGGTGGGGAGGCTATAATCTGGAACCGGGCTCAAAAGATTTTCTTGCGCGATCGGACCGGACCGCACGTCATTGGCGCGGTGCTATCGGCCCTTGAGGGAAGATCGCGCCAGGAATTGCGCGGAATGCGATCGCGTTCGGCGTTTTCTGCGCGATCAGGATTTTCGACGAAGCAACATTTCGGCTATCCGCCGGGCGGCCAGATCGTGCGCGATCTCATTGGGGTGCTGGTCCGTCGGGTGGACCCACAACGACTCGGACTTCCGGCCTTGAAAGACGGGGAGCAGATCGACAAACTCGCACCCCGCCTCCTGGCACGCGGCGGCGATCCGCGTATGCAGATCGTCAAAGGGATAGTCGCCGTCGAGATTCCAGAACACCGGAAACAAGACGACAACAAACCGAAATCCGTCTTTTTTCGATTGCGCCTGCAACAGGGCCAGGAGCTGCTTGGCGACCGGCCAGTTTGCGCCGTCAAAGGACCGGCGGGTCGTTTCAAAATAGGTTTCCTGAAGCGCGGTGGCCCGCCGGCGGCGTTCGATCATCTCCCAGATTTTCGAGTATTTCGCAAGTCCCGACAGCGGCCGGTCGCGCGTCCGTTCGTCGTTCTGACGAACCGTCTCGCCGAAGTCGGTGGCGTCGTTCAGAAAAAATCCGAGCGTGACGATGTCCGGCCTGAGTTTTTCGCATCGTGCAAAAAAGAGCGCAGCCTCCTCGCGCGTGCCGTAACCCTGCACGCCGGCATTGATGACCTGCACCGTCCGGCCGGGCCTGGCTGATTTCAACAATTTTTCGAGGACCGAAGGGTAGGTATCGGATTCCCGGACCCCCTCGCCAAAGGTCATGGAATCCCCAAGACAGACGACGCGCAGGGCCCCTGCCGGTTTTTCGACGGCGAGCGAACCTCCTCGAAAGCCAAGCTCGTTAATTCGATAAGTGACCCGTCCATCCGGTTTTAGGTAGCCGCGCTCGTCGCCGGCGGGATCGTAAACGGACGAAAAAGTGACGTTGGGTTGATAGACCGGCAGTGGAATCGAACCCTCGCGGGTGAAGGTGAAGGGAACGCCCTTGGGTTCAAATCGTCGCGACGCAAATACCGGCGGCGCCAGATGGCCGACGCGGACGATCACCTCGGCGATAACCGGTGCCGCCAGGAGTCCAAACAACACAAACAGGAATCTCGCCCATTTTTGACGGCGGCGCGGAGGCTCGTTTTTGCTATTCGCCATTCGCTATTCGCCATTCTCGCTTCACGACGTCAAGCGGACCTCGTGGGCTTTGGTCGTGTGATCTTCCAGTTGCGCGTCGATCGGAAGGGTCACCGAAAACGTCGAGCCCTTTTCGAGTTCGCTGGCGACCTGAATGGTCCCGCCGAGCATCGTGACCAGTTCCTTGCTGATGGCCAGACCCAGGCCGGTCCCGCTGTGCTCGCGGGTGACTGAGCCGTCGAGCTGGCGGAATTTCTCGAAGACATCGGCCAGGTCCTTTTCGGGAATGCCGATGCCCGTGTCGCGGACGGCGATGGAGACGTGCCCGCCATCGGGCTGGATGACTTTTAGTTCGACCAGACCCCCGTCGGGCGTGAACTTTACGGCGTTGGACAGAAGGTTGTACAGGATTTGCTGAATTCGGCCGGCGTCGGAGATGACCGCGGGCAATTCTTCCGGCAGCGTGGCGACGAGTTGCAGACTCTTCTTGTCAGCGAGGGGACGCATGAAATCGATCAGATTACGGGCCATTTCAAGGAGGTCCACCGGTCCGACATGAAGTTCGAGCTTGCCGGCCTCGATCTTCGCCAGATCGAGAAGATCGTTGATGATGCCCAGAAGGAGCCGGCCGCTGGACATGATGTTTTCGGAGTAGCGATGCATCCGGCCACCCTCGGCGCTGGCGGCCTCTCGAAGCAACTCGGCGAATCCGATGATCGACGTCAACGGCGTTCGCAATTCGTGGCTGACGTTCGCGAGAAATTGGCTCTTGATCTTGTTGGCCTCGAAAAGGGCGACGTTGCGCTCCGCCAACTCGCCGAGCCGAGTATCGAGGCTGCGATTGATCGTCTTCAGTTCGTTTTCGGAAGTTTGCAGGTGTGACAGCATCGCGTTGAACGCGCGAGCCAGCTCTTCAAATTCGTCACCGGTCGCAATCTGGCTCCGCACGCCGTGATCGCCCAGGGAAACGCTCTCGGAAACTCGCGTCAACTCCCGGACCGGCGAGAGGATCAGTTTTTGCGTAATAAGGTAAAATACGAGGACGGCAAGGATGCCCGCGAGGGCGCCGGCCATGAGGCTCAGTCCAAGATTGATCAACAACTCGACGCGGGCATTCGGCGCGGAGTAGTTAACGGATACCACGCCCAGCAGCGTTCCCAGGGGATATTTCCCCCCGACCGATCGCACCGGAAGCACGACGCGATAAACGATCTGGTCGCCTATCGATTCGATGGCGGGCGTGGCCTCGGATAGGCCGGGTTTGCGCACCAGCTCCGTGATACCGCGGCTTAAATGTTCGTCGGCCCAGGGCGGAGGCTTGGGGTCGGAAGGGTCCGATAAAGCGATCAACTGTGGAACGGGGCTATGAATGCCGTATTCCTGTGTCCCCACGGGCCACCATGCCTCGAGGGCACGTTGTTTGGGCTCCCAATTCCCGCTGCCAAGATCGCTGCGGGCGACCGCCAGGCGTCCGATCAGACGAGCGGTCTGGATGTTTGTTTCATGCGCCAAGTCGCGCATTCGCAACCACGGGACAAAAAGGGTCGATGCAATAATGAGCAGGACCGCCAGGCCAAAAAGGAGCCGGCACTTTGCGGCAAGCGAGATCGATAATAATGAGATTCGGGGCATACCCAAGCCAAAGCCCAATTCAACCATTCGGCGGGGCGCCAGTGAGCCAAAACGACCGAACGGGTCGGCACGCCACGAATGGTCCGCCGTGCGTTCGTGTTGACCCTCGCCGAAACGATCGATATCATAACATATTCTCAATTTTGGACTTGGAGGCGATTTGATGCGCGGTCCGCGATCGATTTTGGCGATGACGGCCCTGTGGGTACTGGGCTGTGCCTCCTTCGCTTTTTCTCAAGAGGGCGGAGCGCGAGAGTTAAGGCGAAATCGCAGCCTGGACCGGATGCGGGCCATTCGCCAAAACGCGGACTTTTCCGGAGCGGCCGATTATTCGCGGACTCGCCTCGGAACCTTTCAACAATCCAGATTTACCGGCATGCGAACGCGAAGCGAGCAACTGGACATGATCCTCAGATCGTTTCGACCGGAAAGGACCGAACGAGACCTCACCCAACTGGACAACCCCATCCGCGATATCCTGGACAAGCGCAATCTGCTGTCCCCGCGATCGGCGCTGGCGGTCAAGAGTGTGTCATCCCTCGGGCGTAATCTGATTGTTTCTCCGACGAGCCCCGAGGCGCCCGCGGAGTCGCCGAGCCTTACGGCCCCGACCGCCGAGAACAAGAAGATTGACCGCATCCTTGGCAATCGGCACGAACACCGTTCGGATGAATATTTCGAAAAAGGGCTGAAGTTCTTTCGCCAGGGGGACTTTATTCGGGCCGCAAGCTACTTCGATATCGACGCCGACTTGAATTACAAGGACGCCCGGCCCCATGTCGCGGGCGCCATGGCGGCGTATCAAAATATGGATATCAACCAGGCCTATTTCCGACTCATGACGGCGATCGGCCGGGCTCGGACGCTGGATGACATGCGGTTGGATGTGAACGCATTCTATCCCAACCGCCGCGATTTTGAACGGACGCTGAATGCCGTCAACATCTGGGCAAAGTCCCTCGGGGATCGGCCGGCACCCAACATGATCCTGGCCTATTATTCATGGCTGAACGGAGATCGCTCGACGTCGCTGGCCGCGGTCGAGGTCAGTATCCAACATCCGGGAAGCCCCGACGAAGAATCAGTCTGCAAAAAATTCCGCGATCTGCTGATGGCGGCGCCGACGACGACGCAGCCGTAATCCGGAACGGAAGTTCGGCGGCCGCATCGCCTTGGGGAACAACCCTCCGGTCGTCGGCCTCGGAGATGGTGGTGGGGGACGACGGATCTTGGGTGGATAAGCTGAGGGAGCGGGCCGAATCCGGCTCGCGGACGATACGATGCCGATCAATGCGCGGACCACACGATCGAAGCTCCCCAGGGGCGTGTTGCGACATCGCAACGCGCTCGTCTTCCTTTCCCACCTGATTCTCTTCGCGTTCGCGTGGTTCCTGGCGCTGGGCCTGCTCTATAACTTCAAGGGGTTTTCGTTCTGGTTCCAGCCGTTTTTTCTCCCCCTGTTGCCGCTCGTCGTCGCAATCAAGACGCTCGTGTTCTGGCGAATGAAATTGTTTCGCGGCTCCTGGCGCTACGTGGGCATGCGCGACCTCTTGTCGGTCGTCAAAGCCAGCTACATCAGCACGTTCATTTTCGTGGTCGCGTTTTTTGCCATCAAGCAGGTCTCGCCCGGCTTTCTCGATTCTGAAACCTTCGATGCCGAATTCGGTCGGTTGCGGCCGATCATCTTTCCCCAGGCAACTTTTCTCCTCGACCTGGGAATGACCATCGCCGTCATCTGCGGCGCGCGCCTGGTTGTTCGCCTGTATCACGAAGAAATGCGGCCGGTGGTCCTCGCCGGACATCGACCTTGCCTCATCGTCGGGGCCGGCGACACCGGCGAAGCCCTGCTCCGCGAAATCCTCCGGATGCCCGTTGAACGGTACCGCGTCGTCGGCTTCCTCGATGACGACACGACGAAGCACGGCGCTCGGATTCACGGCGTCTCGGTCCTGGGACGAATCGACGACATTCGCTCGGTCTGCAAGCGCGAGCAGGTGGAGGAAATCCTGATCGCCATGCCGACCGCGCCGCAAAAGAAACTGCGCCAGATCGTCGAACAGCTTCAGGGCCTCAACGTCCGCTTCCGAACCATCCCCGCGATGGAGGCCGTCATCGAAGGCCGTGTCACCGTCTCCCAGATTCGCGACGTGGACATCAAGGACTTGCTCGGACGTGAACAGGTCAAGCTCGACGAAGCCAAGATCAGCGAATACCTCCGCGGGCAGCGCGTCGTCGTGACCGGCGCCGGCGGCTCGATCGGTTCGGAAATTTGCCGCCAGGTCCTCCGCTTCCAGCCCGCGCGGCTCGTTCTCGTCGAACAGGCGGAGAACAACCTCTTCGAGATCGACCGTGAGCTGGCCCTGCTCGCCCCCGACGTGAAACGCGCCGGTTACGTCGCCGACATCTGCGACGCCAAGCGCGTCGACGCGATCTTCACGTCGGAAAAACCCGCCGTCATCTTTCACGCCGCCGCGCATAAGCACGTCCCGCTGATGGAATCCAACGTTGGCGAGGCCATCAAGAACAACATCCTCGGCACCAAAACCGTCGCCGATGCCGCCAAGCGCGCCGGCGTCCACCGATTCGTCATGATCTCCACCGACAAGGCGGTCAACCCCACCAGTGTCATGGGCTGCACCAAGCGCGTCGCGGAGATGTACATCCAGCAGCTTCGCCAGGGCGCCGAGACCCAGTTCATGACCGTTCGCTTCGGAAACGTCCTCGGCTCCTCCGGCAGCGTCGTCCCGATCTTCGCCAAGCAGATCGCCGCCGGTGGCCCCGTGACCGTCACCGACCCCGCGATGACCCGCTACTTCATGACCATCCCCGAGGCGACCCAGCTCGTCCTCCAGGCCGGCGTCATGGGCAACGACGGCGACATCTTCGTCCTCGACATGGGCGAGCCGGTCAAGATTGTCGACCTCGCCCGCGAAATGATTACCCTCTCCGGTCTGCGACCCGGCGAGGACATCGAGATCGTCTACACCGGCGTCCGCCCGGGCGAAAAGCTGTACGAGGAACTCTCCGTCCTCGGCGAAGACATGGGTCCGACCCAGCACGAAAAAATTTACGTCTGGCGCAATCGCCAGGAAGACTGGCCGCGAGTCTGCCGCTCCATCGATGCCCTGGTCGCCGTCGCTGATGAATTAAGCGAGGATCAGCTCAAGGCGCGCCTCGGCGAGATCGTCCCCGAATTCACTCCGGATAACGGCGAGGATTCGGCCGCCGCCGCATCGCAGTCCGCCGAACCCGACTCCGGCGTGACGGCTGCTTTCGGCGCCACGTTCCGCGAATCCCCGACGACATAACTCCGGGCAGGTGGGGTTGAATCGACCGTGCTACGGCCTTACTGAGGCTAATGAGCTGCGAGCTTCCGCGCAGCCTCGACGATATCCGCGTCCTGCGGCAGAACCAGATTCGCCGCCGGGCCGAGCGGGATGTACGTATCCTCCCCGACGACGCGGCTGATTGGAATGAACGATTCACATTTCTCGACGATCGCCGTGACGATCCCCTCGCCCACGCCGCCGGAGCGACGCCCTTCATCGACCACGAGCGCTTTGCCGCACTCGCTCGCGTGTCTGGCGATCAGGTCCGTGTTGAGCGGGCTCAGCCAGCGCAGATCGAGGACGCGAGCCGAGATATGGTGTTTCTCTCGCAAGGCCTTCGCCGCCCGCAGCGACATCGGCACACCGTTTCCAAAAGTGATGATGGCGAGGTCTCGCGCCTCTTCGTGATAAACGCGCCCCTCGCCGAACGGGATGGCCTGATCCGGCGTGGGATAGCCGAACTGCCATTGACCGTCGCCATCGGCGTACAGATCTTTCGTCATGTACAGCGCGATCGGTTCGAGAAACGCGACGACGCGCCCGTCGACCTTCGCCAGGGCCGCGCACGTCCGGATCATCATCGCCGCATCATCTCCGCGCGAAGGACACGAGAGGATCAGCCCCGGTATATCGCGCAGGGCGGCAATGCTGTTGTCATTGTGAAAATGCCCGCCGAACCCCTTCTGATACGAAAGCGACGCAATCCGCACGACCATGGGGTTGCGAAACTGATTCTTCGAAAAAAATTGAAGCGAACACGCCTCGCCGCGAATCTGGTCGCAGGCATTGTGAAAGTATGCGAGATACTGAATCTCCGGAAACGGCAGCAGCCCCATGTTCGCGAAGCCCTGGGCAAGGCCAAAGATCGTCTGCTCGTCGAGCAGCGTGTTAAAGCAGCGGGCCGCTTTGAATTTCTTATGAAGCCCGGCGGTCACATAATAGACGCCGCCCTTGAAGCCGACGTCTTCGCCAAAGACGACCATCTCCGTGTACTTGGCCATGAGATCGTGCAGCGCGGCGTTGATCTGCACGGCCAGATGCCGCGGCTCAAGCTTTTCCGGCAGCTTGTCCTCACCGCCGAAGACTTCAACACGCTTCGCAGGATCGACGGTGCGCACGGCCTCCCGGTTGACTTGATCGGCGTGATACGGCGCGAGCGGCGCCATGATCTCGTCCGCCGATGACAGACGGGGCAACGTCACGACCTTGTCCGCCGCCGCCTTCACTCTTGTCCGCAGCTTCTCATATTTGGCCAGAGCCTCTTCCGCCGTCATCAGCCCCGCATGAAGCACGAGCCTGGCCGATTGCACCAGGGGATCGAGCGCCTCGGCGGCGGCGATTTCGTCAAGCGTGTGATACGCCGGCTCGAAGTCCGTCCCCGCGTGACCGAGCATCCGCACCACTCGCAGGTGCAAAAAGACCGGCGCGCGATGCGTGCGGCAGTATTCAACCGCCTCGGCGACGACGCCGTACCCTTCGACGAGATCGAGCCCGGTCGTCTGGAAATACGCCAGGCCCGGCCGGCTTGAGAAGTTCGCCTCCACCCAGCCCGGCGGCGTCCGCACCGAAATGCCGATGCCGTTGTCCTCGCAGACAAACAAGATCGGGCACGGCAACTTCTGAAACGCCGCCCACGCCGCCGCGTTGAACGCTCCCTGCGCCGTCGAATGATTGGTGCTTGCGTCGCCGAAACTGCAAATGGCGATGCTGTCCTCGGGAATCGGCATCTTCACGCCGAGGTGCCGCGCGCGATGAATCCCGATCGCCGTCCCGACCGCCTTGGGCAACTGGCTGGCGATCGTGCTCGTCTGCGGCAGCACCCAAAGCGGCACGCTGCCCCAGACCTTGTGCCGACCGCCGGCAATCGGATCGTCCGCGCTGGCCGCCTGCGACAGGACGGTGTCGTAGATCAGGTCGATGCCGGGCACCTTGCGCGCCCGCTCGACCATGAACGCCCCGCTGCGATAGTGCAGAAACGCGGGATCCGTGTGTCGCGCCAATCGCGCCACCATTGCGTTGCCCTCATGACCGGCCGAGCCGATGGTGTAGAAGGCGGCATTCCTCGCTCGAAGCTCGCGGGCGATCAGGTCCAGATGCCGAGCCGCCATCTGCGATTCAAAGAGTTCGACGAGATCGCGGCCCGTCAGCGAAGCGTCCGGCCCAACGGGCGCGTCCAACTCGGCC
Source organism: uncultured Planctomycetaceae bacterium (assembly GCA_964414585.1). Classification (GTDB taxonomy): domain Bacteria; phylum Planctomycetota; class Phycisphaerae; order UBA1845; family UTPLA1; genus DATEMU01. Next base: position 101,928 of record CAYPXR010000006.1, read on the forward strand.
CCGCCGCCGGCTTTTTCCGGCCAATCCTTGAGCAGCGCGACGAAGTTCTTGTCAACAATTTCAGCACGGTTGAAGGACATCGTGCGGCTAGTAAACGCCAAAAATGCAAAAAGTCAAAATCTCACGCGGAGACGCGGAGGCGCAGCGATGTGAAAATCAGAATTCTCCGTGTCTCCACGCCTCTGCGTGAGATTTCCCATTGGTTTTAAGGATTCGCCGCCACCTGCACCCGGCTCGGCCCGGCGCGCTCGATGGCGTCCTTCAGAATGCCCGGCGTAAGAATCTCCGGCAGAACGATGGGGTGATTGGGGTCATTCGCGGGATAGACGAGATAAAGCGGCACGCCGGCCCGTTGGAAGTGATCCAGGTCTTCTTTGATCTCGGGGATCCTGTTCGTGTAGTCGGCTTCGTAAGGGATGACATCGTTCTTCTTCATGAGCGCGACGACGTCCGCATCTTCGATGGACGTTTTCTTGTTGATCTTGCAATTCGCGCACCAGCTCGCCGTATAGTCAACAAAAACGGTATAGCCGTTGCGCACGTCGCGAAGCGCCCGCTCGCGTTTGTAGTGCTGCCAGGGAATTCCGCCGGCCCAATCCAGCTTGCGCACCTTCACGTCGCCGGTCGCGCCCATCTCGCGATAAAGCTCGCCGTCGGCGATCAGTTCCTGCGATTGGTTTTGTTCCCTCACGAGCCGGGGAATGGTGGACATCACGCGAAACGGCAGAATCCATCCAAGCACGAGGATCAGCAGCGCAAGCCCGTAGAGCCGTACTTTTTTTCCGAAGGAGGCACCGAACTCGATCTTGCCCTTGATCCAGACGGCGATGGAAACGGCCAACAGGAAGATGAGCGTGAGCAGCAGCCCATAGTCGCCGATCTGGTCGCGAAGCGGGTTGAGCAGCCAGATCACCGTGGCGAGGAGGAAAAATCCCATCACCGCCTCGAAGGCGCCCATCCACGGACCCGGCTTGGGAATGAAACGCAGCCAACCGGGATTGGCGGCGAGAAAGACGAAGGGCAGCGCCATGCCGACGCCGACCGCGAGGAAGATGCTCGCGCCTTGCGCGGGCGATGAAAATCGGCTGGCCGCGCCGATCGCCGCACTGAGAAACGGCGCGGTGCAGGCCGTGCCCAGCAGCGTCGCCAGCAGACCGGTCGTGAACGCGGAGAGATATCCTTCGCCCTCGGCCTTTTCGCCCAGTTTGTTGATGACGCGCGGCGTGAACACCGCGAAAACGCCGAAGAGGCTCAACGCAAATGCCGTCACCAGCGCGGCGAGCCCGATGTTCACGTGCGGCCGTTGAAATTGCTCGCCCCAGCCGATCTTTCGGTCGGTCAGCATGTAGGTCAGCGCGATCGCCCCGAAGAAAACGAGAATGCCGGCTGAGTAGGTCATGCCGAGCCAGAAGACCCGGGCACGATGTTCGTGTGCCTGACGGACAAAAGACAGGACCTTGAGCGAGATCACCGGCAGGACGCAGGGCATCAGATTCAGAATCATGCCGCCGATGAACGCCGTCAGAATCGCTCCCCAATACCCGAATTGAAGCAGCCAATCCTGAAAGCGAATAAAGATGTTCGACGAACTCGTGCCGCCGTTTGCCGACGCCGATGAACCATGTGCTTCTTGCGCCGGCAGATCACTATTGGCTTTGGCAGGCGCACCAGTCCCCGGCCCCTGACCCCCAGCCCCCGTTTTTGGCGCCGCCCCGCCTTCCATCTGCACGGGAATCGATACTTCAATAAACTGCGGCGGGTAGCAGGTGCCGGAGTCGTTACAGATCTGATATTGAAAGACGCCGCGAATCCAACGCGGCGACTTGTCGGCTTTTTCATCGACCGTGACGGGAATCTTCAACTCAAACTTCCCGCTGTACTCGCTCATCTTGCCGAGCAGCTTGTCGTTTCGCTCGTGGCCCGGCGGATACTCGATCTCCCCGAATTCAAATCCATCCGTCGGTTCCAGGAAGAACATCGCGGGGATGTAGTCCTTGTCCGCTGGTTTGTTCGACTGCATGTGATGACCCGCCGCCAATTCGGCGGACACGAATGCGTTGAACTTCTCGCCGGGTTTCGCAGTCGTCTTGTCCGTGCGGCCGGAGAGTTTGACGTGCTCGGCCTTTTCGACCGGCTCGGGGAAATGTCGCTGCGCGCGCTTGAATTCGTCGACGTTCGCGGGCTCGCTCTTTGAACCTTTCGCCGCGACCGGCAACGACAAAGAAAGCTCGACGTTGCCGGGGATGCACTCCTTTTTGCACGTCAAATACGAAACGGCGACCTTAAAGACCGCGTCCTTGCCGGACTCCAGTGCATCCGGGACCCGGACCGGTGTCACGAAGAGCGATTCGTCCTCCAGGATAAATGACGTTTCCTTGAGATCCGTGTCGAAGTGTGTAGTGGGATTCGGAAACTGTGTTCGCCCGAACTCGACGCCCGCCGGGCCGGACCATTCAAATGCCGTAGGCAAACCCGTGCTCCCGCCGGGACTCCGCCAATAGACGTGCCACTCCTTGTCAGGCTTCATCGAGACCAGGAGCCGCAGCGGCTCGCCGGGGACGACCGCCGTTCGGTCGGCCAGGACTTGGACGCTGACATGCGCATCGCTCCTGGTCGGGCTCGCGGGCCCTCCGCGGGCCGGGTCGACGGTCAGCCCAATGGCCAGCAAGAAGAACAGACCCCCCCAAAAGGGGATCCGATCCTTCCGACTGATACGAAGGTCGCTGCCGCATTGCTTCCTGATCCGCCGCATCCTCAAACCTTCCATAAAATCATGTCAGGGCGTTCCTTGACGAGTTTTGATGCCTGCTTATACTCCAACGTAACAAGGCCGTATGGGTACGGCCTTTTTAAGATAATTGGCTCGTCCGGTTTTGTCGCGGGCGTAACTTCTTGGTCGCGACGGGTATTTGTCCCCATCTTAGGGAGCCCCGATGCGATTCCCGGGGCCACGCTGACTGCCATCAAGGCAGCCCGACAGGAGCCGGCGGCACTTGAAGGGTTTTAGGCATCTGACGAATCGACCGCGAATCGAGGTTTCATCGGGACTTCGGTCCCGAATCCTCTTGTCGCGAGGATCATGACAGCGGGCCGGTCGTCGTCGTGTCGACAAAAAGTATTCCTAATGGCGTCGGTTTGGCGGCGGCGTAAGTCGGCTGCCGAAGCGACCTTATGTGGATGGTTCCAGGGTTTCCGTTGTACAAAAGCACGACAGTTCGGATCACTGGGATCACTCGTTGACACGATCATAGACGACCATCGTGGGCCCTGACCGGTCATCGGACCGGGGCTGTTTGCCTTTTTCCTTTCTCGAACCGCCGTTTTCCCAACTTACCGGACGAACGATCGCTGGCGTGAATCCGCGCGGGTCGGGCTCGGTGCGATTCGGCGTCCCTGGGACGCCGACCGCCGAAGACCGGCAAGCGCCTGGTTTGGAAAACGGGTGTGTTGAAATTCGTCGTTAGAAAGGACTGGAATCATGGGACCTGCCATACTCGCACAGGTCTCGACCGGGTTAACCGTACTCTTTGTCTTCTTGGCGTTGGCGGCGGGCGGCGGGGGCGTTTACGCGGCCCTGGCGCTGGTGGCCAAAGGCAAGAAATCCTCCGCCGAACAAGAGGCGGCCAGGATCAAGCAGTTAGCCCAGGACGAGGCCCATCGAATCAAAATGAAAGCGGAGGTCGACGCCAAGGCGACCTTCCTGGCTCGCCAGGAGGAATTCGATAAGCAGTCGTCCGTCACTCGCAATGAAATCCGCGAGGCGGAAAAACGCCTCGACAAACGCGAAGACCAACTGGAGCGCAAACTCGAAACCCTCGGCATCAAGGAACGAAACATCGAAAAGGCGGAATCCACGATCCGCGAACGGCAGGCCCTAGTCGACAAGAAGGTCCAGGAGAGCGAGGAACTGCTCTCCAAACGCCGCAACGAGTTGCTCCGCGTCGCCCAGCTTTCCATGGACGACGCAAAGAAGCATCTCTTCGCCCAACTGGAACAGGACCTCGAGCACGAATGCGCCCAGATCATTGACAAGCGGGTCTCCGAGGCCCAGGACGAAGCTGAAAACCGTTCGCGCGATATCGTCGTCACGGCGATCCAGCGCTACGCCGCCGGTCACACCTCCGCCTCGACCGTCAGCACGATCGACATCCCGTCGGATGAAATGAAAGGCCGGATCATCGGCCGCGAGGGCCGAAACATCCGCGCCTTCGAAAAGGCCACCGGCGTCGACATCATCGTCGACGATACCCCCGGCGTGATCGAAGTGACCAGCTTCGACCCGGTGAAGCGCGAAGTCGCCAAGCAGGCGATGAACAAGCTCATCCACGACGGCCGAATCCATCCGACGCGCATCGAGGAGGTCGTCCTCGAAGTCCAGGCCAATATGGAGAAGGAACTCGTCGAACTCGGCAAGAAGGGCGCCCTCGACGCCAACGTCCAGGGGCTCAACAAAAAGATCATCGACCTGCTCGGCCGGCTCCACTTCCGCACCAGCTACGGGCAGAATGTCCTCCGCCACTCGATCGAAGTCGCCTATCTCTGCCAGGTCATGGCCGACGAGCTCGGTCTCGACGGCGCGCTGGCCCGGCGCTGCGGCCTCCTTCACGACATTGGCAAGGCCGTCGATCACGAAGTCGAGGGCGGCCACCCGGCCATTGGCGAGGAGATCTGCCGCAAATTCAACGAGCGCCCCGAAGTGCTCAACGCCATCGCCGGCCACCACGGCGACGTCCCTTCAACCAGCCCCTATACGCCGCTCGTCGCCGCAGCCGACGCCATCAGCGCCGCACGACCCGGCAGCCGCCGCGAATCGATGGAACGCTACATCAAGCGCCTGGAACAGCTCGAAGGCATCGCCACCGGCTTCGGCGGCGTCAAGCAGGCCTACGCCATCCAGGCCGGCCGCGAGGTCCGCGTCATCGTCGACGCCGACAACGTCGACGACGCCAACGCCATGCGCATCGCCCGCGAAATCGCCCAGAAGGTCGAGGCGGACATGACCTACCCCGGCGAGGTGAAGGTCACCGTCCTCCGCGAAGTCCGCGCGGTTGAATACGCACGGTAATCTGTCATCGGCCCTCTAAGATGTGTGTTGCCATGCAGTCCGCGCCATGGCCTATCAGACGTGGTCGTATGAAATCCGACCACGGCATCTGTATTTCCGCGTGAAAATACATTAAAATACGAGCCAGTCCCATTACTCGCCACTGAGGTCAAGAGCCGACAATACTCTCGACGTGGCTCGGTTAGGACAATTCTCCACGCGCGTTTCGACGTTCGCTCATTGCGCGTTGACTGGGGGAATACCAATCATCGGAGGGTGGATCAGTGTTCAGCAATTCCATGTCGAATCATGGTCGGTCCGTTTTGCTTTCGGTTTGCGGGTTCCTTGTCATCGCGCTTCCCGCGGGCCGACTCGCGGCACAGTGCACGAATCTTTCCGCAGCGACCAACGTCGACATCAGCAGGCGAACCGGCCAGGAAGTCGAATCGAACATCGCCATCGACCCCACCAATCCGATGCGGCTATTCGCCTGTTCGGTCCTCCTCACGACGAACGCCGAGTTTGGCGCCTACAGCACGAACGGCGGCACAACGTGGACCACGCGGAACTTCCTCACCGGCAGCGACGGGATGGCCGCGGCCTGTTGCGACGGGCAATTGGCCTGGGATGACTACGGTAATCTGTTTGTCACCTATATTAATTCGTCGGTCAGCGCCGTCATTGTCGGACTGAGCATCAACGGCGGCGTCTCCTTCACGCAGATCGGGAGCTTTTCCGGCTCGGTGGATCAACCGAGCATCGCCGTCGGTCCGGGAACGGGCGGCAACGATGGATCCGTCTGGGTCGACTACAACGTCAGCGGCACCATGCGCGTGCGCGGTGCGAGCGTGACCGGCCTGGGCTCCGTCGGGGCCTTCAGCGCGCAATTCAGCCCGCCCAGCGCCAGCGGAACCTATGGCGGCATCGCCGTCGGACCGCTTGGACAAGTGATGATCACCTATCAGGGCGCCAGCGGCGGATCCGGCCCGACCACCATCTACTGCAATACCGACCCGGATGGCCTGGGTCCCTCCGCGTTTGGAAGTCGAGTCACCATCACCAACACTAACGTCGGCGGCTTCGACTATATCCCGGCGCAAAACGGCCGCTCCATCGACGCCGAGGCCGGTCTGGCCTGGGACCGCTCGGGCGGCGCGCATAACGGGCGGGTTTATTTGATTTACACCGACGAAACAGTGAACGAGAACAACGACACGGAAATCTATCTTCGGTACTCGGACAATGCCGGGGCGTCATGGTCGGCGCTCACTCGGGTCAACAACGACACGCTGGGCAACGGCAAGAGCCAGTTTCTGCCGTCGATCGCGATGGACCAGACCACCGGCAATTTCGCCGTCGCATGGATGGACTGTCGAAACAGCGCTTCCAACAACACCGCCGCGAACTGGTCCACCATCGGCACCTATGTCGGTGGGACTCTGACGATCCTGCCCAATATCCAAACCAGCGTCGGCGTTTCCAATGCCAACACGGCCGGCAGCAGTCTCGACTTTGGCGATTACCAGGGCATTTGTTTTCATGCGGACGCGTACTATCCCATCTGGTCGGACAACAGCGGCGCCGCAAACCTCCCCGGTTACGTGGGTTCGCCGGCCTTTGATCTGGCGACCGCCAAAGTCACCGTCACCGCTGCGGGGGCCTCGACCCCGACCAGCCCGATGGCGACGCCGGACCGGATTTGCGTCGGGCAAACGTCGACGCTCTTGGCAACGCCCGGCCCGGGCGAGACGATCGACTGGTTCGAAGGCAGTTGCGGCGGCATACTCGTGCCCGGCGGCGCGTCCCCGATCGTCAGCCCCGGCGTTACAACCAGTTATTTTGCGCGGGGACGAAATATCGGGAGCGGTTGCGTCAGCGCGATGTGCGCCAAGACGACAGTGACGATCGCCAACGGCACGGGCGACTTCGACGGCGGCGGCGTGCATGATTCCGACCTGCCGACGTTCGTCAGTATTCTACTCAACCCCGGCACGCCGCAGGACTGCATTGCCGACATGAATGGCGACAGCGAAGTGAATGGTCTCGATATGCAAATGTGGACGGACGCCTATCTGACGCCGTGACTCCGACGTCGGCCGAAGAGAAGTCCGGCCCCTAGCAGCAATGAAGCACTCGCCGGTTCCGGCAGATGTACGATCCATGCTTCCGGCTGTCCTGACGGGTTGATTCCGTTTCCAACAATCGTCATCCCGTCCGACGAGATTCCTTGAGCGGACTCAAGCACCCATCCGCTCAAATCCATCCCAAAATCGGTCACAAGCATCTCGCGGAGCGGACGCATTTCGCCGCCCAGAGTCCAATAGAACGCCTCATCCTCGTTGAACTCGTTCGCCGCGATCCCCACGATCACCGTGCCGTCGCCCGAAACGCCCCGGGCTTCGCTGAAGTTGCCGCCCGGCAGCAGACCCAGGCCCTCCGTGCCGGTCTCTTCCGTCCAGCGGAAAGCCTCGCTTTCAACTTCGTCGCTCGCTCCGCCTCCGACGATCACAAGACCGTCCATGGAAACGGCGGTGGCCCGGCTGTTGCCCTCCTTTTTTTCGCGGATCATGCCGAGATCTTCCATGCCGCCGTGTTCCGTCCAGCGGAACGCCTCTCCCTTGCTGAAAGGTGAGTCCCCGAAACCCACGACGACCGAGCCGTCGCCCGATACGGCGTTGGCATAGCTGAAGCTCCCGCCGTCCAGCGTGCCCAGCGAGACCATCCCGACCGATGATGTCCAGCGGAATGCAAACTGCGACGTGTCATCGTCAGCGCCGCCGACCACGACCGAGCCGTCGGCGGACACTCCCTGCGCAAAGCTGAAGCTACCGCCCGGAAGGGTTCCCAGGCCGACCATGCCGTCGCCGGAGGTCCATCGAAACGCTTGATTCGTCGACCCCGTATCGCTCGTGCCGACCACGACCGTTCCATCCCCCGATGCGCCTTGCGCCGCGCCGGAGGTGCTCCCGCCGGTCAGAAAACCCAGGCCGATCATGCCGTCCCCAACCGTCCAACGAAACGGCTCAAAATGAAAACCCGAATTCAACGCACTGCCCACAACGAGGGTTCCATCCGCCGAAACGCCCGTAGCGTAGCTGCTCGATCCGGAAGGCAATGGGCCCAGCCCCATGAACGAAGGCGTGCCGGCGATCGCGGGGCGAGAAGCGGCCGCGCCGACCATCACACCGACCGCGAAAAACAGCGCGATCGGGGCGATGATGATGCGGGCGCGATTCGTCGATCTGGATGCAGACTTGGAAATAGAGCTACCCCCCCCCTCGAATTCTATGGCTTGGTCCTGGCTCCTCTTGGGAGCAGAGACAATTGTAATAAAATGGCCCCGGAGGGGTCTACTGTTTCGGGCGACTTTTTGAGGCGCTCGGGGATGAAGGGCGGGTCCGAATTTGCGTTTCGCTCTGATGTGTTTAGGAAGAAAACGGCATGATTTCGGGAAACCAACCGAGACCCATTGGGGTCATTATGAAAGCGCCGAGATAGTTGAACAATGCGAGCATGCCGATGATCGCCGCTACAATGGCGACACGCCCCGCGCGAGGCAGCCGTAGATAATGCTTCAAACCTCGGTGCAAATAGAACGAAGTGATGGCGAGCAGGATCAACGGGCCCGACAGTTGCATGAAGAGGCCTTGTCGCAACGTATGGTCATACTGAAGTTGTCCAAACAGCCACAAATTCACCAGCAAGGCAATGGCGCAGCAAATGCTGACGGGCATCGCAGAGTACGCTGCAACGCGAAGCATTTGCACCGGTCTGACGCGACATTTTGCCAGTGTCTGGCGAAGACCACAAAGTACCGCGATCGTCGCTGTCCACATGATTAGAACGGACGCGAGAATCGGAACCCAGATCCACCATCCGTATGCCCATGAGGGATATCTCATTGTTAGATTGAAGTACGTCCTCGCGATATGCCAAATCTCTCGGTACAGATACCGCTCGAAGGGTGAGGACCGTGGGTCTAGTCGAAAAGAGCTGGCGTATGTCAGACCGTGGGCCGTTCCCATCACTAACCCCCAAAAGACGAGGGGCGAGATGAGCACCAAGAACCAAAGCACGCCCGGACGCACTGGCTGGTGAATGGAAACGGACGACCAGAAGGCCCTCGGCCGCAAAGACCGCCACACCGTCTTTACAAAGGAGCGAATCGGCTGTCGCCGCCACTGATGTTCAAACAAAAAGTCGCTCTCATTTGCCTTAGCGGTGATGACCTCGCGCCACTCAAACTCCAGCCCGCACTCGGTGCACTTCGGCCGCGTCAGCGTCCGCAGGTTGTACCCGCAGCGCGAACAAAGAACGTCGAAGGTGACGGCGTCCCAATCCGGCGCACCGTCGGGCTGAAAAAGGTTCTGGTTCTCCGGCCCGGGTTCGGACATTGCTAAGGGCCCTTGATGCCGTCCGCGGATGATGACCGAGGTCCCTTTGTGACACGCTTACGGCTTAACGGTCTAGCTGGCCCTGCGACGAGGTCTCTTTTTCCGAAATGCCGGCGAGTGCAATTCAATTTTTCTCATCGCTTCCGGGTCGTAAACTTTCTCGCCGCATGTGGGGCACTCGTGGTATTCCAGTGCCGGAACAATGTATTTCTTACCTCGAAATTCTCCTTTCCAATCGCGCCGAACGAGCTTGATGGTCCCGCTGCCGCATGTGGGACAGCGTTTGAGTCGGATTCTCGTTGGTTGTTTCATGACAACGCCCGTTTTGACGACACGAGGAAATAGAACGTTTCCACGCCTGTTTCGTGCGCGAACCTTCCTTTCGTATAGATCATTATACCTTCAAGATTCGTGCTTTGGATGACATAGAGGAATTCTTTTCGGGATCTTCGGCGGAAGCTCGTTGAACGAAGACGCTTGTAAATCGCCACAGCGTTCGTGATGGACTCAACAACGTCTAATTCCGTTAGTCCGTCCAACTCCATCTCATCGCGGGCCTTCTGGCTGAAGGCATATTGCCCGGTTAGAACGAGACGTTTGATACGAACCAGAGTATCGCTCATCGTTGTCGACTTCCGCAGGAAAGCCTTTATCACATCTTGATAATAGAGAAAACCTCATCCAAACACCCAATCATGAACTCCGCGTCCGCGCTCGTCAGGCACATCGGCGGCTTGATGCGCAGCACGTTGCCGAGCAGGCCGCCCTTGCCAAGCAACAGTCCGCGCGACTTCGCTTCTTCCAAAACCTGCGCCGCCTCCGCGCCGGCCGGTTCCTTCGATTGCCGATCCTTCACGAGTTCCACGCCGAGCATCAGCCCCATTCCTCGCACTTCGCCGATCAATTTGTGCTTATCCATCAGCGCCGTCAGCCCGTCTTTGAGTTGCGTGCCGACCTTCAGCGCGTTCGCCTGAATCCCTTCGCTGTCGATCACGTCCAGCGTCGCCATGCCATACGTCGCCTGCACGGGATTCCCAGCGAACGTGTTGAAATGCAGCTTGCCGACGAGGGCCTTGGCGATCGTCGGCGTCGTCGTCACCGCGCCGAGCGCCGTGCCGTTGCCGATCCCCTTGGCCATGCACACCATGTCCGGCATCACGTCCCAATTCTGAAAACCCCAGAAGTGTGTGCCCGTCCGCCCGAAGCCGGTCTGAACCTCGTCGGCAATGCACACGCCGCCCGCCTTGTGCACCTCCTCGTATGCGATCTTGAAATACTCTTTCGGGGGAGTGACCGCCCCGCCGACGCCCATGATCGGCTCGGCGATGAACGCCGCGACCTTGCCCGGCGTGGTGAATTTGATCAACTCGCCGATATCTTTCGCGCACTTCACGTCGCACGACGGATACGTCAGACCCAGCGGGCATCGATAACAATAACCTGGCATCCCGTGGTGCACGCCGAACGAGTGCGGCGTCGCATACTTCCACGTCGAATGCGCCGTCAGCCCCATCGTCGACTGCGATCCGCCATGGTAGGCGTTGCGCAGCGCGATGACGTCGAAACAACCGGTGTACATCCGCGATGTGAGGATGGCCAGATCGTTCGCCTCGCTGCCGCTGTTCGTGAAATACGTCACCTTGAGATCGCCCGGCATATGGTCCGCGAGCTTCTTGCCGTATTGCCCGACGGTCGGGTGGATGTAGATCGTCGTCGTATGCTGAAGCAGACCGACTTGATCGCGGACGCGCTCGACGACCTTGGGGTGGCAATGTCCGACGCTGACGGTGACGATCCCGGCAAAGGCATCGAGATACCGCGTCCCCTTCTCGTCCCAGAGGTACTGCATGTGCCCCTCGACGGCCATGAAGGGCTCTTTGTAGTATGTGATGAGCGCGGGCGTGAGATACTGCTGCCGCAGGGCCAGCACCTCGGCCTTGCTTGGGCCGGTGTAGGGTCGCGGCTTGTGGCTGCAGACGGGGAGGGAAATCGTTTTAGGCATGGGGCTATCCTTTCGGTCGATATTGTCGGATTGTGCCGGCTCGACGTCAAAAGGGACGTCGAACAGATACCCGCGACCGTGGATGCCACCCCATGGGTCCTACCCAGCGAGCGAACATCGTTTCGGCGACCTTTTGCTACTCGGCGCCAAATGCATGACCATCCTCAATCCAACTCAAAAGACCAAAACAACCTATTGAATGACGGAAAAAAAAACGGCGGGCGAGTCCTACGGATCTCGCCCGCCGCTACATTGATCTAATTACAGACCTGCGCTACGGCGCCTGGGTGATCTGCACGGAATAGACACTACCGATGGTCACATTGGCACATTCATTCACTGCCAAAATGAAGAGATTTGATGTCGCCGGCGTAAAAGTCGTCGTGTTGGTCTGGGTGGTGGGCGTGGTACCGGTGTTCGCCACTTGATTTCCTAAAATGTCGGTCACCCGGATTTGTGGCCGGCTGTTAGCGGTCGGCCCCGTAACGGTAACGGTGACGAGCTTGGCAGCCACAGCGTTGAACGATTGAACAAAGCCGCGAGCGCCACCGGCGGGCGGGGGACATGCGAGGGCGGCGGGAATGGCAGATCCCGCTGTGGTGGCCAGCGATCCGTTAAATAGAGTGGTGTCGCTCGCCGGCGGGGCCGGGAGCGTGGTCATCGGGGTGGTGGGGCATCCTCCCATGAGGACAGGGACGAACGCAGCGCTCAAGATCATCACGAACGCACGGTTTCTGCATCGGTTCATGGTCATAACGGTAGACTCCTTTGAGAGAAAAATAATCGACCGCACTCAACGGAACGATTCAAGACGACACCAAATCCACAAAACAATAATGACATTGTTATGTCTTCAGGTCGAACTTACCTAGGTTCCTGATGGGCCTTTATTGATTATCCAAAAAGGGATCATCCTTGTCAATCGTAACATTTGATTTACAACCACGTAGTACTATTCCCTATTCCATCCAATTCCTCATCTCCTCGGAAAGAAAAAGGTCGCGATCTTAATCTTATGTTTTGTATTATGTTAGAAGCGAACATCGAAAACATCGTGCGAATCGCTACATCGCTTTTTCCAACCGCCCCATTTTTCCGCGATGATTCAAGGCCCCGCCACGCGCTCGTATTCTCCGTGCTTCGCGTGAAATTTCTCCTGGACCGCGTGGTCCGTGGCCTCGAAGGTCCCGCCGATTTGCACGATGGTGTCGTTGAACTCCTGCAAGTGCTTGGCCGTCACCCGCTCCGGTGGGATGGGCACCAGCATCGACCATCGCGTCGGCGGCACTAATGCGATCGTCGTACGCAACGTGAGCAGCTTGGCCGCACCGTCGCGATAGCCCGTCCACGAACGGCCGATCTGCTCGCGCTTCCAGTAATACTCAACGCGTGACCGCCGGCCTTTGCAAAATCGCGGGTTCCAGTCCTGCGGGCCCGCCAGCACCGCAACGAACACCTGTTGCGACAAGTCCGCGTGGCCCGATTCATGCGCTCCGCGGCTGGCGGCTAGCTCCTTCTTCAACGCGTCCTCCCGCACCACGATCGATTCGACGTTGACGGTCATGGGAGCCGTCGATTTGACGGCTATTGCCGTCGACAAGAACCAAACCGGTTACGTCGTCGATCGAACCGCCAATGCCGTCCTCGTCTACGACAACATCAACACCCGCAACGGAACCTTCGCCCCCGATCGAAGCATCACCGGCGCGGCGACCCAATTCGCCGGCCCCATTCGCGTGTTCCTCGTGGAATAGCGATCCGCTCGTCGCGAACCAATTTGAGCCCCGTGATTCGGTCCCCCGGCATCGCCGAGTGGAACGGAGGTTTTTGGCGCGCAGCTCGAGCGCGGATACTCTTGGCGGATTCGCACGGACGATCTTCTCGTCCCGCAGGACCCCGTGAGCGCGCCGCGATGACCCGGTCTCGATCGACGGTTTCCAAAAAAGTCCCCGTTTTGCCGCCGATCCCAGATCAATCGCCTCCCGCTCCTGATAGAGCCGGTGCTCGCGTCGGCGTCATCGGAGCCCTTATCGTCATCGCCGCGTCGGCCGTCGCGCAGGGGCCCAGCCTCCATTCGCAGGCCCAATTCCTCGACGACGTCGAATACGTCACGCGAAACCCGCTCGTGCAGCACCCGGGCTGGGAATCCGCGAAGACGTTTCTGACCGAGGTCCGACGTCCTTCGACGGTCACCGGCTACTACCAGCCGCTGGCGATGATTTCGCTGATGGTGGACTTTGCCCGTTGCCGAACGATCGACGATTTGAGGGCCTACCATGAAACGAGCCTGCTTCTGCACACTATCAATGCCCTGCTTTTGATGATCCTGCTGATGGGCCTGGTGAGTTGGCCCGGCGCGGCGATCGGCGCGGCGGCGCTATTCGCCGCTCATCCGTTGATGACGGAATCCGTGGTATGGCTTTCGGAGCGAAAAACGCTCCTGGCCACGGGTTTCTCGCTGCTGGCGATGATCTGCCATGTTTCCTTTGCGCGTCGCGGCGGGGCGGGGCGCTACCTGGCGATCGTGGGATTCTACCTCCTGGCGATTCTTTCAAAACCCACCGCGGTGCCAGTGCCGATCTTCATGATTTTGCTGGATCTCTGGCCGCTAAGACGACTGAGCCGGCGCACGCTCCTGGAAAAAATACCCGTCTTCGCCCTCGCCGGTCTGGCCGGATTCATCACGCTCATCTCCCAGCAGTCCACCGGCGGCGCCGGCATGCCGACGCACCAGTCGTTGTCGTCGTGGCCACTCGTCGCGTCCTACTCACTTTGGTTTTACATCTCGAAGTTCTTCTGCCCGACGCATCTGTCGCCCTATTATCCGTCGCCGCCCCTTTTCTCGTGGGCACAGCCAGCCATGCTCATCGCTCTCGTCGCGATCGCCGTCTGGCTGCTGGCGTGCGCGGTTGTTTGGCGGAAATCGCGCGGACCCCTGACTGGCGCGTTGATCTTCATCGTCGGTCTGCTTCCGACCATGGGACTGGTAACCTTTACCAGCGTGGCGGTTGCCAATCGATACTTCTACCTGCCGTCTCTGGCTTGTTGGTTGATGTTGGCGGCCGCGGCGTCGGCCTGGCGGCGATGGCCCGCCGCACTCGTCGGATTGGCCCTCCTGGGCGGAGAGACGTTTTTCGCGCATCAGTACCTGAAATCCTGGACGTCGACCCCTTCGCTCATCGCTCTCTTGCTGAAGGAATCCCCGGAATCGGCCGTCGCACATTCCATTCATGGAGAATTTCTGTTGACGGTGCTGGCCAGGCCGGTCGAAGCGGAGGCGGAGTTCCGTTTGGCGCTACAATATCAACCGGACTTCCCCAACGCGATCAACAATCTCGGCCTCGCCCTGATGGAGCAGCATCGCGAGCGCGAGGCCAAGCCCTATTTGGAACAGGCGCTGCGCCTCTCGTCGAAGCGCTCCCCCGAAACGCTCGCCGATCTCAGCGTCATTCTGGCCGGCGAAGGCAACATCGCCGGCGCGATCGCGATGTGCGAGGACGCTTTGCAAATCAAACCGAATTATCCCCCCGCCCATTGCGCGATGGGCATGATCCTCGCGGCGTCCGGCCGATTTGAGCCGGCCGTCGCCGAGTACCAAAAGGCGCTCGAACTCGATCCGCGTCTGGCCGTTGCGCACGACAATCTGGGCGTCGCCCTCGGCGCGCTGGGCCGATACGACCAGGCCGTGAATCATTTCAAAGAGGCGTTGCGCCTCCAGCCGAACATGGAGTCGGCGCGGCGTCATTTGCGCATGGCAGGCGTCGTTCCCACTTCGCAGAAATCTCGTTAGCGTTTCCGCCGGATTCACCCCGTCTATCACCTCGTCCGGACAAACCCTAAAATGGCCCGATGCCGACGCCGATCTCGACTCCAGCCTCAATGAAGGTAGAGCGGCATGCCTCATTTCAATTCAACTTGGCGAAGTTTCTTTTGTTCACCGCCGTCATCATGGTCGTCGCCATTTACGCCGATGCGCCGGCCCTCTCGGCAAAGGCCATGTCCTTCGACGATGCCGAATATCTGGACTACAACCCGCTCGTCCACAGCCCTTCCTGGCAAGCGGCATGGAACTACATCTGCTCCGTCCTGAATCCTCAAACCGTCAGCGGATACTACCGGCCGGTGACGATGTGCTCGTTTCTCCTCGACGCCTGCCTGGGCGGCACGCCGCAGAATTATTTTCCCTTTCATCGCACGAGCCTGATTCTGCATGCCCTGAACAGCCTCCTCCTTTTTCTGCTGTTGTGGCAGTTGTTCAATGCCCCGCTCGCAGCCTGCGTCACGGCTTGCCTCTTCGCCGCGCAGCCCTTCAACGCCGAAGCAGTCGTCTGGATCGCCGAGCGCAAGACCGTGCTGGCGTCGTTCTTCGCTTTGGCCGCGCTGAATGCGTATGTCATTAACACACGCCGGCCTCGCAGGGGTTGGTACGTCGGAGCAATTCTTCTCTACGCCCTCGCGACGCTCTCCAAACCCACGACCCTGGTGCTGCCATTGCTGATGGCCTTGCTGGATGTTTGGCCGCTTCGAGGATTCTCAGCTAAGCGATTGATGCGCCTCGCCCCATTCCTGGTCATCTCTGTCGTGATGGCGGTGATCACCGTCATTTCCCAGGAGCGAGCCGGCGGCGTCCACGCACCGCCGCAGAAAAATCTCCCGGAGGTGTTTTACACGGTTTGCTACAACGTCAGCTTCTACTTGCATCGGCTGATCCGGCCCGGCGCGATTGCCGCGTTCTATCCCGCTCCGGCGCTGTCATGGAATGACGGTGTCATCGTAGCTTCGGTATTAACGACCATGGCGGTGTTGGTCGCCGCCATCGTTGCGCTGCGATGGACACGAGCCCTGCTGGTCGGGTTTGCGTTCTTTCTTATTTCCATTCTGCCGACGATGAACGTGCTTCGCTTCACGGACATCAGCCCGGCGAATCGATTTGCCTATCTTCCGTGCATCGGAGTTTTCCTCCTGCTAGGCGCCGCGCTGGCCCATCTGTGGAATCGACCGATCACCGATCGGCGCTCGCACTGGCGATTTGTCGCTCCACTGGCACTGGTCGTCACCCTCGTCATCGCCGAAGCCGGCTCGACGCACCGTTTCCTGTCGCACTGGAAGGACACCGAAACGCTCATGCGTCACATGGTCGAGTCGGCGCCCGGCGAAGCAAAGACACAGGCCGCGCTCGGAGAATGGCTGACCGGTCAGGCGAAATATGCTGAAGCAATCGGGCACCTCGACAAGGCGATCGCCGCCGACCCGAGTTACAGCGGGATCTATAACAACTACGCCTCGGCGTTGATCGGCCTGGGTCGATACGACGAGGCGTGGAAAAAACTGGACCTGGCCCTCGAGGCTGAACCGGACAATGCCTTCGTGCTCAACAACAAGGGCGTCCTGCTCGCCGCCCAAAATCGGCTCGACGAGGCCGTCGCTGCCTATCAGGAGACGATTCGAATCAAACCCGATTATGCCGGACCCCGGGTTGGATGGGCGATGGTACTCGCCGCGCAGGGGCGCTTCACCGACGCGGTCGCGAAATACGAGGAAGCCCTGCGACTCGACCCGAGATCTGCGGTCATTCACGATAATCTCGGAGTATCCTTGGGTGCCCTCGGTCGAACCTCCGAAGCCGTGTCTCATTTTCAGGAGGCCCTGCGACTCGACCCGACCCTTGAATCCGCCCAGCGGCATCTACGCATGGCCGGCGTATCGCCGCCTCGCTAGAACATCGTCCTCGCCGTTACGGCCCCGCCACGCGCTCGTATTCTCCGTGTTTCGCGTGAAATTTCTCCTGGACCGCGTGGTCCGTGGCCTCGAAGGTCCCGCCGATTTGCACGATGGTGTCGTTGAACTCCTGCAAGTGCTTGGCCGTCACCCGCTCCGGTGGGATGGGCACCAGCATCGACCAGCGTGTCGGCGGAACGAGGGCGATCGTCGTTCGCAACGTGAGCAGCTTACCCGCGCCGTCGCGATAACCCGTCCACGAACGGCCGATCTGCTCGCGCTTCCAGTAATACTCGATGCGCGACCGCCGGCCTTTGCAATACCGCGGGTTCCAGTCCTGCGGACCCGCCAGCACCGCGACGAACACCTGTTGCGACAAGTCCGCGTGACCCGACTCATGCGCTCCGCGGCTGGCGGCCAGCTCCTTCTTCAACGCGTCCTCCCGAACCACGATCGATTGATCGAGGCAGTACGTCACCGGCGCAAGCAGCGTCGCCTCAATGCGCGTCCCGGATACGCCCGGCTCGCCCGCCAGCGGCTTGCCGTCCGGTCCGTCGGGCGGGACCTTGTGCAGGGTGTACAAAATCCGCGCGGTATCATCACTCACCAATTCGTGAAAGTGGATGCCAACGACGTCCTGCAAGTCCGCCGCCATCCACTTTTTCCACAACGCGTCCGGAATCTCGATAATCGGCATCGAATCCGGATGCTGGGTCGCTTCTTCCGCCTTGCGACGTTCGTGCGCGGCCGTCGGCATGGCGATTCGTTGCGGGGAAGAACGTTGCCATCCGTCATTGTTCTTCTCACTCGGCGTAACGATCAATTCCCAGGGAACGCCGTCCCGCGCCGCCGAAGCCTTGGTGGCGCGATAGGTCCAACCGCCCAGATCGATCGAACCGGTCGTCTGCTTCTGCGCGTTCCCGTCGCCGGGAGGCCACAGACTCACCGCCCGTCGGCCGGACGCGGTCCTGAGTTTCGCCGTATCGTCGCCCAAAGCCCGGGCGGACGGGGCGGCCAGCGCGCAGGCCAGGAAAACGGGCGCCACGGCCCGGTGCAATCGTCGCGGCCGGCAAGACATGAACGGCCTCCTTGAATCGAGGAAGGCGGGCGGGCTCGCGTGATCTATTGTATCCGGCCAAGCGGGCGGGGGCCATCCAACATCGGGCGGCGCTAGAGCGATTCTTCGGGCAGGGCCGAGCGGGTGATTTGCAGGGCGCGGCTACCACGGAGCTTTCCGAGTTGCCCGGCGTATTTGTTTCGCCCTTCCACGCGCAGGACAAAATCCCGGTCGACGAGCTTGTCGAGTTTGATGACGTCGCCGGGAGCGAGCGAGAGCATGTCCGCGACGGTCATGCGCGTTTCGCCGAGGTAGGCCCGCAACTCGACGTCGGCGCGATGAATGCTCTTGGTGACCCGGCGGACTTCATCGGTGGCGCCGGGCCCGCGCGAATAGGCGAGCCAGCTTTGCGTCGCCAGTTTTCCGATGACCGGCTCGATGACGTTGAACGGAATGCAGATGCTCATGGTCCCCGCCCGCGCCCCGACTTTGATTTCAAAGCCGATGACCACCACGACTTCGTTGGGCGCGACGATCTGCACCAGGTGCGGATTGCTCTCCGAGCCCGCGATTTCAAAGCGCACCTGGAGCAGTTCCGACCAGGCCTCGGAAAGATTCAGCAAGGCACGATCGAGGATTCGACCGACAAGCCGCGACTCGATGAACGTCAACGGCCGCTGCGGAATGAAAATGTCGGAGTTCGACCCGCCCAGGAGCCGGTCCACGATGGGAAACACTATCAGCGGGCTGATCTCAAGGCAGATCTGTCCGGTGAGCTGCGGCGCGGAAATTAAGGTGAAGCACGTCGGGCTGGGCAGCGAATGGATAAACTCGCTGTACGTGAGTTGCTCCGCCGTCGCCACCCGGGTCTCAACGATGGTACGAAGAAAGGCCGAGAGACTCGCGCCGAAATTGCGGGCAAACCCCTCGTGAATCGTCTGCAGGGCCCGCATCTGGTCTTTGCTGACCCGTTCGGGGCGTTTGAAGTCATAGACCGCGGCTTCGCGCGAAGAGCCCGACGACCCGCGGGAATCCTTGCCGGCCTCCGCTTCGGTCGCGGTGGAAACGGCCGCCAGAAGGGCGTCAACCTCGTTTTGGTCAAGGATTTCAGTCATGAGGGCCTTTAAGACTGAGAGTGTTATCGGATGGCCCCAAGAAGCCCCTTGAAGGACCTACCCTCCATTCCCGGAGCTGGGGCGGACCCGCAGAATCGGCCGCAAATCCCTGGAATAATCCCGGCCCTCATCCCAATATGACGGATGGGTTGGCGCATGTTTCAGACGGCCGCTGCGGCGGCACTGGTCAGACCCAGGGAGAAATGCCATGTTTAATGACTCAGGAGCCACGGTTGTGAAAAAACCCCATTCGTTTCTGGCCGTTGCGGCCTTCGGCGTTTGTGCCGTGTTGATGACCGCGATCGTCTCCGGCGTGGGGCTCGCGGCCTACGGGCTTCGCGTCGTGGATAAGAAAAGCGACGGAATTGTCGGTCTGATCGAGCAGACCGCTCGCAGCCTGCCGGAGATTCGCGCCGCACTGCCCCCGGCCCTCGCCGACACCCTCGACGATGTCCGTCAGCCCGACTATCGGGACTCATTGCAGGTGACCGTCAAGGAATCCGCAAAATCAGACCGCTGGGGCGGTCGAAAGATCGGCGTCGTCGTCGAAAATCACGGTGACCGGATGATCTCGCTGCTCTCCATGCGGATCGTCGGCACAGACGAAGACGGCACGCCCGTGACGGAACGCAGCATCTGGGCGGCATCGCCGATCCAGATCGACAACGACTGGCGCGGCCCATTGATGCCGCACGAAACCCGCCGCCTCGTCGTCTATTGCCGCGACGCCGAACAGGCCACCAAGTATTCGTCAGAGATCACGGAAGTGCGTGTCTGGCAAGGAGATAAGAATGGCGACGCGCAAAATAGGCCCACTTCCGCCAAGGCAAAGAACCATGACGAGGACGACTCCGACGGCGACGCTTGACGCTGAAAAAAGACGGTACTACCCTTCCAAGTGTGAACGGGCTCCAGACTCGTTAGTTGAGTCACTGGAGCCCGTTTAGTTCGTATCGGCCCAACTCACAGAGCCGCAAACTAGGACAAGTTTCATTCAACGTTTTACCAAAAGAGCAGTTACGCGAATTGAATTGCTGCTGGGCCTTCTGGTCCTTGCGGGAGCCGGGTGGTTGATTGGGCCCGCATGGCGCGGCGGCGCGGGTGTGAAAGCCAAACGGACCGCATGCCTGGCCAATCTCAGCAAGATTGGTTCCGCGCTGAATTCCTACCTCGAAGAAAACGGACAGCATTGGCCCTACGTGGACAAGCTCGCCACGATCTCAACGCACGCGCCGGCCTGGAAGACCCTGCCGATGGTTCTCGAAAAATACGTGAGCGACCGCGAGGCCTTTCACTGCCCGGCGGATAAACGAATACTTGATAGTGAAAGTCCGCTGGCGGCGAAGTTTCCCTCCAAGACGACCTGGTTCGAAACCGAAGGCACGAGCTATGAGTGGCTCTGGGGAGACGTCTACGGCGGCAAGAAAGTCGGCGAGGAATCGCTCGCGCAGGCTAAGGGCTTCGGCATGGGCCGCGCGGATCAACCCATGCTCTCGGATTTCGCCCCGTTTCATGCCGGAGACGGCGGCGGTTCCTTCAACACGCTCAATGCGGATTTGATCCCCCGAACGGCCCACGACGAATAGAAATAATTGTACCGACGACTGCGATCTCGCCCGAACGAAAGCGGAGAACTCCATCCATGACGAATGAAGCCAAGAACACCATCCATCGGCATCGCACCTCGGCCTATGCCGGCGGCGCCGTCGGCCTGGCCATCCTGATCGGATGGTTTGCCTACAACTCGGCAATGACGCCCGACAAGCCCGTCATCCAGACGGCAAAGGCCGCCGAAGTCGTCGAATACATCCGAAACGATCGCGGCCTGAACAACCTCCCGCAGATCGAACAACAGCAATTCCTCGAGCAGTGGAAAGAACACGTCATGCAGGAGGGTCATAAACAGGAATTGAAGGAGTGCTTTGACAATCTCGACGAAAATCAGCGCAAGACCTTCGTCGCGGCGATCACCCGCCACTTCAAGCGCGCCTTCATGGACGACGCGCGGCGATATGCGCAGATCAACCAGCCCGGCGAACGCAGCACGTTCATCCGCGACCGGCTCCAGCAATACGCCACCGAAGGCGTGTTTCTAAAGGATGTCTCCAAGAGCTTTCGCAACGATTTCCGCGGCGGCCCCGACGAAATGAAGCGCTGGATCATGGACAACACGACGCCCGAGGAGCGGGCCATCGGCGAACCCTACGCCGACGCACTCAAGCGCGTCCGCGAACAGGTCCGCCAGCAGGAACAAGCCCCCAAGCCCCCCGCCGCCAGCGCGAAGGCATCGCCCTAGATCGGTTCCCGAATGAGTGGCCGATTTCGCCGGGAGGGCGAGGCTCTTGCCGAGCCTCAGTTATTCCGCTCTTTTGGATTGCCGCCCTTGGCTGTGGACCACGCGGGCGGTATGGGCCGGGTGGTACCTTATCATGAACATTCAAGAATTCTTCCTGACGCCTTTTCCGTCCGTCGTCTGGCCGTTCGGCCCGGTCTGTGCAAACACGCCGCTGGCGTCGTAATAAGAATAGGACCATGTCCGTTGGAGTTGTTGTGTGCTCGGCGAGCCCGTCCCTCGGAGCCCCATAAACTTACGGTGCGGGAGGATCGTCGAGTGGAGTCGCTCTTATCACTCGATTGGTGTAATAGCCGCAGGAATCACCGTTGTTGCCGGGGCAGGTATCGCCATTCTCGCACATTGATTTCGTGCAACCCGTCACACCCTTCTTGCTGCATCTGCAAGTGCCGGGAAGCGCCATCCAAAGCGATTCGCTCGTTGGGCTGTAGTAGACTTGAAGGCTGATGTTACTTTCAACCGCTTCGCCTTCAATAGTCGCAATAACACTGACGTCCACCATGACGCCGTTGCTGCTCAAATAAATAACTGCCGGTATCGATCCAACGGTGGCGGAGATCCATACCGTCTCGCCGATCACGTTTCCCTCGCTGTCGAGAATCGAAGAGGTACCCGTGTCTTCCGCGATGACTTCTTCCTCGTTTCGAAGGTCCGGTGATGCCAAATCAACGATTTGGGCAAGGATGACTTGAAGGATCGGATCATTCGCTTCCAACGCCGCGCCGTAGCCTGTGAGAATCTCTCCAACCGGAGGCGCCGAGAGCACGGTAAGAAGTTCGTTGTTATCCTCATCCAGGGCGGAGCTTATTTCCGCCGCGCTGACGGCGCTCGCCGCTGTCAACGCAACACCGAGAATAACAAAGACTGGTTTGTACATCATACTCTTCATGGATTCTCCTTTCGCCAATGACAGACCCATGGTACAATCAGTCGCGCCGCATAACGTGATGCTGATAGTGAAGCACTCGATCTCGCTGAACATCGTACCAGCGCTGTACAAGACCATTTTCGCAATTGATCCAAATCTCCTCCCCACGACGGGAGGGTCTATTGGTGGCTGCGACATAGCAAGGGATCGAGCCAAGGTTTCGCACGCCGACAAATGAACCATTAGAAACCAGGCGTTTAAAAAAATCGATTTCATGTGCGAAGGGCCCAAGCCATGAGCGCAATTGCGCACCGAAAAGACAAGCGTCGAACCCCATTCTGTCAGCGACGTGAGGATCCCACCGACGATAATCAAATTCGTCTTTCGTCAGCGTATAGTCAGCCTTTTCGCCGGTTACCAAGTTGTGTTCCTGGATTCGGATTCGATCTTTCGCGGGTGGAACCGGCTCCTGGGTGAGTGTATAAATCAGCTTTCCGCTCGAATTCATCACCTCTAAGCTCAACCGCCCGTCGTCCCAATGGTGGGCGTGGCATTTAATTCTGATTCCCGAATCAGCAGTTTGCTCTGTCGTTTGTAATTGGTATTCCATTTCGGCCGTTCGCGCGTACGTGTCGGCCATGAACTTCGTTAATTGGGCGGGCGTACTGATTTTTTGACCCGAAACCAATGGGCCGTCGTTACCGACTTCACTGACGGAGGAATGAGAACATCCGGCCATGCTGGTGCATAGAAAGACAAATGTGCGTAGCAATAAAAAAGTCGAATGTTTCATGCTGTGCTTCGTCAAGAATTGTTATCGAAAAATCCGCTCCTGAGATTGGATATTAGAGCGTGTTCCATTTGTATTCATTTGATGTTGAGTATAAATGTCTTCTACTCTTGACACGAGTGAAATTATGTAACCTGAGTCTCCGACTCGCCCCGGGTTATTAGCTGCCTGTAGGTCACGGCTTTGCTGTTACCCAGAGGGTTCCTCTCATCTGGCAAACCCCGCGCCCATGGTGTGAACCTCCTACATTCCCCCCACACCGATGGCTGTGGCTCCCGTTAAATCACCGGGCAAGCCGTCGGTCGGAAGGAAATCTGCAAATGGCGATTGACGCCGCCCGCGTTCCGCATCCGCGCCGGCGTCAATGATGATCGGACTATGCAAGATCCGTACCGCCTCGCTTATAAACGGAGTTTATCGTCCGAAATGCGGCATACGGAGATGTTTAGGGATGCAAGCGGACTCGCCGGTCGATGGACCGAGATACGCCGAGTGCTGCGGAAAATCCCGCGACCCCCACGGAAGTTCACCCCCGCCATCCTCGCCCTATTTGCGTTCACCGTCCTGATCCCCCGCCGCCGTCAACGCGAAGGCGTCGCCCCAAAAGTAAGAGCGCGGAATGGTTTTCCCTTTCTCGCCGCGAAGAAGCATACCGAAATGAGCGATCCGTGGCGGTGCCTTAATTGAGCAAAACCGCGACGAAGCCCGGAATATCTCCGGTATCCACGATCCCATTCGAATTGAAGTCCCCGTGAGAAACCCTCGCAGGATCGCCCGCCGCGCCGGCCATGACCTGGCCGACAAACCACGAGACATCGCCGCCGTTCACGCTGCCGTCGAGACTGACGTCGCCGTCGGCCGGCGCGGGGGCGGATGCAAAACGATAGTCGATGACCGACGGAAGATGATCGAAATCGCCCGGCGGAACGAGCACGACGTCGTTGACTTGCAAACCGGTCGCCGCGAGATCGCCGGCGGACATCGTGGTCGTGTTCAATACGAACTTCTTGGCGACGGTCAGTTGCGAGTCCGTGTAGATGATGTAATCGAGCCGGCCCGGCGGATAACCGCCGGTGTCGTCCCGCCAGGTGTAATCCGCGGGACCGACGATGTTGTGCAGCGCGTGGGCGTCGGTGTCGCAGGTGCCGTCCCAATCGGGCGGTGAATCGGGACCATAGGTCGCATTATCGCTGATGTCCCCGCAGATCAACGTGTTGAGCGGGTTGATCGAGCCGACGATGTTGAGATCGCCCATGATGACGATCGGCGTGCCGGTCGGCAACGTGATCGAACCGCCGGCGGTCCGCGCGTCGCGCATCCAGTTCACGAGCGCATCGGACTGTTTCTGCCGACGGTTATCATTGGTCGTGCCGCTACAGCACTTGTAGTGTTCGTTGATGAGATAAAGGTCCTTGGTAAAAGTCCCATTCGGCAAATCGACCAGCGCCATGCACTGCGGCAGATCGCCCGCCGGGACGGTCTGCGTCGCCGTCAACGAAAGCGTCCACCGGCTGACCGTGACGTTCGTGTAACCCCGGGCGGCCTGCCAATGCGCCCCGCCGGCCAGCGGGATCGCCGCGTCGAAGATCGCCGTGATCTCGGACAGCGGATGGGTCGACTCGATCTCCTGCAGGCACATGACGTCGGGATTGATCGCGGCGATCAAACGGCGAAACTCGTTGACCTTGTTGCAACAGCGCAGCGAGCTGTTGTGCGGATCGTTATCCGGAAAGATCGAATCCCAGTTGACGTTGTAATCGGCGATTCGCAGGTCCGTCGATTGAAGGCGATCGAGAAACGTCCCCGTCTGGGCCTGTGCCAGGGACGCCCCAACGAAAAATAAGCTCAACGCGGAAAAGTGCTGCATGTTTCCCCTGATGCGGTTGGCAAGGTCGCGACCGCTACATTATATCCGGAAACATGTGCGGATAGGTATGCCGTCGCTACGATTTTTGCCAGCGAATAATCGGGCGTAGAAGCATTTCCTCCCCCGCGATGGCGGACCGCAATCGTTCGGGTTCACCAAGTACCGCCTGGTTGGCGTCGAAAAACTTCTCCACCATCGCCCAGTTGCGCAGCACGATGGTGTGCGCGCGGAATTGATCGTCGTCGTGTTCGTCGATGATCAACGTCAAAAGACCGTTCGCCGCATAGGCTTCCGAATCCGTCCGGGCATTGCCAATCCCGATGAGCAAGCTGTCCGACAGGCACTGTAAATCGGAGATGGTGCTCCCTTTGAACTTCTGAACGCGAATCGCCTCCGCCAGGCTCGGCGTCGTAATGACCGGCGAAGGCGGAAACCCGTTGCGGTTGAGCCATCGCCGCGTCTTTTCCAAAAGGAACCGGGGCCGCGCGCTGACATAAAGTAGGTTGAAGCGCTTGCTCAACCGTTGCAGCGCCTCCGGCGCGCCGGCAAGCGGCTTCGAGCCCATGTCCTCCGGCCGATCGTCAAGCAGCGTTCGATAGTTGGTCAGGGAGATCGTCTCGTCGATGTCGCAAACAATCGTGGTGAGCTTGGGGTCCCAGATGAAGACGTTCCCGACCCCGCGCACGTCGCGGCCGTCGATCGTCGCACGGCCCTCGATCGACTTCGCGCCCGGCGGCACATGACAGCAATAAGTGGCAAACCCGCGCCGGTCGGTCGCGGACGATCCGATCTCTTTCCCGTCGGCCAGGAACGTGACTTTCACGCCCAGGACCCGGTCGACATCGCCCAACAGCGCCACATGCTCGGCGTATGCATCAAAGGTCGTCTGCAATCCATTGACCGCGATGACGTCGTTGACGCTGAGCATCGGCTGCGCGCATCCGGCGGTCATCAAGTACGCCGCAATGGCGATCGCCAGGAGGCCCAGCCGAACGTCGGAATCCTGTTTGGGGTCCATGGTGATTCGGATGCCGGGTGATGAATGAAGGTTACACCGCTTAGCGCCCATACGGCCGAAACGTACTCACGGCCGGAGTGGGTGACGCACCCATCATCGTACGGGCATCCGGCTGCGGATCGGCGCGGTAATGACCGGGGATATACCCCGTGGAAGTATGTTCCGGCCGGGTGTAGTTGCCGTCGCCGCGATAATTGCCGGGAATGTAGCCGGTCGACGTATGCTCGCCGGGCGTATAGTTATCCGTGCGGCCATAGCGGCCCTCGATGTAGCCGGTCGACGTATGCTCGGGGCGGACGTAGTAGGATTGCGAGTAAATGGGGCCGCTGTCGGGCAGGAGGCCCGTCGCCTGCCCACGAGCCGCTGACGACCGGCCACCGGAACGTTTCCAGTCCGATTCGGTACCCGAATAAAAGTCGGCCCGGGAACTCAATTCCGGTTGATCCTTGTCCGTCGACCGGCCCTTCTTGCTTCGTTGATCCGCGGACTGGTTCGTCGCCTCGGATTCCGGCACAAGGCCGTGCGGCGTACGGACCATGAACTGCGGTGGCGGCGGGATGGATAAGTCTTGATCCCGCGGCGGAGTCCAGGGTCGCGAGCAGCCGGCGGCGCCAAGCAATAAGAGCAACGAGATCGCCAAAACAAGTTGAAGCGTTTTTAGCATAAAGTGATTTTAGCGATGAAGTGGGAAGAACGCCAAAAAGTTAGAGCAAGGTCCCACGCAGGAAGAACAGGGCCGTCAGGAAGTAGATGACGATCCCCGTGACGTCCACCAGCGTCGCCACGAATGGCGCCGATGACGACGCCGGGTCGAATCCCAGTCTTCGCAACAGAAACGGCAACATCGAACCTGCCAGCGTCCCCCACAGAACCACGCCGACGACGCTCGTGCCGACCGCCACGCCGATCTTGGCCAGCAATGCCGTGTCGAGTTGAACGACTTTGGAGACGACGACCGGCGGTTCCATCTTGGGGGGTCGAACCATGACGCGGCCGAAGGCGACGACGCCGAGAATACATCCCAACATCAATCCCGACGCCAGCTCGCGCCGCAAGACGCGCATCCAATCCTTCAGCGTCACTTCGCCAACGGCCATGGCGCGAATGACCAGCGACGACGCCTGGCTTCCGGAGTTTCCCCCGCTGCTGATGATCAGCGGCATGAAGACGGCCAGGAAGACGGCCGCGGCGATCTCGTGTTCAAAATACCCCACGGCCGTCGCCGTGAACAATTCGCCCACAAAAAGAACGAGCAGCCAACCGGCCCGCTTCTTGACCATGGTCATGAAACTGGTGTCGAGATAGGGCGCTTCCAGCACCGCGACCGCCGCCATCTTCTGCACGTCTTCCGTTTCCTCGCGCTCGGCCACGTCCAGCACGTCGTCGATCGTGACGATGCCGACCAGCGTGTTCGACGAATCCACCACGGGCAGCGCGCTGCGATCATATTTCTTGAACGCCCGAACGGCCTCTTCCTGGTCGTCGTTCGCCCGCAAAAAGGCGTAATGACCGTCCATGAGGTCGGCGACCGTATCGTTCGGGTCGGCCAGGACAATTTCGCGCAGACGAATGTCGTCGATCAAATGGCCGCGCTCATCCGTGACGAAGACGACGTTCAGCGTCTCCTTGTCCTTGCCGACCAGGCGAAGGTGCGAGAAGACGTGGGAGATGGTCCAGTCCTGGCGGATCGCGACATAGTCCGGCGTCATCCGCCGCCCGATCGATTCCTCGGGATAACCGAGCAGACGGACGGCGACGCGGCGCTCGTCCGGAGAAAGCATGTTGATCAATCGCTGCGCCGCTTCGCCTGGAATCTCCTCCAGCAGCGCCGTGCGGTCATCCGGATCCATTTCGTTGAGGACGGCGGCGACCTGTTCCTTGCCCAGGGCTCGTAGGGCGGCTTCCTGGGCCTCGACCGGCAGATATTCAAAGACGTCGGTCGCTTTTTCCCTCGGAAGAATGCGAAAGATGACGGCGACGCGCTCCGGCGGAAGGTCGGCGAAGATATCGGCGATGTCCGCCGCGGGAAGATCGACGAGGGCTTCGCGCAGCGCCGCAAAGTTGCGCGCTTCGATCAATTCCTCAATCTCGGGCAGCAACAGTTCGCCGAGCATGACGACCACTCCCGACCGTCCCGCGGGCCGAACGCCCGATCCCGGTCAAGAGGCGGATTGTATCTTGGCAAAGGGAGAAGACGAGGGAAGAACCCGGCTACTCATCCACGAAAATCGCGTCCATGGCGGCGTTCAGGCGGCGGCGGAAATAGCGCCGAACCGGCGAAAGCGAAAGGCGTCCGGTCCACGCCGAGATTTGCTGATCGAGCAGCGCCGGCGAAAACAACAGGACCACCGGTTGATCCATCTCGCTGGACCGCGCGACGAACCGGAGCAGGATTCGATCGAACAGTCCGAGGCCCATCGTATGGAGGGCCTGGGCATAAAGCCGGAATGGGGTAAAGCGGGCCGCCTTCCGGCTCTTTCGCTGGCTCCACCACGCAACGAACAATAGCGCCACGAAGAGCAGGCCAAAAACCCGGATGAACCATTGAAAGCCCGGCAGTTCCGTCGGCCGGGAATCGTTGTGCTGGAACCCCTCGGCAATCTCCCGGAGCTTGCTCGATTTTTGCACCTGCGCCAGTAGGAATAAGGGAGTCATGTCGCCACCTGCTCGAGCGGAGCGGCCGCGATCGCCGACCGCCGCCGTTTCAACCGGCGGAGAACCTGCTGGGCGGTCCGGGCGACCCGGGGGTCCTTGTCGTGTTCGGCCAGATCCCGGACGCGCGCGGAGATGGCCGACAATCTCATCTGATCGACGATCCACAAGGCCGTACAGCGATGCTCGACGCGCGGATCGTGCATCATCGTCACCAGCGCGATCGCGGACTGGGGAATGTGCATCTTCAAGAGCGCCCGAATCGCCGCGGCGCGAACACCGGCGTCCTCGCTGTCCGTCTTCGGCAGAAGCGACCCCGGGCTTTTCAGGGCCCCCATCGAATCGAGGGCCTCAATCGCGGCCGCTTGTACCACGGGCGAATCGTCGCTGAGTCCCCGCTCCAAAATGCGCCGGCTGGTCGCCTCGCCCACTCCGGTCAGCGCGCTCATCGCGGCGGCGCGAATCTCGGGAATCGGATCGTTGGCCAGGCTGAAGAGGTCTTTGCGGAATCGATCAGAAAGGCGCAGGGCCGCGATAAAGCGAACCGCGCGGAGGCGCTCGGCCGGGTGGGAGTCCATCACCTTGTTTTGAACGTGAGGCGACCACCCTTCGATGAATTCCGGCGCGAATCGTCCCGCCAGTTGTGCCTGCGCCGGGTGCAATCCTTCGAATTTCCGCCAGAGGTCTTCGAAATCTTCGCTGATCCCCACGCGCTCCAGAAGCTGGGCCCACTCTGGCGGCCGGTCGTTTCGCGCGTGATGAACCTGACGATGCTCCAGGCGCCGCCGATGCGCGAGTTCAAATTCGGCCATCCGTCGAACCGACAGCGACTCGTGCTCCAGGGCCCCTTGCAGCGCGAGCGTGCTGGCCGGCGTATGAATCCTGATCAGCGCCCAGATCGCCGCGCGATTGGCTTCGGGATTGTCGATCAACAGGAAATTCTGAAGTATCGCCACCTTCTGATCGGCGGGCAACCCGAAGGACGAGAGCCAGCCCGGCAGCATCACGGCCACGTCCGGCGGCAGCGTGAAGGCGGGCTCGAAGCCATCGCCGAGCCACGCCAGCAGGCGCACGGAGATCAGGTGCCGGCGGTTTCCCGGATCGCGCGCCAGCCAGCCGCGGCGGATGAATTCGACGAAAAAATCAACATCGTGGTGGTTCGAGAGAAGGGTCGTCACCCGCCGGCGCAGCTCGGGATAACGGAGCGCCACATAGACAAACGAGGCGTACGGCGCGGACCCACCGGTTCGCGTCGTGGAACCCTCCGTGAAGACATCGCTGAGGATTTCGAGCATCGCGTGCGTCAACTTTCCGCGCTTGAGCGTGCTGTTCTTGAACAGCGCATCCTCCAGCTCGTCCGCGTGGATCATCGTCGCGTCGAGAATCTCCGGGCGGTGGTGGCTCTCGTAGCTCTCCAGCGTGTCCCGCAGCGCCGTCAGCAGATACTGGCGCTCCTCGCGGAGCATTTTGAGCGTCTCAACGACCGGCTTCATGACGGCGACGTCGTGGTCGGCGGTCTCCCGCAAGGCCGACGTCGTCTCGGCGTACGTCGCGCTGTATCGTTCCGACAGTTCCAACAGCGTGATCGCGGCCCCGGCGCGAACCTTCGCGGCGCCGTCGTGCATCGCCAGGGCCACCAGGTACGCCAGCCGGAGGTTTTCGCTCGCGCGGATGATCTGAAGCGTGTTCAACCGCGTCTGCACCTCCGGACCCCGGATGCAGGTCCGCAGCGCGGAAAACAGGCGCGACGCCCGGCCGACGATCCGGCCGCGGGAGACCTCCCCCAGCTTGTCATACAGTTGCGGAAGCGCCTCGAGGCCGACGGTCTGGCCGCGATCAAAGAGCATGTCCACCAGGCGGCATTGCAGATCCGCGTCGACGAACAGGAGACCCGCGACGAGCGCTTCGTCGGCCACCGGATGTTCGATCCGGCCGAGCACCTCAAGGATTTTCGGTCGCTTCGCCATGGCCGCCTCGCGAGAGAACCCCACGGCCCCCATCGGCGCGACGACCCGCGAAAGTTAGCTATCGTGCAGGGCCGCACGGGCATTCGTTCGACCCGCGGTCACGGCCCGGCTCACCGGGAAAACCCGTGGGGTTATCGGCTCCGGCGAAGTGTGAACAGGTCGTATTGAAGCCCGCCCCAGCGGAGCAGCTTTTCGAGAAAGGCGAGATAAAAGACCCGGGCGCGATAGCCGTGTGCGGCGGAAAGGCCGCGGTCCATGATCTCGGCGATGCCGTCGGCGAGGGAAAAGGCGACGTTGCGCGACGCCTCTTCGTGGTAAACGCACTCGAACGAATGGTCATCGAAAGCGCGACGATAATCCCGAGTCGACCAGAGCCGGACGTTGGAATTGAATTGCGAGGGGAGAAAGTTCAGCAGCCTCGCGGGTCCGAAAAGCAGCTTGTAGCGCGTGGTGATGTCGCCGAGGCAGAGAACGCCGCCGGGCTTGAGCACGCGACGGCACTCGCCGATGAACCGCTGCTTGTCGGGATAGTGCAGCGCGGATTCAAGATTGAACACCACATCGACCGACGCATCCGCCACGGGCAGTCCATGCGCGTCGCCCTGAACGAAGTCCGGGCGGTTCGCGTTTCCATTGGATCGCGCGTTGGCGGCGGAGACGCTCGACCAGAGATACTCGATGCCGATCAGCCGTCGCGGCCGAAACCGTTCGGCGATCCACGAGGCCGGCCCGCCGATGCCGCTTCCGACGTCGAGCACCGTCGAATTGGAATCGATGGACGCTTTCCCCAGCAATCGCCAGACGAGGGCTTGCTGGTGTTCGTTGAAGGTCCCACACCCGCGCGCGGCGGCATAACCGCAGTTGTAGCCCGTGAGCCCGTGGGCCTGGGTCAAGTTCCAGTTCGGCTGGTAGTGGGCTTCGAGGGTTCGCTGGGACATCGACGGGAAATGATAGCCGGAAGGGGCTGGCGATGCCTGTTTGTGGGCTGAAGGAGGCTGAATTTGAAAGGCTTGAGGCTTGAGACCTGAGGCTTGTGTGAACGCAGGGGGCCGCCGTGAGTTGGGGCCGAACAGGATTGAAACCCTGAACAAGACTGAACAAGCCGGAAACGAGAGCGGCGGAACCGCTGACCCGGGGGGAGGGGGGGGCGAAACTGAGTGAAACCAGGTGAAAAAAGAAGCGAGCCAAGAGGCACGGAGGGGATGGCGGCGCGAAACTGTGTTTCGATTTTTTCATTTGTGTTCATGGGCGAGGAAACTCCGTGAGCAGTGACCAGTGGCCAGTGCTCGAAGCCGGCGGCGATCGGCCGCGAATCGCTCTAACCAGTAGTCTTGCTCAGCGCTCCCTACTAAATCGGGAAAGAAGACCAGGAAAAGAGGCGGGCAGGCGGGGCACGGTGCGAAACAGGGGGAACGAAGAGGCGATAGCTCGTTATTCCCAGTTCGTGATCGCGCTGGAATCCCTGTCTCGAATAGTCGATTTTGGACTATCCGTACGCCGGGTCTACCTTCGCCCGCGAGGTCCGCGCACCGCATGGAGAAGTCTGTTTTCTCGAGGGACTACCGCGTCTTCCTTCGACACCTTCGCCAGGCGCGGGAGCGCGCCGGCCTCACACAGGAGCAGCTCGCCCGGCGGCTGGGGCAGACTCAGTCCTTCGTGAGCAAGTGCGAACGGGGTGAACGGAGACTCGATATCGTGGAGGTCCGGCGCATCTGCGCGGCCCTGAAGATTGACTTCCCGCGATTCATCGCCAGCGTTCACCGCGCACTCACCCGCAACGAATCCTAGCCTTACACACCAGGCAGAAAAGCAACTATAGGTGTCCGCGGGACGCGGAATTGTTCAAACTGGCTCCGCGCCACACCGTTCCAAGAATTCGGCAGTACGATCCAATGGCTCTCTTGGCCTTGTTGGATCGGCCGAGTCTCCACGAGGAACCCAAATAATCATTCCGGATCGCGCGCGTGTGAGAAGTACGCGATACTTGTTCGTCCAATATTGCCTCTGAGCACCATCTCGGATGGTTAGCCACTTCTTGCCCCGGAGGCGCGCTGAATGCCACCCCGAACCATCTGCTCGGATTGTAAAATCATCTCCCCAACACAATCCAACATAATCAAGTTCTAGCCCTTGGCACTCAAACTCGGTCATCGCTACTTCAAGCGAGTGGGAGGACCTAAAGTCGTCGCGACCATCAAGAAACCACCGCTCGATTGGGTATCCACGATGGAATTCCGCATCAAGCTCTAATCCATACGCCCGGCTTCTTAATGCACCCGAGCTTGCAAGCAGGCCCGCTCTCAACTCGCCGCTTGATTGTGCATTCAGCCAGAAACGCGCATCTCCTAAATCACGCGTCACCGCAATCCGAAAGCCAAACATTGCTTCCTTAGATTGTCGCGCCTTTTCAGAATCCGCGCGCAAAACGGCGTTGACCCATTGGGCAAGTTGCTGAGCGCGGGGCGAGCGGACGCTTACTGAAAGATGCATGGCCTTATTTTCGCAAACACAGACATTGGCTGGTACGCCTTGTTCAAATAAGCGATGCCCGGCAACGCTTTCCCCTCCGAATAGGACTTCTGGAGAAACAACAACATCCCAGCGTTCACTCGAACTAGCCAGCGCTCGACCCCATTCCTCGAGTCCTGCCTCGCCGTCGTGTATTTCTTGCCCCCCTCCAATCATGGCAACCACGACCGCCCAATTCATGGGGCGCGACATTATTTCCAATACCAACTCGGGCTCCGAAACCGACAAGTTTTTATGGCGTTTTGCGAGTTTCCCCGCGTGCCATGCACGTTGCGCCTCATCAAAACAAATAACGTGGTCAGGAGGAATCGCGCTGGGCTTATCCACACCATATTCGCTGAGGAACTGGTGAACAATTTGGACGAGTAGCTCCGATTCTCGCTGCGCCTGTTTCTTCGCTGCGCCTCCGAGCACTCGGTCACGTACAAGTGTATCGCGAATGACCCGCACAAGCGGCCCGTTCCCGGACATGAACGACGCCGCGCCTGCCCCTAACGCAAGTGAACGCTGGTCCTGAATCGCGGTCAATCCCGCCAAGGTCTTGCCCGAACCTGGCACCCCTGTAACAAAGCAAATGATCCGACGATTCTCGTCACGCGCTCGCGCAATCGCGATTGCAATCGCATCGGTCGTTTTCGTGAGATTATCCGCATAGGAATGGGAGAGCTCTCGCACGTTGTGTCCGGCGAACACGCGCCGTGCGGATTCAACAATCGTCGGTGTCGGCCGATACCCCGACCGTTCCCATGCCAAGACGTCGATCGGCTCGCGCGAATCAGCCATGTGTTGCTCGACGATGGCAGCGATCGCGGTGGCTAGGCCATCCGCGCTTGCCCTATACACATTGGTACTTCGATCAACCTCGAGTTGTCCTCTTAGAGCCGGAGCCTCTGTCGCTACTAGAATTGCCTCTATTGGCAATCCCTGGCTAGACTCGTGAAAGTCTCGAAGGTCTAGAACGTAGTCTTCGGTCTGCCACAAGTCCCTGCTACTGAATGTGTTCGCCCCGATCTTAAACTCCAAGACAACAACTACCTTCGATGCGATAAGAACTACATCAATCCGCTTACCCCTCCGGGGGATCGGATACTCAAAGAGAAGCGTCCATTCCGGCGCGCCGATTGCGAATGTAGCCAAACTGCGCGCAGCGGTTGTGAGAATTCGCAATTCCTCGCGCCACGCGAGCGTCTGATCGGCTAATTGCGATTCAAAGCCCGCCCATGCAGCTGCCGTCGTTAGGCGACCAATAATTGAGTCGACATCCTGGTTTCCCAATTCTCCCAGTGGTATCGCGGCCCAAGCTACTCCAAAGCACGTGTCCGGCTGACTTGCTGAGTTTCGTGGCGGCCGTTCCGTAGGCCCTGTTGAACACGCGGCTTTGGAGGGGGTCGAGTTCATTTCCCCCCTCCCCGCCGACTCGACGCACGATTATGGGAACTCGAAAGAACCTCTGTCGCTTTTTTTGCGGGTGATGCGCCGCACTCCCGACAAAACCACGCGAACTCAACGAGATCGATTCGCCGCTCGCCGGATTCGACCTTTGCGACCCAACTATGAGGAACCCGAAGCCGCAAAGCGAGAGCCCGCTGCGTAAGCCCTGCAGCCTGGCGAAGTTGCCGCAACGCATGTCGAAGTTCGCGATATTCGTTTGTGTAGATCGATTTTCGCATTGCTCCGATTATGGGAGCCTGTTAGTATGCTCCCAAAATCGGCACAGCGAGACGAAATCGCTCAGCCACGGCAGCGATCATATGAAGGGTCATCCGTGAATACTGCTTCACCACCTGATCATCTGGCAAACCTCATCGAGGAATACCGGGTACTCGTCGGCGAACTTGAGAATGCGGACAACGTTCTCGCGCTACAGCGAAAACTGGTCAAAGATGCGGAATGGACCGATCGCGGTGCGGAAGCTGTTGTTTTTCTTGCAAGGTACTATGGCAGCTTCCTGCTATCTAATGCGCTTGCGCTCGCCGAGGTTCTGGACGTTGAAGATGGCGAATGCGGCCTCTGAAAATCTCGCTGTGCGATGTAATCATGATGGGGTATTCAAAGGAAACAGGGCATGAACAAGCGACTACAAGCCGAGATTCGCAGGATCGCCAATCAATGCATCTTCGACATGGGCGATATCTTCTGGGATCGCGATGCCTATGCCGATGCCGCCGGATATGCCGATCCCTTTGAGACGGCGAGAGCGTGCATCGTTCAAACGCTTGAGGACTTTGCAACGCGTCATGACATCGGGCGTCATGCGCCACGCCGATGATCGCATCGCCGCGCCGGATTTGGGTTCGAGATAGGATTCTCGAACCAGCGGCTCAACGAAGGGAACCCGCGGCAGGCTTGCCGGGGGCTCTAGATTTCGGGGCCGAGGACGGTTCGGCTCGCCTTCTCATGGTCCGGGGTTCACCACGGCGAATCATCGACTCGCGCCTCCGGCTCGGTGTGAATCATCCGCCTCTGTTCTGTGCGTCGAAGTTTACGCGCCGAGGCGGGCGTGAGATTCCTCAGGCCACGCCGACGGTCAGAAAGATCGGCGCCCAGATGCCCGTCTTGCGCTGGCGGATGTCGATGAAGCCGGCATCTTCGAAATATTTGCGCATCAGGCTCCACGGGGCGTGGAAGACTCTGGCCTGCGGCGTGCTTTCGGCACGGGTAATGAAGACATCAAAAAGCACCCAGCCGATGACGTTGTCGCGGAAGCCGTCGATGAGCATCAGGCGACCGCCGGGGCGCAAAATCCGCTTCATCTCCCGCACTGCCGCCGCCTGGTGCGGATAATGATGAAAGGAGTGGCTGCACGTCAGTACGTCGAACGATTCGTCCGCGAACGGCAGGTGCTCCGCATCGCCGTTGACGAAGAGGGGGATCGTGAGGTCGGAGGATTCAGCAGCCGGGGGCGGCTGATCTCCATTTTGGAGCGCGGCCGCCTTCTTTGTCGCGACGCCGCACATGGCCGCGGAATAGTCGAGGCCGACGAGCCGCCGGGCGGGCAGACCGCTGCCGGCGACCATGGCCAGCCAGGAGCCGGTGCCGCTGCCGATGTCGAGCAGGTCGAAATCGCGCTCGTCTGTCCGTCGCCAGCGGTACAGCTCTTCCATGAACATCCGATAAGCGGGCTGGAAGAGCAGGTGCTGGACGATGGAGGTGTCGTAGCTGTGGGCCCAGGCGTCGAACTCGTGGCGGGCGCGATGCTTGACGGCGTGGGTAACGGCGGGCGGGTTGTGCGAGTGCGGTGTGGTGCCGGATGGGGTCATGGGTGGTTGCAGCACTATAGAAAGGGGATGACGACCGGACAAGAACCGAGCCATCCGAGCCGCGTCGAAGAGGAGTTCAGTCGCCTGGGCGACCCGTGGCGGAACCGCGAGGCAGCGCCGAGTGGGATGCCGTTGTCGAACAGGTCATCGACCGCGCGGGGTAAATCGCAAATGCTTTTTGTCCGCTACTAAAGTCGACGATGGCGCCGAGTCGATACGAGAGTGCGGTCGAACAAGCGACCGGGACCCACATTCCTGTCCGGAAAATCGCCCAGACCATCGCGCTTGGCGGCGGAGCCGACCTCGCGTTCACAAGCCGCGGGTTTTTCCCGTGGCGCTGCGTGATCGCGCGGAGATCCGTCGAAAAAGCGCCCAGCACCGGGAGCCGGACGCCATGTCCGGACGACGCTCATGTCGAAGCGAGAACTCATCGAACGGATCATGAAGTTGAATCGAACGGCCCGTCGCGAGTTTCTGCTCTGCTTCACGGAGAATGAGCTGGCGGACTATTTGCGGCAGCTCGAATCGGTGCAGCCCGTCCCCGGGGCGATGCCGTTGGCGATGGCCGCGGCATGCTGAGGCTATTTCTTTCGGTGCTGGGCCAGAATCGCCTTCGACCGGCGGACGATCTGCGAATCATACTTTTCGGCGGAATCGAGGATTTCCTCGTAGACCGCCCCGGCTTCCTTCCGCTTTCCCTCCTGCACGAAGGCATCGGCTTCCCACCAGCGGGCGGTCCGCAATGCGATCGCGTCTTTGGCGGCGAGGCGTTCGGCCTGCTGATAATAATTGCGCGCCGTGGCGTAGTCGTAGCGATAGTCGGCGACGAGCTTTCCGGCAAGGATCGCGGCGGCCCAGCGCATGACGACGGGAAGGTCCTCGGACTGGACCGCTTCCGAAAGCCTCCGCTCGCCGGCTTCCACGAGGCCGCTGGAAACCGCCGCGCCGGAATCGAGGATTTGAAAGAGAATTCCGACGCCGGCGCGGAAGGCGGCTTCGGCGCCGACGGTCGACGCCGGCTCCTTGACCGGGTCCACGTCCAAAGCCGGCGCGAGATTCCAGGCCGCCGCAAACTCGTCGCGATTCTCATAGAGCAGATAGGTTTCATCCGTGCTACCCGACCGGCCGGCGGGCACGTAGAGCATTTCCAGGACGCGACCGCACGTCCGCGCGCCGGCGTGGGCCAACATCAGTCGATGCTCGGGATCGTCGGTCGGCTTGGTCGCGCCGCTGGCGAGATACAAGTGATAGAAAGCGCGGTTCTGGCCCGCGCCGAATTGCTCGGGACCGGCCGGATTGTCCCGACGATTGGGCTCGGCAATCGCTTCCGGTGATGGCGCGCGTTCGATTTGCGCGGACTCGGTTGGTTCCTGCGCAGGCGGCGCTTGTTGGGCCACCGGTTCTTCGGCCGGCTGCGTCGCCGGGCGCCGCGCGACGGGCCGCACGACGCGACGCGGCTGCTTCCACCATCCCCAATTCCAATCAAGATTGCTGCAACCGGCGAAGAACAGAATCGCGATTAAGGGGAGGAGATCCCTCTTAATGGATCGTTGCAAGAGTCTTAGCAAAGGCTTCACGATGGCGACCGAAATAGTCCAAAAAAGACCGAATTACGTGGGGCTTTCCGCACAGGGGCGGTTCTGACGCTTCCGGGGCAGGATTGTACTGTACGCCGAGGCCGTCAAGAACCCCCAAAGTGCCACTCCAACGACATGCGGAGGCGGATTGAATCGTTAACATAGGGGAACCCTACCGAAAATACGCTTTATTCGGGTCAACTCGACCCTTCGATCATGGCCGCCCTTTTTTTTGTGGACCACCCCCACTACGGCAAACCATTCCGAGAATCACCACACAATTTTATTGCAATCTGAACTCGCCAAGTCGCTTTGACCGGGGTAACATTTGTCACGTGAAGGGGAAGCACCTATCAGTCAACGTCAGGGAATCTGAAACATCTCCAGTTAATTCTAAGGGCTTTCCCTTCCTCATCGGCGGTTGTCCCGCAATCGGCCTGTGAGATTCGTCAGCGAGTACCGCTGAAACGCGAGTGTGGATTTGGGCGAGGGGAGGCGGAGAATGAGCGTCGGAGCGCGCCGCAATTCGTTCAATCGAATCCTGGTGGATCTCAACACGCAATGTGATCTCCTATTGCCCCGGGGGGCGTTACCGGTCACGAATCGTGCAGAGATTCTTCCGAACATCCGAAAATTGATGAACTGGGGGCGCATCGATGCGCACCCGATCATCTCGACGCTGGAGGCGCACCGCCCCGGTGAATCGATCCGAGGCTTGCCGTCGTATTGCGTCGACCGGACGCCCGGCCAGCGAAAACTGCCGTTCACGCTCCTGCCGCGGCGCATCGTCTGCACGGGCGACAACACCTTTGATCTGCCGCTCGACATCTTCCGCCGCTATCAACAAGTCGTCTTCACCAAACGCAACCGGGATTTTCTCAGCAACCCGAAAGCCGACCGACTGGTGAACGCCATTTCTTCGCATCATCTCGTCGTCTTCGGAACGGTCGCCGAACATTGCGTCAAGGCGGCCGTGCTGGGTCTGCTGGCCCGGCAACATCGAATCGCCGTCGTCACCGACGCGTGCGGATTCTGGAGCGCGGGCGACGCCGAGTTGGCGATGCGCCAACTGGACGCCAAGGGCGCCGTTCTCGTGACCACGGAGGAGTTGATTTCGGGCGCCGCGGACGAACGGATCCGGGCCAGCCGGCCGATGATCTTTTCCGAAGGGGAAGAAACCGTCGAAGCCGGCAAGAACGGCCACGGCAACGGTCACTCCAATGGGAACGGAAAATCCAACGGCAACGGCCGGCTCGTTGCAAACTGGACGAACATCGTTCCAGAGGGCGAAACGCCGGCACCGCCGGATAATTCACCGGCCCGCCGGTTTCCGCGGGTCGTTCGACCCCGGCGTCGGAGTGTCCGGACCCCACCGGCCAAGGACTCCACCGGTCTTGCCTGAGAGCCCGGCAGCACCTATCTTCCCTTGTCGCGGGTGCGTCGTGCGTACCCCCAGACTGAGATGATCTCTTTCTCAAGATAAGGCCCGTCGCAAAAGGCGACGTTTAGAATTATTTCGTGCATGGCCAAGAAACTTCCCAAACAACTGGCAATCCTCGACGAGGACCTCTGCACCGGCTGCGACGCCTGCGTGACGGTGTGCCCGGTGGATTGCATCGACAAGATTCGCGACCCGAACAATCCGCGTTACGCGATGGGGGTTTGCACGATCGATTTGCAAGTGTGCATCGGTTGCAAGCTGTGCGCGCAGGTGTGCCCGTGGGACGTGATTACGATGGTTCCGTCGGATCAGGTTCTGGTGCAGGACAAGTATCGGGAGTTGCTGGCGCCGGAGCAGTTGGCGCTGGCGAAGTAACATTATCCTACTTTATTGATTTTCAGGCCCCGACCATTTGGCGGCTTTTTCGGGCTGGTTCCATTCGCGATAGAGTTCGGCGAGGCGTTTTCTTGCTTCGGCGATCTCGCGCTTCGGCGGGATCGGCTCCTTCATGCGGGTTTCGTAGCTGTCGAGAAGCAAATTTTCGGCTTCGTCGTATCGACCGAGCCGGGTGAGGCTGACGCCGAGGAATCCCCGCGCCTCGGCGATCTGGAGGGCGTTCTTGCTTAGAGATTTTTCACGGATCTTCGTCGCTTCCCGGAACAGGGGCTCGGCGGCGGCCGGATCCCGGCGGTTCAAGTGAATGGCTCCGAGGGTGATCAACGACGTTGCAATCTGGGGATGCATGGCCGGGAGCACGGCGCGGCGCTGGGCGAGGACTTCGCGGATGAGTTTTTCGGCGTCGTCGTTTTCCCCTGACATCGCGAGCAACCAGGCCAGGTTGCCGCGAAGAGAGGTGATCAACAGGGTGTCGGGCGGAGATTTCCCGGCCGCAATCTCCAGGGCCTCCCGCAAGAACGGCACTCCCTTCGCGTATTCGCCCTTGTCGGCGAGTACTCCCGCGAAAGAGTTCAAACAGGAAGGCAAACCCGCCAGGCCGTGCGGGGATTGGCGAAGCGTGTCCACGAGTTCGCGAAACGTCTTTTCCGCCCCGTCGAAATCGCCGCGGTCCGATTGCACTTCTGCCAGGGCTTGCAGGAGGACGGTGACGTGAACGTCCTGGCCGCCGTGATTTTTGATGATCCGCAAAGCGGTCTCGTAGGCCGATTGCGCGGCGTCGAGCTTTCCGCGATTACGATTGACAGTGGCCAGGTTTGTCGCGGTTTCGGCCTCGTTCATTGAATCCGGCTCCAAACGATGACGCAGGGCCAGGGCCTGTTCGAGGAGGCCTGCGCCGTCGTCGTAGAGACCGAGATTTGCATAGACGTCGCCGATCGTGTGCATGAGCGAGGCCTGGACCAGCGGTTCGTTTGATAGAGTCTCCCTGACGCGATTGGCGGCGGAGTCGAGCAGTTGACGGGCCGTGATCGTCCGGCCCATGGCGATGCTTGGATCGGAAACCCGAAAGACTTTCTTGAGGTAGTCGGTGACCGCGTTGGAGACCTGGGCCTCGCGGCGGGCGCGGTCGGCCTCGGATTGGGCCTGCTTCTCGGCTAGTTGAGCGCGGACCAGATTGGACTGGGCACGGGCGTAAAGAACGCCCATGGCAACGGTCGCTCCCACGATGAGCAGGAAAATGACGACGACGAGGGCGGACGTCGCCCGATGCCGCGCCACAAACTTTCGAATCTGGTAGGTGAACGTCGGAGGACGCGCCAGGATGGGCTGATTGGCGAGGAACCGTGCGATATCCTCGGCAAATGCGGACGCGCTGGAATACCGTCGGTCGGGCGATTTCTCCAATGCCTTGAGGACGATCGTTTCGAGGTCTCCTCCCAAGGCGCGGTCCATGGAACTCAATCGGAGCGGAGGCGTTTCGCAGATGGTCCGCGCCGCTTCCGTCAATCGCGTTCGATCGATCGCGTAGGGCAATCTCCCGCTGAGTAATTCATAAAGCACGACGCCGAGCGAATAGACATCGCTGCGAATGTCGACTTCGTTGAGGTCGCCGCGCACCTGTTCCGGGCTCATATAGGGCAGGGTGCCCTGGACGCGGCCTACTTCATCGGGCGACGTGACGGCCGGCATGGATTCGTCCGGCTCGAGGATTTTGGCGAGGCCGAAATCGAGGATCTTCGGGCGCCCTGACGCATCCACCAGAATATTGGACGGCTTCAAGTCGCGATGGATGACCCCGCGTTGATGGGCATAGGCAATTGCTTCGCAGACCTGCTGAAATAAGGCGAGCCGCTGTTTGGCACTCAAACCTCGATCGCGGGCGAATTGCGTGATGGGGACACCCTGCACCAATTCCATGGTGTAATACGAGCAGCCATCATCGGAATCGGCTTGGAAAATCGCGGCGATGGCCGGATGTTTCAGGCGCGCGAGGACGTGGGCCTCTCGCCTAAACATCCTTTCGATGCGTCCGTCGGTCCATCGGCCCGCGCGGAGCACCTTAATGGCCACCGATCGTTTGGGATTGGCCTGCTCGGCTTCGTAAACGACGCCCATTCCCCCTCGGCCGATTTCACGGAGGATTCGATAGGACCCGATTCGATCGGGCACGCGTGGCGTCCGTCCATCCTCCGAATTATCGAGACGGGCCATCGCCTTTCGGATCGGCGCAACGAGGATGAGATTGCTTCGAACGTCCTCCAGTCGATCGCGACACTCCGGGCACGTCGAAAGATGGGTCTCCAATGCGGCCGATGAATTCGCATCGAGGGTCCTGCCGGCCAATCGCTCCAGCTCGTCAAGATCGGGACAACATGCGGCCATGGTTCGACGCACCAGAAATTAGACGATGTTTTCAAGCTCGGCCCGCAGCACGCGGATGCGCTTGAGGATTCGGTGCTTGGCGTTGTAGACGACCTTGATGTTGACGCCGAGTTCCTGGGCGGCCTGAGCCGCATCCTGGTTTTGTTTGACCACGCGTTCGAAGGCTTCGTAGGAGATCGGTTCCACCTCATTCCGGACGCGATCCAGACACTGTTCGAGCAGAGACTGTTCCCATTCCTGATCCCACGACGCCGTGACGGCTTCATCGACGACCAGTTCGTCCAAATTGCCTGCGATCGACGACGACGGGGCCGTGTACCGCTTTGCGCCTTTTCTGCGTTCATCGAGCGCCTTTCGATAGGCAATGCCAAAAAGCCATTGGCTGAGGCGGCCCTTGGAGCGGTCGTAGTGGCCGGTTCGAAAGGATTGCGCGAAGGTCGCCAGCGTCTCCTGGGCGACGTCCTCCGCGTCGCTTTCGCCAAGGCCGATCGATCTGGCGAAGCGAAAGACGGGCAGCCGGAATCGTGAAACAAAGTGATCCCAGGCAGCGTGGTTGTGAAAATCCTGGAGATTGGCCAGGACCGTGGACGTCGTCACCCATTCCATAAGGCTACCCGGCAGCGAGGCTTAGACATCGACCATTGTATCCCAAAACAGCCGGTCACGTGAAAACCGGCCCGCTCGTGAGAAAACCGCCCGATTCCCGCGAATACAGGTAACGCCGGTTTGCGTGGACGAACTGAGGTCGGATTCTGAGCCGGGGGATCCTCGACAAACACTGCATGGGAGCACCTGGGATGTTGCGCACAAGGAATCGATTGGAATGGGGGATCGCGGCGGCAGCCTTCTTCACCGCGTTTGGCAACAGCTTCGCGGCGTCGCTGACCTGGAACGGGACGACGGGAAACGCTTCGA
Source organism: uncultured Planctomycetaceae bacterium (assembly GCA_964414585.1). Lineage (GTDB taxonomy): Bacteria > Planctomycetota > Phycisphaerae > UBA1845 > UTPLA1 > DATEMU01. Next base: position 145,273 of record CAYPXR010000006.1, read on the forward strand.
CTACGAGCAAGTGGTCGCCTCAGCAGTTGCCGACGGCCGCGGACGATCTGTTCTTTCCCGGGGCGACGACATTTACCATCACGTTTGACGGCACCGTGCCGGCATCGCTCTCGCAGACTTTTCGCAACACAGTGACGTCCACGCTGAATATCACGTCGCCGCACACGGTCAGCGGCGCGTTTGAGATCGGAACGTTTTCGGGAGACGACCCCACGGTGCATCTCGGCTCGGGCGAACTCAATGTCGGCGGCAACGTCACGCTGGCCGACGTGAGCGGCAGCTCGGCGCTCTTGACCATTGACGGCAACGACGCCTCGTTCACTCTCACCGGCGCTTCCAGCGACTTTTTCGCCGGACGAAGCGGTCCGGGCGACGTGACGGTGACCGGCGGAGGGGCCATTGAAGTAGGTGACGATTTCATCGTCGGGTCGCTCAGCACCGGAAATGGAACCGTCACCGTCACGGGCGGCACCGGTTCTCTCCCCAATCTTGATCTCTCCCACATTCGAACGAATGGGGCGGGCGGCGATGTAATCGTCGGAAATATTGGAAACGGCACGATGCACATTCAAAACGGCGGATTCGTTCTCTCGCAGCACGACGTCAAGATCGCCGTGTCGAGCGGTCACACGGCGTCCATTGATCTCAGCGGGTCGTTTTCATTTTTCCCCTCGCGCTTGACGGTTTTGAACAACCTCGACATTTCGCGCAATGACTCCATTACGGCGACAGGAACCGGCAGTCTCACCCTGAATTCCGGCACCATCGCCGACGTGACGAATTTGGCGCGCATCGGCGATCCAAATGGCGGCACCGGCACGCTCACGCTGGCCTCCGGCATCCTCAACGCCGATGGCGGCGTCGACGTGCAGACGAATGGAAACATTACCGGCACCGGCACGATCAACGCCAACATCACCAACCTCGGCGACATCACGCCGACGGGCGCGGGGCTCACGATCAACGGCATCCTGAGCAACACCACGTCGAACCGCATCATCGGCACGAGCATCGACTTCGGCCCCAACGGCGGCTATACGGGATCGGGAACTTGTGTCGCCAACATCACCGGCGATTCGACGTCGACGATCACCGCGACGGGAACACTCACGATCGGCGCCAACACAACATCCGGATTCTTCTACCTGGGCACGCTCGCCGTCGGCGGAAATATCGTCACGCTGGGCGACAGCAACGGCGCGGTCCTCGGCGGTCTGACGACGATCAACAGCGGCCGCGTGGAGTGTCCGGCGGGGATCGGCGTGCAGAACGGGGCGACGATTCAGGGCGACGGTCTGTTTGTGGGCGACGTGACGTCGGCGGGCGTGCTCGATCCGCACACGTCTGGTGCTTTGGGCGGCTTGTTCACGGTTCAGGGCGATTTGCACATGAACTCGACCGGCGTCGTCGACATGGAAATCGGCGGATCGCCGGTCTCCAGCAACAACGACCGAATCAACGTCAGCGGCACGGCGACGTTCGACGGCACCCTGCGCGTGAAGCTCAAAAACGGCTACGTTCCGCACGTCGGCGAACAGTTCATCGCGGTCAATGCCACCCTGGGCCGGACGGGCACCTTCGCCTCGATCGTTCCACCGTCGCCGACGCCGTGCAACAGCGTGACGTTTGTCCTGGTCTATTCGAGCACGGCGGCGATCGTGCTCGTGCGACCGCCGCTGGGCTGCACGGCGCTGGGGGATTTGAACTCGGACGGCGGCATCGATGGGAACGATATCCAGTTCATGGTCAACGCGCTGATGAGCCCGGGGTACGAGGCATGCGCGGACATGGACGGGGACTGCACGAACGACGTGGACGATATTACGATCTTTACGAATGCGGCGCTGTAGGGCGGGCGCGCATTCCAACACTTGATCTTCCAGAGATTCAAAACGCAGCCGCTGCTAATTCTTCACTTTCCAAATATTCGACCTTTTGAGTTGGCGGCGAATTGACATCGCTTTCACTCCGTTCCTATATCAGATAGAGGCATGCGATGTCGCGGAGTTCGGCCCGACGCCTTGATTCGAACGCCGTCATCCATTCATCCGTTCACGCCGGGCTCAAGCCGCTCACACCGTTTGTTTCGTAACGCGATGTTCGTCGTCATTGAAATCGCCCGGATGTTCCGCGCGCGGAGGAGGGGACCGGTTCGTAAACAGGAGATCGGTCCATGGCTCAAAAAACGGGATTGACCTGGCGGCAGCTTTTGTTGTGGGTTGTCAACCGAAACCCCACATACCTCATTAGCGCCTGTCTGATGGCGGTGGGCTCTCGACTCCTGCTGGTCGGGCCGTCTGATACCACGGGGGACATCAAGCTCATCCTTGCCACTCTCGCCGTGTTGCAGTTTTACGAATGGTCGGTCGCGGGCATTCTGCTGGTCCTGCACCGTGCGGGGAGATCTCCTGAAGACCGGCCGTCGCTGCTCCTGGTGGCAAGTTTGTTTTGGACCGGGCCGATGGCGGCGACGATCGAGATGACGGCTTTGCGACCGACGCTGGGAACGTGCCTCGCGGCGGGGGGCTGTTTGATCGCCATCGGTGAAATGAGGTTGTCCCTCAAAGCCCTGGAGATTCGATTAAGCAGGGCTGGTCAGATCGTCGCGGGCTCGTGCTTCGCCCTCCTCACGATTGCCGCACCGCTCTTGAAGATCCCCGAATCCAATTCAGGCCTGAATGAGCTCTACCTCTATGCGAGCTGGTGGGTGCTCGCGGGACTGGTCGTCGGATGCCTTGCCGCGCTTCGATCGTATTCGAGCCCGACGACGGAGTCCGCCTTCGTATCATCTTGGAAGCCGGAAGCATTGTTCCTGGCGATCACCGTCGCGGCGACGGGCGTCCACTTGATCGGAATGAATTATGGGTTCTTCTGCCATGCGTCGGCGTTTTATTCCGCCCCGGTGATGGTGGCGATATCGTTCGTCGGATTCGCGTGCGTTCTCAACTCGTTTGCCCTGTACAGATTCGCCATGGCCGCGTTCATGCTTCTGCCGGCCGTCGCCATTGTCTTGGCCCTGCGGCCTTTCAGCCCGGAAGTGCCGGTTGACAAGCTGCCGGTGTGGCTTCGCGATCCGGCGATTGCGATATCCACGATCTCCGGCGTCACTTGGTGGTTCGGATATCAGCGGCATCGTCACCGATTGCTGCTTCATTCCGGATGCGTTGCGCTGGCCTTCGCCGCCCTTCGCGTGCTGCATGGGCCGATCGACGCGACTGTGGTCATCGAATCCATGAAGGTGCCGGTTCTTGCCTACGGCTTCGCGGTCTATTTCATGGTGATGGCCTGGATGCTCGGATCACGACTGGAAGCACTGGCCGCGACGGGCATACAGTTCGTGGCGACGGCGGTAATGGTGTACCAGCAATCGGCCGCTTCCGGATTGATCGTCAGCCTGGCGGCCGGGTGGAGCGCCTGGCTCGCGGTGCACCTTCTGTTTCGGCGACCGATGTGGTTTGTGCGCATCGCGCCAGTGGCTTTTCTTGCGATCTTTCCGTGGACATTCGATGTGACGCCGATGTACCGAGATCAGATCGCGATGCATTCCGCGGTCCTGGTCGTCGTTCTGTTGGTCGCGGGACAAATCTGGCGCTGGACGCGCTATCGATCCGTCGCCGTGCTCGTCGCGGCAGGACACGGTCTCGCGTTCGGCGCAGGTCGAACCCTGCACAGCGCGCGACTGGAGGCGGTCCTGCTGGTGCTCGCCGGCTTCGCCGTGCTTGCAATCGGGGCGATGATCAGTTGGCATAAGTCCGTGTTGCTAAATGCGATGATGAGGAAAGAGGATTACATTGAGCCCGAGCCGCCGACGATATGATTCAAATTAAGAGCCGGGGTATGTTTCTCGTTATTCACGCGGACGGTCAAAGCCGTGGATCGACGGGTTCGCTTGGCCCTACATCCATTGTCAGTGCGCGAGCGAATTCTACCATGGCTATCTATTCGGCGAGCTTCAATAGTCGTGTCTCGGAATAGAACATCTGGTTCATCGGTTGTTGATTTTATTGATGAAGTCGTGCTTCGAAAACGTGAGGTAAGGGCGTCTCAGGAGAAGGCTCGCGGTTAAAACTGCGGATAAGCTCGCTACGGGAAAAATGCCCCACGGAGAGCAGCCGAATGACGGTGTCGTTAAGAAAATTCTCCCAAGCCCAGCGTTGTCCCCAAGGAAAGCATGTGGCCTCCACCGCGCGAGGCGACCAACCATCCTTCGCTCCAGCCTCAATTTGTTTTCGCAGCCATCTAAAAAACTCCAGCCGCTTCTTCAGCGCTTCGTGCGGCGCCTGTCGAATAACCAATCCGGGCAAATCGGGAATATCCTGCCGAAGCGAATAAACATGACCGTGGCCCTCAACAAGGATTTCAATCGGCATGGACAGAAGAGATTCGAGTGAAGCGATCCACCGTTCACTGTCGACGTCAGGATTGGGAGTAGCGAAGTAGCTGCCCATAAAGGCGTCGCCAGCAAGAAGGAGCTTATGTTCGGGATCGTACAGGCTTACATGGTCGGACGAATGGCCCGGCGTGGACACCACGCGAACCGAACCGTGATGCGTCCTTAATGAATCACCAAGCTCGTGGACCTCGATGTTCAGCGGCGAAGGTTGACCGATGATCCATCGGCGTGCCAAAGGCAGTTTTCCAAACCGGTAGATCAGTTGTAAAGTTTCTTTCGTAAGAAACACCGGTGCGCCCGTCGCCCTTGCCAGCCAATCAAGATTGCCGATGTGTTCCTCATGATGATGCGTTGCGACGATTGCCGCGAGTGGGCTCTTCAAATTGCCGATATGGCGTCTCAGCGATCCCCGCATGTTTGACGAACCAGGATCGACGGCGACACCGTCATATACGATCATCAAAAACTGTTCACCGAAAAGGATAGGAATCAGGTCGCTGGGGCCTCCGCCCAGAAAACAAAGTGACAATCGTCCGTCGAGCAAGACGACTTTTCGACGCCGATATTGAACATGGGTTGACAGATTTTCTGAGAGTCTCCTTGCGTATGCAGCCATAGCCAAGGGCAAGTGCAGAACTCCACCCGTCGCCCGGCATGCCCAGAATGCTTTCCAATCAGCCGCGCGCCGGACTAGGTCAGGCCTGCTCGATTGGCAGGCACCTCCGCGGCAACGGCTTAGCGCGTAACGATTCCGCGCGAGCCAGCGATACGCGCGATCGCCGATCCAATACAGCCCCGGCAGCTTTCCGGCGGTACCAATAAGACGTGTCCAAGGAGAAAGCTGCGCAAGCGTTGCGACTGCGCGCCAACCTCGAGTGATATTGCCGTCTGGTCCGACGACATGTAAGTCCTCCAGACAGTCCGAGAGGGTTGTGCCGGCGGGCACTAGTTCGGCACGAATCGGCAAAGGCTCCACACGGCAATGACGATCAAGTATTTTCAGCCACGCTACGCCGGCCTGACAAATCTCGCATTGATCGTCGTAATAGACTTGGTAGTCGGACATGGTACTTCGAACCGACATTGCGTGATCGAGTCCAGGCACAACTTACGTTGTCGTCTGCGCGACAAGTGGTTTCAAGCCGCCGGACAGAATGCTCCACCACTTCCGTGCTGCGTCGAGGGCGATGACCGCCGTGAGGGCGAGCATGATTCCGGCCAGGACGCACATCAGCTTGAGCAGGAAGACCTGGTCGGGCGGGGCCGTCGCGGTCTGGGCCCACCAATTTTGGATGTTCAGGACGCCCGCAGTGAAGACGGTGATGATCACGACGACGAAGGGGATGCCGGTGCAGAGGGCGTACTTGCGCTTCGGGGCGTGGTTGAGCAGATACGTCGTGCCAACGGCGAGGGCGATCGACGCGAGGAGCTGGTTGGCGATGCCGAGCATGCCCCAGAGCGTCTTGAGTTCGCCGCGATAGAGCAGGTAGCCCCAACCGAAGCAGACGGCGACGCTCATGAAGATGTTCATGAACCAGTGGGGGCGGCGAGCGGACGGACCGGCGGCGTACGATGCCACGAGTTCGTCGTCCGCGGCGGGCAGACTTGAGGCTCGCCCAGTCGAGTCTTTGACTTGAGACCTGAGGCTTGAGGAAGGGGCGGCGGAAACGGTATTCGTGGCACCACCAAAGCCGTTGATCGTTTCCTGAAAGACGAAGCGGGCCACGCGCGTGCCGGTCTCCAGCAGCGTCAGGATGAAGAGCGCCTCGAACATGATGACGAAGTGGTACCAGTAGGCCATCAGTTCCTTCATGCCGGGGAAGGTGGAGAAGACTTTGGCCATGCCGACGGCAAGGGTGACGGCGCCGCCGACGCGGCCGGCGAGATGTTCTTTCGTGCCGGCTTCCAGCGAGGCGAGTTCCTTGGGGCGGAGGTCCCAAGGCAGGGATTGAGGGATTGAGGGATTAAGGGATTGAGGGGAGGGAGAGTGTTGCGCGACGAAATCGGCGTACTTGGCCTGGCGCGCGGGGGTGTCCTGGGCGATGTTGATCGCGAAGTAGTCGCCGGGCTCCAGCGCGCACGCCGCGATGAGGGCGGTCACGGCGATGAAGCCTTCGAGCACCATCGCGCCGTAGCCGATCGGGCGGATGTGGGATTCCTTCATGATCATCTTCGGCGTCGTGCCGCTGGCGATGAGCGAGTGGAAACCGGAGATCGCGCCGCACATGATAACGATGCAGACGAAGGGCCAGACGGCTCCATAGACGACGGGGCCGCCGCCGGAGATGAAGGGCGTCGTCGCGGGCATCTTCAGCGTCGGCGCGGCGGCGAAGATGCCGACGGCCAGGACGATCATCACGCTGATCTTCATGTAGCTCGACAGGTAGTCGCGCGGGCACATCAGCACCCAGACGGGCAGGATCGACGCAATCGCCGCGTAGATCGGCAGCATCAGCGAGAGCGTCCTGGGGTGGAAGAGAAGCGAATGGGCCCAGCTTGAATTGGCGAAGGGCTGACCGAGGAAGACGCCGGCGAGGACGATGGTGACGCCGATGATGGAGGCCTCGGCGACTTTGCCGGGGCGAATCTTGTACATCCACAGACCGGTGAGCAGGGCGGCGGGGATGGTGACGATGATCGTGAACATGCCCCACGAACTTTCCGCGAGGGCGTTGACGACGACGAGCGCGACGCTGGCAAGGGTGCAGACGATGATGAAGAGCGTCGCGATGGAAGTCGTCACGCCGGAGAGCGGGCCGATGTTCTGTCGGGCAATCTGTGGAAGCGACAAACCATTCTGCCGGACGGAGGCCCAGAGAATGACGAAGTCGTGAACCGCGCCGGCCAGGCACGCGCCGACGACGATCCAGACGAAGCCGGGTGCATAGCCCCACTGCGCGGCGAGGACGGGGCCGATGAGCGGGCCGGGACCGGCGATGGCGGCGAAATGGTGGCCGAAGAGGACCCACTTATTGGTCGGGTGGTAATCGACGCCGTCTTTGAGGCGGTGGGCGGGCGTGACGCGCCGGTCGTCGAGCATGGCGACTTTGGCGGCGAGGAACGCGCCGTAAAGGCGGTAAGCGACGGCGAAGGAGGCCAGTGAACCAACGATGAGCCAGAGCGAGTTCACGATTTGATTATACAAAGGTGCGCGATGGGCGAGCAGGCCTCATCGGATGAGCCGCGAGCATTGCGTTGCGTTGGGAACATCACCGCACGTCCGCCCAACAAGCCCTTGAGAATCCGTCAGGAGAAAGCAGCGAGGGGCTTCCGCTCCAGGAGCGCCATGCGAAGAGTTATTGGGACCCATGGATTTGCTTGACGCAAAATGCTGCTTTTCGGACAATCGATCTTTGCGAGGTTCGGGACCTACAATTCATCGAATGCCAGGAGGGAGCGGACCGTGTCGTCCGTTGAGGCAGGGATGCACCGTTTCGATCTGTGGGATTTTTCGGGTGCATCACCATGTTTCGGCGGACACTTTGCCTTTGGTTGTTGGCTCTGACAACCGGTCTGACCCTTTATCTGGGGGCCTGCGGAAACGGAATCTTCGGAGGCGACGACGTCGAGCCGGGCGCCTGCGCCCTGGGGCCGACACTGCCTCTTCAACCTCAGGTGGTTCCATCGCGAGACGCCGCCAACCAGTTGAAGATTTATCTGTTGAGGGGATTGGATAATGTCTATTCGCTCGGTCTCGACAAGCTTGCGTCGGAGATGGGCAAATTCAATTGTCAGCCCGTAATCGTGGAATGGCCGTATTGGGATCTAGTGGTGCAACAGATCGTGACTGACGGCGCCACCTCGAAAGAAAACGCCAAGTATATGCTGGTCGGCCATAGCTACGGCGCGGACGACGCCATCCGGACCGCCAACGTCATGAAGGAACATGGCATGGAAGTTCAGTTGCTCTTCCTGCTCGATGCCACGTCGCCGGACCCCATTCCGGACAACGTCATCCATTGCATTCATTACTATGAACCGTGGCTCCCGGGAGACTTGTTTCCGGATTTCTTTTCGGGGAATCCCGTGGTTCCGGCGCCGGACAACACCCGCACCAAAATTGAAAACCTCATCTTCAGCCGCGAGACGCTCGGCGACGGCGTCGGATGCGCGGATCATTTCAGTATCGACGCGAACCAGCTTATGCACAATCTCATCACCACCGAAGCGCTGAAGCTCATGACCGCCGACCCGGTCCCGACTGGGGGGTAACGGGCACATCTGCATCGGTTTTATTCGCGCGTTGAACCGAAGACTCGGTGATCGTCGGCGCCCGCGCGGTGACCGGTTCTGGATCGCTGAGCGATTCGAGCTTCGCCAGGATTCCGTCGAGCATGGACTCGGCCTGCTCGCGGGTTCGGCAGGCAATTCGATACGTCAGCCCGAGTTCCAGCCGGCCATCCATCATGGTCGGACCCAACAGCAGCGGCATGACCGGGCCGGTCGGGCAGGCGCGGACGTAGCGCGTCACCTGCGGGGCGAGATCGGCGAAGCGGTGCGCATCAATATACATGGTGCTGACGCCGCCGCAGATGGGAAAGACGCGGCGATAGCTGCGCCGTTCGTGTTTGACTGTTGCCAGCCACCACAACCAGCGGATGGCAAAGTAGCGCAGGTTGGTTTCCGCGACGGCCCGCGAAGGATTGGTCTTCAGGGTGCGAGTCTGTCGGGCCACATCCTTGACGAGTTCTTCCATTGAGACATCCGGCCGGCGCATTACCGCGAGGATGCTCGAAAGGCAGACGCCGAAATCGCCGGCCTGTTCGGGCGGCAGATTCCGGCGGGCATTGACGACCGTGGCGATGGCGATGTAGCGGCGGCGGCGACTGACCAGTCGATCCTGGGTTTGTTCAGCGATCGTGGAAGCGAAGGCCGCCATCAAGGCGTCGTTGACGCCGACCTCCCGCCGCCGACAACCCGCGCTCAGACGTTCCATCAAATCCGGCGGCGCGGTCCGCAGGGCCACGGCCGTGTAATCGCCGCCGAGTCGCTCATCCGGCATCTTGTGTGCCCGGCGAATCTCGCGATGGCGCATGTTCAGCCGGATCTGCCCGATGATGTGATCGAGCACGCCTGTTTTTGGCCTCAGAGAGCGATTCAGCCGGGTCAAGCGTGTCGTCAGACGGGGCTCGTCCGTATCGGCGGGCAGATTGAGATAGCGGCGCAAGACCGCCGACAGAACACGCTCGATGCCGTGTCCGTCGGAGATCACATGGTGATAGCACAGAACGATGTAATGCGCCTCTCCTCCGGCTTCGTTGAAGAGGGTCCAGCGAATCGGATGGTGGACCTCCCCGTGAAACGGTGTGTTAATCTCCTCGGACATGACCTCGGCCAGGCGGGCCTCGGCGCAGGGTCCTGGCGCTACTTCCTGAACGCGGATCACCTGGGGAGGGCGATATTCGTATTGGGTGTGAAAGTAGTTGACCGCAAGCTCGCCCAATTCGGCGTCCCGGGCGATTTGCCATGCGGCGTCTCGCAGCGCCTCCAGCCGCGCCGGACCCTGAACGCGCAAGGCGTGGACCGCGTTGTAAGGGTGCAGGCGATCCCAGCGGAGCATCGATTGCTGGAAGACATTGAAACGATACGGATATTGTCCGCCCGCCTTCCAGGCGCGGATCGGTGAATCCGGGGAGGTCTCGGTGCCGTCCATGTGCGGCACGTGCGCCGGCATGCCGCTTCGAAAGAAGGGAATGAACCGGCCGATCTTTCGGCAATATTCGGCGTACGCCGGCCCCTTGGTTTCCAGGAGGAAGCGTTCCTCATTGCGCGCCTTGATGTGCATGAGCGCGATATGGATCGCCGCGATGAGAATCATGGTCGGACTGGGAAGGACCACCAACGAACAGAGCATGAGCAGGATGCTCAAGGAATAGATGGGGTGCCGGACCCAGGCGAACGGCCCCTGGATCAGGAGTTCGATCTTTTGCGTCGGATCGATGCCCATTCGCCATTGCCGGCCCATGTGGCGCCATGTCACCATCGAGAGCGCCAAACAAATGACCGCCAATCCCGCCGCGGCAAATCGGAACTTTAGAAGCGCCGGGCTCGAGGCGGTCGCCGCCGAAAGTACGACCTGGTCAAACCGACCGCTGAATCCCAGGCCGACTTTGATCGGGATGACAAACCAGCCCACGATGACCGGGACCCAAATGACCCACATGATCTTTTCCCGCCAGAGCGCGGGAACGAGGACTTTGCGAACGTGCCCGGCGTCCTGGCGCACCCGGCGGACCATTCGGCCGACGTAATTCCAGTAGGCGAATACGGTCAGGCCGACGATGAGCGTCGGGATGTGCTGGATCGGTATGTTCATCGTTTGTACAAGTGCGACATCGTATTTCGGTACGTTCCGCCCTTTCACCGGGCGATCGGCACTTCTTTTTTTTCAAGTCTGCGTTGAGAGTTCGGCCGGCTGTTCTTTCCCGGCTTTTGCCCCGCGCGCCATTCCCTTCTTATAGGCAGGTCGGCCGCCCCAGATTTCATTTTCGCCGATGATGACGCGGGGTTTGACGGCGGCGTACGGTTCGATGACCGCGCCGCGCTTGATGTGCACGCCGCAGGCGATCCCGGCGTAGGCGCCGATGCTGACGTCGTCTTCGATGACGACGTGATCGACGATAATGAAATCCAGCTCCTGCAAATGGCAGGAGATCGTCGAGCCGAAGCCGAGGGTGACGTTCTTGCCGATCTCCACGCCCCACGGATCAATGATGTTGGGATCGAGGAAGAAACTCGAACGAGTGCGGGGTCCGATGGTTTTCGCCAGCATCCATCGAAACGGCATGATGCTCGCCAGTTGTGACACAAAGATACCGGGAAACGGCGCGTGGAACCGCGCCTTGGTCAAGACCGCGAGAAACGCGGCCAGGATGACGCTTCGGTCGATCGACTGGTCCGTGCGATAGACGCCGCTTTGCGGTCGAGGAAAAGGAAGTCGAACGACCACCAGCGTCAGGATGTAGGCGACGTTGAACAGGACGATGAAGTTTGTCACGGTCGTCGCAAAATTCCATGCCCCGGTCCAGGTCATTAACGTGTCCCACGAAAGGGCCCGGGCAAAATTCGTCCGCGACAGGACGAGAAGGGTCGCCGAAAGCGCGACGGCCCAGATCATGGTTCGGACCCAGATGTCCAGCAAAAGAAGGAATTGGAGGCCGACGCTGGAATTGGGGTTCTTTGGAGTGGATGCCCGCCGAGCTTCGGTCTTCGACATGATGTTCGTCCCTGCCCCTTTTACCCTACTACCGACCAAAACGCCGTGCCAGAACCGGGCGTCGCGCTGCCCACAGGCCCGCGTACCGCGAGAGCATATCCGAAGCGGCGGCTCTTTGCAGTCTATCGCGGTCGCCGGATCGATTCCGGGCCTTCACCGATCAGCCGGGTCGGGACGTGGCGCTGCGTCTTGCCAGACGCGCCTGGATCGCAGCGCGCTTGACGGGATCATTGAGTTTCGACTCGGCGTAGAGGCGATCGAGCAGATTCAAGGTATTGAGGATCGCGGGGTGCGCCGGAGGCAGCTTGCCGTCGAGCACGGTCAGCGCGTGGGTCGCGAGCTGTTCCGATTCAACAAAACCGGTTGCGGCGCCGCTCGTGTCCAGGATGTCCGCCAGGAGGATTTCCGACATGGCGGCGTAGGGGTTGCCCGGGCCATAGACTTTTCTGTGAGCCGCCAGTGAATCCCGCGCCACGACGATTGCCTCATTGGTTTGGCCGCGGGCCTTGAGAAGTGATGCGAAATTATGTGATGACTCCAGCACGTCGGGATCGTCGCTTCCGAGAAGTTTTTTCTGCCTCTCGATCACGTCTCGAAACAAAGTCTCCGCCTGATCCAGATGACCCGAAGACTGATGGATCGCGGCCAGGGCGGCTTTTGAGCGCAGCGTCAGGCGGTGCTCGGGGCCGTAAGCTCTCAGCGTCGATTCATGCAATTCCTCAAAAAGCGGCAGGGCCTCGGCTATTTTTTTCTGCCGTTTCAAGACGACGGTCAAATTGTTGAGCAGACCCAGGGTACGCTCATGGTCGGTCCCCAAATGCGAGCGCGACGCCTCCAGCGTCGGGCGCAGGATCGATTCGGCCTCGGTCCACCTTCCCGTTTGCGCGTACAGCGAGCCCAGATCGGCCTCGGCGGCAATTCGCTCCTCGGAATCTTCGGGCAAAAGGGCCGCGATGCGGACGGCTTCCTTCAGCAGCGGTTCCGCGTCTTTGACGTTGCCTTGTTGAAGATCAATCGTCCCCAGGTTCCGCACCGCCACCGAAAGCTGCGCGTCGTCGGGGCGATTTCGGGCGCGCAGGATTTCGGTCGCCTGGCGATAACATTCGGCAGCCTCCTTTAGCGCGCCCTGGCCGTGAAACGCGTTACCCAGATCAGCGAGCCGCGACGCCGCAGAGACGCTTTCCGGGCCTTCATGCGACCGACACAATTCCAACGCCCGACGAAAGTGCGGCTCGGACTGCTTGTACAGTCCGAGCGATTCATAGGTCCGGCCGATGGTTCTGCAAATCTCCTCCTCCACTTGCGGACTCATGTGGGGCGATTCTTCAACCTTTTTCGCGGCCTCGTCGAGGATTTCACGGACGGTGACATCCTTTCCATGCGATCGAACCGGTGCGGCGGCGGCGAGCATCCCTTGAAGGAAGGCGTTGATTTGATCGGCTTGCGCGCGCGCCACGGCCTCCCGGTCCCTGGCGTCAACGGCCGCTATCCGTTCCCGATTCACGCGCACAGCCAACGTCGTCGAGGTCACGGCGAAGCCCACGACCATCATGAGAAACACCGCCGCGACGAGAAGCGCGAAACGATTCCGTCGAACAAACTTGCCGGTGCGATATCGCCAGGTGTCCGGCTGTGCGACAACCGGCAAACCTCCGAGGTATCGGCGGATGTCTTCGGAGAATTGTTCGACCGACGTATAGCGACGGTCGGGCTCCTTTCGGAGGGCCTTGAGGACGATGATGTCGAGATCGCCGGCCAACTGGCGCTGAAGCGCGCGGGGATTGCCGCCCCGTGCTTCTGAAATGATGTGCGGGGCAATGTCCAGATTCGACTGAAGAACGACCGTGCTGGGCTTGCGCGGCTCCTGAGATCGAATGGCACGTTCGTAATCGGGCCAGGATCTCGTGGGGACCTCGTAAGGTGGTCGACCGGTCAACAGTTGGTATAGCAGGACACCGAGGGAATAGACGTCGCTCGCGGTCGAGACGGTCCCTCCGAAGATTTGTTCCGGGCTTGCGTACTCAGGCGTCATTCTTCGCAGCTCGACTTCGGTATGAGTGAGCCCGGGCGCATCGCCGGGACGCAGAAGCTTGGCAATTCCGAAGTCGAGAAGCTTGGGCGACCCGTCGGCGGAGATAAGGATGTTGCCGGGCTTGAGATCGCGGTGCACGACGAGATTCTGGTGCGCGAATTGAACGGCGGAGCAGACTTCGCGGAAGAGCCGAATTCGATCATCGATCGGCATCCGTTTTTGATCGCAGAATCGGTCGATCGGCATTCCGTCGACATATTCCATGACAAGATAGGGCAGGCCGTCGTCGGTCGCGCCGCCATCGAGCAGGCGGGCGATGTGGGGATGTTCGAGACCGGCGAGGACTTGCCGCTCGGTGCGAAAGCGGCGGAGGATCTCGTCGGTGTCCATGCCGCGCTTGATGAGTTTGACGGCGACCCGTTTTTGGAATTGCTCGTCAGCGCGGTCGGCCAGCCAGACCGTGCCCATGCCGCCGGAGGCGATCAGTTTGATCAATTGGTAGGGGCCGATTCGTCGGCCGGTGAGATCCGGCGATTCGTCAGCGATGGGGTCGATCTGCAAGATCGCCGGACGTTCAAGGGGGTCGTCGCCATCGATGTAGCAGTCGAGCAGCCGGCGCACTCGTGATAAGAGCGGGGCATCGTTGACACAAGCCCGTGCGACAAAAGCCGCGCGTTCCCGCGGCGGGCGCTCCAGCGCTTCGGCGAAGATCGCTTCGACTTTTTGGGGGTCCACCATTTATTGGCCGCTCAGCGCATCGTGGAGCCAGGCCCTGGCATAGTTCCATTCGCGTTTGACCGTCGCCGGGGAAATTCCGAGGGCATCGGCGGTTTCCTCGATGGAGAGACCGGCGAAATAGCGCAGCATGACGATCTCCTTTTTTCGCGTATCCTCCGCGCCGAGGCGCTCCAGTGCCTCGTTCAGGGAGATCACGTCGATCTCCCCGGGATCATCCGCCAAAACGGCGTCACTCAGCTCAACTTTTTTTTGACCGCCCCCACGCTTAATGCGGCCTTTGCGTCGGGCCTGCTCGACGAGGATGTCGCGCATGGCGATGGCCGCCGCGCCGAAGAAATGCCCGCGGCTTTGCCACGCCACAGGCCCACGGCCGACGAGTCGCAGGTAAGCGTCGTGAACGAGGGCTGTCGGTTGAAGCGTCTGGCCCGGCGGCAGTTTGGCCAATCGCGCCGCCGCGAGTCGTCGCAATTCATCATATACATGCGGCAAGAGCCGTTCTGAGACGCCGCCTGACTGGCTTTTGGCGTCTTCAAGGATTTGTGTGACTTCGCTAATTACCGGTTGGGCGTGGGTTTGCGGGGGATTTTCATTGAAATGAGCCATTGGGGTGCCTTTCGGCGGATGACTCTGGGACTCGAATGAGCCTGCCGAGCGATCGGAACTGCGACAGCTTGATTGTACCGCGCTCGAGCAAGTCAGTGTAACCGCCTTTAGGAAGGATATGGATCATGGCCAAGTTCCGCAGTAACAGGAATGACAGGGCGCTCTTGTGTCTTGCCGCTGCCGCTGTGATTGCCTGCGGCAACGTAGCACATGCAGTACCGGTGACGGTCGGCGCTGTCCAGGTCGAACCCGATGGGAGTCGGCTCTACGTCCAAGCGTACACGGGAACGCCGAACAACCCAACGGGAGATTCATTTGAGTTTGACAATGTGAACGAATCGCCGGCCACTCGGTTAAACACTATTACATCTCACACCAGCGACAGCACATCCACCGACGCGATTGGAACGCATACCGCACACGCCAAAGGTACTTTTGAATGTCACGTCACGCAGTCTGGCGTCGGCGGACTGACCTGCACGATTGTCGGAGACCTCGAAGCAAAAGTCGTTCACGCACCCGACCAAAGCGGATCGTACGCCGACGCCTATGCTCAGGCGGACACGGCGTTCCTTTTCCAGATTGCACCCGAGTATCAGTTCACCTGGAATTTTGAGTGCCACGCCAAGGTGACTGACGAGAGCGACCAGAAGAATCAGGGCCGCATCTTTGTTCGCTTTCAGACCAATCTGCAGAATCAGCCGACCGTGCCCGTCAATCTGGTGTTGGGCGGTCTTCCAAACTCGGATGGATACGGCACCTCTTCACAGTTGCAGGCCGACTTTATTGCGAACGGAGAAACTGATTATGGCTACGGCAACTCTTTCATGATCTTTCCTCGTATTACCGTCAACCCATCCCGCTCCGACAAAAACGTCAAAACGCACCTTTCCATCACGCTGAAACTTGAACGAATCACCGGCGCCTGTTGCGACACGCCGGTTTACGGTTGCCAGCAGACAACGGCCGCACTGTGCGGACAGTTCGCCGGCGCTACCTACATGGGCGTTGACACGGACTGTGGATCATGCCCGGGCAGCTCGCCTGAAATCCACTGGGCCAACGCAGTGAATGGCAACTACAGCGATGCCACGAAGTGGACGCCGCAGTCCATACCGGAAAGCAACGCCGCCGCCAGTCCTCCGAAGCATGACATCGCCTTCTACGACCAACCCGGCGGGTACACAGTTTCGTTTCCGGGGCCGGCCACGAGCGACAAGGCCCTGATTCGAAATGGCCTGCCGACCTTCCTACAAGCAAACTATCAGTTGAAATCCCTGGCCACCGATCAGCCGTCGCTCGAAGTCGGGGCGGGCGGGACGCTCACGCTTCAGAATTGCCCCAGCTTGGCCATCGTTCACGGCTGCGTCGGCGATTTCCTGCCGGGAGCCTCCACGCTCAACCTCTTTGACTCCAACATGTCGGCTACCGGTTTCCTGAAGATCGGCGAACTCGCCCCCGGGAAGGTCAATGTCATCGGCAATTCGCTGCTGAACACGCAGGACAGTCGCGTGGGGTCCAAAAAGCAGGGCGATGCGATCGTCGACGGCGCCACGGCCGAATGGAAAGCCGGAAATCTCGCGGTCGCCATGGGCGCGCCCGGCACGCTGATTGTACAGGGGGGCGGCAAAGTGACGGCGAGCAACGCCTTCGTCGGATACCACAACGGCCTTCAGACCGGCGTGGGTCAAGTCACAATCAAGGGTCTGGGATCGAGCGGCGATTCCTCGAAGTTCAAAGTCGACAACAAACTGACGGTCGGTGAGCTGGGCATCGGCACGCTGAACCTCACCGACAAGGGTGTCGGTGCATTCAAGGATGTTACGCTCGCGGAATTTGGAAGCACCTCCGGGACTCTCCACGTGAACAGCGCGGCCTCGTCCGGCGCTCCCAATCTGGACATTTCTGGAATGCTCATCGTCGGCAAGAGCGGCATTGGCGAATTGAAGGTCCAAGGTGGGGCGAACGTATCCTGTCACTCCGTCCTGCTCGCGCAGAATTCCGGTTCCAAGGGGACGGTCAATGTATCCGGTACGGACACCCTTCTGGGCACGGGGACGGAAAACTTTGTCATTGGCGAACAGGCAGGCGGCGTACTCAACATCCTGGACGGCGCCAAAGTCGCCACTGCGAAGGCGATCCTCGGAAATTTCGGCAGCGCGACTGTTCTCGTCAAAAACGGTCCCAACAGCGGCGATCCAGCCTGGCGACTGTCGGGCGATCTGCTCATGAACGGCAACCAGCCCGGCGCCATGACCGTGGAGAATGCGATGGTGTACGTGTTAGGCAAGATAAGCATGGGATTCGGCGGCCAGCCAGCCGATATTTTTCTTAGCGCCAGTGGCAAATTGAAAGTCGATCAAAATTCCATCATCGGCCCAAAGGGACAATTGTTTGGCAGCGGGCTCTACGCCTGCCCTTTCACGCAGGTCATCGCGCCGGGCAAAATCGACCCCGGCATCGGCGTGGCGGGGTCCGTTCAAGTCATCAAGGCCAAGCTGCCCGATGCCAAACAGGCCCTCTTCGAAAACGCGGTCAGCGAAGGGATCGGCACGCTGACCGTGGACGGGGATGTTCAATTTGACGAAGGCTCGATCCTGCACATCGACGTCAGCGGCGCGGCCGATGGTCAGCATGACGTGCTGCACGTCACCGGGACGGCGACCTTCAATGGGACGCTCGAAGTGAACTTCATCGATGGCTTCGTGCCGCAGCCGGGAGAGATCATTGCATTCCTTCAAATCGACGGCGCGACGATCGGGCAGTTCTCCGAAATCAAGTTCCTCGGCTTGCCCGAGGGCTTTGCGGCCGAAGGGCGATTCATCAACGGCGCATTGGAAGTGGGTGGGTCGTCGCCGGCCCCGCTACCCGCCGGGATCTGCGGGATCGGGCTCTGCGGGGCGGGGATGATGCCGCTCGTTTCGGCCATGCTTATCGGCCATTCCCTGCGACGATTGCGAAGGGCGGTACCGCGAAGAATTCGCTAGCCGATCCCGTTTCGGCGTGCTATCATGCTGTCCTAATCGTTTCGGGAGCACGGCGCGGGATGGTATCCGGCTCGCTATCGCCCATGGTCATCGGGGGGATCTGGTACGTTGTCTCGCACAACTGGGCCCTTTCCTCGATCCTGCTGACGCTCCTTCTACTCTTCGTCATCCCCGCGCTGGTCCTGGCAAAATACGTCCGCATCTGCCTGAACATCATCAGCGATACCGAGCCGCCGCTGTCCGTCCCGCAGGTCGGATTTGACCGCATCCCCGGCGACGAAAAAGACTTCTACGCCGCCGACGGCGTGCGCCTTCGCGGTCTCTTCATGCACCCGCCGCCCAACGTGCCTCGGCGCGGGCTCATTATTTTCGCGCCGGAGTTCAAAAGCGATCGGTTCAGTTGCGCGCGATATTGCCGACCGCTCATCGCCGCGGGCTACGACGTCTTTTCCTTCGACTTTCGCGGACACGGTCAATCGGCGGTCGAGGAAGGTTACACCGCGCGGCAATGGACGAGCGATCGCGAAGTCGCGGACATGATGGGGGCGATCTCCTACGTCGAACAGTGGCTGGAAGATCACGACCGGCCGATCGAGATCGGGCTCTTTGGAATTTCCCGCGGAGGGTGCGCGGGCGTCCTCGCCGCCGCCGAGTGCGCGTCGATCAAGGCGATCATCACAGACGGCGCGTTCTCCAGCGATTGCACGCTCGAACATTTGATGAAGCGCTGGGCCAAGATCTTCGCCAAGGTGAAGATCGTCTACGAAAACCACCCACCGGAGTTCTGGCGTTTTCTGAGATGGTGCCTGTTCATCACCTGCCGCATCAAGTTCAAATGCACCTACCCGTCCGTGCGCAAGGCGCTGACGCGGATGGTCCCGCGGCCGATGCTACTGATTCACGGCGAGCGCGACAGTTACATTCCCGTCGAACAATCGCGATTGCTCTATGCCCTCACGGCGCAGCCGAAGTTTCTCTGGGTCGTCCGCGCCGCAAAGCACAATCAGTCGGTCGATGTGCAGCCGGCGGAGTATGCACGACGGACGGTGCAGTTCTTCGATCGCTACCTCTCGCGACACGAGGATGCAGCCAATATCTACAAGGAAGGGCTGTTCGTGGAGACCGCCCTCTCCGAAATGGCCGCCCGAACGCGAAGCGTCGAGATCGTCGGTCGGCTTGAAGACCGCTTGGCAAATCGACTGGTACCGGCCGACCCCGTCGTGGGGGTGACGCCGACGGACCCGCGTTAAGGGCCGGATTCTTCAACCTCATGTCAGCCGACGGCGGGGGCCGTTAGAATCACCTTTGTGCCGTCACGATCCCTGATCGATTCGATTCTGGCGAAGATTGCGTCCACGCATGCGCAGTCGATTACGCGAAAATTCAATCGCGCGGTCGCCCAGGCGACGCAGGTTCAATCGCGCCTGCTCGCCGAATTGATCGCGGCGGGGACGAACAGCGAATTCGGCCGGGAACACGGCTTCGCCTCCATCCGCAACGACCGCGATTTCGTCCAGCGCGTGCCGATCCGCTCCTACGCGGAACTCGCGCCGTACATCGAGCGCGTGCGCGAGGGGCGCGTCGAAGCGCTCTTTTCACCGGGCACTCCCATCCTCATGTTCGCCCTGACGAGCGGGACAACGGCGCAGGCCAAGTACATCCCGATCACGCCGCGCGTGCTGGCGGATTGCCGCGCGGGCTGGAACATCTGGGGGCTGAAGTCGCTTCTCGATCATCCCGGCACGATGCTTCGGCACATTCTGCAAGTGACCAGTCCCATGAACGATCATCTCGCGCCGTCGGGCGTTCCATGCGGGGCGATCACGGGGCTTCTCGCCGCGACGCAAAAAAAACTGGTGCGGCGGTATTACACGTCCCCGGCGGCGGTCTCGGGAATCACGGATTCCGTCTCCAAGTATTACACCATCATGCGGCTGGCCGTGCCGCGCGACGTCGCGTGGGCGGTGACGGCAAATCCGTCGACCTTGCTCCTGTTGGCGAAGACGGCCGACGAGCATCGCGAGAAATTGATCCGCGACATTCACGACGGAACGCTGTGCGGGTCCATGTCCGTCGATGGCCCCATCCGGGAGGCCCTGAAGCCGAGACTGAAGGCCGATGCTGTCTGTGCGCGACGATTGGAGGCCATCATCGCGAAGACCGGGACACTTTATCCCAGGGACTATTGGCGGCTCGGCTTCGTCGCGCACTGGACCGGCGGAACGATGGGGCTCTATCGCGGGCAGTTCCCGCCTTACTTCGGCGACGTGCCGGCGCGGGACATCGGCCTGATCGCCAGCGAGGGGCGGATGTCGATTCCGGTGGACGACCATTCGCCCGCGGGCATCCTCGCCGTCACGAGCCAGTTTTTTGAATTCATCCCCGCGTCGGAGTATGGCGGGAGGTCGCCGAGGACGTTGCGCAGCCACGAGCTGATCGTCGGCGAAGAATATTTCCTTGTGTTGACGAACGCGAGCGGGCTCTATCGATACGATCTCGGCGATCGCATTCGGGTGGTGGGGTGGACCGGCGAGGCGCCCCTGATCGAGTTTCTCAGCCGCGATGCGCACAGTTCATCCATGGCAGGCGAAAAATTGACGGAAGATCAAGTCATCGCGGCGATGAGAGAGGCGTCCGGGGCCGGCCGGGAGATCGTCGATTTCATTCTCGCGCCGCGATGGGCCGATCCGCCGTACTATCGTCTGTACGTTGAAGCACTGAGCGAAAGCGCGGCCGAAGGAGTGGCGAGGGAAATCGACGAGGCGTTATCGCGGATCAATCTGGAGTACGCGTCGAAACGAAAAACCCTCCGGATGGCATCGGTCGAAGCATTCGTCCTGCCGACCGGCACGCTGGCGGCGCGCGATCTGGAGCTGCGCCGACAACGCTCCCGAACGAGTGAGCAGTTCAAACATCAATATCTTCTGGCACAGCCGGGAACAGACGCGGAGTTGGCGGGAGATTCGCCGACAAGACCGGGAAAACCAGCGCCCAAACAAGAACAGGAAGCCCGTGCGACAGCGCGGTGATCATAACTCATGACGTCACCCTACGATCGACCGCCGCCGGATTCTTTGCCGCTGATTCCCACGGCGCGGCCCGTGGACGGAGCGTCTCCCGTCGCTCGCGCCATCGGACCCGGTCCGGACATGACGCGTGCACAGGCGGTCATCGACGTGCTGCTGATCCTGGCCTTGTTCTTCTTTTTTCAGGTCGCGCTAGCCGTCGCGGGCATCCCGCAAATTCTGCAACACTTTTTCCCGTCGCTCGGCCCGTTGTGGGTCAACGTCTGTTACGGCTCGCTGCTGCTGATCGCCATTGCCCTCATTGTCTATCTTCGCCGGCAGACCGCCGCCGATCTTGCCCTGGTGCACACGTCCGCCGGGAAGCTCGCGGCGTCGACGATCCTCTCAATCCCGCTTTGCTACGCGGGCATCTTCATCACCGTCCCTATTTACGTCTGGCTCGCCGGAGTGGACCTGGAGGGCATGGCCAAGGAACGCTTCCAATTCTTCGAGATGGTCCCGCATCTGTCCTTCTGGCAGTCGGCCGCGTTTTCCGCATTCGTCGGGGTGCATGAAGAAATTTTGTTTCGGGGATTTATCCTCGGGAGGCTCCAGGCCCTTTTTCGCTCGAATATCGCCGCAATCCTCGTTAGCAGCGTCGTTTTTGGCCTGCTGCACTTCTACCAGGGCCCCATTGGGGTCGTACAAACGGCCACGGTTGGCATGGTTCTTGCTACGGTGGTGATCCGCACGAGGAGCCTGTGGCCGGCGATCCTTGCTCATGCGGCATTCGACACGATCGGCCTGACTTTGATTCCGTTGTTGCAGGAGTTTTTCAAGGACGCGTTGGAGCAGATCACGACGACACAAGCGACCTCCGCCCCGTAGAGGCCTCCCGTTTCCCGGCGCGGCATTCATCGGCGGCAGCGACTACAATTGATACTTTATGGAAATGCAAAATAACGATTACATACGTCGGCAAAGAAACCCCCTTTCGGCCCTCATCAACCTCTTCGACAGCATCTGGCTGGGTATCTTCTGGATGGCGGCGATCGTCCTTTACGCCACCGTGGGGTCCGCGATCCCGCCGGCTCGCCAGGAATTTGAGCTGACCGAGTTTCAATATTTCAACCACTGGATCTTTGTCACGCTCATTGCGCTGTTCTGCGTCAATCTCGTGGTGACGACGGTTCGGCGGATCAAATTCAATCCGCGCAATCTCGGTGTCCTCACCGTTCACACCGGCCTGCTCGTACTCTGTGCCGGCAGCATCATTTATTTCGGGCGAAAAATCGAGGGCGACGTCTGGCTCGACGCGCCGGCGGTCCGCGTCATTTCGGTCGACCGGTTTCGCACCGACCCGGAACAGGCCGTCATCGGAAAGGTCATCGCCGTCCAGGGCCGCGTGTGGGAAACGAACATGCCGATGTTGGGCGGCCACCACCGCGTCGAGGTCGCCTCGGTCGAGCATGACGGACTGGTCACGGCGAAGCACGTCACCCTGAAAGCGCAGGTCGGCAACGGTCCCGAACAGACGATCGAACTGGATCAGTCGAAAGAAGGCGGTGCGTTCGCGAAACTCGGCGACAAGCTGGTTCTCGCGCTCGCCCCGGCCAATATCGCTGATTCATTTTACGACGAATCCACTCCGATCCTTGCCATCGAGGGGCGCGGTCACACCGAAACATTTGAGTTGCCGGGACTGCCCTACTACAAGGAGCGGTTCCTTTCCGACGGCGATCCGATCGTCGACACCCAGGGGCGCAAGGTGGAGTCCGATCGCGCCTTGGCGATTCATCCGTTCGAATACTGGCAGATGCCGATCGCGCTCACCGATCCTGAACGCGCGATCGCCTCGGACTGGCCGGTCACGTTTGAAATTGACGGCTACCTGCCCTATGCAAAACTCGATCCGCGGCCGACCCCCGGCGGCGATCATGTCATGCCGATCGCGCGCGTGGGGCTTTCGCTTCCGCAGGCGGGACCGGTCGCATCAGAATGGTTGATTCCGATGATGCCGGACCGCTCGATGATCGAAGTGCCCGGCGGGCCGATGGCGGAATTCACCTGGATCGATCAACAAAAGGACCTCGACCCGGAATGGACGAAGCCGCTGACCGGCACTCACGTCCTCGAGGTCCATGTCAAAGACAAAAACGTCCGCGCGAGCTACGACGTCGCCGAGGGCAAGACGATCAAGATCGACGGGACCGATTATTCGATCAAGGTTGAACAATTGCAGCCGAGCTGGCCGCTGATGAGCGCCGGCTTCCAAAACGCGCGGACCCCGATCGCGCTGGTCTGGGTCGAAGGGCCGACGCAGAAGTTTCAGCGGTCGGTGCTGGATCGCTATCCGGCGCTCAATCAGGACCGCGATCGACAGGGCAAGCGGGTCGATCCGAACAAGGCGATCGTCGATGACAACATCGAACTGCGCTATTTCGACGCCTCCCGCGATCGCTATCGCGTCGTCGCCGGGCAGTCCCTCTCGCCGACGCTGATTCATACCGCGCCAGGCGGGAAGCGGACGGTCAAGCCGCTGGGCGCAACGGCGACGGAGCGGTCGGAAGGTGGCTCGACGTTTGCATGGGCCGATTACATCATGAATCCCCGATTTGAAACCCAGGCGGTGGTCATCCCCGAGCGGGATCGCCGGCCCTTCGGCACGGTGCGTCGCGGCGAATCGGCCATTCGCGTTCACCTGCGTTCGACCCATGGCGACTGGGAGCGGCGCGTCTGGGTGCCGTTCAGCCTTTACAACACGACACACGACGGCACCACTCCGACGGCGGTCGCCGACGTGCCGGGCCTGGGCGAACTCCGCTTCACTTATGGTCGCGCGATTCGTCCGCTCCCGGCGAAGCTCGCGTTGGAATGGTTGCAGACTGATTTTTACCCCGGTCGACAGCAACCGAGCGGATGGACCAGCCACTTTCGCAAGCAGGACTATGATTCCAACGTCGTGGTTCGGGACAAGGCGTTTCTCAACAACACGGCGCGCGTCGGCGAATGGACGCTCTTTCAGTCGCAGGCCGCGGGCGATCACGAATCCTGGACCGTGCTCGGCGTCGGCAATCGCCAGGGGGTGATGGCGATGCTGGCGGGATGTGCGTTGATCTCCCTGGGAATGGCCTATGCGTTCTGCGTCAAACCGATCCTGGTTCGACGCCGAAAGCAAGGATACACGAACATGAAAAACAAGAATGATTCCGGGACCGATGGCGACCGAACCGCCAAAGCTTCGCGACGACCGGCCGCCGTTGTCGGCCTGATCGCGCTCCTCGCATGGGGCTCGCCGGCGCGATCGGACGACGCGGCGGAAAGGGTTCCCGAGGCGGCGAAATCGCTGGCGGCGATTCAATCGCAGATCGACCTCGATCAGCTCGGCGCGATCGCCCTTCAGCACAGTTGGCGATATTCGACCATGGATTCCTGGGCCCGCGACGCCGTCAAGAGCGTCCACGGCGCCAAACCGCTCTTCGGGCTCGACCCGGTTGTGGCGGCGATTGAACTGATGTTCAACGAGCAGGCCTACCACGATCAACCGATCATCTACATCAAGGACCGGCCGATTCTCAAGGAGTTGACCTCTCATCCCATTCAACTCAGCGACGAGGAGCGGTCTCGCATCATCAAAACGGGAATGGTCAGTTTCGACTTTCTCTCCTCGCCCGGCGTTTCCGCGCGGATTGAGCAACTCTCGATGGACCCGCTCAAGAAGACGGCAATGGACCGACTGTCCAACACCCTGGGCTATTACCAGTCCGCCGCATTAACTTGCACGATCGTCCCCGATCCGTCGGGAACCCACGACACGCCCTGGATTTCGATCGCGGATATCGAACGTCACACCGGTAGTGTTCCGACGTCCGGCGCCGGGGCCCGGCTCGTTTCCACCTATGCTGACTGGAAGAAGGCGTGGCTGGCCCGCGATGTCGCCGGGATCAACGCCGCGATCAAGGGACTCGATGAGTTGCTGCCGGCGCTGGCTCCCAAGGGCGTTTATCCGACGCTCGACCAGCGCCATGCCGAAGTGACCTATCGCCGGCTCGGCCTGATCCGCTGGGGCTGGGTCTGCTACATCATGGCGTTCTTCGTTTCGATCTTCGCCGTCGCCACGCAGTATCGGTGGGTGCGCACGCTCGGCCTGGTCCTGCTCATCGGGGCGATCGGCCTGCACGGCGCCGATCTGGCCATGCGCTGGCGGGTCATCGGCCGCATTCCCGTCGCCAATATGTACGAAGCCATCGTCTCGTCGACCTGGGTCGGCGCCGTCTTCGGCCTGACGCTGGAACTCTTCCTGAGGAAGCGCGTCTACCTGCTCAGCGCGGCCCTGCTCGGATTCTTCGCGCTGTCGCTACCGGAACTGCTCCCCAACGTTGTCGACAACAAGCTCGGCGGCATGATGCCCATCCTTGACGACATCATGCTCCGCATTCACACCGTGCTCATCATTTCCAGCTACGCCGTCATCACGCTGGCCTTCGGCGTGGCGAACTGTTACCTGTTCGTCGCCGCTTTCCGCGAGCGATCGCCGCTGGCCCAGGGGACGATCGGCGCGCAGGCCGGCGCACTCGTTTGTCTCATCCTCGCAAAGATGGGTTACATGGATGCCCTGGATACGTCGTGGTTTGTCCTGGCCTTCGCCGGGATGGTCGGCGGCGGCATCTTCCTGGCCCGCGGGCTCTGTGGAATGCTGCTCCATGCGAAGGCCGCCGCGCCTGCGTTGACGGCCGATGGTTTTCCGGTTCGGGCGAATGTTCTCGATGAGTTCGACCTCTCCCACCGCGTCCTTCTCTATACGGCGGCGGTCGCTCTCTTCGTGGGGCTCGTGCTGGGCGCTGTCTGGGCGGATTACTCCTGGGGCCGGCCCTGGGGCTGGGATCCCAAGGAAGTCTTCGCGCTCAACACCTGGCTCATCTACGCCATCCTGATCCATGCCCGATTCGTGACCAAAAAGCGGGCCCTGTGGACGAGCGTGCTATCCGTCTTCGGATTCGCCGCCATGCAGTTCAACTGGTGGGTCGTCAACTTCTACATCGTCGGCCTGCACAGCTACGCCTGAGCGGGTCGCGGGGTAACTTCAATACGGGAAATTCTTGTTTCCGGCGATGACGATCGTTACACTCTAACGAATCGTTCATAAGGGCCCGCCATGACGCGTCAGATCACTCTTGTGCTTGCATTCGTTCTCGCCTTGGGACTAACGGTCGGCGCCGCGGTCGCCGATCCGCCCGGGGAATCTCCGGACGCCAAGGCGAAGCGACCGACCGCCAAACGGGACAAACCATCGCCCAAGACCGAGGGCGCGGACGACGAACCCGACGTGGCGGGCGACGACAACGATCGGAACGAGGTGCCGCCCGACGAGAAGGCGGAAAAGAAAAACCTCAAGCAGCTCGGTGAAAGCTTCAAGCTCAAGCGGACGGCGCATTATTCCGTTTTCTACGATACGAGCGAGGACGATGTCGCGGTGTTTAACGCCGCGATCGAGCGGACCTATCGATCCTGCGTGAATTACACCAAGCGGCTCGGCATCACGCCCAGGCCGTTGAAACACAAGCTGATCGCCCATTTTTTCAACCAGGAAGCGGCGTATCGCAATTATGCAAAGAAAAATGTCGGCCCGATTCCGGACCAGGCCATCGGATTCTACGCCCACGACACCAACTACTGTTATTTTTACAACATTCGCAACACGGAAGCCTTCAAGAAATATCGGGACGATGCGGAGCAAAAGATCGCCGAAGCAGGCAACAAAATGAAGAGCGGCAATCTGAGCGCCGACGACCGTCGCGCGCAGCAACTGGAAATGAAAAAGGCGCGCTGGATCATCAACCGGACGAATTCCTTCGGCGGCGGCACGACCGAGGAGACCCTTCAGCACGAAGTGACTCACCAGGTCCTCTTCAATATTCAGTTCCACAACGCGAAGAACATGGAGAACGTTCTCTTGAACCCGCGGTGGTTCGTGGAAGGCACCGCGCAGATGTTCGAGCCGATCAGCGACGGCAAGGCGGCGAATTTCGGCCAGTTGAACAAGAACCGTCGCGATGCCTTCCGTGCGCTAATGGACCACCGTCACGTGATTCCGCTGAAGGATTTCGTCGTGAATCCTCTGTATCTGCTGCGGAGCGACGCGGGCAATGTCGGCTATCCACAGGCCTGGGCCCTGACTCATTATCTGAACCGCGCCCGGGCAAAGGACTTGAAGACCTACGTGGAGCTAATCAATTCCCGGCCGAAGGACTACAAGTCCACGCCGGAGGGGGAATTGGCGACCTTCGAAAAAGCCTTCGGCAAGCTGGACGCCAAATGGGAACGGCGCTGGAAGGCCTGGATGAAGAAGGTGCATTGAAGTTGTATTGGGAAGCCCCGCTCTGTATTCCATGCGAATGCTAATTTGAGCGTTGGAGTGCCTTCTCGTAATCGTCGCTTAACGCCCGCAGACTCTCGTCGCGGGGCCAGCGGGCGAGCGCCTCATCGAGCACGGCCCGGGCGCGCGGGAGTTGATCGATGGAGAGCAGCAGCGTCGCCAGGCTGCGATATGTTTCCACGTCTTCCCGGTCGAGCTTCAGCGCCGCCTCGAATTCCTCTATCGCCGGGCGGGTCTGTTTTTCCAGGAGCAGCATTTTCGCCAGGTTCTTGTGATAGGCCGCGACGTTGGGTGTGAGACCGATGGCGGTGCGAAAGGCGCCGGCGGCTTCGGCGATACGGCCCTTTTGATATTCCACCTTTCCAAGAAACGCCCAGCCAACCGCGTTTTCGGGATGGACCTCGACGCTGCGGCGCAAGTCGCGCTCGGCCGCGTCCAATTGCCCCAACTTGAGCAGGGCCTGGCTCCTTCGCCACAAAGCCCGCCAGTCGTCCGGCTTTTCATCGAGGACGGTTTCGTATTGCGACCGCGCCTCGTCCGCGCGGCCTTCGGATTCCAGGAGATTCGCGTAGTTCATCCTCGCCTCCCTCTGTGCCGGCCAGGCGGCCAGCGAATCCCTGAAAAAACGCTCCGCGCGTCCGGGTTGACCGATCAGAAGCAGGATGCCCGCGACAGCGTTGTAAGGGGCCGGATTAATCGCGCGCGACCACCAGGGCTTCTCTTGCACGGGGACGACCGGAAGCCGTTGGCGCAGGCTCGCCACCTGAATTTCCAATGCCCGCTCGTCGGTCAGGGCCGGCGGCGCGCTTGCCCACTGTCCCTTCGTGAGCACCGCAACGGTCGGGCTGAAATCGCACAATCGCCAACCGGGCGACTGGAGGATGCGCCGAATTGTGTCGGGGTTTTCGGCGCCGATGACGGCTGTTTGGAATCCGAATTCCTTTTCCGCCTCGCGCCACGCGGCGTCGTCGCTGATGATGCGCAGGTATCGCTCGAAGAATTCCTCGCCATAGACCTCGAGCCGCGGATCGATGAAAACGGGATAGCCTTGCGAGAGCAGATAGGACGACTCTCGCATGGTGCTGAAAATCGGCCGGGGGAAATCATACTTTCGGAGAAATTCAACGGCGCGGAGGGGATAGCGATCGTGCGCGATTCCGACGCCGAATTGATTGGTGTCGTTCTGTTGAATATTGAACCGATCCGTCGCGAAGTCCCACATGTAATAGCCGCAGGTCGCCAGGACGAGCAGCGCGGCGATCGGTTGAAGCCGGGCGGCGAGCCGAAGCATTCCGGGGCGGGCGAGCCGTGTCGACGTGTGAAGGTTTTGCAGGACAAAGGGAACGGCGGCAAGACTGAAGAGCGGCAGGTTGCGAATCGCGGTAAATGCAAGATACCCCATGGCTCCGGCAACGATCGTCAGGAATGGATCGAGCCGCCGAAGATTCATCAGTACCGAAACGGCGCAGAGAATGACGAGTATTTCAAAATATCGAACGGCGACATAGGTCGAATCGAAAGAGAGCGTGCTCTTGAACTCGCCGATCTGCTCCTTGAACGCGGTCCCGTGAATCTCACGGAGGAGCTGGAAGGGGAAGATCGCGCCATGCCAGCCGTATGGATTCACGAAGCACGCGGCCACACATAGGACAAGAACCGCGAGTGACCTGACAACCTTGCGCCGGGAGTCGGAATCGCCTGCGGCCTTGTACCTCCAGTTGATGAATTCGACGAGCAGATACGCGCCGACCAGCGACGGTCCAAGGGCAAAGAGCGTATGCGCGTTGGTCCAGATCACCTGCAACAACGGCAGCAGCAGGATCAGCCTGCCGCCATTTCGTCGAGTCCACTGAAGGATCCAGAGGTAGGTCGCCAGAAAAAGATATGTCACCAACTCCGGGCGAATGAAGAATCGCTGGCTCGATGCCAGCAAGGCGACCACCAGGACGGCCGCGGTGATGACCGGATTGAGCCGCTTGACGGCCGCCTTGGTGGCCAATGTGAACGCGGCGATCATGATCAGAATCTTGATGATGACCGTGGCGGCGTATCCCAGGTGCTGCACGGTTTCGTAAAGCCCCAGGCAATAGAGCCAGCGCAGTTCGATCCAGGGGCGACCGTTGGCCAAGTAGGAAAAAACGTCGACGGTGGGGGGACCATGCAGGCGCACAAATTCACCGGTCTTGAGCTGCCACCAAAAATCGGCACCCCAGATTCGTCGAGCCCCGGCGGCACAGATGAGAAGAATGACCGCAACGGCCAGGGGAATGCGCAAAGCCAGCGGTGGTCCGGAGTCCCTGGAACCTGGCGTCTGGCGGTCGGTTCGCATTCCCTGATGGATCGTCCTGCTGGGCAAGTCCCCTGATTCTAACCGATCCTAACTTTAAGAATCGACGCAGGGAGGCGGGAACTCCACGGGCACCATGATCGTATGTCAATGGAGCGGCCTCCTGCCTGATGTCTGAGACCATCATGCCCCAAGACGGCCGATTTGACGCTCTCCGGAGGGCTCTGTATTGTCCAAGTCTCGGATCGGTACCGTGAAAACAGGCTCTTCCACGATGGACTCTCGCTCAACCCACGTCGCCAAGGCTCCCGCCCAAGACAAGGCGGACTACCGGCCCGTCGATCGGATGCCGGACATGCCGCGGCCCGACGGCGTCCGTGACACCATCGAGTCCATCGTCGTCGCCTTCATCCTGGCCTTCGTCTTCCGGGCCTTTGTCGTCGAGGCGTTTGTGATCCCGACGGGCTCGATGGCCCCCGGGCTTTACGGCCTGCACGGTGAACACCGCTGCGATCTCTGCGGATTTCCGATCGTTTTCGGGATTCAGGAAGACGCCGCCGGTCGGCCGAACCTTTCCGGACCCGTTCTGATCCGCTGCCCCAATTGCGATTATGCGGGCGGAACCAATGCGAGCGTCAACTCGATCGAGGATCCCGTCGTGGCCAGCGCCGGCGATCGCATCCTCGTGCTGAAGTGGCCCTACGATCTGGGAGTGCCATGGCTCGGCCCCCAACGCTGGGACGTGGTGGTGTTCAAAGACCCGCAGGGCGGCGAGCAAAATTACATCAAGCGACTCATCGGCCTGTCCGGCGAAGTGCTGGAGATCATCGACGGCGATATCTATGCCGCGCCGGCCGGCGACGTTCCCGCCGATATTCGCGAGGCACTCTCCAAGCCGCCGGCGACCGGACATCCCGACACCAAACGCCTCAACATCGAACAACAGGAACGCCTGGCCAAGATCCTCAAGATCCAGCGCAAGACGCCGGTCGCGCAGGAATCCTTGTGGATGATCCATTACGATCACGATTACAAACCCGACCTGTCCAAACTCGATGCGATTCCGGCGGACGTGCCCGCCTGGACCCCGGAAGAGAAAACCAGCCCGTGGGACGCGACGACATCGCGGGTGAAATTCAAACCCCAGGACGAGCGCGGCCACTGGCTGCGCCTGTCCGGCAAGGCGATTCAGGACTCCTACGGGTACAACTCGCTTCGCCCGTCCTCGACCCGCAATGTCTGTGACGTCCGTCTTCGATTTGTCCTGGTGCCGGGCGGCATGCAGGGTGAAATCACCCTTGACCTTCGACGGGGAACCGACGGTTTCATGGCCCATCTTCAGGCGGACGGCACGGTTCGGCTGGAACGATTCGGCGCCGGGGGCGTTCGCCTCGAATTGCGAACGAGCAAGATCGAGCCCTTCAAGCTGCTCCATCCCATGACGGTCGAATTCGAGAACGTCGATTATCGCGTTTCGCTGCGAATCGATGGCGTTGAAGCGCTGGCCACCGATGACAGCCAGTACACGCCCAACATTGTCGCGCTGCTTCGCTCGGCGGATACGCTCTCGCCGGGCCCGGAAGCCTCCGTGCGAATCGGCGCACAGGGTCTGCCGCTGGAGCTGCGGCATCTCACGGTCCACCGCGACGTCTACTACCGATCCGAGTTTTTCACGGAAGAAGGCACTCGACAACTGCGAAACATTTTTTCGCACTATCCCGGTTGGGGCACCGCGACGAACCCCATTCTGCTTCGCACCGACCCGCCGGATTATTTCTGTCTCGGCGACAACAGTCCGCAAAGCAAGGACTCCCGACTCTGGTGGGAGGTCTGTCCCCTTCTGAGCAGCCGAGGAAACTACCAATACGGCACCGTGCCGGGCGACCAGATGATCGGCCGCGCCTTTTTCGTCTATTGGCCCGGCGGCTATCGATTTTCGAAGGACACGCCGGCGGTAATTCCCAACGTCGGCCAGATGCGGATCATCCGCTGACCGCGCGTTACCGCACACTTCCAATCCGCCGTCGATGGATTCATTAGATTTTTATTCGAAATGGGCAGCCTGAAAGTGAGGCCCCGTTTCATCGACCGTTTTCCCCCTGATACGCCATGGGGTTCGCCTTCACCATCGCCGTCATCGTCCTCGCGCCGTTCCATGAGAGGCCGGCGCCCGACGAACCTTCTTCTACGTCGCGGGTCCGCTCCATGGAGGTCCGGGTACGTGCCAGGGACGCCACTCTCGCGGCACGGATTTTTCTTCCGGGCGATCGCGGCCCCCATCCGGGGATCGTTCTGATTCCCAGCGCCTTCTCCGATGACGCCGCCGGTTCGCGGGACTCACTTCGCGGGCCCGCCGAGGATTTCGCCCGCGAAGGCCTCGCGGTGATGACCTACGATCGGCGCGGCGGTCACGGTTCGACCGGCGATGCCGGTGAACTGCGCTTCGACCGGCTGGCCGACGACGCGCTGGCCGCCGTCGAATGTCTCGCCTCGCGCAAGGAGATCGACGCCGGCCGCATCGGAGTCTGCGGCTACAGCAATAGCGGTTGGATCGCCGCGCTGGCGGCCTCGCGCAGCCCCCGCGTCTCGTTTGTCGTCAACCTGGTCTGCGCGCCAATCGCGCCGTGGCGCGTCGAACTCTCGCGCGTGCAGACCCAGATGCGGGGCGACGGCTATTGGGAGGAAGATATCGATCGCGCAACGGCTTTCATGCAACTCCGCTTTGAGGTCGCGCGGACCGGCCGGCGCTGGGACGAGCTTCAGAAATTGCAAAAGGAAATTCAATCGGAGCCCTGGTATGTTTACCTGGACCCGACCGCCACGTTGGAGGACTTGAAGCGCCAATGGCGCGATTATGCCTCCTACGACCCGTTGCCGGCCTGGGAGCGTTTGAAGGTGCCGGTCCTCGTCGTTTTCGGCGAATTCGATTGGAGCTATCGGATCAAAGATTGCATCTACGCGACAAAGCAGGCGCTGGATGTGGCAAACAATCGGAATTACGCCGTCGTCGTGATTCCACAGGCCGACCAGCTTCTTTGCATTTCGGAAAACGGCGGGCGACGCGAATTCAACACCCCACGACCTTTTGCGCCCGGCGTTTGGGAAATCGTCCACGGCTGGATCCACCGGCAGATCGGGCAAGATTAACATCGAGTCGATTCAACACGGTTCGGCCCTTCCATAAGCAACATGCCGTCATAATGTTATGTCATCAAGCGGCCATTCCTAGCGGTCAATCCCTTGTCGGGTTAATCTTGGGCCTTGGCATCGAATCGTCTCGGGGCCGGCGAGTCGGCCCAGGATGAGGGCGTTCATCAACGAATGACCAACCATCAGCATCTCCTGGAGGCCCGCAACCTCGTCAAGGCGTATAGCGGGCGAGTCGTCGTCAACAAGGTCTGCTTCTACGTCGGGCGCGGCGAGATTGTCGGTCTGCTCGGCCGCAACGGCGCGGGCAAGACGACCAGCTTTCGCATGACGATGGGAATCGTGAAGCCGGACTCCGGGACGGTCTATTTCAATCAGGAAGACATCACGCAATTTCCCATGTACCGCCGGGCCCAGAAAGGCGTCGGATATCTCTCGCAGGAGAACAGCGTCTTCGTGCGGCTGTCGGTCGAGAAGAATCTGCTGGCCATACTCGAATTGATCCGCGGCCTGAGTGCGGCGGAACGTCGCCGACGGGCGCACGAGCTGCTCGAACAATTCGGCCTCCTCCGCAACGCCAAGCAGGAGGCGCGGACGCTCTCCGGCGGTGAACGACGAAAGCTGGAAATCGCCCGGGCGCTGATCACCAAGCCGGCGATCATCTTGCTGGATGAGCCGTTCTCCGGCGTGGACCCGATCGCGGTGCAGGATTTGCAACGCGAGGTCCGCCACCTTCAGCGCGATCTGGGCCTGTCGTTTCTGCTGACGGATCACAACGTCCGGCAGACGCTGGAAGTGACCGACCGCAGCTACATCATCCACGAAGGCAGCGTCATCGCCGAAGGCTCGCCGCGGCAACTCATCAACGATCCCATCGTGCGCGAGGCCTACCTGGGCACGACGTTCCGCGGCGACGAGTTCGACCACCCGCCGACGACCGGGCGGTAAAAGGCCCGACGCTAAGAATTTGCAAAACCCTTTGTTAGGACAATCGCATTCTGCGTGAATCCGGGTTCCCTTGACGCCGTCGCTGATGGCGGGCACAAGTAAGCCTCAATGGACTTTCGCTCGGTCCTGAGAAAGCTGCTTGGATTCCAGGCCCGCGATTTTCGGCGCATCCTGGCCATGTGCGTCGTGGTCGGACTCGTCGCCGGGCTCGGCGCGGCGGGCTTCTTTGTCATGCTCGAAGCCGGGACGGCCTTTTGCCTCGGCTATCTCGCGCATTACCACCCGCACACGCCAGGCTGGGAACGGCCGCTCTATCACCTCGGCGTCGAAGGCCCGGTGACGCCGATCCGCTGGATGCTGCTGATTATTCCGGCGATTGGAGGACTCCTGAGCGGGTGGATCACCTTCACCTTCGCGCCGGAGGCCGAGGGGCACGGGACCGACGCGGCCATCGAGGCGTATCACTTCAAGGACGGCATGGTCCGCGCGCGCGTGCCCATCGTGAAGGCCATCGCGTCGATGATCACCATCGGGACCGGCGGATCGGGCGGGCGCGAAGGACCCATCGCGCAGATCGGTTCGGGCTTCGGCTCGGTGCTCGGGCAATATCTCAAGGTTTCGCCGGACGAACGGCGCATTCTCATGGCCGCGGGCATGTCCGCCGGGATTGGGGCGATCTTTCATGCGCCCCTGGCCGGGGCCATTTTCGCGGCCGAGGTGCTGTACAGCGGGCCGGATCTGGAACACGAAGTCTTCGTCCCCGCGTTCATCACGTCCATCGTTTCATACTGCGTCTTCGGCGTGTTTTTCGGGTGGCACCCGCTGTTCATGACCCCGGCCTATACCTTTGACCGCGTGTCGCTGCTGATTCCTTACGGCGTGCTGGGCGTGGTCTCCGCGCTGGGGGCCATGCTCTTCGCGCGGACGTTTTATGCCGTTCGCGGCTTCATGTTTGGAAAACTCAAAGTCCCCAATCATTTCAAGCCGGCCATCGGAGGACTCTTGACCGGCATCATCGGGTTCTTTCTGCCGGAAGCGCTCGGCGCGGGCTACGGCGTCGTGCAGGCGTGCTTCAATAGTGACGTTACCGGAGCCATGCCGACGATCGCCAACCTTCCCACCGCCTCGTTCATCCGCGACTTCCTGCCGGCCGGATGTGGACCCGCGTTGGTGGCGACCGCGGTCCTGGTCATCATCGCCCTGGGCAAGATCGGAACCACCGCGACGTCGATCGGCAGCGGCGGCAGCGGCGGCGTTTTCGGCCCGGCCGTGGTCATCGGGGGCGCGCTCGGCGGCGCGACGGGGTTGGTTTTCGCGCAGCTCTTTCCGGGATGGAGTATTCAACCCGGCGCGTTTGCCCTCGTGGGAATGGCCGGCTTCTTCGCCGGCGCGGCGCATACGCCCATCTCGACGATCATCATGGTCAGCGAGATGACGGGAAACTACAACCTGCTCCTCCCCGCGATGCTGGTCTGCATCGTTTCCTACCTGCTTTGCACGAACGTCTCGCTTTATCAACAACAGTTGCCGACACGGCTGGACGCGCCCAGCAAGCTGGGCAATATGGCCCGTGCGATCCTGCGCCGGTTGACCGTCGCCAACGCCTTGACGCATCGCGTCGACAAAGGTTTCGTCCTGGTTCCGGAAGACATGACGCTTTCGGAATTGATCGCGAAATACACGCGAACCACGCAGCAATGTTTCCCCGTGGTGGACGAACAAGGCTTGTTGATCGGCGTGATTGCGTCGCGCGACATCCGTTCCGTATTGGCGGAGACGCAGTTGTCCGATTTTCTGATCGCACGAGACGTCAGCGGCCCGGCGGTCACGTTGACGCCGGACGAATCGTTGCTCACGGCGATTAACAACCTCACCCGCACCGAGACGGAGGCCCTCGTGGTCGTCGACCAACAAGAGAGTCGAAATGTCGTCGGCACACTCAGCCGAAGCGACATCATCGCCGCCTACAATCGACAGATTGTGGGATCGTCCTCCATCCCGGAGGACAAGCCGCCCGCCCGACGAAGGTCGCGAACCCGGCGTTCAAATGATGCCGATTGAGCCGTCCCACTTACTCCAAGTGGTAGCAAGCCGGACAGGCGTGGGCGAAGGAGTTGCCGGCTCGTGACGGAGACCGGGTCGATGTATCTCCGGGCCGGCAGATCCAGCGCAGATAGGCCAGGGCCCGGCGAATGGCGCGTTTTGCGCCGACGTGGCGGTGTCTCGGAATCGTGGTCATAGGTGCTCCCCCGGCCGGGAGGATTCCCCACCGGCCTGGCCGCGAGGCCGTCGATGACTATCGCAAGTACCGGGCCAGGGGTCCACAAGGGGCAAAAGCGGGGATAGACCTGGAAACAAGGGGCCAGGAACCGCAGCGCGGCGGCCGGTAATGGGTGTTTCTCCCCACCGACCCCGATTTTGAGCCCACTAGGATGAGTGATTAGTGGAAAGACACTTGGCCAGTCGTTATATTGGTATTAACGTGAGCAGACGCTGGCGAGACGCCGCATGGCAGCGCAACCCGCTATTCTCTCGGTCCTTATAACGCCGCGGTGCCGAAATCGTCGCTCACTTCAAAATAAGCGCGTGTGACCGGCAGAGTCACCGGAACCAGCCACCCGGCCCTAAAATGTAATATTGGTGGGGTGGTGAAAAAAAACAGTGATGGCCCGAAATCAGGGTGGACACAAGCCCGGCGTGAAATCGTTTCATCGCGGGCTTCCGGATCGGGTTTTGAGGCAAATTCAATTCATCGGTTCTGCCGGTTCGGTGGGAGTAATGGACCCTGGCTCGAATTGCCCGAATGACGAGGGCGAGGTCGGGTAAGTTGATGAGTCGTTAGCAGAAGCGGCGTCCATGGCCAAACGTCTGGAAAACCTGATGTTCGTGCGCGAGCTGGGGACCGGTGCCGGGACCAAGGTCGCCCTCATGCGCGACGCCCGCGACGGGGCGCAATATTGCAAAAAATACGTCTCGGCCAATGCGCCGAATTACCAGTCGCAGATCCGCCAGCTCAAGAACGAATTCGACGTCGGCGTGCAGAACAACCACCCGGTCCTGCGCAAGAGCGTCGAGTACGGCATCGTCAAGCGCAAGCTTCGGGCGATCGAGGCGTACAACATCCTTCAATTCGTCGAGGGCATCCCGCTGGACAAGTTCGCCGAGACCAGCCCGCTTTCGCTCATTATCAAGACCTTCTGGCATGTGGCCGACGGCCTGCACGACCTGCACCGCCGCGGCTTTCTCCATGCCGACCTCAAACCGCACAACATCCTGGTCGCGAAGAACGGCCGGCCGACGATTATCGACTTCGGCCAGGCCTGCGCGATGCTGACGCGCAAGGAGCGCATCCAGGGCACGAAGGACTTCATCGCCAAGGAGCAGGTCGATCGCCAGGCGCTCGATCAGCGGACCGACGTCTTCGGGCTCGGCGCGACGATGCACCGCGTCTTCCTGGGCCGCTCGGTCGAGACGGAGCTGAACAGCACGGCCGTGACCAAGAGCGGCGTGAACCTCGACTTCTGGCGAAATCCGAACCACGACCAGTCGCAGCCGCTGGACCCGGCGCTGCTCAAGCTCATCGAGGATTGCTGCCAATCGGAGCGATCCGACCGGCCGGACAACATGCAGATCGTGAAGGACCGGCTGGAAGTGACGTTCGATCGCGTGGCGAAGACGGCGTAATAGACGCGCATTCGTAATCCCGCGCCCGCCAACCTATCATCCACTAACCCGCCGACGCCCGTCGTGTCTGAGTTCAGACTTATGTCAGGTTTTTCCGATCCCCGAAACCGACTCGATCAACTGCTTGACCCGACATCCATCGAGGGGCTGGTGCCGGATTGCTATGCGGATTTTCGACCGCTGGTGGTCGATGCGCTGCGGTACTTTCTTTCGAGACTGTCGCAGCGGCGTTGGGAGGACATCGCCGCCGAACGAGCAACGATGACGGCCGGCGCGGCGGGGCGGATCGTTCAGCTCATGCACGCCTGTCCGACGCTGCACAAGCTCGGGCAAGTGCTCGCGCGGCATCGCGCGCTCGACCGGGAGTTTCGCGAGCAACTTCAACGATTGGAATCTTTCGAGCCGAAGACGCCGCGATGCGAGGTTCAGGCAATTCTGGATCGAGAGTTGCGCGAAGCCATCGACCGGTACGCCATCGAGTTGGAACCGCGGCCACTGGCCGAGGCCAGCGTCGCCGTCGTGACCGGTTGCTCGTGGTCGCACAGCGCGAACGAGCCCCGGCGACGGGGCGCGTTGAAAATACTGAAGCCCGGCGTCGCGGAAAAGCTCACGGAAGAGCTGGCCATCCTCGGCGAACTGGCCGACTACCTCGACGAATGGCGATCGGCGTATCACCTGCCGAATTTTGAATACCGGGAGACGTTCGACACCGTCCGCGAGCTCCTGGAGAGCGAGACCCGTTTCGAAATCGAGCAGCACAATCTCGACTTCGCCGCCCGCCGCTATGCCCGTCGCGATGACGTGACGATCCCGGCGGTCTTGCCGTTCTGCACGCCGCGCGTGACGGCAATGGACCATATCGACGGCACAAAAGTCACGCATGGCGAAGAATTGCCGGCGGCTCGGCGCCAGGCGATCGCGCGGACGATCATCGACGCGCTGCTCGGCGACGTGATCTTCTCGCGGGAGTCCGAGACGTTTTTTCACGCCGACCCGCACGCCGGAAATCTGCTGGCCGTTCCCGACGGCGGTTTGGCGATTCTCGACTGGAGTCTCACGGGCCGACTGACGAAGGCGCAGCGGGAGCAAGTGGTGCAGATCTTCCTCGCGGCCCTGCGGCTCGACGCCCGGGCGATCGGTCATGCGATCGAACCGCTGGCCGTGTCAAAACCCAGCGAATCGGCAATACGCGACGCAGCAGACCGCGCAATCGACGAGGTGGTCCAGGGTCGGCTGCCCGGTCCGACATGGTTGACGCGGTTGTTTGACGCGCTGGCGGCGACCGGCGTGCACTTCCCGGCGGACCTGATGCTGCTGCGCAAGGTGATCCTTATCCTCGACGGCGTCGTGGCCGACGTGGATGCGACGATTTCACTCGACGGGGCGATTCTGACGCGGGCCATGCTCGAGTTCGGCGGGGAATGGCCGATGCGAATGTGGTCGCCGGCCTCGTCGCGAAAGTTTTCGACGCACGTCTCGAACGCCGATCTGGCCGGCGCGTGGGCCGCCCTGCCGGCGACGGCGTTGAACTATTGGCTGCGAACCTGGAAGGCGTGGACGGGAAACTCGTAGGGAAGGAAGTTCGATCGACGGAAAAGAAAACGCCCGGCGTGCATTTCTGCGCGCCGGGCGTTTTGGTATATCAAGAAACAGAGATCGACGGGGGCGTTCGTTGCCGATTGCCCGCAGGCCGCCAGAGGCGACCCCGAAAAATGTGCTGACCATATACGATTCGATTTCGCCGAGGCGAAAAAGGATCGTCTAGGTATCCCCTAGAAAGGAGGTGATCCAGCCGCAGGTTCCCCTACGGCTACCTTGTTACGACTTAGTCCCAGTCACCGGTCTTACCGTCGGCCGTCGCGTCCTTGCGGTTCGCTAAACGGACTTCGGGTACTACCAGCTTCCATGACTTGACGGGCGGTGTGTACAAGGCTCAGGAACACATTCACCGCACCAATGCTGATGTGCGATTACTAGCGATTCCAGCTTCATGCAGGCGAGTTGCAGCCTGCAATCCGAACTGAGGGAAGTTTTCTGCGATTTGCTCCACCTCGCGGTCTCGCATCGCTCTGTACCATCCCATTGTAGGACGTGTGCAACCCTGGGCATAAAGGCCATGAGGACTTGACGTCGTCCCCACCTTCCTCCGGTTTAACACCGGCAGTCTCGCTAAAGTGCCCGACTTTACTCGCTGGCAACTAGCGACAAGGGTTTCGCTCGTTAAGGGACTTAACCCGACACTTCACAGCACGAGCTGACGACAGCCATGCAGCACCTGTGCACGTTCCACCCGAGGGTGTGGCTCTACTTTCATAGAGTTAATCCGTGCATGTCAAGCCCAGGTAAGGTTCTTCGCGTTGCATCGAATTAAGCAACATGCTCCACCGCTTGTGTGAGCCCCCGTCAATTCCTTTGAGTTTTAGCCTTGCGGCCGTACTCCCCATGCGGCACACTTAACGCTTTTGTTTCGGCACGCCGGACGTCAGTGTCAGGCAAACCTTGTGTTCATCGTTTACGGCGTGGACTACCGGGGTATCTAATCCCGTTTGCTACCCACGCTTTCGCATCTCAGCGTCAGGACAGGCCCAGTCACCCGCTTTCGCCACGGGCGTTCCTCTAGATATCTACGCATTTCACCGCTCCACCTAGAGTTCCAGGCACCCCTACCTACCTCAAGTTTGGCAGTATACCGAGCAAT
This sequence comes from uncultured Planctomycetaceae bacterium, assembly GCA_964414585.1. Classification (GTDB taxonomy): domain Bacteria; phylum Planctomycetota; class Phycisphaerae; order UBA1845; family UTPLA1; genus DATEMU01. The sequence goes on from CAYPXR010000006.1 coordinate 185,387, forward strand.
TTCCCCATTGAGAGGGGAGATTTCACAAAGTACTTACCGAACCGCCTACACGCGCTTTAAGCCCAGTGATTCCGAACAACGCTTGCCTCTCCCGTATTACCGCGGCTGCTGGCACGGGATTAGCCGAGGCTTTTTCTGGGCTAGATCAACGCCGGGCGATATTAGCGCCCATTGCTTTCCCAACCCTAAAAGGAGTTTACAACCCAAGGGCCTTCGTCCTCCACGCGGCGTCGCTCCGTCAGGCTTTCGCCCATTGCGGAAGATTCGTTACTGCAGCCATCCGTAGATGTCCGGGCAGTGTCTCAGTCCCGATGTGGCCGTCCAACCTCTCAGTCCGGCTACCCGTCGTTGCCTTGGTGAGCCGTTACCTCACCAACTAGCTGATAGGAAATAGGCCGCTCCCAGGCCGGTAGGCCCGAAGGTCCCCACCTTATGGTCATCAAAAGATGCCTTCCGATGACATTACCAGGTATTACCGTCACTTTCGCAAAGGAAGCAAGCTTCCGACGCTATCCCTGTGCCCGGGGCACGTTACCTATTTTGTACTCACCCGTCCGCCACTATGCATCATATTGCTACAATGCACCGTACGACTTGCATGTCTTAGCCATGCCGCCAGCGTTCGTTCTGAGCCAGGATCAAACTCTTCGCTTGATTAATTGGCTCACACGCGACACCGATGCAGAGCATCGGCCATCACGTGGGTCATTGTTTTCAGATGTGCTCCGCT
>CAYPXR010000007.1:0-36046 GCA_964414585.1 uncultured Planctomycetaceae bacterium
CAAAGCGATTTTTGAATGGATCGAGGTGTTCTATAATCGCCAGCGGCTGCACTCGAGCCTGGGCTATCGGAGCCCAGCCGATTACGAGGCCGCGGCATGATTCTCTAAACCATGTGTCCACTTAACATGGGGAACTCCAAATCTCACGTTGGGTTCCAATAGTATCTTCTTGTACTCAAAGAGCACTGACACAAAGTACCGACGACTTGAACGAGTAGCTAACGACTATGAGCCGGGCGAGTGGGACACGTTTTGGCGGGGCTCCGAACGGCCGACAATGCGGTACGAACTATTCGGCCAGACGCCGACTCACGGGCAGTGGCGATGGGAAGAAGATCGTGCTCGAAAAGCCGTAGCACAGTATGAATCGTTTCTGAAAACGATTGAAGGCGCGGCCGTACTTGAAGAAAATGAGCTACGGAAGCAACTTGACACTTACTATTTGGCTTGCCTTGAGACGGGTGAAGACCTTGATTTTGTCCGTAATTCCGCCGATGGTGTTGTGCAGTACTATGTTCCGCCGAGAAAGTACAAGCTCCTGAGCAGTGTGTGGTTCGACCTCCCCTACCGCGGAACAGAGACGGATTACCCCACGGAGAAAAACGAAGCGATAGCCGAACGACTCGTTGACTGGATATCTGATTCGGGTGACCTCGTCTTGGACTGTTTTGCTGGATCGGGCACCGTTATGGCGGTCGGGCAGAAGTTGGGTCGCCGATGGATCGGCTGCGATATCAACAAGGGCGCGATTCAGACCACGGTGAAGCGCCTGCGCGGCATCATCGCGGAACAGATTACGACCGCTCGCAAGGCGGGGGCCGAAGCGCGACAAGGCAAGCTCATGGACACCGGGGCGGAAGGCGAGCAACCGCCGCCGAAGCCGTGCGCGTTCGGCTTCACCGTGTGGCGCGTGAATGACTACGACCTCCAAATCCAGCATAACGAAGCCGTGAATCTGGCGTGCGAACATATCGGCATCGAGCGGACGCGCTCGGACAGCTACTTCGAGGGCACGCTGGGCAAAAAGCTGGTGAAGATCATCCCCTTCGGGCACCCGCTGACGCCGCTGGACCTAGAAGAACTCAAGCGCGAGCTGGACGCCCGCCCCGACGAAGACCGCAACATCGTGGTCGTGTGCCTGGGTATGGAACTGGCGGCAAAGGCGTGGATTGACGACTGGAACCGGCTGCGCAAGGGCAAGGACGCCGCCAACAAGATCGACGCTATCGAGCTGCGCACCGACCCGAAGTACGGCCGATTCATCAAGCACGAGCCGGCCAGCGCTCGCGTGAAGGTGTCGCGCACGAGGCGCGGCGACGAAGACCGCATCGTGGTCGAGATTCAGGACTTCATTTCGCCGACGATCGTGGAGCGGCTACGCGAACAGGCGGGCGTTCTGTCACCGAAGATTGAAGACTGGCGGGCGATGGTCGATTGCGTCTACATCGACACCGCATACAACGGCTCTGTCCTAAACGTCGCGACGGCGGACGTGCCGGAACGCAAGGCCGACTTTGTCCAAGGCAAGTACGACCTGCCCGCCCCTAAGGGCAAAACGACCGTTGCGGTGAAGATCGTCGATATGCTCGGCGAGGAAGTCTTGATTAGCGAGCAAGCCTAGGATCAAAGTTCGCTTCGACGAGTGCCAAGCGATCCGAAACGACGTCCAGCTCAAAGCCGGAAAGGCGCAAGCCATCGCCGTTCGGCTTGTGGACGTATTTGGCAACGACGCGGCTGGGATTGTGGAAGTCGAGGTGTGAAAAGCTGAAGCCGTCGGCCGTGATGCGGAAGACGATTGGGGGGTACTCGATGCCCTAAACTTTTTGCCTCGTTTCCAACCGATCTGCGATGACGAATTCGATCATCGTCCTGACAACCGGCGAACAGCGATTAAAAACCAAGCGCTTTAGTACGTCCGGCCCATTCCTGAACACCAAGACGCCTATCATCTCGTCGATGCACGAGTGGTTGGCATTGCGAATGTGCGAGAAGTCTAGGATGACTTCGTCGTCGTGAACTTGGAGGGCTTTTTCGATGGCGACTCGAAAACTAAGGCCGGTCTCTCGGCTTGAAAGTACGTCACTATCGTCAAGTTGAATCAAAATCGTCGGCATAGCTGTTTCAGGTAAACCTTGCGCCTTCGCTTCGGATGATGCCAAATCGTTTGTTTTGGACCTCACCCAGCATATCTAGGTAATTATACACGTTCTTTCGGCTGAATCGGAGCCCCACGATAGTTCCCTGATATTCTTGGACCTTGCGGGGGTAAATCCGGCCTTCTTGCGTAAGGCGAATCAGGCAATCCCCCGAGTAAATCGTTAACATACCTCTTGTAATAACAGCATATTCGGACAAGAAAAATAGGCCGTTTCCCGCGTTTTGTACCTCTTCGTAGGGCGTTGAAAGCGGTGCGCGCCCTGTAACGTTTGGCTCAAGGGCGAGCCTAATCGCTTCCTCGTCTGTTCCGATTGCCAAGTATTTCGGGTTTTGAACGAGGCTGGTTCGGATGCCTACCCCCGAATCCGTAATCGAAAGATGAACCATGTCCTTCAAAGGGTAGTATTGTCCGCAAACGAATCCGTCCGCCATCGCATGCTGAACGACGTTGTTTATCAGCTCGCCGAAGCAGTATTCGAGCAATGGCAGGGTAGTGACTTCATCCGCGCCGTGGACATTCTTGGCAAGGTCGCGCGCGAGCTTGTCGTCCGCCTTGGACGCGCGGGCACTTGACCCCACTCGTTGAACCGTAACGAATCCACAACCCGGATCATGCCGTTTGAAACTCTCAATCGTCTTGATTCCGCAGCTCTTAAAAAAGTCCATTCGTTGCAGATAGCGGAACACGTTTTTCGATTCATCCACCCTTAGAAATACCTCTCGTCCGCTCTCGGCGAGCGACAACCCGAATGCGGGGACAAACGTCATAAGCGAGGGCGTCGCCCACGCAACGTCGGACAAATCAAAACAAAGCGGCTCGCCAGCGGGACAGGCTGATACACGGCTCAAGACTTTGTCGATATCCCGCTCTTCAAATCGGTCGGGGAACTCGATTACGGCATGGTCGGCCATCTTGGGGACACCTATTCAGCGCGAGCGTCACAGGCTGCAGGGGTGAGCTGGCCCGGCGGCATGGCGAGATTGTGGGGGGACGGACGGCGGGTGTCGAGAATGGAAGCGAACGGGCGGTCAAAAGTTGCACAAAAGTTGACCCTAAAGGCGCGGAACCGAAGGGAACAACCGTACCCGTTGGGGAACAAAACCGCGATGGCGATACAAAAAACGCGGTTGGAGCCTGTGGCGCGGGCGCAATGGCTGGCCCCCAAGGATTCGAACCTTGACAAACAGATCCAGAGTCTGTCGTGCTACCATTACACTAGGGGCCAAGATGAGGCGGTTGAGTTTAGGCGGCCCCCAGCCGGTGTCAAGAAAGGCCGGTCATTTTTGGAATCGGCGTTTGGTCGCGATCATTCCCGCGACCGTCATCGGCAGGAGCAGTTGAAGGCCGGTTCCGCAGAGGTCGAGGAGCCACTGGTTCGGATCTTCCTTTGGCGGTTCGTTGAGACCGAAATCGGTTCCGTCCGAAACGCCGCCGGCCAGCGTGACTTTCCCCATTTGCATGCCTCGATCGCAGCCGACCGGAGGCGTCAGTCGATAGGTAAAGGTCGTGGTCCCGCCGAAGTCCGGGTTCGGCACGAAGACGAAATCGAGCGGTGTCGGGCCCGGCTGCTGGAGAATCCCGCCGAGCGGAAATTGAAATATGCTGATGGTCCCTCGACCCAGATCGGTGACGTTGAGTTGAAACGCGGTCGGTCCGGACTTCGAGATGATGACAGATTGATTCGCGAGCTTGGGGCAATTGGGCGGCGGTTCGGCCCGCGCGGTTGAAAGTAAACCAAGACTACCCAAGACGATTGCGCAAAGCGCCGGCGCTTTGTGATGGAATCTCGCCCCCATGTTCCCCTCCAAAAAACGTTCCACTTAATAATAGGCGGAGAAATGGGAATTGGGGCGCGCCGAGCCGTGGAGGTTTTTTTCTTCCGAGTTATCGGAGACCGGCTATGGCGTTATGGGTCACAACGATGAGCCGGCAGGCGTCGGCACGGGCACGGCGGCGTCTTGCGGCTCAAGGTCCAAGTACGTCAAAATCCAGACCCCCAGAAGTTTCGTCTGATAGGACGGTTTGGCCGGACCGGCCGGTTGGGCGTTCTTGCGAATCAGCCATGTTCCCCCGATTTGATCATGGAACGCCTGGCGTTTGGGATTCTTGAAGCAAATCCAATAGGTCGTCGCCAGTAAAAAAAAGAAAGGCACCGCGACGAGAAAGCGTTTGACGAGGGGCCACCAATCCGGGGGACGACCGTGCGCGTCGACGAGCCGAATACCGGTGACACGATAGCCGATCGTTCCGCCTCGGGTCCTGCGCAGAGGGATGTGGTAGAGCACGGCAAAAGCCAACCAACCCAGCATGAATTGGACCTGTACGGGGCCCATATATTTGGCCACCTCGCGTCTTTTTTCCGGCGAATTGGGCATTTTCACGATGGCCGGCGGGACGTAAAGGAGCTGCGCCAAGGTGGCCGTCGCCGACAATGCCAGAAACAACACGATGACATCAACGACAAAACTGGGGGCGCGACGGATGACGCGGGCGTAATCTTCATTTCGGTAATAGACGAATTCGGGGACCTCGGACATGGCCGCGAGTATAACAAGTTCGCGGTTGAGTCCAATCTGGAGCCTCGTCCGGACCCACCCGATGAGTCGGTGGCCGCTCTCGAATGGGCTCCAAGTCAATGGGATTGAAAACGCGGCGGCCTGTTTGCTAAAATCCAAGAACCCGCGGGCCGATTTGGTTTTGTACGGCCCGAATGCATGGAGGGTTTCCGTGGGGATTCGTCAAATTCGCGCTGTCGCCCTTTTGGCAGCGCTGGTGGTATTCGTCCTTTGCCGCGACGCCTGGGCCTGGGGTCCGGCGACACACGTCAAACTTGCTTCCGACCTTCTTTCGAATATGTGGCTCCTTCCGACGGCGCTCGCGGGACTGCTGGCCAGACACCGACGATACTTTATCTACGGCAACGTGGCGACCGACACGGTCCTTGCTAAGAAGATGAGCAAGGTCAAGCAGGTGTGCCACCAGTGGTCGACCGGTTTTTCACTCCTGGAGGCGGCCGACAGCGACGAGGGCAAGGCGTTTGCGTACGGCTACCTCGCGCATCTGGCGGCGGATACGGTGGCGCACAACAAGTTTCTGCCCCGACAAATGGCGGTGAGCCGTTCGACGATTTCGTTCGGGCATCTGTACTGGGAAATCCGGGCGGACATGCCGATCGGCAAGGATTATTGGCACGAATTGCGAATATCCCTTCGCGGCGACTATCCCGAACCGGAACAGCTCCTGGAAAGTCACCTGCGGAGCACGTTATTGTCGTTTCGAACCAACCGGTTCCTCTTTAAGCGGATGAACTTGCTGGCGTCAGAACAGGCGTGGCGGAAATCGGTCGATTTCTGGAGCCGGTTGTCGCGTTTCCGGCTGGATGAGGAACTGCTCACGATGTACCACGCCGAATCCCTGGGCCGCGTGATCGATGTCCTGAATCTCGGGCCCTCGTCGACCGTTCTGCACGAGGATCCCAACGGCAACCTGGCGCTCGGCTACGCGAAGGCGCAGCGGCGGCAGCTTCGACAGATGAAACGGGCGCACATGCCGCACGAACACGTCATTCTCGAAGCCGCGGAAGGTCATGCCCCGTCCGCCGGTGCGTCGAAACTCCTGCTTCGATAATTCCATTGCAATTAGATCGCCGGCGACTCATCGAGTGGTGGCGATCGGGAGTTTTTCAAACCCCAATTTTTCGATGGGACGATCGACCGGCATGGGGTACTTGCCCGAAAAACAGGCCGTACAGTAATGGTCCGGCGGCGGATTCGCGCAGGCGAGCATTCCTTCGAGCGACAGGTAAGCGAGCGAGTCCACTTCGAGATAGTCGCGGATTTCATCGATGCTGCGACCCGTGGCGATCAATTCCTTTTGATCCGGAAAGTCGATGCCGAAGTAGCAGGGATTTCGGATCGGCGGACTGGCGACGCGAAGGTGGATTTCCCGGGCCCCGGCCTTGCGGAGCGCGCCCATTTTGCCGCGCGTCGTAGTGCCCCGAACAACGGAGTCCTCGACGACGACCAGACGCTTGTCGCGAACGGCGTCGCGGATGACGTTGAGTTTCATCTTGACCGCAAGATCGCGCTGGCGCTGTGTCGGCATGATGAAGCTGCGGCCGCTGTAGTGATTCGTCGTAAAGCCCCGCTCGCGGGGAAGGCCGCTTTCTTCGCTGTAGCCGATCGCAGCGCAGCGGGCACAGTTGGGCACCGGGATCACAAGGTCGGCCTCCGCCGGGGCCTCACGGGCGAGCTGCCGACCCAGCGCGACGCGAAAGGCGTGCACATTCTGTCCAAAGACGTCGCTCGAGGGATCGGCGAAATAAACATGCTCGAAAATGCAATAGGCGGGACGAACCTGCGACGGCTCGACGAACATCCTGCTCGACAATCCACTGTCCGAGAGCGTAACGATCTCTCCCGGGGCGACGTCGCGAAGGTATTCGGCGTCGACCATGTCCAGCGCGCAGGTCTCACTGGCAACCACGCAGGAACCGTCTTCCATTCGTCCGATGCAGAGCGGGCGGAGGCCGTGAGGGTCGCGGGCGGCCTCGATGCGGTCGGGAAAAATGAACAACAGGCAATAGGCCCCGCGCAATTCGCGAAGGACGGACGCGAGTGGGTCCGGGGCGTTTGCATAGGCCGGCGCGGCCAGCAGATGGACGATGATTTCCGTATCGCTGGTCGTCTGAAAGATCGCCCCCTGTTCTTCATATTGGCGGCGGAGTTCGGTGGCGTTGACGAGGTTGCCGTTGTGGGCGATGGCGACCTGGCCGCCGCGGCATTGAACGAGCAGCGGCTGGCAATTCGCATCGCTGCAACCGCCGGTCGTCGAATAGCGAACGTGCCCGATGGCGGTCGAGCCCTTCAATTCGGCGATGGTCTGCTCGTCGAAGACCTTGGTGACGAGGCCGAGACCCGCGTGGCGGAGTAGTCGACCTTCGTGGGCCGTGCAAATCCCGGCGGATTCCTGCCCGCGATGCTGCTGGGCGTAGATGCCCAGGTACGTCATCGCGGCGGCATCGGGGTGGCCATGAATGCCAAAAAGGCCGCAGTGATGATGCGCCTCGGGTTCACATAGGAGCGGAAGCGGCGGCAATTCGGTCTCCCTGCCTGCTAGTACCTGGTTCAAGGAATCTCCCTTGAGAGGTTAGGGGCGCATCGAGTTCGTCGCAAGATCGGAGCGCGGATTTTGGATATTCGCCGTCATTCAGGAACATCCAAGTGAATCCCATAGATCGAAAAACTCCGGAAAAGTCTTCGCGACGCAATCCGGATGGCGGATGACCACGCCGTCGAGCCGCAGGCCGGCCAGAGCAAAGCTCATGGCGATTCGGTGGTCATCGTAGGTGTCGATGATGCCGGGGACGGGTCGAGAGGTCGGCGCGATCGTGATGCCATCCTCGTGCAATTCAGAGGGGATGCCAAGGTGACCCAGTTGCGTGGCCAATGCGGTAAGACGGTCGGATTCCTTGATTCGGAGATTGGACACGTTTCGAATTCGCGTGGGCCCATCGGCAAAGGCGGCCAGGACGGCAAGGGTCGGCGCGACATCGGGCATCATGCCGAGATCGACTTCCAGACCGTGCAACGATCCCGCCTTGGGGCCGTGAACGGATATTTGCTTTTCGCCGATCTCGACGCGACAGCCCATCTGTTCGAGCACCTTCACGAAGCCGACATCGCCCTGGACGCTGGTTGAACCGAGACCTTCGACGGTCACTCGTCCGCCGGTGATCGCTGCGGCGGCGAAAAAGTAGGAGGCCGCCGAGGCATCCGGTTCGATCTTGTACGTCGATGCGGAATACATCTGTGGCGCGGGGATGATGAATCTTCGCATTCCCTCTTCAATGGCCGAAACGCCGAACGCCTCCATGACGGCGAGCGTCATTCGCACATAGGGGTCGCTCGGCAACTCGCCTTCGACGGCGATCATGACATCGTCCGCCGCCAGCGGCGCGGCCATCAGGAGGGCAGAGAGATATTGACTCGACACTGGCCGGTCAAAGGTGATGGAACCACCGCGAAGACCGCGGGCGCGGACATTCAACGGAGCAAAGCCGTCCCGATCGGCATAGCCGATCTGCGCGCCAAGATCGCGAAGGGCGTCGACCAAGGCGCCGATCGGGCGCTCTCTCATCCGGGGACTGCCGTCGAGGACGTAGCTGCCCTGCCCCGTCGAGCACGCGGCTGTTAGAAAACGGATGACGGTGCCGGCGTTTCCGCACTCGATGACGGCGTCGGTGCCGGGCCAATGACCGCCGCAGCCGTCGACGATGGCACGACGTGTTTTTCGATGAACGAGAATGGGCACTCCCAATGCGGCCAGCGCGTCCGCCATCAATTCGGTGTCCTCGGCCAGGAGAACGCCGTCGAGTTCCGAGCGACCGTGAGCCAGCGCGGCGACGAGCAGCGCCCGATTCGTCAGGCTTTTGCTGCCGGGCAGTGCGACCGTGCGGTCGACGGGCGCAGGCAACGGTCGGATCGTGATTTCCGATGGCGGGTCCACCCGCGCCATGCTACCGGACGGCGACGCGCGTTGCATCGGCGGTAAACGCTTGATTCACGGCGGGCGACGGCTACCATTGAATAGCTCGGGGGGTCGAGGGCACAAGGCCGGTTCCTGCATTGCCGGCCGCATTACCAGACCTGCCATGGCCGATCCAGTGAAAGAACCAAAGAATCATCCTATCGGGCGTCCGTCGGCCTATTCGCTCCTGGCCGGGCTCGGCATCGCCTCGCTGGTTTTGATGTTGACCGCGGGCCTGTTGAGGATGATCGGCGGGTCCGGCGCGAACGCCTCGCAGCATATCAACGACGTAGGTGTCCTGGCCTTGTACCTTGCCATCGGGTTGGCGTCGGCCGGATTTTTGCTGGGGGTTTCGGTCATCCTCCGCGCGCTGCGCGATTTGCACGCGGCGCTTATTCGTGTCGAACGGTATCAATACGAGATCGGATCCGCCCCACCGACGGCGCCGACGCCCGCGCCCGGTTTACCGGTTCCGAATCCAGGTGATGACACGCTCGTTGATCTGCCCCCGCAACCGCCGGATGCCGGCGTCGCCCCGTGGGGGGAAATTATCCGGCTCCTGGAGGAGTTGCGCGACAATTCACTGCTGACCGACGCCGAGCGACAAGAAAAGCGTCATCAATCGGCGGAACGTGAAATGCAACACGCACAGAACAGCGTCGCCGCGCACCTGGCCGATGGCGACTACGGCCGCGCGCGACAGGCGGCGGAGTCGGTTCGCACGAAGTATCCGGACGATCCCCGGACAGTGCGTCTTGTGGAACAACTGGAATCGACGCGCGAGCAACACGAGGCCCAGGACGTCGGCTCGATCACCAAACAGGTCGAGGACTTGATGAGCATCTCGGCGTGGCAGCGGGCACGGCAACTGGCCCAGCAGCTTCAACAACGGCATCCCGATTCAGTCGACGCCCGCAACCTGGTCTTGCGCATCGAGCGCGAGCACAAGATTTTTCAGGAAGAACAGCAGCGGCGAATGTCCGCGGAGATTCAGCGATTCGTCAGCCGGCGGCGATGGGAAGAGGCCCTGGCGGCGGCGCGAACGTTTGTCGAGCGGTTTCCGGGGTGCGTCGAATCCGAGGCCCTGTTGCTGCAAATCCCGACCCTGGAAAGCAACGCGGAGATCGAACATCGGCAGCAACTCGAGGCGGAAATCATGGACCTGGTCCGTCACGGTCGATATATAGAAGCCGCCGAGCTGGCCAGGCGCATGATCGAGAAATACCCCGATTCGCCGCAGGCCGATGCCCTGCGATCGCAACTCGGACGCCTCGAGCAGTTGGCCAACAATCCCTCCGCGCCGCCGGCGCGGGTCCGAGTGGACTAGCGGCGAGGCCCGGTCGCCGGTGTTGGCCCTTCATGGTATCCACGACCCTCCGCTCTGATCTGTCCTACACGCCGCGGAAACGGGCGGCGACGCTAGTTTCCAAATCAGCCTGGCTCAAGAAGATCGCCATCGTCACAACGAGCCGCGCCGACGCGGGCATTTATCGTTCCTTGATTGAGGCGCTGGCAGCGCAGTCCATTTGGCGGACGTTTTGCCTGGCCGGTGGAAATCATTATTCCGCCTCGTTTGGAAGCACGGCCGACGCGATTCTTCAAGTGAAGGGGATGGAGATCGTCCCTGTCGAGCATTTCGTCGAAGGGGATCGGCCGGAGGACGTGGCGAGGACGGCGGGACAGGCCGTCATTGAATTCTCCAGGGCGCTGGCGGAGCATTCGCCGGACCTGGTGTTCGTCCTCGGCGATCGAACGGAGATGCTCGCGGCGGCGATGGCGGCAGTGATTCACCGAACGCCGATCGCGCATCTGCACGGCGGGGACACGACGCTGGGCGCTTACGATGAGCAGTGCCGCCACGCGATCACGAAACTGTCGCACGTCCATTTCCCGGCGCTGTCGGAACATGCCCGACGGATCGAGTTGATGGGCGAGGAATCGCGGCGCATTCATGTCGTTGGGGCGCTGGCCCTGGATGGGCTGCGGAGCTTTCAGCCGGTTTCGGCGGCGACGTTTTCCGATCGAGTGGGCGTTGATTTTTCAAAGCCGACGATTATCGCGGCGTTTCATCCAGAGACGATGTCATCAATGCCGCCGGAACGGCAAGTCCTCGAGTTTCTCGGCGCGCTGGAACCGCTCAGCCTCAACATCCTTTTGATCGGGCCGAATGCCGACGTCGGTCATGCCGCGATCGAGTCTCGAATGCGTGAATTCGTGAAGGCCCGGCGCGGGCGGGTCTATTTTCCCTCGATGACGCAGGCGGACTTCTGGAATGGTCTCATCCACGCCGTGGCCCTCGTCGGAAATTCCAGCGCGGGAATTATTGAAGCCGCGTCGTTTCGCCTGCCCGTCGTCAACATCGGAGATCGCCAGGGCGGGCGCATCCGGCCTCGCAATGTCATCGATGCAAGGTTGAATCGCACGTCGATCCTGGACGCCATCGAAAAGGCCCTGGCGCCGACCTTCCGGGCCTTTCTCGGCGATCTGACCAACCCCTATGGCGACGGCCGCACCGCGGAGCGAATCCTCTCCGTCCTCCGCACCATTCCCACCCGCACCGATTTGCTGCGAAAAAATTAAGGCCCAAGGGTTATTGAGACCCCTGGGCCTTCAAACTTGCTTCATCAACGTCCGCCGTCTTACTTCGCCGGAAGCAGTTTCGGTTCAATTCCAGGCAGTTGGAGAAGATCGAGCGTCGCCTGTTGCGGACTCGATGAGCGGAGCAGGCTGTCCAACTCCGGCATTGCCATCCAGCAGAGTGGTTGGACGCGCTGCGAGAAGAAACGAAGCTGCGTGTCGAAGGAGATCGTCGGGACCGCAAGCTGGGACTTCATGGCAACGTCCGTCATCGCTCCCATGCCGGCAAAGCTCTCGAAAAGCTCGCCAATCGACGCCGGCCGTGGATACTCGACCAGCTTGACCTCGGCGCTGGGCGGGATATCGGCCATCTCGCGGACCGCGGCGATCGCATCCTTCAGGCCACCGAGTCGGTCGACCAGGCCAATATCGATGGCCTGACGACCGGTGTAGATTCGACCTTCAGCAATCTTCCGAACCTCGTTTTTGGGCATTTTGCGAGTGGACGCCACGCGGTCGAGGAAGATTTCGTAAAAGTCCAGCATGTACTTCTGGATCAGGTCGTGGTCTTCGGTGGGCAGACCACGATGGCCCGCCCCCAGAGTCGCACGGTTTCCTCGCTTCATTTCGTCGATCTGGATGTCCGAGCGGCTCAGGGCCGAGGCTTGATTCTGGAAGATGCCGAGGACACCGATTGACCCGGTGATCGTGGTCGGCTCGGCGTAAATGAGGCGGCCCGGGCAGGCGATGTAGTAACCGCCGCTGCCGGCGACGCTGCCCATGCTGACGACGACCGGCTTTTCCTCGTCGAGTTGGCGGAGTTTCCGCCAGATGATGTCGGAGGCGTAGCCGCTGCCGCCGGGGCTGTCGATGCGGAGGACGACGGCGCGGATCGTCTTATTCTTGCGAATCTCCTCGATCGTCTTCACAAACTCATCCCGCATGATAAGCATGGACGAGTAGGAGGAGCCGAGGCTGACGTCGATGATGGGGCCACGGGCGTTGAGGATGGCGATCTTCGGGCCGACCTCTTTATAGCTTTCCTGCGCCTCTTTCACCTTCTTTTGCCATGCGGTCAGCAAATCCTGGACCGACGTGATCTTGGAGAAATCGGATTCAAACTCGCCGGTCTTCTTGTACTTGTGGCGTTTGGCAACGCGGTCGGAATACTCGTCGTAGTAGGCAATGGAGTCGATGAGCCCGCGGTTCTTGGCCTCCGGGGCGGACATCAAGGCAAGGTTGATCGCGTCCTTGACGGCCTTTTCGGAAATCTTGCGACCGTCGGCGATCATCTTCACGTAGTCGCCGAACCAACTGTCGAGAATTGCGTTGAATTCCTCGTGGAAGTACTTGTTCGGCTCGCGCTGCGTCATGAAACCGGGATACTTAAACCGCCCCGCCGTAATCACTTCAAATTCGAGACCCTGCATCTGATACATGCCGCGCATGTAGGGGAAGAGCCGCCCGAGGCCGGGGATAATCAGGCTGCCGGTCGGGGCCGCGGCGATTTCATCCGTCGCACAGGCGAGCAGGTAATCGTTCGGATCTCCGGAGTTCAGGAATGAGACGACCTTTTTGCCGTTCTTGCGCAACTCTAGGACGCCGGAGCGAAGTTCCTCCACGTCGGGAATGGAGAGATTCACGCCGTCGAGGTTCAGCAGGACCGCGCCGATCTCGTCATCTTTGCCCCACTTCTCGAACCGCGTCATCATGTCCCGGACGGTGCGCGTCTTGCCGGGGAGCGGAATATTGATGGCCCGGGCGGCAATGACGTTCTGGTCGATCTTGACTTCGATGAGCTTCTTGATCGGGCTGGCCTTTTTCTTGCTCTTGGCTTCTTTTTCTTCTAATTTTTTTATTTCCGCATCAAGCACATCCGTGGATTTCTTTTTGTGCTCCTCGTCGGCGTCCTCGTCATCTTTGTCCTTGGCCTTGTCGGGTGACTGGTCGTCATCCTCATCTGCATCGTCTTCGTCGTCGGCCTTCTTGGCCGAATCCTCACCGTCTTTGTGCTTTTCCTTCTTGGGCTCGTCGTCAAAACGGGCCCATGTCTTCGCAGGCGCGGCCGCCAGGAGGGAAAAGGCAAACAAAAAGGCAATGAACGCAATCAGATTTCGACGCATGGCAGGCTCCTTGGGCTAATCTCCAACAGCAAATGGTGAATCGTGAATCACGATCGACTCGCGATTTTCTTGTTTTTCTCCGACACTTTCTTCTTTTCCTCGGTGGATGACGTCTTCGGCACCCGATGGATTTCACCTTCCGTATCGATGTAGATCGTGGCGTAATCCGCGAATTCGTCCGCCCGGTATTTGAGCTTCCAGTCGCTGGGCGACCAATCGATCTCGTAAAGCGAATCGTCGATGGCGTCCTCCTCGTCGTCCGGATCCACCTTGACTTTCCTGGGCTTTCCGGCGGTGAATATGGAGACGAAGCCTCGCAAGAACCCGCCGTCCCTCGGGCTTAAGGAAAGTAGATTCGCGTGGGAGGCAAAATCGACATACCCGTCCAGCTCGGCGACATTCGCCGGCCACCGGTCGTAATCTTTCTTAAATAGCTTTGAGTGATGGTAGAGCACGCGCAGGTTTCGGCACGCGGTCTGTTCGCGCTGCGCTTCGGAATCCGGATCGGCCGTTTCCGAGAGGGAGGCGGCGGTAATACCCGGCACATATGCCGCGCCGATCGGCACCGGACCTTTGTGACGAGCGTCGAGTCCGGCATACTGGATGCGGATGTCGATCGTCGAATCGGCCAGCGCGTCGCCGAGCTCTTCGACGCTGGGCGCCGCTCCGCCTTCTTCGGATAAACCGGCGGCGAGCGTCAAGTATGGCGAAAACAGGGAGTAAATGGATCTCCAGTGAATGACCGCCTGCCAATGGGCGTTGTCGGAATTCGGCATGGGCGTTCGCAGGCTTGACGTGGCGCACAATTCGTCCCAGCGATGGACGGCATCGTCCGCTCTCGTGGATGTCTGCGCGACGATCAGTTGGTCGCCATCTTCCTCGCCCACATTCTTCTCAAAGAAGACCACGGTTCGGAATGTCGCCAACGACAATCCGCCGGGGCGATCCGCGGACGGATCGCGCCAAAAAATCGGGCGGGCTCCAATTTTGTCTTCGTGCCACGCGATGGGCCGATCGTCTTCTTTTCGCTTCTTCGCGTCTTCGCGCATGGCCTCGCGAATGGCGTCGATGATCTTGTCCTTGCCGCGCGCGTGGAATTGGTAAAAGAGGTCTGGGATGGGCAAAAACCCCGTTCCCGGCAGCGCCGAGAAGGCCGCTTCACCGTCGGCCCGCGAGCCGATCGTCTGCGGCGGCAGCCCGGCGATGGAATCGGCGAGTCCTTCGGCCATGCCAAAGTGAAACACGGCCGTGGCAAATGCTTCTTTGGGACACTTGAAGGATTCGGACGCCTTTTTGAAAACGGCCTTCAGGGCCATGCCGAGCAGCGGGTTCCAACGAATGTTGAAACGCTCCTTCCAGAGTCCATCCTCACCGACAGAGGCGGCGTACCGAATGTCGCTGACACCGGCGATCTGCGAAAACAATGAATTGCCGCGCTCGTCTTCGCTGCCGGCCTCCAGATTGAGAAGGCAATAGAGGAGCGACGATTTCTTCGCCGCCGATTTGTCGCCTTTTGGTTTCTGGCCAAAGGCCTTTTCCGGCGGCTGCAAATCCTTCGTGGACGCGATGAGCGAACCGCCATCGATCTTTCGCAATATCGCAATAATCGTATCCGGTAACTCGATCTGATAAGAGCCGTCATCGTTGCGCTTAAGCGTCATGTCCTTGAGTATCTTCTTCGCAGCGTCATCCTTGAGGATTTCGTCGACTCGCTCCCGCAGTTCATCAAGCGGCCAGTCGAGGCGGATCATCCATCGCGGCCGACCGTCGCGGTCCTGGGTGTAGGTGAAAATGGCGACGGACGTGTCCGGCCACGCTGTCGTCTTTTTCAAAAGGGTGATGATCGCCTGCGGGTCGATGCCTTCGCCGGTTTCGTCCACCGGGGCGGGGACCATCGCGGCCATGGCGTGATAGAGCTTACCGGTGCGGGATCGCTGGATTTCTTCCGCAAGGCGGGCGACCGACGGGACATAGACCTCTACTTGCGGGGCGTTTTCCTTGGCCTCGTCCGGATTGGACGAGGTGGTGCTTGACGGTTTTGACTTGGATGGCTTGTCTGATTTTGAAATAGGGCCGGCGGGACAGACGTCCGCCGCCAGTGTGACCAGTACGAAACTGACCAGCCACGAAGGGATGCCACGCGTCGATCGAGACAACATCTAAGATCACCCTCAAGACGCCTGTCATGGGGCCCCCAAGCCCCGGCGGGATATCGCGATTATAGGGTTTTCAGGCTTCGCCCGCGGCACCACCCGAAAAAAAACGGCAGCGCGGTCGGCGACCCCCGCGACGACCCGCCTCAGCAACTATTTCGCCTGATTTCCCCACCGCCTGAAGAACCACGCGGCAAGGCTCGCACAGATATAGGAACGAGAGGACGCAGAAAAGCTCACGATGGAGCCTTTTTGTGCAGGGTCATTCAGGATGCCCGCGAAAGGAATCCCACGCTCGACTGAAACATTTGCTCGGCTAGTTGGGGGCTGCCGCTGGGGCCGGCTTCCGAGGAGAGATCGTCGAGATTGGAACGGCACATCAGGCAGCGGACTGTCTCCAGATGAAACGCGGTGTAAGACTGCCAGGGCTCTTCGAGCACGCCGAGCAGATAAGAGCCGATGGTGCTGCGTTTGAGGCACGAGAGGCGGCGTTCACGCCAGACTTTGCAGATCGTCGCTTCGCTGGAGAGTTCGCCTTCCAACAACCCACGGTCCTCGGCGTCGAGTTCGTCGACGAATTCCCGCAGTCGGTCCAGCGCGCGGAACTTGACGCCGGCAATCGCCTTTTCGTCGCGACCAAGAAGCTCTGCCGCTTCCTTGTTGCGATGACCGACATAAAAAAGCGACTCGACGACTTGGAGGTCTTCGAGCTTGCCCTTGTCGCGTAGTTCTTCGATCAGGCGGCGGAGGATCGTCGCGAGGACGTCGGACTGGCGAACGGCCCGTTCGTGCTGCGCGGCGACCTGGCTCGGCGTCTCCCGTTCAGCGGGCTCGATGGAATCGGTGCGGTCGTCGTCGACATCGAATCCGCCGACGAACTCGGATCGTCGTTGTTTCTTTTCAAGCAATTCACTGATCTTGTATCGCAGAATCGCGAAGAGATAAGTCTCCAACGAGCGCGAAGCATCGTAGTGCTTCAGGCTTGTTAGAAAGCCCAGCAGCGTCTCTTGAAGAGCGTCCTCCGCTTCTCCGGGTTGATGAAGCCTTGCCCGGGCAAAGGCCAGGAGCCGCCCCTGATAGCGGTCGATAAGCTGACGCCATGCGCGATCGTCGCCTTTTCGGATCGCGGTGATGAGAAACTGGTCGGCGTCTGGCGTAGGGTCCAACGGGGGATACCTCATCGTTAGAGCTTCCAACGCAGCATAACGCGCCGGTAGTTTAATGGGGAGCGTACGGGATCATGCCGTTAGCGGCGTGGCGCCCGATGGCGCGTCGCGGCCGCCCAGCAGTCCCTTGAGATCCTGAATTTCGCTGTCAAGGATCGCCAGTTGATTGGGCTTGGGCTCCTGAAACGCGCCGTCCATATCAACATAACAGGTGATGCGAAGACCACCGGTGTCGAGTTCATACGCGGCAATATTGAATTTGAGCTTCCATTGGCGCACGTCTTTCTGCCAGAACTGGTGGGCCCAGTTTCCGCGCTCAAAGGACCAGAGCAAATCGGACTTCGAGACGAGACGATAGCCGAACATCGACAGGTGGCGTTCGATCAGTTTCCCGAGATTCGGGTTGGCGTCGATCTCAAAGACGCGCCGCAAGGGCAGGGAAAGTTTTTCGACAACTTTGACCTTTTGTGGACGGCTGCGACGTCGGGCGGTGACGAAGAAAGCCGTGGCAATCAGGCTGCCAATGACCGCGATCGGCGGAATCGCCTCTTCCGCATCGCGCCCGTGGGTACTGCTTCCAACGATGGCCATGATGCCTACCATCACGGCCAACGTCGTGAAACCGGCGGTTCGAAAACGCTGGCCGGCGAGTTGGCGAGCCTCTTCATGTTCATGGATGGAGCCGTCTTTGTTGATGAGGCTGTCGGACCGGCCGCGCGGTCGATAGGGCGATACCGGCACAAACCAGACGAACAGGCTCGAAACCGCGCCAAACAGGATTCCACCGAGGAGGAACGGCGGCGCTTCCCCCGGAAGTTTGAGCAGTCCCATCGCAATCCCACAACAGGCGGAAAGGGCCAGGCCGCCAAAAAAGACCGCCGGTCGAAGAAGTCCTCTCCACAATCCCGTCTTATATCCCGACCACGAACGAGTGAATAAGAATAAGAACAGGCACCCAACCGCCGTTCCCCACATGGTGAACAAGCCGACGTCCTCATCGGCGTTTTCACCGACGAGAGGCACATACACTTTCTTTCCATCGATGACTCTCGACGAATCCATGATATGCGGCGCGGCAAACAACACGACGCTTCCGCATAGCGCAAACGCCGACAACAAGAGCCAGAAGGATCGGACGACCGAACTGCGGCGGATGCGGCCGTCGGTCTCCGCATGATTCTGGTCCAACATGGCCGGCGATTGGGGTCCGGATGGAGTCTTCGGACCGGACAAACCCTCCCCGCCACGAAAGCCGGGCATCGCGAATCCGCGGGGTTCAACGGCCACCGGCGCGGGAGTTTGAGGCGACTCCAGGGGAACACTTCGGTGACAATCATCCTCTTTTTGATCGCCTCGCGTCCTCGGGACGACCGCGCCCGGCGCGAGCGGCCAGAGACTGCCGACGGCCTGCACCACCAGCGAGGCGGCGGCGGCAATGGCGGCCAGGGTCAGTCCCGCGCCATTCGCAAAAATGATCCCGCACAAGAACGCAAAGAGTCCGACCGAAAAAGCGGAGCCCAATGACATCCGGCCCAGTCGCCCCTGATAAAATCGGCCGGCCCAGTCACAGACGAGCAGGCAGACGATCATCGCACCCGCAATGTTTGGACCGTTGAGGCTGACGGTCGCCAACAATCCCACACTGGCAAACGAAGTGATAATGGCCCGTGGGATCCAGATGCCGGCGATTTTCAGCCGCTCATAGCTCAACCACGTGCCGATCAGAACGCCCTGAACGACGCTGACAATATTGAGAAAAACAAAGCCCGCAAAAAATGGACCGTGTCCGAATCGATGGCCGGTGATCAGGCTGACGCCCAACGAGACGCCGGCCGCGATCATGATGGCCACGATGACTCTTATGACATGGTTGCCGGGCGTCGAAACGGTTTGATTGAGCTGCTGAGCCAGGGCCGTTCGATCGATGCGGTCCGCGACGCGTTCGATTTTTCCGCGACGTCCGATGACGACGTCCGCGCCCCGGAACGGCACGCCTCCAAAGCGATCCCGACGCTCCCCGCCCATACCGGGAATGGCGGAAGCCGGCATCCATCCTCCCTGGCCGACATTGCTGCTGCCCGTGCCGACCGTCATGGTCGCGCCGAGCGGGTTTCCACCGGCTCCGACGTTCACATGCTGCGCGGCCCTGGCCGCCGCAGCGGACAAACTCGCCGGCTCGAACGCAGCCACGGATTGATCGAGCGCCGGAATGGAAAAAATCTCCGACACCATTTCATTGACGGTCTGGTAGCGGTCCTTCGGGTCCTTTGTCAGGGCCTTGCGGATGACGTGCGGAAATGGCGCGGGCAGCTCATCGACTTCGGGCTGAGCCGTCAGGTGCTTCATCAGCACCTCTCCCATCGTCGCGCCTGCGAATGGCACACGCCCCAGTAGCATCTCATAGAGGATCACGCCCAAGGCATAGATATCGATCGTGCGGTCGTAGTTTCCGCTGCCGACCTCCGGCGCCATGTAGTGCACGGTTCCGACCGACATCGTTTGACCTGAGTGCTGGCTGGCCGCCATGATCTTGGCGAGGCCGTAGTCGCCGATTTTTACATAGCCGTCTTCATAAAAAATGTTGCCGGGCTTCAGGTCGCGGTGAACGATCCCGCGATCGTGCAAATACGCGAGCCCCTTGCCAATTTCACGGAGGAAATAGGCCGCCTTTTGCGTGCCGAGCCCATTCGGCTCATTGTTCATCAGGTCGCGAAGCGACGGACCGTTCACATATTCCATGATGACGAAGTAGTCGCCGTCGTCGTTTTGCTTGACGTCGTGGATACCGACGAGATAGGGACTCTTGAGATTCAGACAGTGCGACACGCCGCGTAGTTCGATCTGCGGATTCTCGCGGAGAAACTTGAGCGCGACTTCCTTGCCGCCATCGCTCGTGGCGTAGTACACCTCGCCGAATCCGCCGCGGCCGACGCCGCGCTGGATCGTGTAGCCGGCCAGGGGACGATCACCTTGTTTGAATTGAAATGCCATCGTCCGTTCGTCCTTGTGGCCCAGGCGATCCGCCCGTGACCTCTTCTAGCCGATTACGCGGCCCACTCCGCCCCCACTACCACCGTTGTAACTCTGCACGCGCATGCCCAATTCGCCGACCTGAGTTGTCACGCCAAGGGCAAGCGTTGTGACCGGTTGCTGACCAGGCCCGACGGGCCGTACCAAAATGCCGCCGGCACGTTCCATGAAGATCAATCCGCCGACGGGGAGCCGGATGTGACAATCGGCGCTGTTCCCCAGTAGCAACGGTCCGCTCCAGAGGATCACACGCCGACAATCGCCCGCAGTCCGCACGCCTTCGCCAAGGTCCAGCGCCGCCGTCGTGCTCTTCAAACTCGGCCGGCGAAAGATCAGTCGCACACGCTTGCCCAAGGCCAGCTTATCGCCGTCTTGCAGCAGAGCGTGATCGACGCGTCGACCGGCCAGTTCGACGCCACCGGTCCCAACGACAAAATAGTCCTCCGCCGCGCGAATGACCTCTGCCTGTCGTTCGGCGAGGTCGGACATCAATTCCAGGTCCGCCCCACCGCCGGCCCGGCCGATCGTCACGCGATCGCCGCGGATCAAAACAAAGCTGCCGACGCCGTCGATCCGAAGCAGCAAACGTCGCGGGAGGATGCCCTGTTCCGCCGCGGGACTGACGACTAACGGGGCCGCTTCGACCCTTCTCGCGATTCGCGGCCGGGCCGATACTGTTTCGTCCGTCAACCGTTGATCCATCATGCCGGGCCGCGTAACATTGCGTTCGGCGAGCAAGCCCAGCGGTCCTTCCAACAGGGCCCGCCGGTGCTCGTCGAGCACGTCGAGATGTTCCCTCGCCTCGCCGATCCATTTTGCCGACAATCCCAATTGACTGAGCCGCCCGAGCAGAACGCCGGCCTGAACGTAATGATCCTCGGCGAGGGCCCTGGCCGCGTCGGTCGCCAGCTTCAATGCGGAGTCGACTTCGATTCGGTCCGGCCGCTCGTGACCGAGATCACCCAGGACTGCAAGTTCTTGTCGCGCTCGATTCAAGCGTCCCTCCTTGAAGCTCTCGGTCACCTGCTGCATGACGCGCTCCAACAACCGAGTTTCAATTTCCGCCGACTCCTCCGCCTTGGAGTGCAGCCGACGAGCGGTTCGCAGCTCCCGCGACGCTCGAACAAAATCATCTTCCTTTAAGGCCGACTCCGCCGCTTCCAGCGCCTCTTTCGCCCGGTCGGCCTGTTGAGCAATCGCCTGGGAAAGGGCTTCCGCCGCCGTATCGTTCAGCGGGGCCCGGTCGCGCGCATCCTTGGCGCCGGCCAGACTCCCGGCCGCCAGGCGGTTGTGTCCGGCGGCCAGCGCCGCGTTTTGATCGCCATGGAGTCGCAGATCGTAATTCAGAGCCTCGCGAGCCCGTCGTTGCCATTCGGTCGCTTTTGCCGGGTCCTGACCGCAGCGAACCGCCCGGTCGAAATCCGCCAGCGCCTCGCTGAACCGACGCGACAATAACAGTTCCTGACCCCTCTTGAGCAGCCCCTGAACCAAGGCGGCCAGCAATTTCTCCGCTCCGCTAAGTGCCGCGACGTCAGGCGAATCCATCAAGGAGAAGGCCTCGTCCAGCCTCCCCGCCGCCAGGGCCGCCTCAGCGTTTTTTAGGCGATTTGCCGCTCTTCGACCGAACATGGGGGCCTATTCCTTGCCTGGGCCGCGGTTTTCCGCACTCCCGACGGAACCTGCAATTCTAACCGGTAAGCCCATCGCGTACCGGCCGGTCTGGTATTCGGCGACTCCACTCAAATATTCCACCCTTGTCCCTCTTGCGGTCGCTCTGGGGCGTTCTTGGCCCCTGGAGGCTCTAACGTCCGAGGCCGGTTGGTGTCAAAGATAGAGTACCGCAACGGTCTTCGGGAGACCGGCAGGCGGTACGGACCTCACGCCCCCATACGGGACTTTCACGGCGAATGATGAATCGCCTGGGATCATGGGCTCAGGCGACGCCCAACAAGCCTCGGCGGAGCTGCGCGCGGTCAAACGGGAGGACACGGCCATGCGGACGAGAATCACAAGAGTGGTTATGGGATTGATGCTCGCGGCCCTGCTGGTGCCGACGATGGGTTCCGACGGCTGCCACCGCGGCCACGGTGGATATGGCGGCGACTACACAGACGTTTTCTTCGGCCTGGACGTCATTCCATCTTTCAGCGACTGGGGATTCTCCGACAGCAGCTACTACGAGGAGACTTATTACGACGAGAGCTACTACGACGGCGGATACTACGATGACGGGTATTACAACGATGGGTACTACTATGACGACGGCTACTACGGCGACGATTGGAAGGCCAAGAACGCCGGGCGAAGGAAATAGGGCATCTCACGAAATAAACCGGAAGTAGAGACCGAGGCTCTCACGAAGGACCTTGAAACCCGCGGATGGCAAGCCGCGGGTTTCTTTTTTTGTTGTCGATGAACCGTAAGTGGGCGAAAGCCGGTTAGGGTTTGGAGGGTGATGGAACCGGTGCCGCTTGGGTTGTGGCCACCGGGACGGGCTTGATCGGGGAATCTGTCTTCTGGGCCGGCGAGTGATCGTCCTTGCTCTTCTCACGGCTGGCCGGCTTATTCGTCTTGAGGACCTGTTCGCCGACCTGACCGGAGAGCATCTTGAACCAGGCCTCCAGTTGCCGTTCTTCTTCCCGGTCCGCATCGGCCAATTGCTTGCGGTCGACGAGTTGCCGGAGACGGCTGTCCAGGAGCACGAACCGCTCCTTGATCGGTTTCTCGAGTTCGATGCGCCGTCGCTGGACGTCCTGGGGCTTGGATTTCGGTGACAGGGCCTCGGCGTCCAGCTTTTCAAAATCCGATTTCTTTTTCTCCCGGTATTTGTTGACTTCTTCGCGGATGTCTTTGTAGATCTTGTCGCGGGCGGCGATCTTCTGCTTGTCATCCAGCTTGTAGGTGCTGATGAATTTGTTGACGTAGGCCAGCCAGTTGTCCTCGTCTTGTTGCCGGGTGATCGGAACCTGCGGATCGGAGACGCGACCCTGGGCCGTCGCGCCGGCGCCGGATTGGATCGTTTGCCCGCCCTGGGCGACGATCGGACCCTTGCCGGACTTCCAGCCATCCAACAGGCGGTCGACGTTCTGGAAGTTGGACCGCATTTGGGCCAGATCGTTATCGTGGATTTTCTTTTGATCGTCGTTGAGAACGGCCCTCCACTCGTCGTTCCCTTCGAGGATGGCCTTTTGGGCCTCGGCGTAGATCGGGGCGGCGCGAATGGCCCACTTTGCATAGGCTTCAGGAGTTCCGGCCATCTTGCCGAGCCGGAGGTCAATGGACTCCTTCAGCAATTCGCGAACGTCCGGCTCGTATTTGTCCAGAAATGCCCGGACCCGTTTCACCAGTAGCAACCGGGTGTACTCTTCCTGAGCCTTGTTGAGGTTGTACCGTCGCGAAATCTGGAGGACGGCCTCCTCCATCATTTGCTCGGTATTCCAGAGTTCGGGGTTATTGGGGTGGGTCTGGGCCGTCGCCTTCTGCGGGTCTTCCTTCGATGACGACTCTGCCGTCTGCTGGCTGTATGCGGTGGCTCCGAAGAGTCCCAGTCCGGCCCATAGGGCCATCGCTACGACCCCACCTCTAACCTTTACTGAGTACCAACCTATCATTCGCGTCCTTCTCATGGATTATACTCAACGCGGCGGCGTTTCGACACAAGTCTTTTGGCCCCGCCCCCATCTGTCCGACTTTTACTCGTTGTCCGACCGACGGTTGCACTCTCCGGGTCCGCGGACGGAGGCTCAATGGACCTTCCGCCGCCCCTGCCGACTCTCCCTGCCCTATTTAATCGGCTTCTCATTGGCTTGCCGCACAATCGCGCTGAAATTAGCGATTTTCGAGGCATCCTTCGCCCATAACGCGAGGACCTCGGGTTTCAGCAATCGGAGTCCGCCAACGATCTTATCGGGGGATTGTCCGTATTCTCGATGGGGTGGTTCGACGGCCCTCCCCGACGGTGCGTCGAAGCGCGCCGGATCGAAGGAAGGGAACCGCGCTCCCGTCCATCGACGAATGTGCTGATTACAGGCCGTTCAGAATTGCCATGCGAATTTGTGATAGCGCAAAAAATCAGTCCGATGGATCACGATTTGTTTGACGATGAATGCGTGGCATGCTAAAAAGCTAAAGGCTTGTCGTAGCGGGCCATGAGCAGATTGAACACCCGTCATCGGCCGATTCCGTGCCCGCCCAGGAAGTGGCCGGAGGAAGATCGTCTCAAGAGTGAATGCGTGGATGATATGGTCGTTGGCCCTGGCGAGTTTTCCGCAGAACCTCCGCGCCTCGCCGGCCTGGCCGCCCCCTCCGCGCGCGACCTCTCGCCCGACGACCTCAGCCGGATCGGACCAGCGCGCCGCTGCGGCACAAGAACTCGATCAGAACCTGACGCTCATCAAAGGTAATAACGCTCCGGAAGCTCGCAAACTCGGCGCCCTCAAGCTCCTCGAAGCCAACGATGTGGAGGCCACCCGGAAGCTCGACGACCTTCTGCGAAGCAAGACGCCGGACCTGGCCGCACAAATCGGGGTATGTTCGGCCATTGCCGACTTCGAGCATCCCCCGCCAACGTTGATGTTCCCGCTTCTGGCGTTGTTGGGCGACCCGCGTCCCGGACTGGCCGAAGTCCTGGTCCCGGCGTTACACCGCTTCGAGCGCACTCCATTGATCGATCAATTGCGACCGATCGCGATGGACCGCTCGGAAAACCGGCCCCGGCGGTTGGCCGCCATTGCCGCGCTGGGGGCGACCGGAGACGAAAAAGCCGCCGTTACTACTCTGGTCGATCTGCTCGACGATACCAGCCGGTCCGTCCGCGTCGCCGCGCTGGCGGCGCTCGGCGTCGCCACCGGCATCGCCCATGGGGACGCCGTCACCGCGAAAAAGTGGTGGACCGCGCACGCGGCATTGTCGCAGGCGGATTGGCTCCGTTCCGTCAATGAGGCCCGTTCAGGACAAATCCGGTCCCTGGCCGCTGAAAAAACGGAGCTGACCAAGCGCCTCATCGCGGCCTATCGCGACACCTATCTGCATACGCCGGAGGCCGCGCGAACCAAGTTTCTTCAATCGCTGCTGGCCGACGCCTTGCCGGCGGTCCGGTCATTGGGCCTGGATCTGATCAACGATCTCATCACCGATCGCAAGGAAATTAACCAGGAATTGCGCCCGCTCATTGTCGGGACGTTGATCGATCCCGACCCCAAGGTTCGCATGATGGCAGCCCGCATGGTAAGCGACTTGCGAATGACCGTCGCGCTGGTCAAGTTGACCGATGCCGCCGCGCGCGAGTCTTCGGACGATGTTCGCGCGGCACAAATCGCGGCCTTGGGACGCCTCGACGATGTCAAGGCCATCCCGACGCTGATCGAACGGCTGTCAGACGAATCATCGCTGGTCGTCGGCGAGGCGGCGGTGGCGCTGGGAAATCTGGCCCGGCGCGGGCACGCGAGCGCCGAGGAAACCGAATTGGTCGGCAAGGTCCTCCGGAGTAGCTTCGATAAGACGCCGATCGACGATCCTGACCAGCGCGAAAAACTCCTGTTGGCCATGGCCAATCTTGACACGCCGAATCTGCGGCCGCTGTTCGAGCGCGAGATGGGGCCCGATCGTCGCCCTTCCATTCGGCGCGCGGCGATCGCGGGGTTGGCCTCTGGCGGGGATCCATCCGTTGCAGAATTGGTTCGACCGTTGCTTTCTTCGCCGGAACCTGAAATCCGACTGGCGGTTGTCGATGCATTGGGAAAGTGCGGTCGGACGATGGAAGACCTCAACGATCTTGCCCGGCATCTGGGGACGGAACGCGAGCCGGACGCCAACATTCGCCAGCGGGCCTGGGACAGTTACCTGCTCGTCCTGCAGCACTTGCCGGCACAAGATCGATTTGCCACCGCCGAGCGGTTCGACCTCGCAGACGACAAGACGGCGCAGCGCAGGCGGTTGGACATCCTCAAAGCGCTGAAGGCCGACGCCGCCGTGTACGATCCGCTTTCCGCCGACCAAAAGGTCGAATTGCTCGAGCAAACCGCCGCCGCGCAACTCCATCTCGCGGATTTCGTGGCGGCGGCCGCGAGCTTGGAACAGGCCACCGGGCTTCTGAAGGATCCCGAAAGCCCTCGCTATGCGGCCTTGGCCGGAAAGTGCGTGGCCGCGCTGCTGCACGGGCACGAGGACGAACATGCGATCCAGCGACTTCGGGAGCTGACCGATGGCGAATTGCCCAACGGCGAGGTGAGCGACGTCGATTCGCTGGCGAAGGTCCTGCGCGATGAATTGCGTTCCAGGATTTCGACCGCGGACGCGGCGTCGGATTACGAAAACGTGCTTGACTTGCTGGCTCTTTCGACGGAGTTCATTCACAAGGTGGGCCCGGGTTTCGAGCAGGAAGCGGAGGCCATTCGAACTGAAGCGTTGTCGAAGCGCGATGCCGCCATCGATCATTTGTTGGCCGCGATAGCCAGCGACCCGGAAGCGGAGGCCAGGCTCGTCAAGGACGATCAGACGGCGGTGTTGTCGCGAATCTATCAAAAGCTGACGATGTCGCCGGCGACCACTTCGCGGGCGATGGACGACGAGGAACGGCTCGTCAAATTGGCGCGTCGGCTGGCGCCGCAATGGCCGGGCTATGCCGCTGACGCAAGTGAGGAGGAAAAGTCCGATTCGTTGACGCACCTGCGCGAGATCTGTGAAACCTCAAAACAGAATCATAGCGCGGTGCGATCGATCGAGTCGACGACGTCCGCGCCGGCCGAAAAGAAAATCGGATTTCGCACGGCGGAGAATCGGGAAGAGCCATAACTGCAAATGGAATTCGTTTGCTTTTCGTGGTTTCCTGTGTTATAGATTTAGTAGGCGCAGCGAGCGACTGTTGCGAAAAGGGAACGCGCCGGCTGGCGCATTTTCGCAACCTGTCGACGAGCACCCATGTGTGCCTCTGCGAATGATTCGCAGCAAAACGTAGCGGAAGGGTTGCCGCACGCCGTTCGTTGCGCCTTCAATTTCTCCCTCTTCCCATTATCATCACGGCATGGCGGGTCTACGCATCGCTTCGCTGTTGGCGGCGGGGACGGAAATCCTTTTCGGTCTCGGACTCGGCGATCAGGTCGTGGCGATCAGTCACGAATGCGATTATCCGGCAGCGGCGACGACCAGGCCGCGCGTCACGTCCACGCGGATTGACGCATCGGCCGACAGTGCGAACATCGACCGACAGGTGAACGAACTCGTCAACGCCGGGGCCGCGCTTTACGACGTTGACGTGGACCGGCTCGCTTCGCTGAAGCCGGATTTGATCGTCACCCAGGCTCAATGCGATGTCTGTGCCGTGAGCGAAACGGCGCTGCGGGCGGCCATGAATCAACGGGACGACTTGAAGGCGGCGGTCGTCGTGACGTTGAATCCGGTTTCGCTCCATTCAGTCTTTGAAGACATTCTCCGCGTCGGAGAAGCGGCCGGATGCCTGAAAACGGCTCGATCCTATGTCGTCGGTCTTCGCGCCAGAGTCGAAACGATCAAAAAGCAAACGGACGAACTGGCTGAATCGGCCCGCCCTCGTGTGATTGGTCTGGAGTGGATCGAGCCGCCGATCGTCGCCGCGAACTGGATGCCGACACTGGTGGAAATCGCCGGCGGGCGGAATGGGCTAACAAAGGCCGGAGCGCGGAGCGGCCGGACCAGATGGGAAGAAATCGTCGCCTACGATCCAGAGGTCCTCGTTGTGATGCCGTGCGGTTTCTCCCTCGAACGGTCATTGGCGGAAGCAGGCCGGTTGAAAAAGTTTCCGGAATGGTCCACGTTGAGCGCTGTTCGAGACCGCCGTGTTTATGCGGTGGACGGCAATGCCTACTTCAATCGCTCCGGACCGCGCCTCATTGAAAGTATGGAGTTTCTGGCCGGCTTGTTGCAGCCTTCGATGTTCCCGGAGCATTCGAAATCGTTCGAAAACGTCTGGCGGTGCTTTGATTGATCCAGCTATCCAAAATTCTTCGTGGTTTTTTTTGTAACTCGCTGTCAACACGAACGTAATGGATGAAACTGCAAACAACCCGTGTTTCATCGCTTGTAATGCAGTTGCATCCGGCTATATTTGAAATTGAGACTGAGTCTCAATTAACCGGGCTTTGGAAGGTCGGGCTCTTTGCTGGGGTTTTGACAGAATCGTGTCAACGAAAAACGACAATTCGCCCTCTTCGCCTGTCGAGGGGAGCTCTGTAAATGGATTGAAGATACTCAGTTTCTGTGGGGATGCCCTGGCTCCGCATGGGGAATGTTCGCAGGCCAAGTGCCGCGCCCCCTGTCGGACGGTACGATGGATCCGGCGGTTCGGGATCGCGGGATTTGTATTTTTTCTGGTCAAGGGCCTTTTATGGCTGATTGTCCCGGTCTTGATCGCCCGCGGACTTTGGCGTTCATGACCCCGAGCGGTTCATGGACTTTTTGATATCTGGTGCTTTCCGGAGGTGAATGATGGCTGCGACGACCGAGGAACGACCGTCGATCATGCTTAAGTTGAAGGAGTCCACGCAGTCGCAGCACGACGCGACGGAGGATGGGGCCTTCAATCAGGAGCTGGTCAAGGGCAATCTCCCGCGAGAACGCTATGTGGAGATGCTGGCGCAGTTGTACCTCATCCATCGCGCGCTGGAGGGACACTTGCGGCGCCTGGCCGGGAACGTGCCGGCGATCGAGGCGGTCGTGCGGGACTACCAATTCCAGGAGCCGTATTTGCTGGCCGATCTCGCCTTTTTCGGCCGGGATGCGGCGACGATCGAGGCCCTTCCGGCTACGAAGCAATTGATAAGCCGAATCAACGATATCGCCGCCCGCGAACCGGACGGATTGCTGGGGATGCACTACGTTTTCGAAGGCAGCAACAACGGTTCGAAGTTCATCTCCAAGGCAGTCCGCCGGGCGTACAACCTTGCCGACGGCGACGGCACGCGATACCTCGATCCCTACGGCGAAAATCAGCGGGCCCATTGGCAGCAATTCAAGGACGACATGAACGCCGCCGGATTCACATCATCGCAGATAGACGCAATCGTGCGGACCGCCGGCGAAACCTTTGAAGGCGTGATAAAGCTGCACGGCGAACTAAACGAATCGCCGGTCAAATCGGCTTCGCCTTTAGCGAACAAGGGCGCGCCGAAGTGCCCGTTTCATTCGGGAAATCGCTAAGTCAATCTCGATCAGTTCGGTTTCTTACGATTGACCAGTTCGACCAGGCCCATGAGGTCTTCGAATTCGTGGTCCGGCACGTGCGTGCCGATGTCATGGATGCGGTGCGCGCGGTTGACCCAGCCGCTCTTGATGCCCGCGACCATCGCGCCGCCGACGTCGCTGTGCAGCGAGTCGCCGACGTGAATGACGCGATCGCGCCGCCAGCCGGTCCGTCGCAGCGCGGTTTCGAAGATCGCGCGGTCGGGCTTGTACGATCTTGCTTCCTCCGATGTGACGACGTGGGCCACCTTTACCTCGCAACGGGCCAGGGCCAATAACGCATCGGCGTGATCCGCGTTGGAGACAATGCAGATCGGCAGATGGATCGCCGCGACGAACTGCCGCACCTCCGGCTGCGGCGGCGGGTTCTTCCAATAGTGCTGAAGCTTCTTTGCATATTGCTCGGCGTCGATGTCCACGTTAAGAGCGGTCATCGTCTCGCGAAGGGTTTGGATTTCCACGTCGAACAGCGTCTTGAAACCCGGGCCACTGCAAAAATCCAACGCGTGAAAGAATCGCTCGCCCCAGGTGACGCTCAGCTCGTAGGCGGAGATGCTCAGGCCGTGATCGCGGACGATGTCCGTGCAAACAGTTTCGACGGCCTGCCGATCGCCGGCGGTCAATGTGCCGTAGAGGTCAAGAAAAATTCCGTCGAGGTCCATCTTCCGCTCCGATGACGGAATGATATCCGAAAAATCATTTTCCGACGCAGAAGCGGCTGAAGATTCTGCCGAGCAGGTCCTCCGTATCGTCGCGCCCCACGAGCGTCGCCAGGGCGTCCGCGGCGGCGTGCAATTCAGCGGCGATCAGGTCGGCATCGGCGACGCTTTCGCCGCTCTTATCGGCGAGTTCCTTCGCCCGGCGGAGCGCCTCCAAGGCATCCTCCAAGGCTTGTCGATGTTCGGCGACCAGGGCGATCGCGGCGTCGTTGATGTCGACGGGGCGGTCGCGCAGCGATGTTGCGATAGCCGACTTGAGCGATTCGCACCCTTCACCGGTGACGGCGCTGACCAGGAAAACGCGATCATTGAATTGCCGCGAGAGCTCGTTCTTCAGATGCTGCTTTGCAAAGTCGTCGAGCAAATCGGATTTGTTACCGACCATGACGGACGGAGTGAGGTCCGCCGATTGCGTTCGGGGGGCTTCCATGGACGCTGAAGCGTCGAATACCTGAAGCATGAGATCCGCGTTCTGGATCGCGGTCCGGGCGGCGGCTTGGGCAGCGGCATCGAGCTCCGAGGAAGCGTTGTCGAGACCGGCAACGTCCATGAGGAGACAGTCCATTCCATCGAGCGACACGGGGGCGGTCAGTACGTCGCGCGTCGTCCCGGCGATCGGGGCGCAGATGGCACGATCCACGCCGGTCAGGCGATTGAGCAGGCTGGACTTGCCGACGTTCGGAGGCCCGGCCAATAGGACACGGGGAAGCTCGCCCCAGCGCTCCGCGCGGAGACCGGCGGCGGCGGTCGATTGCAAAGCTTGGTGAACGGAGGCCAGTCTCCGACGCAGCTCGACGGGCGCGATGAACTCGATCGGTTCATCGGCGAAGTCCATCGCGCCTTCCACGAGCGAGAGAAGGTCGGCGAGTTCCTCGCGCGCTTTTTCGGCAGTTCTCGATAATTCTCCGTGCAACAGGCGCGATGCCGCCTGAAGTTGAAGATCGGACCGCGCGGCGATCATCCCGGCAATCCCGTGAACTTGCGAAAGGTCCAGCGCGCCGGCGAGAAACGCACGGGCCGTGAATTCGCCGGGCTCGGCGCGCCGCGCGCCGGAGGCGAGGCATTGTTCAACCAGGATTCCCAGGAGGCCGGGCGAGCCGAGCAGGTGAATCTCAACGATGTCCTGGCGGGTGTAGCTTCGCGGGGCTTTGAAAACGTACACCTTGGCCGGAAAGAAAGCGCCGAGGAGATCCACCCTGCCGGACAGGCAGATTGCTTCCTTGATGGATTCGAGAGATTCGGCGTCAGCCGCGTGAAAGTATCGTCCCGCCATGCGAAACGACTCGAGTCCGCTCAAGCGTACAATCCCTCGCGCCGCCGGGCCCGGCGGGGAACTGATGGCGACGATCGTGTCGTCGAGGTTCATGGGGCTTGAGGGTCAAGGGGCGGCGGTCAACTCGCGCTCGGCGTTTTTCCACCGATTTTGCGAACCGGCCGATTGCGAGTTGAGCGCAGACAGACCGTGCGGGATGGAACAGCCTTCCTCGTCGACCGTGCAGAAGAGGAAGGTGCCGGTCACGACCGGCTTGGGGTCATCCTTGGGCTGAAGCTTTTTCCCGTCGACCCGGATGCCGATCGTCGATTCGCCGATGTAGTCGACGCGGCCGGTGAACTGGATGATCTCTCCGAGCCGTGCCGGCGCCCGCATGGAGAGGCTGCGGATCGACATGAAGACCAGCGGCCGGGGTTGATCGAAGCAGTTTTCGGCGGCGATATAGGCCATTTGAACGCTCCACTCGACGCAGCGGCCGGCGTAGAGCGTGTTGTGGTGGTTGAGGTCCTCGCTCTTGACGAGGTGCGAGGTGGAAATCGAAAGCGGCTCGGAGTTGCTGGATGACATTATTTGCCTTGTTTCGGTCGAACCGTTGCCAGTCGGGTCAGTATAACCGGTCGGTCGAGGGGCGTCACTCCACAGCGTGAAAAAGGTCAATCCACTGTGAAACGCCGAGCGTTTCGGGCCTGGAAATCGGATCGATCCCCAGGGCTGCGAGGGCCGAAAGGATGAAGCCGGCCTTCGCATGGTCGCGGGCCAGGTGGCCGAGCGTCTTGCGACGATGAAGGAAAAATCCACGTACGAATCGGGCGAATTCGTCCGGGTTGGCGACCGAACATTCTCCGGCAGGTAGCGGATCGAGACGGACCATCGCCGACGCTACATTGGGAGCCGGCCAAAACGCCTGGGGCGGGGCCTTGGCAATTCGTTCGCCGCGACAGAGTGCCTGCGTAATGATTCCGACGGGGCCGTAGTCGGAGCTGTCGGGCCGCGCGAGAAAACGGTCGGCCACTTCCGACTGAACCGTGAAGCAGAGACGGGCCAGTGGCAGATCGGTCAACAGGAGATCGATGACGAATGGTGTCGCGATGTCGTAGGGAAGATTGGCGACCAGCTTGAGCCGGGCGTTTGCGCCCGCGAGCGCGTCACGAAGCGCGGAAATCAACTCCGGTGAGATCTTGGATTTCCCTGCCAATGCGTCCAACTGGAGCAATGTCACGTTCGGACAATCGGCGATCGTCCGACCCGCGAGCGGAACGAGCGACTTGTCGATCTCCACGGTGATGACACGGGCACCCGTCGCGGCCAGAAGTCGCGTCAGGCTGCCCGTTCCGGCGCCGATTTCCAGCAGAACATCGGATGGTTTGATCTCCGCGGCCTGAACCAGCCGGTTCATGAGATTTCGGTCGACGAGAAAATGCTGGCCAAAGCGCTTGCGGGGCGCCAGACCGGCCTCGTCGAGCAAGCGGCGGATGATCTTCTGCGTATGGAAGGGGTCGATGTCGGTCTCGGAAGGCAAGACGTTTCTCCGCGACAAGGGTGTGATTATAATCGCCTTTGGCTCGATGTCGGAGTGATGGACGATCGGTCGAAGGAGCACGACATGGAATCTCACGAAGTGCTGCGGGAGGCGTCCGAAAAAGTCGGCGTAAAGGCCCCTGCAGCACATCTGCGGCTGAGTCCGGCGTTGGTGTATAAATGGTGCGAGGAATCCGACGCCGACGATCCGGATGCCAGCGGGACGCGAAATCCACTGGACCGGCTGCGCGATATCGTCCAATGCACCGGCGACCTCGGCGTGGTGACCTGGCTCTGCCAACAGGCGAATGGATTCTTCGTACACAATCCGGACGCCAGGAGTGCGAATATCAACGCCGACTTGCTGCAATCGACCCAACAACTCGTGCTGGCGTTCAGCGAGTTGCTCAACGAAGTCAGTCAGTCGGTCGCCAACGATGGTGCGATCGAGATGGACGAGGCCCGAAAGATTCGGAGGGAATGGGAACAGCTCAAGACGACGGCCGAGAGCTTCGTCGTCGCCTGTGAGCGCGGCGTATATCGAAGGCAAAAACGATAACGATCCCCCCAACGGACCCCAGGCGATGGATCGACGATTTTGGCGGTTGAGATGGACGGTCGTGTTGGCCTCGGCGCTCTTCGTCGGGTGCTCGGACGCGGAAAAATCGTCCGACAAGCAGCCTGCGATGAAATATTCGTCCGGGCGATACAATCAGGGCTATAAGGACGGACAGCGCGACGCCAAAATGTCGCTCTTCGAGGATAACGGCGGCTGGATGTGGCTGTGGATGATGGAAAGCGAGTACAAAGACGGCTATCACCGCGGCTGGGCGGATGGCCGCTCGATGGTGAAGCTGGAAAAAGAGCAGATGGAATCGTCGCCCCCCGATACGCGAAACGAACAAGCGCCGCCGGAGGATTGAGTTGTGGGCGGCGGTGGCCGGCAAACGTAAGAAAATGTGAGGCAATCATGAAGATAAGCGTGGAAGAACGATGCGGAGTACACGTCGTCCATCTGGGCGGATCGATGACGGGCGGAGACGAAGGAAACTGGCTTCCGGAAGTGACCAAGCTGGTGGATCAAAACAACGCCAAAGTGGTGTTGGATCTGGCCGAAGTCACCTACGTCAGTTCGGCGGGTCTAGGGGACCTGGTGAAGATCACGGCCCTGGCCAACACGCAACACGCAAAGCTGGCGCTGGCCGCCGTGACGCCCTTTGTCGATGGAGTGCTCAAGGCGACGCGGCTGGACCGCTTCTTCGATGTCGCGTCCGATGTGGATGTGGCCATCAATCGAATGAACGGCGGCAAATAACACTTCAATCTGCCGAGGGTGTGCCGTGAGTCAGCAGGAAATGTTCGCTCAGAACATTTACCTGCTGATCGGAATCCTATTGGCCCTGGTGCTCGGATTGGTCCTGCTCATCGCGTCGTGGACCGGGTTCAATATTTGGATTTTTCGCAGGAAGCAGAGCGATGCGAATAGCGAAGAACGGCGGAAGAAGTTCGATCGCGACGGCCGGCCGCTTCCTCCACGCGCCGCCGGCATCTGCGATCGGTGCAGCCAGGCCGGCGAGGTCTTTCACCTGCCCGATGGCGGGCGGCTGTGCTCGGACTGTTTCGCGCACAAGGCGGCGGCCGAACCTTGAGGCCGGACTTGACAAAACGCCAGGCAACAGCTTTATTATTCACGTAAGCGCAACGGCCCCAAAAGGGCAATCGAGGTCGGAAGATGGCGATTCGAGTATCCATCCTGTTCAAGGCTGTCCCGGTTGGTGCCGCGGACAAGACGAATCCCATTTTGGAGGAGGCTTCCTAGGCCCGACCCGGTTGCGAGTGGTGTTTGCAATCTGACGGCCCTGGAAGCAAAGGTTTCCAGGGTTTTTTGTTGGTGGACGGCGGACACCTGGTGATTTCATGGCGGAGCAAGTGATCCCGCTCAAAGGCAATGCGACGGATTTGCACGGTGCCGCGGAACCCTTGCGCGCGTCGGTTCGATCCGATCTGAGGCAACTGTTCGTCCTCGCCGCGCCGGCCGTCGGTCTGAAGCTTTCCCATCTGGCCCTGGGATTCACCGACTTTGTCATGGTCTCCTGGCTGGGCACCGATGCCACCGCCGCGGCGAGCCCCTCGACGATGCTGGTTTTCATCATCCTGTGCGTCGGCATCGGCGCGGTCACGAGCGTTCAGACCTTTGCCGCGCAGGCGCTGGGCCGCCGTGAGCCCGAACGAGCGGCTGGATATGTGTGGCAATCGCTCTATCTGGGGCTGTTCTGCCTGTTGGCGACTTATCCGCTCGTCCTGCTGCTGGAGCCATTCTGGAGAATGATCGGCCATGCGCCGGCGGTTCGCGCCATGGAGGTCGCCTATTGCGAGATCGCATTCTGGACGATCGGGCTGTCCGTCATGTGTGTCGGACTGGAGAGCTTTTTCCTCGGTGTCCACCGACCCGCGATCGCCATGTATTCCGTTATCGTCGCGATCGTCTTCAACGCCTTCGCCGACTACGCCCTGATCTTCGGCAAGTTCGGATTTCCGGCGATGGGGATTCGCGGCGCGGCCGTCGCGACGGTGGTGTCGTGGATCATCCGGTTCGTGCTCATGTTCGCCGCGTATTGGTCGCGCGCGTTTCACGAAAAATATCAATCGCGACATCACCGGCGGCTCGACGCGGCGCGGATGCGAGAGATCTTCGCCGTCGGCCTGCCGATCGGCCTTCAGTGGTTTCTCGACGTCGGGGCGTGGTTCGTCTTCTTGACGGTCATCATGGCGGGGTTCGGCACGGTCGCGCTGGCCGCGTCGAACATCGCGATGCAGTTCATGCACCTGTCCTTCATGCCGGCACTGGGAATCGGCACGGCGATCAGTTCGCTCGTCGGCCACGCGATCGGCGCGCGCCGGCCGGAGCAGGCCGTACGGTACGCGCGGCTGGGTTTTCAGGTGACGATCATTTACATGATGGCCGTCGGAGTGCTCTATCTGCTGGCCCGGCGATGGTTCATCGGGTTGCTGTCGGAGGACGCGGCGGTGATCGCGACGGGCGCGGGCATCCTGATCTGGGCGGCGGTGTTTCAGGCGTTCGACGCCATGAGCATCAACTACATCTTCGCGCTTCGAGGCGCGGGCGAAACCAAGTGGCCGTCGATTCTGGTCATCATCCATTGTTGGGGGATTTTCGTGGGCGGCTCGCTGGTTGTTCAACACTTCGCCCCCGGCCTGGGCCCGAACGGCCCCTGGATGATGTGCACGCTGTACATTATGCTGCTCGGCATCGCGTTGCGGCGTCGTTGGCAGCGCGGCGAGTGGAAGAAAATCAAACTGTTCAAGGAGCCGCTGGAGTCCCCGCAGTATCCCATACTTGAAGCCGAATGCGGGATGGATGCTGGCGGCGCGGCCGTTGCGATCGCGCCGGGGTTGGAGCCCGATGTTCAAGGAAGTGCCTAGCCAGTTCGACTTTCCCGGGGCCGAGAAGGAGATTCTCGCCTTCTGGGACGCGAAACAGATTTACGAAAAGTCCCTCGCCCAGCGCAAAGGGGCCAGGCCCTTCGTCTTCTTCGAGGGGCCGCCGACCGCCAACGGCATGCCGCA
>CAYPXR010000008.1:0-55508 GCA_964414585.1 uncultured Planctomycetaceae bacterium
TGCCCATCACCATTGGTGTCCGCCTTCATCAATCGTTCGCCGCGATCTCCCAATTCATCCGACGTCAACTGACCGTCGTGATTGGCGTCCAGTCGCTCCAGAACGCGTTCCACTCTCTGCCCGGGATCGACGTTTCGAAAGATCGCGCCGTCGCGCGGTCCGCCGCCTCGCCCGCGCCGGCCCCGAACAGCGCCGAACTCCCCACGCGGTCGGCGCCGCCCGCCGGCTTCGCGATCCGCGCCCGGCGATCCATCCGAAGGCGGCGCGTCGCGGACCTCCGCTTTGTTCGTGTCCGAAGATGCGCCGTCATTTCCTCGACGTGCGTGATCCCGCCCGCGGTGCAGGGTTTGCATCAACTCCTCGCGCAGGAACTGATGAAGCTTTTCGGGATCGCCGGCGCTTCGTTCCAGGGCGCGATCGACGGCCTCGTTGATGCGCTTTTCAAATACTTCCGCGCGATTGGTCCGCTCGCTCGCTCCAAGACTCTCGCCGCGTCCAAAGCGCGGACGCTCGCCCCGCTCGCTTGCAAACTTTTCAAACTCCTCCCGCTGAATCACCCCGTCGTGATTTTGGTCCATCCGATCGAAGACCCGGCCTTTGGGGTCCGGCGCCGGTTCGGACGATTCCGCCATGGTTCGAGCCGTCGCTCCCAAACTGATCAGGGCCGACATCCAAATCACGGTTTTTGCGGACATCGTTATTTCTCCTTGTTCGAAGGGCCGGAAACGCCGCCCGGGGGATCCCTCGACCGTCCCGGTCCCTAGTCCGACAAACGCCGGCGGGGCGGGATTATTGCCGCGCGTGAAGCCGGGCCAGAATCGTCGTTATCCTACTCGCCTGATCGCGTGGGTGCTGTTGAATCAGGCGAATGCACGCTAGGATCGCCTTCTCGCCGTGATTCTCGGCGCGTGTGACCTGGATATTTCTGAGTGGAGGTTTTGTCGATGATCGATCGAAGGTACACCATTGGACTTTTGCTCGTAGCCCTGTGCGCGACGGCGGCTGAACCCGCCCGGGCCCAGACGGACTTTTCCAAGTTTCCCCTGATCAAGGCCGTTCCCGCCGACGCGTTCATCGTCGTCGCCGCAAAAGCCAACCCGGAGCGCAAGTTCCTCGACGATTACTGGGCCGATGTTCATGCCGCCTTCATGGAAAGCGGCGTCCTCAACGATTTGTGGGAAATGCTTACCGACTCGGTCAGTGAAGAGAAGCTCGACGCGATCGAAGAGCTCAAGGAGCGCTTTTCCAAGCTCTGCGAGAAGGTCCAGTGGAGCGAGCTTTTCAGCAAGGAAATGATCTACGCCGGCCGCTTCATCGTGCCCATCGCCCACGGATCGCCGTACGAAGGACTCGTCATGGGCCGCATGGACGGCGAAAAAGCCGCCGCCAACTACGCTGCGCTCAAGGGCCTGCTCGCGGAGTTCGTCAAGCTGGTCGAAACCGATTACGGGGAGGGCGTATTGACGCTGACCGAAACCAACGAGGACGGCGTCAAGATGGCCACGCTCGCCCACCGCGACCTGGCCGGCCTCGTACTTTCCATCGCCAATGACAAGGACGTGATCGCGCTGTCCTTTGGCGGCCCGACGTTACTCAACGAGTCCATGATGCTGTTGCAGGGATCGGCGAAGAAGAAGGGGATGCTTCAGGCGTCGCGATTCAAGAAGGCCTTTGCGGAGCTGCCTCCGGCCGAGGACAGCCTCGTCTTTTTTGACCCGTCGATGCTTTTCACGCGCCTTGGCGGCATGATCAAGATGATGGCCGGCGCCAAGGAGGCGAAGAGCGACCAGGAATCCGATGAGAACGAACCTTCGGAGGAAAAAGAAAACGGCAAAGCCGCCGTGGCCGCGATCAGCAAGTTGCTCGAGGATGTTTCCCTCTTCGACTGCATTGCCACGGTCGAATACACCGAGGGCCATCGCGTCTTTACCGACAGCCTCGCGAATCTAAAGGTCGATGCCAAAAACAAGCCGCTCTATCCGATTCTCGCCGGCGGCAAACATTCCGAGGAGTTTTCCAAGTTTATCCCCAAGGAAGCCCATACGTTTTCCGTCTCGTCCGGCATCAGCTTCAAGGCCCTTTATGGCTATATTCGAACGTTCATCGAAAGCCATGTCCCCGGCGGAAAGGACGGCTTCGTCGAGTTCGATCGCCTTCAAAAGGAAGACTGGGAGATCGATCTGGAAAACAACCTCATCGACGTCCTCGAAGGCCCCTGGGTCTCCTTTTCGACGGACCACGAATGGCTGTTCATGCTCAAGGTGTCCAATGAAAAGAAGATCAGCAAAGTCGTCAACGACCTTTTCAAGAAGGCCAACGACGCGATGGGCGAGCAGAATGCGTTGATCCTGACGCCCGTCGAAGTCTCGGGCGATCGGAAGTTTACGCAGATTTCCCATCCCATGATGATGATGATGGGCGGATTGAACCCGCCGGTGTGGGGCTGCGCGGACGGATATCTGATCGTCGGCTCGTCGGCCAAGGCCGTCGACCTCTGCCTGAAAACCGCCGAGGGCAAGCACCCCAACATCACCAAGAACCGGCGCTGGGCCGAGGAAGCGATGCGTCCGAAGTCCGGCGACGTCGACGCCATCAGCTTCACCGATGAAGCCAATTTCGCCGGGGAACTTCAGCAGGCCATCGGCGGGATGTCGATGGGACTGGGCATGGCCGGCATGATGGGCATGCAGAATGCCCCGCCGCAGATTCGCTCGATCTTTCAAACCATCCCCGGCATCCTCGCCAAGCTTGGCCCGGTCGCCGGCAAACTGGATTTCTACCAATCCTCTTCCGAGATGACGACCTTCGACGGCCAGCGCTGGCTCACCAAGAAGGTCCAGAACTATAAAGACCCCGCCGAACGAGCCAAGGCGAAGGCGTCCGACTCCGGAGACGAGGAAACGAAATCCGCCCACAAAAAGGCGGCCAAGAAGAGACCCGTGAAAAAAGAGAAGGACGAGGATTCCGGGGACGAATAGTCACCGGGTCGACTTCGTACGAATCCTCACGAAGCCCGCCGATGGCCATCGGCGGGCTTCGTGTTTTCCTGCGCGATTTCCGCTCCCTCCCGCCGCTATAATTCTGTCATGGCGGACACGACTTCACTCAAGTCGCTCCTCTCGAATAACACCATGCGCGGCGATCCTGCGCTCGTTTTCAACGAAGGCGGCGCGCTCCGCTGTGTCGCCTGCGGTCATCGCTGCCTCATCAAGCCCGGCCGCGCCGGCGTCTGCCGCGTCCGCTTCAACGAAGGCGGAGAACTTCGCGTGCCCGGCGGTTACGTCGCCGGCATCCAGATCGACCCTATCGAGAAGAAGCCGTTCTACCACGCCTATCCCGGCCGCGACGCGCTTTCGTTTGGAATGCTCGGCTGCGATTACCACTGCGGCTATTGCCAGAATTGGGTCACGTCGCAGGCCCTTCGCGACGACCAGGCCGTCAGCCTCCCGCGCTTCTGCTCGGCCGCGCAGCTCGCCGACCTCGCCGTCGAACATGATGTCCCCGTCGTCGTATCCACCTACAACGAACCGCTCATCACCAGCGAATGGGCCGTCGAGGTCTTCAAGGAAGTTCGTGCCCGTGGCATCGTCTGCGGCTACGTCTCCAACGGCAACGGCACGCCGGAGGTGGTCGAATTTATTCGCCCCTATGTGGACCTTTACAAAGTCGATTTGAAGGGCTTCGACGATAAACACTACCGCGAACTCGGCGGCGTCCTCGCCAACGTCCTCGACACGATCGGCCGCTTGAAAGAGATGGGCTTCTGGGTCGAGATTGTCACACTCGTCATCCCCGGCTTTAACGACAGCGACGCGGAATTGACCGGCATCGCGACGTTCCTGGCCGGCGTCTCCCGCGACATCCCCTGGCACGTCACCGCCTTTCACCCCGACTACAAGATGCAGGAGAACCATCGCACGCCTGCCGCGACGCTGCTCCGCGCGTACGACATCGGCAAGGCCGCGGGCTTGCGCTTCATCTACCCCGGCAATATCCACGGCGGCGTCGGTGATCGCGAGAATACTTCTTGCCCCTCGTGCAACGCGATGATCATCCGCCGCACGGGCTTCTACGTTTACGAAAATCGCATGACGACGCCGGGCAAATGTCCCGAATGCAGCGCCGACATCCCCGGCGTCTGGGAAGCCGACGCCCCCAAACACTCCGACGGCACGGGGATTCCGCTGCCGGTCTACATGTAATCAGAGCCGCGACGGTCAGGGAGCGTCCGGTGGCGTTCGAATGTCGCGCGACGCTCCTTTACAGTCGCGGCTCTGATCGAACGCGGCCTTCCCTTACAATCTCCCCAATGAGTACGCCCACGAATGATGCCGATCAGGGATCCGACGTGGCGGACGACGATCTCGTCCGCGCCGACGCCGAGCCGACCGACGTCGCCGCCGAGTTCGAGATCGAAAAACTGTCCGCGACGCCGCAATCGCCCGCCGCCGCGGCGGAGGACGACCTCGTCCAGCGCATCGACTCGCCTGATGAGGAGGAGCCCCGCCGCGCCGTGATTCACATCCGCCGCAAGCTGCCCGGCCGCCGGCTCGACAAGTACCTCATGGCCCGCTTCCCGCGCGTCTCGCGCACCACGCTCCAGCGGCTCATCAAGCAGGGCGACATCATCGTGAACGCCCGGCCGACCAAGAAAAGCTACGAGGTCGAAGGCGGCGACGTAATCGAGATCACCTTTCCCCCGCCGCCGATTTACGACGTCGCCCCGGAGAATATCCCGCTCGACATCATCTACGAAGACGATTACGTCCTCGCCCTCAACAAACCCGCCGGCATCATCGTCCACCCCGCCTCGCGCACCCAGAGCGGCACCATCGCCAACGGTCTCGCCTTCTACTGCCAGTCGCTCGCCAAGACCGACGACCCCTTTCGCCCCGGCATCGTCCACCGCCTCGACAAGAACACGACCGGCATCATGATCGTCGCCAAAACGGACGAAGCGCACTGGCGTCTGTCCAAACAATTCGAGGATCGCACGACGCAGAAGATCTACATGGCGATCGTGCATGGCGAGCCGGAGTTTGACGAGGACATCATCGACGTGCCGATCGGCCAGCACCCCACGGTGCACGACCGCTACGTCGCGACCGGCTTCGCCGAGCGATTGGGCGGGAAGTTCGAGAAGAAGCTCTCCAAGTCCGCGATCACGCGTTACCGCGTCGTCAAGCGAATCCGCGGCTACAGCCTGGTCGAGCTGCATCCCAAGACCGGTCGGACGCATCAGCTCCGCATCCACATGTCGCACATCCGCCATCCGATCGTCGGCGACCCCTTCTACGGCGGCCGCCACGTCTCGATCCGCCAGGTCACCGGCCGCCCGACGGACCCCGACGAACCGCGCTTCACGCGGCAGATGCTTCATGCGTGGCGATTGACGGTCACCCACCCGATTAAGCAAACGCCCCTGACGCTGGAAGCGCCGCTGGCGGCGGATATGGTCGAGTTTCTCGGTTTGCTCGGCGCGTAAGGGAGGTCGAGTCGCGGACCCACCGTGGCGGGGCTCCCGTCGAGCCGCCAACAAACCTCCACAGAATTGCCTCCGCGTTCACCCGCGCAAATAATGACATATCCAATCAGCCGGAGGCTCGCCATGTTTGAACGCTTCACCGACCGCGCTCGTAAGATGATGGCCTACGCCAATCAGGAAGCAAACAATTTTTCCCACGAATACATCGGCACTGAACATATCCTGCTCGGCTTGGTCAAAGAAGGCAGCGGCGTCGGCGCGAATGTCCTGAAGAATCTTGGCGTCGATTTGTTTAGGGTTCGATTGGAAATCGAAAAGCTGATTAAGCGTGGGCCGACCGAACCCAGCGGCGGAAAGCTTCCACAGACGCCTCGTGCCAAGAAAGTCATCGAGTATGCCATCGCCGAGGCCCGCGGCCTCAATCATAACTATGTCGGCACGGAACATTTGCTTCTCGGATTGATGAGGGAGGACGGTGTCGCCGCACAGGTCCTCAAGAATCTTGGCGTCGATCTCCAAAAGGCTCGAATGGAAATCATTGACCTTCTTGGTGCGGGCTCAACGCCAAACGACCCTCCCGCCGAGCTGACGGAGCCCGTCGGGCCCCCGCCGTCGCCCAAAAGCATGGGGACGATTATTGGTGAACTTGTTTCAAGCTACGACAAACAATTGTTCGATTTGAACCGGCAAAAGGACGACCTGATTCGCAGCGCCGACTACGAAAAAGCCGCCGACGTTCGGGATCAAACAATCGCTCTGATTGCATTCAAGGAATTTCTCATCAAATTTGTTCTCGATATAAAGATTGACGCAGCCGCAACGGGCCGTAGCTGGGGCCAACAGCGCGCCCAGATGCTCGCCCAACTCGCCGTTGCCTTGATCGAATCCTCCCCCGAGCTCGTCGCGCAACTCGGCGACACGCTCGAGAAGCTACGCAAAGCATCTGAACCCTAGACTCGCATGCGAATTGGCCCCCCCGGTCATTGACCGGAGGCAAAATGAATTGGGATCACAGCCGAGGGCGGCTGTGCTCCATCATCTCACGATGACAATCGTCCCCGGCGCGGCGCGGAGCTGGCTGGCGGCACTGCCCTGGTTGATGGCGACTTCCAACATGCCGGTCGAGCCGAGGATGGCGACGATCTCGCCGGGGTTCACGTCGGCGTAGGTCGTCCGCAGTGGCCCGACGCGTAAGGGGCCGACGTACACGGACAGATCGGCGGCGGGGCCGACCGTGCGGGCCAAATCGTCCTCGCTGATGTTGGAGATGAGGTTGCCGAAGTGATCGACGTAGAGCACCTGGCCCTGGATGCCGCCCTGCGGCAATGGGGCGGGCGGCTCCAGATTCAGGATCTCGAGCTGGTCGATGACCGGCCCGACGTTGACGAGGCTCAGGCCGCGGGCGAGATGACCGGCGACGGGGGCGAGGATGTCTCGGCCGTGGAAGGTGGCGCTGACGTCCTGGCGGAAAAGACGACCGTTGGCGATCTGGCGAAGCTCGTCGACGGGGAAGTCGCGGTGGACGAGGCTGACGATGCCGTTGTCCGGGGCGAGGATGATCTGGCCGTCGTAGGAGGCGGCGAGCAGGCGGCGGGTCGTGCCGACGCCGGGGTCCACGACGACGACGTGGATCGTCCCCTCGGGGAAATAGTCGAAGGCCTGGCGGAGGACGAAGGCGCCATGGACGACGTCGTGGGCGGCGATGGAGTGGGTGATGTCAATGATCTGCGCGGTCGGCGACTGCTGGAGGATGACGCCTTTCATGCAGGCGACGTAGTGGTCGGCCGAGCCGAAGTCGGTGGTGAGGGTGATGATGGCCATGAGTCATGGCGGGCCGGGACGCCCGCTTCACTGGTTGTAACGCCTGTCCGGCATTGTACGGGCGATCAATCGGCGTGAACGGCGACCGGTACCTCATTGGACAGGCCGGCGGCGGCAGAGGCGCGCCAAGCCAGTCCACCCCACGCCGCAAGAGACAGGCAGAGGCCGGCCAGACCGATGATCCAGGCGGAGAGCCGCCCGATCGAGAGGTGATCCTTTCGCTTGTGAATTGTCATGTCCATTGCGTCCGCCGGAGACACGAAGCGGCAATTGGCGTGCTGGCTGGTTTGGGAATTGGAGATTACCGGCGGCGCGCGGCGATGGGCCGCTGAGGGAGGAGATTAGAAGACCCCGGGGTACTTTGATGGCTTTGTCGGATGTAGCGTCTGTAGGAGGCGATGCCTGCCGCCAACGCTGAAGCGCCTTGTCAGAGTACG
This sequence comes from uncultured Planctomycetaceae bacterium, assembly GCA_964414585.1. Taxonomy (GTDB): domain Bacteria; phylum Planctomycetota; class Phycisphaerae; order UBA1845; family UTPLA1; genus DATEMU01. The sequence goes on from CAYPXR010000008.1 coordinate 7,744, forward strand.
TAAACTATTAAATAAAAATACTTTAGAGACGCGAGGCGGTTTCAGCATCCTCCATGCAGTTTCACAAAAAACTCCCTGTTTATCCGGACCTTCGACTCTTTTTGTTTACCATCCTTGGGATGGGTAGCGATAGACCTTGCGGGCGGAGGGTCTTGTTATAATCCTTTGGCCGGCGAAAACGGGGGCAGGTCAAGTGTTCGGAATTGGACGCCTCCCCTGCCGAAAGCGGTCATTAACCCCCTGAAGATGTGGCACTTGGGCAATTCCCGTCCATCACGCAAAGCAGAGATACGTCGGAAGCTCGACGAAAGCTGGGGCGGTTGGTGGCCGCGCATTCGGAGCCTCCCGGGTATCCCGCTCGCCATCGCGGTCGTCTTCGTCGCCGGGGCCTTCACGATCGCACTCTCGGGCCAGGAACGTTCGCCCTACTTCCTTGGGGAAACCCTGACGCAGCCGGTGCTTTCGCGGGTGCCCTTTGACCGGGTGAACCAGCTTCGCACGGCGGAGGTCCGCAAGCAGGCCCAGCAGGACGTCCCGAACTATTTTCGGCTCAACCAGGGGCTCCTCGACGCGGTGAAATCGGAGTTGGACGACCTCCGGGTCACGGTCAGTTCCGCGGAGACGTTCGCAAAATACTCGGCGTCGGCCTCGAAGCCGTGGACGCTCAGTGAGGCGGCGTTTGACTCGCTGTACCACATGGTGGGCGACGAAAAGGCGGCCGCCGCGTTCAAGAAGCAGTGCTCCGCCCTGATTCAACGCCTCGCCCTATCCAACATGGTCGAACGGGCGGATTTGTCCCGGGAAATTCGCAGCACCGCCGGTGTCGTCGAATTGGACCGCGGCGGAGGCGCCTTTGAAGCGGTGCCGACGGAGCGCCTGACCTATGCGATCATCGGCGAACACGTCGACCGCCTCGCCGAACGGGTCGTCCCGCGCGAGATTGCTCCCGAGGCGCGAACGGTCCTCGTCGACATCGTCAAAAAGGCGATCACGCCGATGCCCGACCAGTATCGGCCCGTCTACGTTTTCGATCAGGACTACACCCGGCAGAAGATCGAAGCGGCGGGGTCGCTGGAGCCGGTCAAGGACAGTTATCAGATTGGCGACCGACTGGCGCAGGCGGGCGTGATCGATGGGGAAGCGCTGGCACTGCTGAATGCGGAGCACGAGGAATTCATCCGCCAGCGGCACCTCAATAATTTCTTGAAAACGCAGTGGGTCAAGCAGACGATCGGACTCTTCGGATTGATCGTCTTGATCACCGGCGGGCTGGCGGTGTTCACGCATCTGTCGCACCCGCGCATCACCGAACGGCCGCTTCGGTCGTTGGGTTTGGCGGTGCTTTTGCTCATGATGCTGCTCACCGAGCGGCTGCTGCTGGTGGGGATGAGCACATCGCCGATCTGGAGCGTGGCGACGGTGACGATGACGGCGGCGATTCTGACGATCGCCTACTCTCAATTCTTCGCGATTGGCGCGACGTCGGTGCTGGCCCTGTTGACCGTGCTGACGCTGGTCGCGCCGTTCGGATTGTTCGTCGTGCACCTGGTGGTGATTTCGGTAACAGCGATACTCCTGCGCGACGTGCGCACGCGGCTCAAGATGGTCGAGCTCGGAGGAGTGACGGCGTTTGCGGCGGCGATCGGCGAGCTGTTCGTCGGGCTGACGATGCAGGAGGGGCTTCAATACGTGGCCAAGCAGGCGGCGTTTGCGGCGTTGGCGGCCTTCGCGGGAATCAGCGTCGTGCTTGTGCTGATGCCGCTGATCGAGCGTGCGTTCCGGATCACGACGAGCCTGACGCTGCTGGAATGGGCGGACACGAGCAATCCGATCCTGCGGCACTTGATCGAGAAGGCGCCGGGGACGTGGCAACACAGCCACCTGCTCGGCAGCATGGCGGAGGCGGCGGCGGAGGAGATCGGGGCGAACGGGCTTCTCGTTCGCGTCGGGGCGTATTACCACGACATCGGCAAGACCAGCAAGCCGCACTATTTCGTCGAGAATCAATCGGGCAAGGCCAGCGCGCATCAGAATCTCGCACCGTCGATGAGCCTGCTCGTCATTCTCGCGCATGTGAAGGACGGCCTGGCGCTGGCCCGCGAGCACGGATTGCCGCGCGTGTTGCACCAGTTCATCGCGGAGCACCACGGCACGACGCTGGTTCGATACTTCCATGCCCGCGCGACGCAGGAGGCCCGTGCCAGCGGCCGAGAAGAGCGCGAAGTGAGCGAGGCGGAGTTTCGCTATCCGGGCCCGCGGCCGCGATCGAAGGAAACGGCGATCCTCATGCTCTGTGACGGCGTGGAAGGCGCGGTGCGGGCGCTTCAGGAGCCGACCGCCGGGCGTATTGAAAACGCCGTTCACGAAATTGCCATGGCGCGGCTCATGGACGGGCAGTTTGACGACTGCGACCTCACGCTAAAGGAACTGGCCCGCGTCGAGCAGAGCATTGTTAAGAGCCTTCAGGCATTTCACCACGGCCGCATCGCCTATCCGCGCGGGGCGGACGAGCCGGTCTCCCACGTTGTACGCAGCGCATGACGCGACGCCGCACGAAAAGAGCGCCGCGACGAATCTTCACGATTACCGTAACGGTTTCCGGTTGTTCCGACGGATTGAAAAAAAATATCCGCCGGGCGGCCCGGGCGACGCTGAGCGCGGAAGGGATTCCGCGCGGCCAATTGGAGGTCGCGGTCGTCGTCGATCGGGAAATGAAAAGATTGCACAAGGCGTGGATGGGGAAAACCGCGACGACGGACGTGCTCACGTTCGATCTGCAACATCCAAAAATCAAAACGGCAAAAAATCAATCCATCGACGGGCAGATTGTGGTGTGCGAGACCGTGGCCCGGCGGCGGACCCGGGCGGGGCGGCGGGATTGGCGGGATGAATTGCTGCTTTACGTCGTTCACGGTTGTCTGCACCTGTGCGGTTATGATGATCACCGCGAGCGCGATTCGGCCCGAATGCATCGCCGCGAAGATGAAATTCTGACGCGGCTGGGGCACGGCGCCGTCTATTCCGAAGCCTGAACATGTCGCTCATCTCGGACATCGCCGTCGTCCTTCGCCGACTCGATTACAGCGAGACGTCGCAGGTGCTTGTCCTGCTCACGCGCGAGCACGGGCAGCAGCGGCTCATTGCCAAGGGGGTCAAGCGCGCGACCAAAACGCGGGCCTCGGTCGGGATTGACCTGCTCGAAGTCGGGAAGCTGGTATTTTCGCGGCGACCGGGCAAGGAAGACACGTTGGCGACGCTGACCGAATGGCGGCAGGAGGAGACGTTTCCACATTTGCGGTCGGACCTGGCTCGCAATTACGCGGCGCAATACGCCGCCGAGGTCACGTCGCATTTGATGGAGGTCCACGACCCACACCCGGAGTTGTTTGATGGATTTTGCCATTTCCTCCGGGCGCTCAAAGGCGGTTCGGCGATCGGCCTGCTTTCGCGCTATTTGTGGTTCATGCTGACGCAGATCGGTTTGCGACCGGAGTTGTCACGCTGCATGAACTGCGGACGGGCGGTAGAGAAGGACGCGGCGCTTTATTTCAGTTCGCATCAAGGTGGGGCGATCTGCCGCGATTGCGAGCCGGCCGTGGTGGACAAGCGGCGGATGAGCGGGGCGCTGGCCCGCGCGCTGGGCGTCGTGGGATCGCCGCATCCGCTCGACGAGCCGAAGCTGGCGCGGGAAGCGTTTGAGCTGCTCGATTATCACCTAACGGAATTGCTGTCGCGCCCGCCGAAATTGTCGGCGGCGCTGAAAGCAGTAATGAATTGAAAACGACTATTGCCGCCGTTGCAGAATGAACTCCGCGGCGGCGATGAGGCTTTGCCTGGCGTCGGTCGGCGGGAGATCGGCGAGGTGTTGCAGGGCGGAGTGCACATAGGCGCGGGCCATGTCCAGGGCGTAATCCATCGCGTCGGAGCCGGCCAGGATGGAGCGAACGCAAACGGATTTGTTCAGCGTGCCATTGGACAGCGCGTCGATGAGCCGGCGGCGGGCGGATTCGTCGGCGCGGTCGCGGTAGCGGATCGCCGGGAGCGTCCACTTGCCGAGGTCGGCATCGCGGCCGACGGTCTTGCCCAGTTCATTTTCCGTGCCGGTGAGATCGAGCAGGTCATCGACAATCTGAAAGGCCATGCCGAGATCGACGCCGAACGCGGCCATCTGGTCGACGACGCGGCGATCGGCACCGGCGGCGGCCGCGCCGAGTTCGCAGCAGACGCCGGTCAACGCGGCGGTCTTGCGGCGGATGATTTCCAGATATTGCGATTCGGTCAGGGCCGCGTCGCCGCGGTGCTCGATCTGCATCAGTTCGCCTTCGCAGACGGTGTTGGTCACGTCGGCGATGCGCCGCGCGTATTCGACTGAGTCGAGGCTGGTGCAAAGATGATAAGAATGCGAAATCAAGTAGTCGCCGAGCAGGACGGCGCCCTCGTTGCCGACGAGGCGATTGACGGTGGCTTTGCGCCGGCGGACGTCGGCTTCGTCGAGGACGTCGTCGTGGACCAGCGTCGCCATGTGAACCATCTCGACGACGGCGGCGAGGACGATGTGCTCGCGGCGGAGATCGCCGACGGCCTTCGCCGAGAGCAGGAGCAGTTTCGGGCGGAGCAGCTTCCCACGATACTGGCGGACCTGATCGACCAGCCGCTCGACGAAGGGCAGGTCGCAGCGCAACTCGTCATCGAAGGTCCGGACGACCTGTTCGAGGGCGGCGGCGACGGGGCCGGCCAGGTCGAGCGTGGGCTGTAGAACGGCAGTTTCCATGCGAGATCGCGGTTATCTTAGGGCGGAAATCAGCGGGTCGACAATGGCCTGCGCGACTTTCAACAGATTTGAAAAGTGGGCGATTCGCCGTTCGATTGTGCGGTGTACGGGCGGCACATGGTTGGCCGTTGAAAGGTCATTCTGCGCTCGGCCGCAGGCCCGCCACGGCGGATCTTCGCCTTGCGCCGTGCGGCTCGGGTGGCGGGCTTCGAGCGTTATTCACGTCGCCAGGGTCCGGAGCGGCCGCCGGATTTTTCTTCGAGTTGGACGGGGCCGATGACCATGCCGCGATCGACGGCCTTGCACATGTCGTAGATGGTCAGGGCCGCGATGGACGCCGCCACGAGGGCTTCCATTTCCACGCCGGTCCGTGCGGCGATGACCGCCTCGGCGCGAATGACAATTCGCTGAGGCGGACGGGCCTGTATTTTCAGGTCGACGTGATCGATCGGAAGCGGGTGACACAACGGAATGAGCCGAGACGTCTCCTTGGCGGCGTTGATCCCGGCCAGGCGTGCCACGGCGAAGACGTCGCCCTTGGGGACGCCGCCCTTTTGAATGAGCTTCATCGTCCCCGCGCTCACGCGAACCTCAGCCGTGGCGACGGCGCGGCGGCGGGTGATCTTTTTGGTCGACACGTCCACCATACGGGCGGCGCCCTTGCGGTCGAGGTGGGACAGTTTGGTTTTTTTCCTTGCGGCCATTCGCTCATTCTCAAGATATTGGTGCTCGACGCTCCCCTTCGGGTCGCGGTTAAACGATCATGATGTCTCCGCGGCGAACTCGAAGGGCTTGCGGGCGATTTCGATCGGTCGCCGGCGGGCGACGTCGACCAGGAGCCCGATGCACAAATAGTTGGCCACCAGCGCGCTGCCGCCCATGCTGACGAAGGGCAGCGTCATTCCCGTGATGGGCGTCAAGCCGATGGTCATGCCGATGTTGATCATGGCCTGTGCGAGAATGAGCGCGCAGACGCCGACCGCGAGCAACCGGCCGAGGGGGTCGACGGTCATGGAGGCGATGGTCAGGCCGGCGGCGACGATGATGAGATAGGCGAGGATGACCGCGAGGCAGCCGATGAATCCCCATTGGTGACCGATGACGGCGAAGATGAAGTCGTTGTGTTCCTCGGGGAGCAGGTCGTGTTTGAAGAAATCGCCCTCGTCGAGCCCGCGACCGAAGGCCTGACCGCTGCCCAGGGCGATCTTCGATTGATTGAGTTGATAACCGGCGGCGAGCCGCCAACGGTCGTCTTCATCGTCCTGCTTGAAGAGCGACGTGATCCGATCGCGCTGGTAGGGGTTCATGAGTGGCGAAAAATAAAAGGCCGGGGCCGCCGCCAGGCCAAGGCCCAAGACCAGCAACAAGTGCCGGAGTTTGGCTCCGGCGGCGTAAAGCATGACGAAAAGGGTCGGCAGGAGCAGCAGACTTGTGCCAAGGTCCGGCTCCTTGAGAATAAGTCCGACCGGCACGAGGGTGAGAATGAACGGCCCCAGAAGGCCGCGGAGCGAACGGTAATTGGTGCGGAAGCGCAGGTAGGCGGCGAGGGCGAGGATATAGACGACCTTGGTGTATTCCGAGACCTGGATGTTGATGGGGCCGAGGACGATCCATCGATAGGTGTTGCGGCGCGCGGGAACGATAGGCGACAGCGGGACTTTTCGGGCGACGACCAACAGAATGAGCAGTAAGAGAATGAACCCGAAGAGCGGATAGGCCCAGCCGCCGATTCGGCGGTAGCCGAAGACCTGAATCGCCAATATGCCAAACAGCCCCAGGCCCAGGTAGCCCAGTTGCCGGATGGTCTGCGTCGCCGGCCCGTCGGCGGCGGCTTCACTGACGTAGACTCCGATCAGACCCAGCACGGTGAGCGCGATGGCGGCCGACAGGACGATCCATCCAAGCGGAGGAAAGATGCGCGCGACGGCGGCAATCATGGTTCGTCGCCCCTCCGGTGAAGTCGGTCGTCGATCGGAGAGGCATTGGCATAGCCGGTGGGCGAGAGATAGCCGCGCGGACTGTCGAGCAGGGCCTGGAAGACGGCCTGTCCGGCGGGGCCGGCGGCCGCGCCACCGCCGCCGCCGTATTCAACAAGGACGGCGAGGGCGATCTGGGGATGTTCATAGGGCGCGAAACCGGCGAACCAGGCGTGGGTCGGCACTTCGTTTTTCACGGGGTCGGGTGGGGGCCAGCGACCGACGATCTCTCGATTCGTACATTTCGCGCCGACGTCCAGATCGAGCCGCTCCCGCGCCGCTTCGATGGTCGGAGCGACGATGGAGACTTCTTTTCCATCTTCGCCGTCACGCTGAAAGGAAAATCGCCATTGCGTGACGCGTGGGACGCACTGCGCGCTGCCGGTCTTTCCGCAAACGGCGAGGTGGTCCATCTTCGCGTACTTGAAGGCCGTGCCGCCTTCTTCATTGACGCATCGGTAGAGGCCCCGGCGAATCATGCGCCAATCTTCGTCCTTGACCCTGGGGAATGAAACGACGGGCCGGTCGCGACCATCGTTGGCGATCAGGGTCGGCGGTTGATAGACGCCGGCGGCGATGGTGGCGAAGAGGTTGGCGGCCTGGAGCGGCGTGATCTGGATCTCGCCCTGGCCGATGGCGTAGTTGCGCCCGTCGGCCTGATTGAAATCGCGATGACGATTTTCGGCCATCCATTCGCGCGTCGGGAGAAGGCCGGTGCGTTCTTCGATGAGCCCGGTTCCCTGTCGAACCGCGGCTTCGGTTTCGCGGCCGTCGAGAATTTTTCGATAGAAGGCGGTCAAGCGGCTCGCGCCGACCTTCTGTCCCAGTCCGTAGAAGAAGACGTTGCAACTATGTTGAATGGCTTCCTCGGCGTTGATGTCGCCGTGTCCGGGCATGCCCCGCCAAAAGGTCCAACAGTGCCACTTTTTGGAACCGGGAATGAACTGGCCGTCGCAATGGACGCGCTGCATGGGATCGATGAGGTCATTGGCCAATCCGGCCAGGAGCGAGGCGGGCTTGAGGATCGAGCCGGGCTGGTATTCGTTGCCGACGGCGCGGAAGAGGAGCGGCGTGTACTTCGAGTCGTCGCGGAGCACCGCATAATCATCCTGAAGCGTCGCGGGGTCGTAGGTCGGGACGCTCACGAGGGCGAGGATCTCGCGAGTTCGCACGTCGATGACCACGCAGCTTGCGCCGGTGGAAGCGGACTGCTGCGCGACGGCGTCCGCCAGAATCTGCGCGATGCGCTGTTGCAAATCCAGGTCGATGGTGAGTTGCACGTCGAGGCCGTCGATCGGAGGACGTCGATCTTCAACTGTTTTTTTGTCCAGCCGGAGGTCCTCGTAGCCGCGCTTGCCGCGGAGCATCGGTTCGGCGAGGCGCTCGATGCCGCTGATACCGGCAAGATCGCCGGGGCGGTAACGGGCGAGAGGGTCGCCGCCTTTGGGGTCGTCCTGGATGTCGTCCGACGAGACCTGACCGAGCCGGCCCAGGACGTGGCAGAGCGAACGCGACTGCTCCCGCCAGATTCGGCGAACCGAGGGTTCGATGCGGACAAAGGGCGAACGGGAGAGTTCGAGCTCGATCCGCGTTCGGACCTGCGGCGAGATGTTTCGCAGGATGGGATGATAGACTTCTTCTTCTTTCAAGTGGACCTTGTCCAACGGCTCGTCGTATCCGTTTTCCCTGCGGACGGTCCAGAGATGACGCCGGAGATTCTCAATCGATTGACAGATGGCATCGCGGCGGCGACGGAGTTGTGGCAGGGGCGTTCCGCTGATGCGTTCGAGGGCCATCCACATGGCGGCGATCCGATTCGTGACTTCCGCGCGAAGCTCGCGCCGGCTCGCCCTGGACCAGCGGGGCTCCTTTTGGCGGAGGTAGTCGCCGATGCGAAGGAGATAGGACTCGTCCATGGAGAGCGCGCCGTAATGGACGGAAACGTCGTGTGCCGGCTCGTCGCTGACGAGGACCTGACCGAAGCGATCGTTGATGTGACCGCGGAGGGGCGGAAGGTATTGGCGCGGGGCGATCAGCGCGGCCTCGGCCTTTTCGGCGAATTCCGCACCCTGCACGATTTGCAACTGATAGAGCCGCCAAGTGAGCGCGGCACTACAGGCGATCGCGAGGCCGAGCACGATTTTTAGACGGCGTTCAAACATGGAGAATCGATGGTCATCTTACGCCCCAGCGGTAGGTGACACCAACGCCCAGAGGTCCGCGGAGCCGACGAAGGAACCAGTGTCCATACGGTGCGAGGACGGCGGTGTACGTCGCGGAATAGAAGCCGACGGTGATCACGTCGCCCAGCCGGGCCTGCGTCTTCGCCACGTATATCATGTGTACGCCGGAGAGGACGGAAAGCATCAGTTTGGCCAGGAAGGTAAAAAACAGGGCGGTCCAGACGCTGTCGCGGAAGGTCAGCTCCCTTAATTTGACGAGCAAAAGGGCGATCAGGCCCAGCGAGAGGGCGCCCACGCCGACATTGCCGTCGTGAAGGTAGCTCGAACCGGTCAGGTCGATGACCAGCCCGACCACCCAGCAGGCCAGCATGGCGTCGGTCGGGGCGGCGGCCAGGGCGTAATAGACCGCGACGATGATGAGGAAGTCCGGCCAGACGCCGTGGAGCTTGAGCATGGGCGCGACGGTCGTTTGCACGACGGCAACGCAGTAAAGCAAGATGGCAAACGCGATCCAACGCATCGTACAAATCGTCAAGAGAACAAAAAGTCAGAACGCCAAAACAGGAATCGGGAGTTCATTGCGGGCCATTCGGGAGTGAGGATCATGGCGTTTCGTTTGATCCCCGGTCGATGATCGCGAGCGCCGCCCGGGCGATCGCGAGTCGGACCAAATCGGACTGTCCGTCCTGATCGAACGCGCGACGAAGCGATTTCAGGGATTGGGGATCGCCGATGGCCTCCAGGGCGAGGGCGGCCAGGGCCCGGATTCGGGTTATCTGCTGCTCCGGCGAATCATTTTTTCGGTGGCGATCAGGCGAGTTGAAGAAAAGATAGGCCAGCGACAGATCCAGACCGTCCGCGTGGCCGAGGCGTCCGAGCCCCCTCGCCGCCTGGAGCTTGATCTCGGGCTGGTCGGCGAAATCCAGCCGATAGCGGAACAACTCTTCCGCCTCGGGGACGGATGCATTGGCAAGGATCATCAAGGCGAGCGCCGATTGGTCGGGCACCGCGCTGTAGCCGTAGAACCGGAGGCGTTCGATGCCGTCGTTGTCGCCGAGCATGGCCAGGGCTTCGAGGATCTGCATCTTCACGGCGTCTTTTTGTTCCCGCTTGAGCGCCATGTGCAACACGCGCGCCGAGCCGGGCTCCTTGAGTCGCCCGATGGCGAGGGCGGCGTTGGCCCGAACCCGTGCGTCGCGGTGTTTCAAGAGAATTTCCGAAAGCTCGCCGGTCCGCTTCTGGTCGCCCATTCGATGAAGTGCGTAGAGCGCCGCGATCTTGACGCTGGGGTCGGAGTCCTCCGCGCGGGTGCGAATGCGCTCGATGACGGACTTTTCGCGGAGCGTGCCGACGGCCATGAGCGAGGCGAAGCTGACGCCGGCGTAACCGTTTTCGATGTTGCCTTCGATGTACGGCAGGCTCTCGCGCGGGGCGACTTCCTGCATGGCTTCGATGGCCTGCATGCGCATGACGGGTTCGTCGCTGTAGGCCGCTTTCTTAAGGAATTCGATGGCGGACACGCGGAAACCGCGCTGATCGCCCGCCGGCAATGTCCCGCGAAGGGTCCCCATGCAGCCGGACAACACCGCAAGCCCGGCCGCCGCCAAGCCCAACTGATATCGCTTCCGTCCGTGTCGATCTGGCCGATCCGCCGTGTCCATGGCAACTCCTTCATTCCGTTTTTTGTCGAAAGACCCGCCGCAAGGTCCAGTCCAACAACATCATGGCCAGCAGCGCGACGGAGGCCTGGGCGAACCAATCCCCCCAGCGCGAGTAGACCGTCGCGCGACGGTCGCACTTGACTTCGACGATGCTGTAGCCGGGCGCGGTGTCGGGCCTTTTCTTCCATCGCGCGATGGTCTCGCGCTCCTCTTCCACCTGGCTTCTCAACTCGTCGATCGCGGATCTTCGCCTGGCGTGGTCCGTGGCCGCCAGGGTCGGCATCATCGAGTCCAAGCAATCGGCGAGGAAGTCGAATTCCCGCCCGAGGCTCCCAATTGATTTGCGCAACGGACCGACGAGCGTCGCGCGCAGGCCCTTCCAGGCTTCCATGTAGGCGTCGTTTTGCCCGGCGCGCTCGGCCATTGTTTGGGCCTCGCGGTCGATTTGAACCAGCGCGGCGTCAACAGGGGCGAGCATCGCGATTTTCTCCGGGGGGAGGGTCACGCGATCGTGAATCTTGCCGTTGGGGTTGATGATGGCGCTGGCGCCGGTGTTGACGCTGCGACAGACGGCGATGCGGTGCTCGACGGCGCGGAAGACGGCCGCCGAAAGGTGTTGCTCCAACTCGTTGGAGTGCAGAAACCACCCGTCGTTGCTGATGGAGAGGAGCATGTCGATGTCCTTGGGCTCGCCGGATTTGCCGCCGCGCACGAATTGGCGGGTGATGTACGGCATGATCTCTTCGTAGCAGATGGGCGTCGCCGCACGATAGGCTTTCTTGCCGCGCGACGCCGCCTCGAATTCAAAGGCGCGAAACTCCGATCCTTCCGTCAGGGAATATTCGATGCCCATCTGGCCCCACGGCGTGAGACCGTTCAACCAGTCGTACAACCAGCGATGGCTAAAGCGAAAGGGAACATACTCGCCGAACAGGACCAAGTGGACCTTGTCGTAGCGGTCGGCCGGTGTCTTGCGGCCCGGTTTGAGGAGAAAAGCGGAATTGTAGGCGTCCACGCGCGGGGGGATCGCCGTCGGCTTCCATTCGATCGATGAGGAGCCCATCACCATCGGGACGCCGGAGTCATTACAGACTTTCTGAAACGCATCGCGGACGCGGAGACTCCATCTTTGCATGGCCGACATGTAGCCTTGCGGAAAACTCGGGGGATATCGGCGGCGCTGGATTTCATCCAGCTCGCCGGGTGTGGCGTTGAGGAACTGGTCGTTGATGTAGCCCTGGATCGCGGTCTCCGGCAGCACGATCAGGTCCGGCTTTTCGGCAGCCGCCTGACGGGTCAGCTCCAGATAGGCGTTGAAGACCGTTTCAATCGGTGTGCGGCCCGCGTGCTGGGCGTCGACGTACATTGGAAAATCGTGCTGGATGACGGCGATGCGCGGGCCGGGTTCGAGGTAGCGGTTGGAGCGCTGAGCGCTGCCGTAGATCATGGTGCCGAGGACGACGACGAGCGTGGTCAGCGAGCCGATCGGCAGGCGCGTCGCCTGATCGGAGCGCCAGATCAGGATCGGCTGGATGAGGAGGTCGGTGATCCAGCCGTTGACCATCGCGAGGACAAAGCTCACGCCGTAGACCCCGATCAGGTCGCTGATTTGGATCAAGTTCACGATGGTGTATTGGCTCTGGCCCAACAGCAGCCAGGGGAACCCGAGCGGGGTAATCGAGCGGAGATACTCCATCGCCACCCACACGATGGGGGCGGTCAGGGCCACGGAGACGTTGTGGCGTTTGTACATGTGGCGGATCGGCCAGGCCGCCATAGGAAAGTAGATCGAGCAATAAACGCACATGGCGATGTAACCGGGAAAGGTCACCGGAAACATCCAGCGGGCGTTGATCAGAAAATAGCCGAGACCAAGAAGCCAGCTTGCCAGATAGACGAGCTTGCCGCGCTGGGCGGTGCAAACGCTGACCAACCAGGGGACCAGACAGACGTATCCGAGGGGCCACCAGCCGACATCGGGAAAGAGGAGGCAGGTGGCCACCAGCGTCGCACCGGTGAGCAGGAAGATGGATCGGGTCTTGGCGATTTTGGCCTGCGCGCCGACGAGCCGGGCGGGGGCTCGAAAGCGTTCGCCGGAAGTCGCCTTCGCCGGGTCCGGTGACGGGAAGTTCGGCCGGGCGGATTCCTGTGGACGCGACGCGGACTTCGATCGAGCGGCGAGTTCGGGCGTTTTCTGTTTCATCGGCGCGAGAGAGTGTAACCGAGTGGGGCTCGATTCGGCAGAATCTGTTTTCGGCTACACGTGACGCTACCGGCTGCCGGCCGGTTCCTTCTCCGCGTCCTTCCCGGGTTTCCTTCCTCGCTGGGGCCTGGCAGAGGGTTGACCGTCTTCTTTACCGGCGGCCTTGGCCTGCGACTCGGCATCGGGGACGATGACCAGGCGGATCAGTTCATTGTCCTTCAGGTACCGATGGAACGCGTCCTGAATCATCTTGCCGGAGAAGGTCATGTAAATGCCGGGGAGCTCCTTGAGTTCCGAGAGCGGACGATTTCGGTATTGCATTTCCGATAGTTGGCCCAGCCAAAAACCAGGTTCTTTGAGTTGCTTATCGAGTTCGTTGGAAATCTGTTTCTTGGCGATGTCGACCTCCTCGTCGGTTGGTCCCTTTTCGGCGAATTCCTTCATCATTTCCAGGATGGTATCGGCCAATTTGTCGGCGTTGTGCGGATCAGTCGGGGCGGCGGCAAAGACCATCCCCATCCCCTTCATGGCCCGCGAGGGTTGGTTCTGGCAGCCGATTCCGTAGACCAGCCGCTCTTCCTCGCGGATCCGTTTGATCATCCGGTCACTCAGGATTCTGGCGCCCAACGTCAACAGTCGCCGATCCAGCGAATTTCGTTCTTCGCAGCCGACAAAGCCGGCCAGGACGATGGCTTTGGGCGTGACGGTTTTGAATTCCACCTTTTCTTCGTACGGCCCTTTGCCGCGGTGGAGTTTGCGCAGCGAGTCGAGCGCGGCGAAATCCGACGATCGTTCGGGGAGCGAGCCGAGGTATTTCGTCGCCAGCGCGAGGGCGTCCTCCAGGGAAATTTCTCCGACGATCGTCACTTCCATCGCGGCTTTTTCGGTGATGTGTTTGAGCCAGGATTCGGCTTTTTCGACGGAGAGCTTGTTCACTTCGTCCACCGTGAGCGGGCAGAGCCGGATGTCACCGCCGTAGACCACTTTGCCCATCGCCTCGCGGAGCCGGCCCTCCACCATCGTTTTCATCATCTCGATCCGCTGGAGCTGGAGTTTTTTCCAGTTATCGAAGGCTGCCTGCTCAATCTTCGCGTCGGTCAGGAGGGCGTAGGCGAGCTGCATGCCCGTTTCCATGTCCTTCGGCGAACCGGACACCGAGATGGTGAGATCGTCCACACCGATGTTGCCGCCCACGCGAACTTTTTTACCGGTCATCAGGTCCTCGATTTGCGTTGAATCGAGGCGCGAGGTCGCGGGGCGATCAAAGGCGATTTCCGCCGCCTCGCTGACGCCGCGATTTTCCGCCGACTCTTCAATGCTTCCGCCGGGAAGCGCGATGTGGATGTGGACCTCGTCTTTCTTGTAGTCCATGAAGCGGTGGTTCACGATGACGCCGTTGGACAATCTCGCCGTCGTGATCTTCAGTTCGTCATCGGTCGATTGCTTGACCACTTTTCCGGGCGTGGGCAGCGCGGCCAACAGCGAATCGGCCGACTTTTTCTTCTTGATCGCGTCGGTCTTTTTAGCCCAGGCTTCTTTGGCCGCCGCGAGGACCTCGTCGGAGGTCGGCCGCTTCAATCCTTCGGTCTTTTCGGGCATCAACACCGTGTAGGTATAGGCCTTGTCCTTGAAATCCTTGACAAAAATTTGATGGACTTCATCGAGCGTCGCTTCCGAGAGGATGCGCTTCAGGAGGTCCAATCGCTGTTTGGCGGAGAGAATGGGAAGGTCCTCGCCCATGGCGTTGCTGTACTGGTTCACGAAAACCCGGGCATCCAGCGTCGGCTCGCGTTCGACGTCGCGCTCGGCGTCGGCCCGCATTTCCTGTTTTGCCAGCTCGAATTCCTGTTCGGAGAAGCCGTGCTCGACGGCGCGGGAAATTTCAACGATGACCTGTTCGAGCATCTTGTTCCAGTCCGTGGGCTCGCCGAAGGCCACGCCCATCGGAAGAATCGCTTCATTCATCATTCCACTGACATAGACGCTCGCTCCACGAAAGGCGGCGGAGCCTTTGTCCACCATTTCCCGCAATCGCCGGTCGACGATCCAGGTGCCGATGTTCTCCATTTCGTTGAATCGATAATCATCATAGGTTTTCAGCGGAGGACGGGCGGGCGTGATGGCCACCAACTGGACCTGGGTCATCACCTGTTCCGGATCCGTGAAAACGAAGGCCCGAGTCTTGTTTACGGGCGCAATTCCCGTGGGAATCGGCTTGCGGTCCGGGGCCCGCGCCTTGAGGGTTTCGAAATACTTCTTGATTTCCTTTTCGATCGCCTGGGGATCGGCGTCGCCCACGACGATCAGCGTCATTTTCTCCGGTCGATACCAGGCATTCCAGTAATCGTCGAACTCGGCCTTTGGAAACTTCTCGATCTGTTTTTCGTCGCCGATGACGTCGTGTGTGGCGAGGCGCGTGCCGGAAAAGACCTTGCGCATCCATTGCTTCTGAATTCGTTCACCAGCGCTCTTGTGCGACCGGGCCTCTTCGAGGATGACCTGGCGTTCGTTGTCGATTTCCTTCGGTGAGAGGAGCAGCTCGCCGGCAAAATCGGACAGGATCGTCAGCGCCTTGTCGATGGTTTCCTGCTTCACATCGGGCATGAAGAGTTTGTACACGGTTTCCTGGTAATTGGTGTGGGCGTTGGAGTCGGCCCCGAATTTCATGCCCAACTTGTTCATGTACGGGATCAACTCGCCGGGGGCGAAATGCTTCGACCCGTTGAAAGACATGTGCTCCAGAAAGTGGGCCAGGCCGTTTTGCGAATCCGACTCGTTCAACGCGCCGGTCTTTACATGCAAGAAGAAGACGATCCGGTCGGGCGGGTTGGCGTGCTTGCGGATGATGTAGGCGAAGCCGTTATCCAATTTGCCGTAGATGTTGTTCGGGTCCTTGGGCAACGGTTCGGACGCGAACCCGGCCGTCGGCCTTACCAACAGCGCGCCAAGAAGTGCAATGAGACGCAAAGACCGGCGAGTCATGGGATTTCCTTTCATGGGTGAACCAAAGCCACTCGATTCCAAGGGGGGCGGCCGGGCCGTCGCCATGCCGAAACCGGAGTATAGGCGACATCTGACCCTTTGAATACGTTGTCTCTGCATTGGCGGCCATTTCGTCTCCGGCCTACCATGTTCAAGGCGTGGGGACCTGTACAGGACTGGAGGAGAGATTCATGAAGCTTCGCAAACTCGGCAACACCGGCATTCAAGTTTCCGAACTTTGCCTGGGCACGATGAACTTTGGGATGGCCGACTGGGGCATCGACGCCAAAGCGAGCCTGCCGATCATTCAGGCCTACTTCGACGCGGGGGGCAACTTTCTCGATACCGCCGACGTCTATAGCAAGGGCGTCAGCGAGGAGATTTGCGCGCAGGCGATCGCCGGGAAGCGCGACCGCGTGATCGTTGCCACCAAAGGGCACTTTCCGGTGGTCAAAAAATTCGGCGAGCCGCCGGAGCATGAAAATGCGACGGGCTCGTCACGACGTCACTTGACCGCCGCGCTTCATGACAGCCTGCGCCGGCTCAAGACGGACTATATCGACCTTTATCAGGTGCATTGCTGGGATACGGTCACGCCTATTGAGGAGACGCTAAGCACGCTCAACGATTTCGTCCGCCGCGGAAAGGTGCGCTACGTCGGCCTGTCGAACTTCGACGCATGGCAGATCGCCGAGTCGCGGCAGCTTTGCATTCGCCATCAGTGGGAGCCGTTCGTGACCGCGCAAATGCAGTACAGCCTCGTCTGCCGTGACATCGAGACGGGCGTCGTTCCGGTCTGCGAGCGGTACAAGATCGGGATTCTGCCGTGGAGCCCTCTGGGCGGCGGCGTGTTGGCGGGCAAGTATGGGCGCGACCTGAAGGGGCCGAAAGATTCGCGTTTCGGTGAGACACCGGATGCGGCGAATGCATGGCGAAAGCAGTTCGTGAACGAGCGAAATCTGGACATCGTCGATGCGGTCAAGGCCGTCGCGCGGGAATGCGAGACGACGGCGGCAACGCTGGCGACGGCGTGGGTGCTGGGCCGCCCGATGGTCAGCAGCGTGATCATCGGTCCGAAGACGCTCGATCAATGGAAGTCGGCGCTGGCGGCGTGCGAAGTGAAGGTGTCGGCGGAGCAGTGGAAGCGGCTCGATGAGGTGAGCACACTTTTGCCGACGTATCCGCACCAATTCATCGCAAAGACGGCGAGGAATAGCGGGGCGTGATCATTTGACTTTTGATGCAGCGCGAAGAGTGGACAATAGCGCCTCTATCTCCTGGTGCACTTGAGAGGTCTGACGAATAATTAGAAGTGAGCCGTATGCCTGCGCGGTCGCCACTTCGCCGCCGGCTTCTCTCCAGTTTTCGCAATCCACCATGATTTGAATCAGGCTCACCAAGTCGCTTGCATTCAAGGGTCTTCTGCCGGGTGCGGGTGGAAGCGGCGGCGGTTTTTGGGGGTCGGGAAAGCAGTTCCAAGATCCGACCGGGCTGCGACCCTCAATATTTTTCCAGCCACGCCCGATCAAGTCGGACACGTCGTAGATTCGGAGGGTCGTGCGGGTTGATTGTTCTTCCGTGGTAGAGGTCGGTTGTGTGGTCCCGATTTCGGGGACGTCCCAGACCCATTGACCGCGCGGGGCGGGGGTGCAACCGGACAGCACCATCACGAACACCGGATTTGACAGCCACAAAGTCTTTCCAAGATTCTTCATGGATCACCTCATGAACGATCAGGCGTGTACGAACCGGTGGGCTACGGCTTTGGCGACCGACAGCGGGCGGCCCACTCGGCGTCCATCGATTATACCCTGGTATGCGCCCGTCAGATGGGAGGAAGTTCGATCCGCGTTTCCCGCCGTATCGGATCGAACGTGATCTCAAACCGATCGAAAACACCCAGACGGCCGATCAGGTTTGGAACGCCCTCGCTCGCGGCGAAGGCGATCGGTGCTGTCACCGGCGGATTACTCGCCGAAAACCGCAGGTTGACTTCGTGCACGAACGCGTTTGTGTGTGCCCCGCCGACGTTGCTCAGGACGATCGGACGTCCGGACTCCAGCACAAATCCGAACTCAGCGGCGACGGATCGCCGGAGCAGGGTAACGACGGCGCCGGAATCCAGATAGGCCTCGATTGAACGAAATTGACCGCGGGCCGTCTGCAATTGAATGACCGCCACGGGGGCCCAAACATCGCCAAACTTGAGGAGGGTTTGCGCTTCCATTCAAAGAATGCCATAAATGACATCCGCGTCGGCTTCGACGGCTTCGAGAATGAACGATTCGTCAGGACACACTTTGCGGGCTTGATCCGACGCTTCCACTGCGGTCGCGCCGACGCCCACGATGCGGCCCTCGAAGACCGCGATCCACTTACCCGCGTATTCCTGGGTAATCTCCATGCTGTGTTCAGCCAGCCAAGCCGTGTCGGCCTCGATTTGCGTCCGGGCGTTCATGCACCGATTCCTCCTCGTCTAACCCGACAATATCGTAGATCAACCTCTCTTGGACGGCAATCCTTCGCTTCGGATGTGACGGCGGAGCTTGAAGAGTTCGCGGAAGGCGCGGAGGATGACCTTGATATTCGCGCCCGTCTGCTGGCCGGCGACGCGGGGGTAGTGGTTCACGCCGACTTCGGCGATGCGCAGGCCGCGGTACTTCGCCCGGGCGAGCAGTTCCGTGCTGATGAGGGCGCCGGTGCTTTTCAGTTCGATCGAATCGATCAGCGACTTGGGGAGCAGTTTGAACGCGCAGTCGATGTCGCGGACCTTGAGGCCGAAGAGCATGCGGACGAGCGTGCCCCAGCAGAAGGCGTTGAGCTTGCGCACGAAGGGATCGGCCCGCTTGATGCGATAGCCGACGGCGAAATCGCACTGATCGAGCAACTCGACCAACTTGCCGATTTCGTTGACGTCGAACTGACCGTCGCCGTCGGTGAAGAAGATCCATTCTTTTTTCGACTCGCGCAGGCCGCGGGCAACAGCCCCGCCGTAGCCGAGGTTGGGGTTGTTATGGACGGCGCGGACTTCGGGGTTTTCGGAGGCCAGCCGGTCGGCGATCTGGGCCGTGGCGTCCTTGCTGCCGTCGTTGACGATGATGATTTCGAAGGTCTCGGCATGTTTTCGCGCGGCGTCCAGGCACGCGCGGGTCAGCCGTTCGACGTTGGCCTCCTCGTTATAGCAGGGGAAAAAGATGGACAGGGCGGGCAGTTGCTTCATCGGCTCACAGTAGGCGCGACCGCCAAGGCGGAGTCAAGTCGCGGCATGACGGGGGTGCCCCTGATTCGGAGTGCAAGTTCCTGCGGTTTTTCTTACCCGATCCGTGCATCGCCCATCGGCACATGCTATACTTGGCGAAGAGTTCGGGAATTCTCCTCGCCCCTTGAAATACCTTGTCATGTTGAACCGGATGCTCCTCAAAGCCTCGTGTTATTTCGTCATGGCCGCCGGGCTCCTGGGCACAGCCTGCGATACCACCGTTCCCGATACCACCCCGGTGACGCCGACGCTGGCCGGCCCTCAAGGGTCGGGCTCACAGTCGTCCGGCTCGACGGCGGCCACCGGGGCGACGCAGCTCGAACAGCTTGCCCTGGAGCGGATCAACCGCGCGCGATTGAAACCGGCGGCTGAGGCCGCTTTGAACGGAATCGCGATCGATGAAGGCATTCCGGGGCAGATCAATGCGACGCCGAAACAAGCGGTGGCGCTCAATGCGGCGTTGATCAAATCCGCCCGGGGCCACAGCGATGACATGATCGCGCGGGATTACTTCGAGCATGACACGCCCGAAGGGGTCTCGCCGTTCACCCGGATGAATCAGGCCGGTTATCTCTTTGTGACGGCGGGCGAGAACCTGGCCTGGCGAGGATCCACCGGGAATATCGATTTGGTGCAGACCGTCGAACAGGAGCACGTCGATCTCTTTACGGATTTTGTCATCCCTGACCGGGGGCATCGCGTCACGATGCTCAACGGCACATTTCGCGAGGTCGGGATCGGCATCACCCATGGCGTGTTTACCAAGAACGCTCAGAATTACGATTCGATCATGCAGACGCAGGATTACGGGACGGCTCCGAGTTCGCCGACGTTTGTCCTCGGCGTCGTCTATAACGATGCGAACTCGAACGGGCAGTACGACGCCGGCGAGGGGACGTCGGGGCAGACGGTGATCCTCGGCGGCACCTCCAAGACCTCGAACTCGGCGGGCGGGTATTCGTTTGCCGTGAATCAAGCGGGCACTTACACCCTTCGCTTCACCGCCAGCAAATCCGTCGACGTGACGATCAACACGGGTACGCCGAATATCAAGGTGGATTTCGTCAGCGGGTCGCAGATCGTCGTCAACCTCGGCGTCGGCGTATTGAATTAGCGCGGCGGGTGTTCATTGCCGGTCGCTCCAGCCTTCCTTATCATTCGCGGGCGATGAGCCCGATCTTCATGGCGTTGCTGTTGCTCGCGGGTTGGGGGCTGTTTGCCGCGCAGGCGGCGCGGCGCTGGCGACTGATGACCATCGGGCCGGGGGAGCATCGGCTGGACCCTGTCGGCGAGCGGTTGCGGCGGACGTGGGAATACGCCTTTGCGCAGAAGCGGATGCGGCGCTACTGGTGGGCAGGGATCGCGCATCAACTGATCTTTCTCGGCTTTGTCGTGCTGCTATTGCGCACGCTGATCCTCTGGGGCCGCGGGTTCGACGAGTATTTTGACTTTTGGATTTTCGGGGAGAATCAGCCGCTGGGGAAAGTCTATTCTCTCTTGAAGGACATCTTCGCGATATTGGTGCTCGCCGGGACGGCCGTATTCTTCTATTACCGGCTGGTCTTGAAGCCGGAACGAATTTCAAAAGGGTTTGAAGGCGTCCTGATCCTGATCATTATCGCGACGATGATGCTCGCGGACATCATGTATGACGGGGCATCGATGGCCCTCGAGGCGCACGACGAAGCCGGAAGTGTCTTATTTCATACCTACGAACCGGCGGGTTCCATCGTCGGCATGGGCGTGGGCGGTCTTTCGGACGGAACGCTTGAATTCCTTCAACATCTGGGCTTCTGGACGCACTCCAGTCTCGTCCTCATCTTTTTGAATTTGCTGCCGATCTCGAAACATTTTCACGTCATTACCGCCATCCCCAATGTCTTTACGCAGAGCCTTGCGCCGCGCGGGCGATTGCCCAATCTCCCGGACATCGAAGGAAAGCTCGAACGCGAGGAGACGCTCGGACTCAAGCGCATCGAGCAACTTTCGTGGAAGGCGGTGCTCGATCTCTATACCTGTACCGAATGCGGTCGATGTACGGATCAATGCCCGGCGGCGAATACGGGGAAGCTGCTTTCGCCGAAACAACTGACGCTCGATCTGCGGGATTTTCTGTACAAGAACGAGAAGGCGCTGGTTGCCATCAAGGGAAATGGCAACGGCGCGCTGCCCGAGCTGGTGCCGGAGGTCATCAAGCCGGAGGTCTTGTGGGCGTGTACGACCTGCGGCGCGTGCGAGACGGAATGCCCGGTGTTCATTACCTATGTGGATAAGATCGTCGAGATGCGCCGGCATCTCGTCATGGAAAAGTCGGAGTTCCCGGGAGAATTGCAGAACGCCTTTCGCGGAATGGAGACGAATTCGAACCCGTGGAACTTCCCATCGTCGGACCGCGCCGGATGGGCGGCGGATTTGAACGTCCCGCGGATGAGCGAGAAGCCCGACGCGGCGGTGCTTTTCTGGGTCGGATGTTCGGCGTCGTTTGACGATCGGGCACGGAAGATCGCGCGGGCGACGGCGCAACTGCTCAAGGCCGCCGGCGTGGATTTCGCCATTCTTGCCGAGGAAGAGCAATGCACCGGCGACCCGGCGCGGCGGGCGGGGAACGAGTTTCTCTTCCAGATGCTGGCCCAGGCGAACGTCGAGACGTTGAATCGGTACCAGCCGAAAACGATCGTGACGAGTTGCCCGCACTGCTTCAACACGCTGCTCAACGAGTACCCGGATTTCGGCGGGAAGTTCAACGTCGTGCATCATTCGACGTACCTGTCGAAGCTCGTCGCGGAAGGGAAGTTGAAGCCAAAAAATCGGGTCGATGCCAAAGTGGCGTATCACGATTCGTGCTATCTGGGTCGGTACAACGAGGTTTATGAACCACCGCGCGACATGCTGCGATCGATCCCCGGCCTGACGGTTCTGGAGCCGCGCGAGACGCGTGATCGGGGGATGTGCTGCGGCGCGGGCGGGGCGCAGATGTTTAAGGAGGAGGAACACGCGCGACCGGGCGCGACGGACGAGCGCGTAAACCTTCGCCGGACCGATCAGCTCCTGGAGACGAAGCCGGACATGGTCGCATCGGCGTGCCCCTTCTGTCAGCGTATGCTTATCGACGGCCTGGCGGGGCGTCAGCGGGCGGAAGTACAGCAATACGACGTAGCGGAATTGCTGTGGAAGGCGGTTGAAGCGAAGAACGAATAAGAACCGACTCTTTCTGTTTGTGGTGCGGGCGGATCGGGCCATGTGCCGCCTGGGAGAAGTGGATTGAAGATGAGATTTATCAAATCGGCGTTGCCTATCATCGTCATTCTGTTGTGTAGCTGCGACTCCAACCTGACATCGCTGGACGAGCTGTTGTTGAAATCCGGGCCCGAAGGGGACCAGACGCCTTCCACGCTGGGACTTCCCTACGAGGAAGTCCATTTCGAAACGAGCGGTGGCCGGCAACTCATCGGCTGGTTCATACCATCGGGCTCCAGTAGCGCCAGGGCGACCGTCATGATCCATACCGGCATGCAAGGGAACATGTCGGAGTACTTGCCCATGTTTCCATGGTTCGCCGAACGCGGGCTGAACACATTCGTTTATGACTGGCAGGGGTTTGGGACCAGCGAAGGTCAGAAACGGTTCGTCAACTTCGAAGCGGACACCTATTCGGCGGTGGACTATCTGAGATCACGGCCGGAACCCTCTGCGAAAGCGATCGTGCACTTTGGCGTATCCCTGGGCGCTGCGGCTGCGCTGGGCGCCGCGGCCTATTCGCCCGATCAGACGATCGGCGTTATTGTGTCCGGCGCGTTTGAGCCGGCGACCCTTCCGGTGGACTACATCTACTCGCAGTTGTCTCCCTTGCTCGCGCCGCCCGGCATTATTTACGGCGCTGTCTTTTCCCAATGGGCAACGCCATTCTTGTCGCCGCAGACGCACATTGAACAGATCAAGGCGCCGGTTCTTGCGGTCATTGCCAAGGATGACCGAGCCGTTCCGCCGGATGTGCAACTCAAATTATTCGATCAGTATCCGGAACCCAAGACGATCGTCTACACCTTCGGCGGACACATCGCGGCACACCGGACGGATCCCGATCTGGGGACGAAGATCGTCGATTGGATCGACGGCCTTCCCGGCCTTCTGCCGGCGAACTGACCGTCTCACTAAGCCGTTCTGCCATCGTCGCCTGCTCCTTCGCCGAATCGCGATCCACGCTTTGCCGGTAGAATTCCCGTCATGATCCGCAACGTCGCCCGAAACGTCTGGCAGATCTGCACTTTTCCGCCGAACGCGATCAATGCTTATCTCGTAGACGATGTGCTCATCGATTGTGGCACGCGGTGGGACGCGAAAAGATTCTTGCGCGCCCTGCAGGGCGTTGATCTCCAACTCGTGGTGTTGACGCACGTTCATCCCGATCACCAGGGCAGCGCGAAGGCGATCTGTGAGAAATGCCGCTGCGCGCTGGCCTGTCACGAGGCGGACCGCGCGGCGATGGAGGGCCGCGAGCCGATGGGGCCGCCGGGGCGGGCGATTCGATTTTCCAGCAATCTTCTGGCCGGGCCGCCGCATCCGGTCGAACGCATTCTCAAAGAAGGCGATGACGTCGCGGGCTTTCGCGTCGTCGAAGCGCCCGGCCACACGATGGGCCACCTCATTTACTTCCGCGAGTCGGATCGCGTGGCTATCGCCGGCGATGTTGCGACGAGTATGAATCTTCTCACGACGCGGCCCGGCTTGCATGAGCCCCCGACGTTTTTCTGTGTTGATGCGGCGCTCAATCGACAATCGATCCGCAAGCTGGCGGAATTGAATCCGGCGACGGTGCTCTTCGGCCACGGACCGCCGTGGCGCGATCCTGAGAAACTAAAGGCGTTCGCCGATCGGCTGGAATGAGAACCGGATGAGGCTATTTCTTGACAGCCCTGGGTGGGGCGCCGCCCGGTGCCGGGATATCGACGTTCAGGCCTCCATCGGCCGGATCGGGAAAGAGCCGCGTCGCCGCCCGACGATAGCGCTTGGCGAATTCCTCCTGGCTCATCTTCGCCGCCGCCGCGAGTTTGCTGAGCATGGCCGAATCGGCGAGATCCTGTTCTTCGAGGCGGATCATGTATGCCCGGGCGACGCGGTAGGCGTCGGTGTGGATGTTCACAAGGCGGACGCGCGTGCGGTTGGTCTTGGGGTCGACCATTTCCGCAAAGGTCATCGGCACGAGATTGCTGCTTTGGATGGTGACCATCACGCCGCCGGTCAAATCCAGCGTCTCGTCAAGGAGCAAGCGCACGGCCCCGTTGCCGAGATCGCGACAATAGGCCATGTCGAAAGGGATCGGCGGAGCGCAGCGGAGCATGTAACCGATGGTCTGCGGAATGACGGTCATTTTCTCGCCGCGCGCCTCGAAGCGCCGGCCGAGCTCGTCGGTCAACATGCGGGCCAGCGGAAACTCGGCCAGCCGCGGGTGACCGGCGGCATCGCGGGGCACTTTCTTGCCCAGCAATCGTTCGAGTTCATCGCAATCGCCGAGTCGATAGGCAATGCCTTCGGCGACGACCGCGACGCCGTCATTGCGACCCATCGCCTTGCGTTTGAGCATTGACCCTTCCAGGACGTCGGCGACGTTTTGCAGCGTCGTCGTCTCGCCGAACTCCTCGGGGATGAGGGTGACCGTTGCGCCGGTGGCCTTGCCCACGCCGAGCGCGAGGAAGCCGGCGTGCCGCCCCATGGCGACGACGATGAACCAGCGGCCGGTCGTCTTGGCGTCTTCCATGAGATTGGCGACGAGTTCGGAACCCAGGTCGCGCGCGGTGTTGAATCCGAAGGTCGGAATATCGCCGGGCAGCGGCAGGTCGTTGTCGATCGTCTTGGGCACGTGGACGACGCGGATACGGCCGTTGGTTCTCTCGGCGACGAGTCGTGCGGAAAGGGCGGTGTCGTCACCGCCGATGGTCATGACGTGCGTGATGCCCAGTTCCGTGAAGTTCTGCAAAACGCAGTCGATCTTTTTCTTGTCGGCATGGACGAGCGTGGAGGCGTTGACCTCCGACTCGTCGAGCAAGGTCGTTCGCGCGGTGCGGAGGATGGAACCGCCGTCGAAGTGGATTCGGGCGACGTCCTTGATCTTGAGTTCGACGGTGTGGCGCTCCGCAACGAACTTGTCGGAGGAGATGTGCTTGAAGCCGTCGTAGAGACCGACGACGGACAGGCCGCGGTTGATGGCCTCGATGGTGGCGGCGCCGATGACGCCGTTGATGCCAGGCGCCGGCCCTCCGCCGACGATGATCGCGAGTTTGTGTTGTTTAATAGCCATGAAAATCCACACCCGGAGTAAAACGTATTATCAGATATCTTCCGGTACCGCAAGGGGCACCATTCACCCGACCTTACATCGGAAGGATAGGAAACGGAATACACAACTGCTTTTTCATTGAACATTGAGTCGGGTGGCGATCGTGACGGGTGAATTCACTTGGTTGTCACATTGCCCCGCACGGCGAGGATGGGGATGCGAATGCCGTGGCGGACGCCGGTGATGGTCTCGCCCTTCAATAGATCGACGATGCCGCGGTGGCCGTGGCCGCCGACCACCATCATATCGACGCCGTGCTCCCGGACGAGGCGGATCAGCTCCCGCGCGACGTCGCCGTAGCCGAGCAGCGCGCGAACGCCGGGAACGCTCTGTCCTTTCAGGTCCCGCCGGACTCGATCCGCCAGCGCTTCGATGTACTCGGCGTCGTGGCGGCTCTCCATGTCGTCGGTCTGCGCGCCGTACCACTGTCCGCCGACGCCCTCCACGACGTGCATCAAGACCAGCTCCGCGCCGTGGGACTTCGCGAGGTTGATCGCCTCGGCGAGCATCGGCGCATCGGTTTGAAGGGCTTCGAGGGCGACGCCGATCCGCTGAAACTTCCGCCCCGCGGTGCTGGCCGCGTCGGCGACGTCATCGGCGCGAACCACCGGCGGCACGACGGGCGGTCGATCGCGATGGAAGGCGATGTAGGCGAGGAGCCCCGCCAACGCCGCCGCGATCGGTACGACCGTCGACAGAACCAGCCACCGGTAGGGTCCCGCCGCCTCGGTCCATTCGCCGATTTCACCGATGACGAGCTTGACGTTCAGGCCGATGATGATCGCCGCGACGATCCAGGCGATGATTTTGACCGCGAGCGGATTGGCGAACGGTCCCATCTTTGCCTTGCTGCTGGTGAACTTGACCAGCGGCACGACGGCGAACGGCAATTGCAGACTGAGAATGACCTGGCTGAGGATCAACAGGCGGTAGGTCCCGCCGTCGCCGGAGATCGCGATCACGATGACGGCGGGGATGATGGCGAGCGAACGGGTAATCAGCCGGCGAAGCCACGGCCTCATTCGGAAGCGCAAAAAGCCTTCCATGGTGATTTGGCCGGCGAGCGTGCCGGTGAGCGTTGAGCTTTGTCCGGCGCAGATCAGGGCGATTGCAAAGGCGACGGGGGCGACCCGCGTGCCGAGCAAGCCCTCGAGAAGCTGGTGCGCCTCCCCGATTTCCGTGACGACGTGCCCGCGACTCCAGAAGGTGGCGGCGGAGACGACGAGGATGGCCGCATTGACGAAAAACGCCGCGTTGAGGGCGACGGCGGAATCGATCAGGTTATAGCGATAGGCGACGCGGACACCTTCGACGCTTCGATGCACATCGCGGCTCTGGACCAGCGCGGAATGCAAATACAAATTGTGCGGCATGACGGTCGCGCCGAGGATGCCGATGGCGATGTAAAGGGCCTCGTGCGAAAGCGGCGTGGGAATGAAGCCGGACGCGATGCCGGACCAGGAGGGCTTGCAAAGGAAGATTTCGATGACGAAACAGACGCCGATGGTGGTCACGAGCGTCAGAATGAACGCCTCCATCTTGCGGATGCCGAGGCGCTGGATCGCCAGGAGGAGAAAGACGTCCATGCCGGTGATGAGCACCGCCCACAGCAGGGGGATGTGGAAGAGCAGGTTGAGACCGATGGCGGTGCCGAGCACTTCCGCGAGATCGCAGGCGGCGATGGCGATTTCGCAAAGGAGGAAGAGCGTCCAGCGCACCGGCGGGCTGTAAGCGTCGCGGCAGGCCTGGGCGAGATCTCGCCCGGCAACCAGACCCAGGCGAGCGCTAAGCGTCTGCAGAAGGACCGCCATCAGATTGCTCATCAGGAGAATCCAGATGAGTTGGTAGCCGAAGCGAGCGCCTCCCTCGAGGTCGGTGGCCCAGTTGCCGGGGTCCATGTAACCGACGGAGACCATGTAGGCCGGGCCGGCGAAGGCGAACATGCGGCGCCACCAATGGCCGTGTGGAATGGTCACGGAGCGGTGGACCTCTTCCAGGGAGGCGGTCCGGGACGACCGGGTGACGTTGGGAGTCCGCAGGTTGTTCATCTTTGGCGGCGTCTCGAAAAAAAGCCTGGACGACCGCTGCGGCCGTTTGTAGCTTATGGTACAAATTTAGGTCCGCGATAATAGGTTGTCAAGCGGCTTATTTCGGCGGAGAATGGCGATTTGGGAGCGTCCAACGGATGAAAAAACGTGAAAAATCCCCTGGCAAGGCGGCCGTATCGGCGACTCTACTCGTCCCCGAGAAGCAGGCGAGCAACCACCGCCGGACGCGCCAGGCCCATGCCAAGGAAATCGCCGAGGATTACGTCGAGGTGATCGCCGATCTGATCGACGCGGGAGGCGAGGCGCGCGCGGTGGATATCGCCCGTCGACTGGGAGTGACTCACGTGACCGTCACCAAGACGGTGTCCCGGCTGCAAAAGGGCGGATGGGTGACCAACCGGCCGTACCGGTCCATTTTTCTGACGGAGGCCGGTCGGCGGTTGGCGGAATCAGCCCGCCAGCGTCATCAGACGGTGACTCGATTCCTTCAGGCCATCGGGGTGAGCGAAGCGGTCGCGCATTCCGACGCCGAGGGCATCGAGCACCATGTCAGCGATGAGACCCTTCGAGCGATGCGCGCGTTCGTGGCGCAGCACTAGGACAATTTTGAAAAACCAAGAGATTGACGGGCGAGCGCGACCGGATCAACCGCCGCCGCCACCGCCGCCACCGCCGCCGACGCCGCCGCCCTGACTGTCGGTCGGTTGATCTGGTGCATCGCCGCCGGGGAGGCCGGGCGGGATGTTGGTATAGACATCGCCGTCACCGCAGCCCAACGGAATCGTGCAGGACGGATCGGTCTGGAAGTCCGGCACTTCCAGGTAGGGAAACAAGAGATTGATTTGATCGGCGGGCGTGCAGAAGGTCAGGATCGTCCCGCAGACGTTGATGCTTGCGATCGTATTCATGCAACCATTGTCGAGGACCGTCCCGCCGCTCAACAGAACCGTCAGGCCGAGTGCAACCTTCCGAATTGATTTGTACTTTCTCATGATACTTGTCCGCCTTCGATTTTTTTCACTTCCTTCAGCAATCCGATCCTTCAAAAGCCCAACCGCCGCGAACGATCCGCGTCGCGATTGAATCAGCCGCCGCCGCCGCCCGTGTCCGTCTGTACGAGAGTCACCGGGCAGAAATAAACAAGGTCGTCTTCCGTATTCAGAATCGTTCCTTGAGGCGCGCCCGACTGATCGACCAGTTGAACATTGGGCGTGCCGCACACCGCAAAAACACCGAAGAGCAACTCATTGGAGTCCAGTAAATTGGTGATCGGAAAAGAAGCCACCGCCGTGTTGGCCGCGAGCGAAAAGCACCCGCCCAACTGCGTCAGGTAGGTCCCCACGGCCAGATAGGTCGCGAGGCCCAAGATTTTCACGCGGCGATTCATCGTTTTCATTCTCGCTTTCCAACTCCCCTGGGTGGGTCTAATTTGGCGGGGCAACAGCCGTGGCCGGTCGCGGAGGACACTCCCTAACCACTCGTCTTATCGTACTCCGCCCAACCGTTCGTTTCAAGCCCCGAATGATGGGGACTGAGATACCGCCATACTCATTGAGCACCGTTCGCCAAGAACGAGTGCATGGCCGTTGAGGGCCCATAAACACTGGGGTTTTTAAGGACTTACAGAATTATCCAGCCGAATTCGATCCCAGGACTCGGCGAATCTTCTCGGTCGTCACCGGTGAGATCAGGCCGCGTTCGGTGATGATGCCGGCGATCAACCGGGCCGGGGTGACATCGAAAGCGGGGCTGAAAACGGGAACCTCGGCGGGAGCAATGGAGCGGTCCTGAATCGTGCGAACCTCGGCGGGATCGCGATGTTCGATAGGGATCTTTGAGCCATCTGAAATGGACAAATCAAACGTCGAACTCGGCGCGGCGACGTAAAACGGTATGCCGTGGGCATGCGCGAGGACGGCCACGCCGTAGGTGCCGATCTTGTTGGCGGTGTCGCCGTTGGCGGCGATGCGATCCGCGCCGGTCACGACGAGATTCGCCTTTTTCTGCGCCATGACAACGGCGGCCATGTTGTCGCAGATGAGCGTCGTGTCGATGCCGGCGCGCTGCAATTCCCAGGCGGTGAGACGCGAGCCTTGAAGCAGCGGGCGGGTTTCATCCACGAAGGCTTTGAAGTTTTTGCCCTTTTCATGAGCGGCATACATGACGGCGAGGGCGGTACCGTATTCGCTGGTCGCGAGCGCGCCGGCGTTGCAATGGGTCAGAACGCCGCCGCCTTCGGGAATCAGGTGCTGACCTGCCGCGCCGATCGCACGACACATGGCGGCATCTTCATCGCGAATGGCGTGGGCCTCGGTGAGCAATATTTCGCGGGCTTCGGCGGCGCTGACGTCCCTGAGTTGCGACGCACGATGCTTCATTCGATCCAACGCCCAGAAGAGATTGACGGCGGTCGGGCGGCTGGTCGCGAGGTGCTCGCAGATTTTTTCCAGCGCTGCCGGCCAGGACTGGTCCGTCGGCGCGGCCTCATCGAGACCGACGATGACGCCGTAGGCCGCCGCGACGCCGATGGCCGGCGCGCCGCGGACCTGGAGGCGCTTGATCGCCTGCCATACCTGCTCCAGCTTGGTACATTGAATCGTGACGACCTGATTCGGCAGGAGTGTCTGGTCAATCATCTCCAGCGCGCCACCCGGCGCAACGGAGCCGTTCCACCAGAGCGGTCGAAGCGGCGAGCTATTCATTCACCAACTCCGCGACGAGTTCCAATTCCACCGGTACGTTCATGGGCCGTTCGTATGAATGACCGGACATCATAACCTCAAGCGGCCCGCTGGTCCCCCCGGCCGCGCACTTTTGCTTTGGTATTCATCCGACGATAGAATAGGTAAGGGAGCCGATCATGACCTATCGCGGACATGTCAAGAATGGCCAGATCACGCTGGATGAGCCCGCGCCGCTCCCGGAGGGAGCCGAGGTGCAGGTCGAGGTCGTCGATAACGGCGAAGTTCGCCCGACGATCTGGGACAAGCTTCTGAAGCTTGCCGGGACCGTAGAGGGTCCCGAAGATTGGGCCCGTAACCACGACCATTACATCCACGGTACACCCAAGCGTTCATGAAGCGCTTCGCTGACACGTTCTATTTCCTGGCGCTACTCAATCGTAAAGACAGCGCGCATGCCGCCGCCAAGGCGGCGAGTTCCGGACCCGGAACGATCACGCTCCAGCTCGTCAGGTACACGAGCGCCACGGATTCCGACCCGCCGATCGACGCCACGTCCACCGACGCGGCCACGATCGGCAACCAGTTCCGCCTGACCGGCGGCCAGTGGCACTACAACCTGAACACCCGGCCACTCACCGCGGGAACATGGATGCTGATCGCCACGATGTCGGATGGAAGTCAGCACTCCGCCTGGGTTGCGATCAGGAGGTAAGGAGGAAAGAAGGGCTTGAGGCTTGAGGTCCGCCACGGCCGATCTGCGACGGTGCCACACCCTACACCGGCTGGAAGCCGGTGCCACACCGTGCAGCGCGGATGGGAATCCGCTTTGATCTGATGCCGAGAGCGGATTCTCGGCACAGCGTGTGATCGGGCCGGAGCGTGGATTCGCTCGCGCTATGCGGTTGACTACGCGAGCACTTCCGCCACGAGTTCCACCTCCACCGCCGCGTTCATGGGCAGTTCGCTGGCTCCGACGGCGGCGCGGACGTGACGGCCCGCTTCGCCGAAGATTTCCACCATGAGATCGCTGGCGCCGTTGGCGACCTTCGGCTGGTCGAAGAAGCCCGGCGCGCTGTTCACAAAGACGGCGAGGCGGACGATCCGGCCGATCTTGTCGATGCCGCCGGAGGTCTGCGCGGCGATGGACAGGGCGTTGAGACCGGCCTGACGGGCAGCGGCGTTGGCCTGTTCGAGGGTGAGGTCTTTGCCGACTTTGCCGGTGGCGGTGAGCTTGCCATCGACGAAGGGAAGCTGACCGCTGGTCAGGATGAGCTTGCCGGTGCGCGTGCCGGGGATGTAGGAACCGATCGGCGCGGGCATCTGCGGCAGCTTCAATCCGAGCGATGCGAGTTTCTCTGACGGCTTCATGATGGCTTAGCTTCCTTCCTTGGACGAATCGCGCGGCCCTTCGCGGAGGATCGCGTCGATATCGACGTCGGTCTTGATCTGATCGAGTTCCGCGAACGATTCTTCGTCATCCTCATCGAGTTCATCAGATGGATTGAGCTCCGGGCGACTGAGGGTCTCGACCGGCTCGGCGGCGACCTGTGTCGTCGTCGAACCCAGCACCGCGCGCGGTTCCCATTCTTCACCGACTTGGATCGGATCGGCGGAGAGCAGAACGATCATGATGGGCGCGAAGATTTCCGCCTGCGTAATTCGCACGCGCTGCTGACGCATCAGTTCCAACAACGCGAGAAACAACCCGATCATCTCGGCGCGGGTGCGACCGGCGAAGATTCGCTCGAAGCCGAGCTCGCCGCCTTCGCCCTGGATGCGGTCAAGAATGTCCGTCGCGTGGAGGGCGATCGGCGTATCGTCGAAAACGACGTCGTGCGACGAAGCGCCGGCGCCGATCGCGGACATGAGCTTGTTGAACGCTGCGACGAGGTCCCAGATTTGCACTTCTTCCAGGTCCACTTCGTTCTGCGCCTTGGGATCGATGCCGGGCGGCGTGCGCGGCCAGCGCTGCGCGGCGATCGCGGCGGCGGAGCCCAATTCAAGCGACGCATCCTTGAACTTTTTGTATTCGAGCAGTTGTCGGACGAGTTCCAGCCGCGGATCGGTCAGGTCCTCGACTTCGCCCTCCTCGGCGGGCGGGTGCGGCAGAAGCATCCGGCTCTTGATCTCCATCAGCGTCGCGGCCATGACGAGGAAGTCGCCGGCAATGTTGGGGTCGATGATCCTAAGCGTGTCCACATAGCCGAGATATTGCTCGGTGATCCGCGCGACCGGGATGTCGTAGATGTCCACCTCCTCGCGACGGATGAGATAGAGGAGCAAGTCCAACGGACCGTTATAGACATCGATTTGGACGGAGTAGTCGGGCATTGGCTGAACTTTACCGGATTATGGACTTTGCCGCGAGTCGATATTGAGCGTTGTCATGGCGCTGTCACGATTCCGCACGCTTTTCGCACGTCCGCCATGACCTGCTGTGCGACAGCCCGGGCCTTGCGACCGCCGGCGGCAAGGACGCCTTCCACGTACGCTGCGTCCTGCACCAGTTTCTTCCGTCGTTCGCGGGGCTCGGCGAAGCGTTCTTCAAACAGCTCCGCCAGGCGCTTTTTGGCGTCACCGTAGCCCATGCCACCTTTCGTGTATCGCTCCCGCCACTCGGCGGTCTCGGCCGGCGCGGCGAACAGTTTCAACAGCGCGAAGACGTTGCAGGTGTCCGGGTTCTTCGGGTCGGCGACCGGCGTGCTGTCGGTCTTGATCGACATGATCTTCTGCCGCGTCGGCTTGGGTTCGTCAAAAAGATCAATCGTGTTCCCGTAGCTCTTGCTCATTTTTTCGCCGTCGACGCCCGGCACGATCGCCGCATCGTTGAGCTGCGCCTTGGGAATGACGAAAGTCTCGCACTTGTAGGTATTGTGAAAATACCCGGCCATGTCGGCGGTCATCTCGATGTGCTGCACCTGGTCCTTGCCGACCGGCACGGCATCGCTGCGATAGATGAGAATGTCCGCCGCCTGCAAGACGGGGTAGCAAAACAGCCCCATTGACGCGGGCAGCCCCTTGTCCACCTTGTCCTTGTAGCTGACCGCTCGTTCGAGCAGCCCCTTTCCGGTGACGGTCGAGAGGATCCACGACAGCTCCGCCACTTCGGGCACGTCGCTTTGGCGAAAGAGGCAGGCCTTATCGGGATTGAGCCCGAGGGCGAGATAATCGATGGCCACGTCGCGCGTCAGTTCGACGAGGAGCTTGGCGTCCTGGATCGTCGTGAGCGCGTGATAGTTGGCGATGAAGATGAAGCACTCGTGCTTTTCCTGCGCCTCGATGTGCTGTTTCATCGCGCCGAAATAGTTGCCGAGGTGTAGTTTGCCGGAGGGTTGTACGCCGCTGAGGATGCGCATGGGTGATAATCCTTTGGCCGGGCCAGCGGCAAACATCTTAACGAGAACAGGACGGCTGCATCAATGTGCGGCGGGCTTCTCTTCGCCGGCCGCCGGTTGGTGCGATGACTCCGACGAGTGCGCGTGCTCGCGTCGGTCGGCGACCCACTGAAGCAGTAGATAGAATACCGGTGTCAGGAAGATTCCGAAGAACGTGACTCCGAGCATTCCACAAAAGACGGTCGTGCCGAGGGTCTGGCGCATTTCGGCCCCGGCGCCTTTCGCCATGTAGAGAGGCAATACGCCCAGAATGAAAGCGAACGAGGTCATCACGATCGGCCGCAGTCGGAGTTTGGAGGCCCCCACGGCCGCGTCGAACCGGTTTTCACCTTCTTCTCGTCGTTGCTTGGCGAATTCGACGATCAAGACCGCGTTCTTGCAGGCCAACCCGGCGAGAACGACGAACCCGATCTGCGTGAACAGGTTGTCGTCCATTCCGCGCGCCCAGACGCCGCCCAGCGCGCACATCAGACTCATGGGGACGATCATGATGATGGCGAGCGGAAGCAGCCAGCTCTCGTACTCCGCCGCATGGGTCAGGAACACAAACAGGATACACAGAGGGAAAATAAAAATGGCGGTGTTGCCGGCCAGAATCTGCATGTACGTCAGCTCGGTCCATTCGAGTTTCATCGCCTGCGGAAGTTCGTGTTGTGCCAAATCGTCCACTTTTGCGATGGCCTCACCCGAACTGACCCCGGGCAGCGTCGCGCCGTTGACCGCCGCAGCGGGATACATGTTGTAGCGCGTGATCATGACCGGACCGCTGATCTCGTCCACCTTCGCAACCGTCATCAAGGGTACGGGATCGCCGTTCGGGTTCCGCACCTTCAGAGCGCGAAGGCTCTCCACCGATCCGCGGAACCGCGGTTCCGCCTGCAGGTTGACCTGCCAGGTCCGGCCGAAACGGTTGAAGTCATTGACATAGTATCCGCCCATGAAAACTTGAAGTGTTTGAAAGACGTCGTTCAGGGGAATGCCCAGCGTCTTGCACTTGGTTCGGTCAACGTCGACGTAGACTTGCGGCGTGTTGGCGCGGAACATCGAAAACATCCCGGCCATTCCCGGCGTCGCGCTGCCTTTGGCGTCAAAGTTGTCGGTTTGGCCCTGGAGCATTTCCAGACCAAGGTCGCCGCGATCCTGCAGCATGCACTTGAATCCGCCGGCCGTGCCGAGCCCATCGACGGGGGGCGCGCCGAATGCCGCGATCACGGCGTCGGGTATCCGGCGGCGGCATTCCTGGTTGATCTTCTGAATGATCGCCGGCGCCGACAAGGCCGGATCGTGGCGATCGTGAAATTCGTCGAAGACGGCAAACATGGACGCAAAGTTGGAGCCGTTGGCATTGAGCAGGAAGGATTGCCCGGCGATGCCGAGCGTATGTTTGACGCCGGGCGTGTGCCGCACGATGTCGTCCACCTGCGCCAGAACGGCTTGCGCCCGTTCGAGCGACGCGGAGTCGGGCAACTGGATATTGATCAGCGCGTAGCCCTTGTCCTGCTGCGGGATAAAGCCCATCGGCACCTTGATAAAGCCGAAATAAGTCAAGCCGAGCAGTCCCGCGTAGACGAGCATCGCGATCGCGGCGCCGCGCAGACAGACGGCGACCATCCGCCCATAGATTTCCGTGCAACGATTGAAGAGGGCATTAAAGCCGCGGAAAAACCAGCCCAGGAGGGCGTTGAGCAGCCGGGTGAAGGCGTCCTTTTTCGCGCCGTGCGGTTTGAGCAGCAACGCGGCCAGCGCGGGGCTCAAGGTCAGCGAATTGAAGGCCGAGATCAACGTGGACGTGGCAATGGTGAGGGCGAACTGGCGGAAGAATTGACCGGTGATGCCGGACAAGAACGCGGTGGGAATGAAGATGGCGCTCAACCCGAACGCGATCGCAATGACGGCGACGGTCACTTCTTCCATGGACTTGTAGGCGGCCTCTTTTGGAGAAAGACCTTGCTCGATCCAGCGCTCGACGTTTTCGACGACGACGATGGCGTCGTCCACGACGATGCCCACCGCCAGAACGATTCCGAAAAGCGACAAGTTGTTCAGGCTGAATCCAAGGACCGCCATGACGGCGAACGTACCCACGAGCGAAACGGGAATGGCGATCAGCGCGATGACGGTCGATCGCCAGCTTTGAAGAAAGACGAGAATGACGATGGCGACGAGGATGAAGGCGTCGCGCAGGGCATTGAAGACTTCATGAATCGATTCGCTGATGAACGGCGTCGTGTCGTAGGCGATGGCATAGTCCAGGCCGGCCGGAAAACGCTTCTTAAGCTCCTCCATTTTCGCGCGAATGCCGTCAGCCGTCGCCAATGCGTTGGAGCCCGGCAACTGGAAGATCGCGAGGCCGACCGATGGGCCGCCGTCGAGCGTGCAGGACTGATCCTGGTTCTTGGCGCCCAATTCGATCCGGCCCACGTCGCGGAGCCGCACGATTTCGCCTTTTGAACCCACCTTGACGATGATGTCGCCGAATTGTTCCGCGTCGGCGAGACGGCCCAGCGTGCTCATCGTATATTGGAAATCCTGTCCGGCGGGAATCGGCGGCTGGCCGATCTGGCCGGCGGCGACCTGCACGTTCTGTTCTTTCACGGTATTGACGATGTCGCTCGCCGTCAGCTCGCGCGCCGACAATTTCTCCGGGTCGAGCCAGACCCGCATGCTGTAGTCCTGCTGGCCCAGATAGGAGACATCGCCGACGCCGGACAAGCGGGACAATTCGTCTTTGATCTGAATGGTCGCGTAATTGCTGATGTACAGTTGGTCGTAACGCTGATCGGGCGAAAACAAGTTGACGCAAAGCAGGATGTTCGGCGATTTCTTTTTGGTGGTCACGCCGGT
Source organism: uncultured Planctomycetaceae bacterium (assembly GCA_964414585.1). Lineage (GTDB taxonomy): Bacteria > Planctomycetota > Phycisphaerae > UBA1845 > UTPLA1 > DATEMU01. The sequence goes on from CAYPXR010000008.1 coordinate 44,084, forward strand.
CGCCTTGACCACGTCGGGAAGGGTCGGCAGCGCCATGGAGACCCGGTTTTGCACGAGCACCTGGGCCATGTTGAGATCGACGCCCAGCTTGAACGTGACGGTCAGGTTGTAAGTTCCATCGTTGGTGCAATTGGAGGACATGTACAGCATGTCCTCCACGCCGTTGACCTGCTGCTCGATCGGTGCGGCGACGGTTTCGGCCACGACATTCGCGCTGGCCCCGGGATAAACGCAGGAGACCTGCACCGTCGGCGGCGTGATCTCGGGATATTGCGCCACCGGCAGGACGAGCAACGAAACGCCTCCGGCGATCGTGATCACAATAGACAGGACGGCCGCGAAGATGGGGCGATCGATGAAAAATCGGGAGATCAAAACAGAAACTCCGCCAAACGCCTGCGTCCGGAATTCAGGACGCGCTATCCCGTGGCGATTGCTTCAATTCCGCCGACTGCGTCGTGGCGGTCTTTTCGGTCGAACCGGGTTTCAGCATCGATTCCATTTCGACGCGCTGGGCCGTCACGGTCGCACCGGGCCGGACGCGCTGAATCCCCCTTACGATGACCCAGTCGTTCTCGCCGATGCCCTGGGTAATCACGCGAAGGCCGTTTTGCAAAGTTCCGACCGACACCGCGCGATATTCGACTTCCTGTTTCGGATTGACCGTCAGGAGGTATCGCTGTCCCTGATCCGAACCCAGCGCCCGTTCGGAAACGACGAGCGCCGAATAGGGTTTTCCGATCGGAATGCGCAATCGCACGAAAAGACCGGGCAGCAGGATTCCGCCCGGGTTCGGAAAGACGCCGCGAACCTGCAGCGTGCCGGTAGCCGAATCGACTTCCGGCGAGGTGTAATCCAAAACACCCTCGTGAGGGAATCCCTCTTCGGTCATCAGGCCGAGTTGGACCGGCCATTTCATCTGGCGAATTTCCGGCATCGAGGTGGGCGTTCCGCCGGCGGCCTCATACTCCTGCCGCGATCGCTCGCGGATCGTCAGCACGTCGTGCTCGCTCCAGTTAAAATAGACGTACAATTCGTCGTCGTTGGTGATGCGGGCCAAGACCGTTTGATCCGAGGCGACGATGTTTCCCGCATCGATGAAATTGCGGCTGATTCGCCCCGTGATCGGCGCGGTGACCTGACACCAGGATCGCTCCAGTGCGGCCTGTTGCGCCACGGCCTTCGACGAGGCGACGGCCGCCCGAACGATATCGAGATTGGCGATTTCCTTCGTGTACTCGGTGGGCGCCGCCACCTCTTTCTTGTAAAGATCGGTGATCCGTTCGGCGTCGAATTGCGCTTTGACGAGCTGCGCCTCTTTCGCCTTCACGTCGGCCTCGGCACGATCCAGCGCCGCTTGGAAGGGACGCGCGTCGATCTCGAAAATGACGTCGCCCGCCTTCACCCGGGAGCGCGGCTCAAACTGCACCTTGTCCAGAAAGCCTGTCACACGCGCGCGGACGTCCACCGCTGCCGGCGCCGCCGTGGTCCCCGTGTACTCCACGGCGTCGGCAATTTGTCGCTGCAGCGGCCGACTCACCGTGACTTCGGTCGGCGGGGGTTCAGGCGGCGGCGCTTTCTTGCAACCCCATTGGCCGGCAAGAAAGATCGACAGTAACAGAATGACGGTGCGTTTCGACGACGTGGGCATCATTTCATCATCCTTCGCACCGATCCGTCGCGGTCAGGAAAATGGCGAGACCCCACATTAAAAGATGTGAAATTGAACGCGTCAAGCGACGACTGTGGAAGCCACCAAAGCGTGGCCATCCCCGTTGGTGGACGGGATTTTGGAACGATCGGCTTGCCTATCGCGTTTTGCGGTCGGCCGGGAATCGGGCGCCAAAGTCCCGCCCCAGAATCGCCACCATGAGGGCAATCGACCAGCCAAACATGAGAACGCCGACGCCGGATTCGATCGGCCCGAGCATGCGCCAGTTGGACGACAAATGCACGTCCCCGTAACCCACCGTCGTGTAGGACGTGAGGGAATAGTAGCCGGCCGTTTCCATATCCGGAAAAAGTCCCATGAGCCAGTAGCATTCGGCCCAAACACTCGCTTCAATCAGATGAAGCAAAAGCAAAAAACTGACCAGTCCGACGGTCCGCCTGACCACTTGCCACGGTGCGAGCGGCTCGGTGGATGCGCGCCTTCGATCGGCGAACATCCTTGCCAGAATGAGCGATCCAACACCATGGAGGACCACGGTGATCGCGGTGAGCAGGAGCGCCACGAGAAGATGCTTAAGCATTCTGGAAATTCTCCACAGCTTCGGCGACGGAGGTATGACGGTTGATGCAGCCGACGCGATCCTCAAGTCCCTCGCGGCGCAGCATATCGCGCACGCCGGCCCGGGCCTCGACAATCTGGAGTCGGATATCCAGTGCGGCCAGATCTCGCTCCAGCGCGAGCAGCATGTCCGCTCCGTGCAGGTCCACATAGGGCGAGGCAGACAGATCGCAGAGCACGAACCGCGGCGGCACGACTTCCCGGCAGATGCGCTCCATCACTCGGTCGCGAACGTGTTCCACGTTGAAGTAAATGAGGCTCGATTCCGGCCGGAATATCAGCATCCTCGGTACGATCTCATTGTCCGGGTGCCGATCCAGATCGGAGTAACGACGCGTGCCAGGGATGCGCCCGAGAAACGCGACGTGGGGGCGCATGCCGTGTCGAAGCAACAACACCAGCGAGATCATTGCGCCGATAAGCACTCCCCTGAGCAGGCCGGACCCCAGGACACCAAGCAATGCGGCAAAGGCAACGGCGAATTCGGTGCGGTTCGACCGCCAGAGCCGCTTTAGCGCGGAAAGCTTGAACAACCCCGTCACGGCAACCAGGACCACCGCAGCGAGCACGGGCTGAGGCAAATGGTACAGCAGGCCCGAAAGGAACATCGCGACCAAGAGGACGATTCCCGAAGCGATCAGTCCCGATAAGGGCGTACGCGCGCCGCCGCTTTCGTTCACGAGTGATTGGGACATCCCGCCGCTCACGGGGAACCCCCGACCGAGACCCGCCGCGAGATTGGCTGCGGCGAGAGCGAGGAGTTCCTGGTTGCTATCGAAACGCCCGCCATGTTTTGCCGCGAACATCCGCCCGATGGCGGCCGATTCGACCGCACCAAGGAGAAAACATGCCATCGCCAGGGACAACAGTTCATTGAGGTCGCGCCAATGGATGGCGGGCAGGCCGGGCATCGGCACGCCTTGCGGCACCTCACCCAGCAGCTTGACGCCCCGCGCCTCAAGCCCTAACCAGGAGGCTGCGGCGATGCTCCCCACCACGACCAACAACGCCACGGGCCGATTCTTCGCGAATATCTTTCCCAGGATCAATAGCGCCAGCGCCGTAAGGCCGCAGGTGAGCGCGGCGATATTGGTTTCGTTCAGGTGTGAAAGAAAATAGCCGCTGCGTTCCCAGAAATCGCCGTGGGAACCTTTGAAACCAAATAACTTCGGCAACTGTGTGCTCGCCAGAAACAGCGCCACGCCGCACTTAAAACCGACCAGCACCGACTCGGACACAAAACTCACAATGGCGCCCGCCTTCACGAGCCACGCAACAAACGCCGTTAGCGCCACGAGCAAGGCCGTGGCGGCGGCCAGCGCGCCGAACCGGGCGGCGTCGCCTCCGGCGAGCGTACCCAGCGAAGAACCAACCAACAGCGAAATGGCCGAGGTGACCGAGATCGCGGCTTGCCGCGAACTGCAGAATAGCCAGAAGACGAGCCCGGAAAACAGGCAGGCGTAGATCCCCGCTTCAGGCGGCAGATTGGCAAGCGAGGCGTCGCCGATGCCTCCCGGCAGGAGATACGCCGCCAGCATGATGCCCGCGACGATATCGGCGCGGAGCCAGCCGGGCTCGTACGAACGCAGCCAAGTCAGTGCGGGAATCCAGCGTGCAAATCCCGGCGACGCCGGAATCCTCGATTTCGACGCTCCACTCATTTGCCTATCACTTCGCCGGATCGTATCGGAAGTGAATCGACGGCAATAGCCTAAAAAACGACCGCCCTCGCCATCCGGCGACAATGCGCCGATGGTTGTACCCGTCAGACGCGAGGCGGCTCCTCACGAAACTTCTCCGGCACAAATCTCCGACCCTTGAGCGAGGCTTGATCGTCGTACTCGTTCTCCTTGGAGCGCTTGGGAAGCTCGATCTTTTGCCGCGGCAATTCCTTGTAGGGGATCAGGCTGAGTAGATGCGAGATGCAGTTCAGGCGGGCGCGCCGTTTGTCGTCGGACGGCAAAATGTACCAGGGCGCATGCTCCGTATCGGTCGCATTCAGCATCATGTCCCGCGCCTTCGAATACTCATACCATTTTTCTCTCGAGGGGAGATCCATGTTGCTCAGCTTCCACTGTCGAAGCGGATCTTCAATCCGCGCTTCGAATCGGCGCTTCTGCTCCTCATTACCGACCTCCAGCCAGTACTTAATCAATTGGATTCCGCTGCCGACGATGAAACGCTCAACCTTGGGGCAGTGTTCGAGAAAGTTCTGATACTGATCCCTGGTACAAAATCCCATCACGTGTTCGACGCCCGCGCGGTTGTACCAGCTCCGGTCGAAGATCACGACCTCCCCCTTGCTCGGAAAATGCTGCAAGTACCGTTGGAGATACATCTGACCTTTTTCGCGATCGGACGGCGCGGGCAACGCGATCACGCGAAACACACGAGGGCTGACCCGCTCGGTGATGGCGCGGATGGTGCCGCCCTTGCCGGCCGCGTCCCGTCCTTCGAATACAATGATGACCCGTAATTCCTTGTGCTTGATCCATTCCTGGAGGATGCAGAGTTCGGCCTGGAGTTTGCGCAGCTCTTTTTCGTATTCCTTGCGTTTCATGGAAATTCACCCCGCAGAGGACTTCAATGAATGTCGGTGGCGGCGGTCGACATGCGTTACATATTATTCCCAATCGGCGGAACGGGATAGATCAATTTGGGAAGGAGAAAACGGCGACGGACGGCCCGGCACGACAAAAGGGGCTCATGCCAACTAATATAGTTACACCGTTTTCGGCCGTCGTCGTCGGTCACTTGTTCGTCTGGAGAACTTCATGATCCTGGTCGCCGGCATGGGCCACGCAAAAAACCAAAGAACAGGCTTTCGCGGCATCGCGTTTGGTCTCGCACCTCGGGGACGATCCTGTCTTTTCATTGCCACGACGGCCTGGTGGGCCGCAACGGTCGGATGTCAGAACAACGCGCCTCCGCCTCCGCCGCCCCCGCCGACCGTCACGGTCGCCCGGCCCGTCGAGCGGGAAGTCATCGAATGGGACGAATACATCGGGCATCTGGAGGCCGTCGAATTTGTAGAGGTGCGCGCGCGGGTCGGGGGGTTGATGGTCTCCGCGCCCTTTCAGGAAGGATCGATCGTCAAAAAAGGCGATCTCCTCGTCAAGATCGACGTCGGCCCTTTCCAGGCGGATCTTGATTCCAAGCGGTCCGCCGAAGCCCAGGCCGCCGCGCAGGTGGACCTGGCGCGGATAGATTTCGCGCGGATCGAATCCATCCCCGAAGATTCGCGCTCCCGGACGGAGTACGACACTGCCGCGGCTGTTCTCAAACAAAACGAAGCCGTGTTGGCCGCCGCCAAGGCCAACGTCGAATCGGCCCGGTTGAACGTGGAGTGGTGCCGCGTCACCGCGCCGATTTCCGGTCGCGTTAGCAGCAAGTACGTGACCGAGGGCAACATGATTACCGGGGGCAGCGGAACGGGCACCTTGTTGACCACGATCGCGTCGATCGATCCTATTTATTGTTATGTCGACGCGGATGAGGAGTCGGTTCTCAAGTATCAAAAACTGGCGCGCGAGGGAAAGCGGGCCAGCGCGCGCGAATCCGTCGTACCCTGCTTCCTGCAATTAGCGAACGAAAAGGGCTTCCCACACGAAGGCGTCATCGATTTCGTGGATAACCGCGTGGATCCCACCACGGGGACGATGCGGGCACGAGGCGTATTCCCCAACCCCCAGGGCTGGTTGACCCCGGGGTTCTTCGCGAGATTGCGCGTTCCCGGGACCGGCCGGTTCAGGACGCTTCTCGTTCCGGATTTGGCCGTGACAACGGACCAGAGCCAGAAGCAATTGATGGTGGTCGGTCCGGACGGCATCGTGGAAGCGCGGCGCGTGAAGCTGGGGGCGCTCTTTGGCGATCTGCGGTCCATCGTGCAAGGCATCGGCTCGAACGATCGAATCGTCGTGAACGGATTGTTGCAGGCGCGGCCCGGCACGAGAGTCAGCCCCCATGAAGAGGCGATTTCGTTAGAAGGATTCCCGCAGACTTCACCCGGCTCCACCACCACGCAGTCGCTTCCCGCCATCGAGTTGGAGCCGTCCGAAGGCGGGACCGGCGCCGAAACGCATCCGACGACGACGGAGAGGGCTCGATGAAGTTCTCCCATTTTTTCATCGATCGACCGGTGCTCGCCGCCGTCATTTCGATCGTCACGCTCATCGTCGGCGGCCTTTCGATTTTCACGCTCCCGATCGCGCAATATCCGGACATCGTTCCACCCACGGTCATCGTGTCCGCAAACTATCCCGGCGCCAGCGCGCGGGTCGTCGCCGACACCGTCGCCACTCCCATCGAGGAACAGGTCAACGGCGTGGAAAACATGCTTTACATGTCCAGCCAAAGCACGAACGACGGCGCCATGACGCTGACCGTCACGTTCAAGCTGGGCACCGACCTCGACATTGCCCAGGTTCAGGTCCAGAATCGCGTGTCCCTGGCCGAGCCGATTCTTCCGGAAGACGTGCGCCGGCTGGGAATCACGGTCAAGAAATCGTCGCCCGACCTGACGCTCGCGGTCTCGCTGATCTCACCGGACAACAGCCGCGACACGTTGTATCTCAGCAATTACGCCACGTTGCAGGTCCGCGATGAACTGGCCCGGCTTCCCGGCGTCGGCGACATCAATATCTTCGGCGCGCGCGACTACTCGATGCGCCTGTGGCTCGATCCGCAAAAACTCTCGGCGCGCAACATGACCACCGGCGACGTCGTAAAGGCGGTTCAGGAACAGAACATCCAAGTCGCGGCGGGCACGGTCGGCGGCCAGCCGCTGGCGGCGGGTACGACGAAATTCGAATACACCGTCAACGCCCTCGGGCGGCTTACCGATCCGAAGGAGTTTGCCGACATCGTGGTCAAGACAGGGGCGAACGGACAAGTCACGCATGTGCGGGATGTCGCGCGGGTCGAATTGGGCGCCGCCGACTACACCACGTCTTACAAATTCAACGGCCGGCCGGGCGTCGGCGTGGGCATTTTTCAACTCCCGGGGACCAATGCCATCGACACCGCCAACGCGGTGTACGCCAAGATGATGGAGCTAAAAAAGAGCTTTCCTCCGGGCATCGACTATCTCATCCCCTATGACACCACGATTTTCGTGCGCAACAGCATCCACGACGTCGTGATTTCCATGCTCGAAGCGGTCGGGCTGGTCGTGATCGTCGTGCTTTTCTTCCTGCAGACCTGGCGGACATCGATCGTGCCGCTGATGGCCATCCCCGTATCGCTCATCGGAACATTTGCCGTCATGTGGCTCGTCGGATTTTCCATCAATAACCTCACGCTCTTCGGGATGGTTCTGGCGATCGGCATCGTGGTGGACGACGCCATTGTTGTCGTCGAAAACGTCGAGCGCTGGATCGAAAAAGGGTATTCCCCGCGTGAAGCGACCTATCACGCCATGACCGAAGTCACCGGCGCCGTTATCGCAATCGCTTTCGGACTTTCGGCGGTCTTCATCCCCGTCGCCTTCATCAGCGGAATCTCAGGGCAGTTTTATCGTCAGTTCGCCCTGACGATTGCCTTTTCCACGTTACTGTCCGCCGTAAATTCATTGACACTCAGCCCGGCGATGGCGGCGCTGCTGCTGCGTCCGCGCGATGCGCGGCCGGACATGTTCACCCGATTGATCAACGTCATCCTCGGTTGGTTCCTCCGACTCTTCAACCGGGGCTTCGAGACCGGTAATCACAAATACAGCACGGTACTTCGCAAGGTGATGCGACAATCGTCAATGGTGCTTCTGTTGTACCTCGGCCTGCTGGGTCTGAGCTACACCGGCTTCAAGAGTGTGCCGACCGGGTTTATCCCGCCGCAGGATCAAGGCTATCTTTTCGTCAATCTTCAATTGCCGGATGCGGCATCGCTCGATCGCACCGAGCACGTCATGGAACGAATGACCGACATGGTTCGCGCGATCCCCGGCGTCCGCTACACGCTTGCCATCGCCGGGCGGTCGATCCTCACTCGCGCCACCCAGAGCAACGCCGGCTTCATGTTTGTTCCGCTCGACCCCTTCGAAAAGCGCGAACACGATCCGCAACAGTCGGCCACGGCGATCGGCCAGCGAATGATGAGAGAGTTCAGCAAGATCGAAGAGGGCTATGCACTGGTCGTCCCGCCGCCACCGGTGAGAGGCATCGGAACGGCCGGCGGCTTCAAAATTCAGGTGCAGGACCGCGCGGGCCATTCCACATCGCAGGAACTCCAGGCCGTCGCCGACCATCTGGTCGACGAGGCCCGTAAAGACCCTCGTTTGCAGGGGCTTTTTAGCAGTTTTCGCGCCAATGTTCCGCAGTTGTACGCGAACGTTGACCGGGAAAAGGTCAAGACTCAGGACGTGCAAGTCACCGACGTATTCCAAACGCTTCAGACCTACCTGGGCAGCCTTTATGTGAACGATTTTAATTTCCTCGGCCGCACCTATCGCGTCACCGCGCAAGCTGATGCGCCGTTTCGGGCGACCGTCGAATCCGTCGGCCAACTAAAAACGCGAAACCGCTCCGGCGAAATGGTTCCCCTGGCGGCCGTATTAAACATCAGGGACGTGGCCGGACCGGACCGGATCAACCGCTACAACCTGTACCGGTCAGCGGAAATCAACGGTGCCGCCGCGCCGGGCATCAGCAGCGGTCAGGCCATCGACATCATGGAACACTACGCCCGCAAGGTCCTTCCCGCGGGCTACGGCTTTGAATGGACGGATATCGCGTACCAGGAAAAGCTAGCCGGCAACACGGCGCTTTTCATCTTCCCTCTCTGCGTTTTCTTTGTCTGGCTGGTTCACTCGGCAGAGTATGAAAGCTTCGCGCTCTCGACGGCAATCATCCTGATCGTTCCCATGTGTCTGTTGAGCGGGATCGCCGGCGTCTGGCTGCGCGGCATGGATAACAATATCTTTACGCAGATCGGCTTTGTCGTACTTGCAGGCCTGAGCGCGAAGAACGCCGTGCTGATTGTGGAGTTCGCCAAACAGCAGCAGGAAAAAGGCTCGAACAGTTTCGACGCCGCCGTTGAAGCCGCCCATCTTCGACTGCGGCCGATCCTTATGACCAGCTTCGCCTTTATTCTCGGCGTCCTGCCGCTCATGCTGGCCACGGGCGCCGGCGCGGAAATGCGCCGGGCCCTTGGTACGGTCGTTGTCTTCGGTATGTTCGGCGTGACGAATTTCGGCCTGTTTCTGACACCGGTGTTCTTCACCGTGATCCGTCGATGGACGGGCCGCGATGCACTGCTCCGCGCAAACCAACGCAAGGACAGCCCGCCATTGGAGAGCTCCTTTCCGGGTGACGAAAACCCGCATTCTGGCGCATAATAGTGCGTCGTTGGTTCCGCACTGAAATGACGGAGGACCTCAACATGATCGCGAAGCGCCGTTTGAATGGTGTTCTCGTCACGCTCATGGTTGCCGGCTTGTTGTTCGCGAATACGAATTGCGACGTGCTCAACGTCATCAACTTTGCCAACTCGCCGCCGGGCACGACGACGACGCTCATTCTGATTCGCCATGCCGAGCGCGACCCGGGGGCGGACCCGCCACTGAACGCCGAGGGGATGGCCCGCGCACAAATCCTCAAGGACGTGCTCAGCGAGAACGGCGTGAACGCCATCTTTTCGCCGGAGCTGATCCGCAACATGCAGACGGTTGAGCCGATCGCCACGCAACTGGGCATCGAGGTCAAGCACTGGAATATTGTGTCCTACGTCAACACGGCGGCGTTCGCCGATGCCGTCGTCGACGACATCCTGGCGAATTATCACGGCCAGACGGTTCTTTTCGTGGGGAATATCGGGTCGGTTCTGGGGACGACCGGCATCAACGAGGAAATCTTCAAGCGGCTGGGCGGCACCGGCACGCCTCCACTTCGTTATCAGGACATGTACATCTTCGTGATCCCAGACATGGGCCCCACGCGGATCATCAAGACGATCTATGGGCCGAAGAGCAGTTTGGATCCGGCGTGAGCAGGCTCACGATCGCCAAAGATCGCGTATTTTTGGAACGCGGTCATCGGATTGTGTTTTTTCAAGATTGAGATTGGGCCGATTTGTTTGACTTCCGGAGGGAAGCGGTAATCGGGCACAGAGATGTTACAGTTCTAATTCGTCGATCAGTTCATCACGGGTCATTCCGTGATGCTCGGCAACTTGTTTGAGCAGCTGCCCAAGCGTCCCTGTCTTGATCGGTCGATGTTCAGGCACGACAACATGGTGCTCACCGTAGCGTTTGGTCACCAGATGGATATGGCTGCCGCGCTGTCGAACTAATTGATATCCGAACCGTTGGAGAGCAACGACCAATTCGGCGCCGGTGACATTGCGCGGAAGCTTCACGCAGCAATGACCTCGTCGTGGATGAAATGAAGGCGGATCTGCCGGGGTCGCTCTGCCTCGCCTTCGAAACGGCACTCGAACGCATCGGTGACGTTGGCTCGCAAATCGTCCAGATCATCGCCTTGCGTGAAAATACCGTATCGGTGGCAGACGGCACTGTATCCACCGGCCTCCTTATCTTCCTCAATAATAAAAACGACCTCATCGGTATCCATCACGACGCTCCCGGCTGAAAGATTTCGACCTCATTATATCGTCAGTGCCTTCTCAATATCAAATACATTTCCGCGAAGCCTGTTGGAATAACGCTGGAAAAGGATTTCCAGACCTACGAATTTCTCGGCAACATCGGCACGGTCTCGCTGCCCATCACGGCGGCCATCGCCGAAGAGCGTGGCTTCCTCGAACACTGGCAGCGGACGGTGTTCTGCGGGATTGGGAGTGGACTCTATTGTCTAATCCTGGGCTTGGAATGGTGAGACGGCGCACTCTTTCAATGTGCGTCGAATCTCACTTGCAGTATAATAGCTCTCTCATTTGGCCTTTGGAGTTCCCCATGTTAAGTGGACACATGGTTTAGAGAATCATGCCGCGGCCTCGTAATCGGCTGGGCTCCGATAGCCCAGGCTCGAGTGCAGCCGCTGGCGATTATAGAATACCTCGATCCATTCAAAGATGGTTTTTTTCGCGTCCTCCCGCGTGGCATACCTGGCCTCGTGGACCAGTTCACCTTTCAACGTCGCGTAGAAGCTTTCCATCACGGCGTTGTCATAGACCTCGCCCCGG
>CAYPXR010000009.1:0-87524 GCA_964414585.1 uncultured Planctomycetaceae bacterium
TGCTCGATGAGCCGACGAACCACCTGGACATCGACGCCACGCGCTGGCTGGAGCGGCACCTGGCCATGCATCGCGGCGGGGCGGTGATTATCTCGCACGATCGATATCTGCTGGACCGCGTCGTGACAAAGATCGTCGAGGTCGAGGATCGTCGCGTCACGGTCTATCCCACGAACTATTCGAACTATGTCCAGGCCAAGCGGATCCGGCTGCTTCAATCCGAGCGCGAGTTCGAGAAACAGGACGAGTGGCTCAAGCATCAGCGCGATTACATCGACCGCTCGCGCTATGCGAAGGACTCGGCCAAGCAGGCGCGCGGGCGGCAGAAGTATCTCGATCGGATGGAGGCCGAGGGGAGGATCTTGAAGAAGCCCAAGTCGGCGACGTCGTCGATGCACCTCCAACTCAAGAGCGACGAGCGCGGCGGGGACATGGCCATCCGCTGCGAGAAGGCGTCGAAGGCCTTCGGCGACGTCGTGCTCATCCGCGATCTGGACTTTGAGATGACCCGCGGGGAGAAGATCGGGATCATCGGACCCAACGGCGTGGGCAAGACGACGCTGCTGCGCATGCTTCTGGGGCAGACGCCGCCGACCGGCGGGAAGGTGCGGCTCTTCGAGAATCTTCGTGTCGGTTACTACGACCAGGAGCACCGCGATCTGGATGGGTCGCTTTCGATTTTGGAGGCGGTCCGGGCGGTGCGGCCGGAGATGTCCGAGGCGCAGGCGCGGTCGTTTCTGGCCCTGTTCCTGTTTCGCGGCGACGAGGTCTTCAAGCGGGTCGGCGATCTGTCGGGCGGGGAGCAGTCGCGCGTGTTGCTCGCGCGGCTGGTGTGGCAGAGCCCGCAAATGCTGATCCTCGACGAGCCGACGAATCATCTGGATATCCCGGCGCGGGAGGCGCTGGAAGAGGCGCTGACGCACTACACCGGGAGCATCCTGGCTGTGAGTCATGATCGGTATTTTCTCGACCGCGTCGCCGGGCGATTGCTGGTCCTCGTGGAGCGCGGGAGGCATGAACTGATCGCCGGAAGTTGGTCGGCTTACGCGGCGATTCTGGCCGAGCGCGAAGAGGCCGGTCGAAAAGTGGAGGCGCGGCGACGGGAGGAATTGCGGGACCAGCAACGGCGAGCGGCCGAGTCGGGGCCGAAGAAGAAGTCCCGCTCGAAATATGCCGCCCGGAGGATCGAGGAGATCGAAGCACAGATCATCAAGGCGGAGTCCCGTGTAAAAGAACTGGAGTCGGCTTTCGCCGAGCCGGAACTCATGAAAGACGGGGAGCGGGCGAAGGCATTGCACGTCGAATACGAGGGACTTCGGGGGCAGCTCGTCCACCTCAATTCCGAGTGGGAATCGGCGATTGAGGCTTCCGAATAGGAAAATCTCCCGCGGGGCCGAAGAGAACGCGGAAAAAAGAGGAGTTGCTTTCCCGACGAATGTAGTATAGGATATATTTTATGGTATATACTACATTTGCGAAGGAGATTACTCATGACGGATCCGTTGCAGGCTGCGTTGGCCGTTGCGTTTGTTATCGTCGGGCTCTCGCACATCTTGTGCGGCGCGCGGTGGCAGGTCTTTTTTGAGCCGCTGTTCAAGAGCCCCAGCGGGCCGTTGGTGATCGCGATGTACACGCTGCCCGTGGGGCTGCTTATCGTCGTTACCCATAACGTCTGGTCCTGGGACCTGGGCGTCATTGTGACGGTGTACGGCTGGGGTTCGCTGTTGAAAGGGGCGATCTACTTCTTGTTTCCCGCCTTGCCGCTCAAGTTGATCCACGAACGGATGCGATCGAGCCGGAGCTTTGTGAAGGCCGGGGGGATCCTCGTCCTGCTCGGGCTCTTGCTGGGCTATGACTGTCTTTTCGTGGTGTCGTGAATCGGTCAATCTCCCTTGAAGGGGAGCGATGGGTCGAGTTCCACGTCCGGCACCGGGGCCGGACGCTACGGCGTCGCGTCTTGGCGGCGGGCGGCGGCTGCCGTTTAATAGGACCGCATGTCAAACGGCGAACGACCGCACTTTACGCTGATTGGTGGGGGACTGGCCGGGGGGCTGCTGGCGACCTACCTGGGGCGCGCGGGCTACTCGGTCGATCTCTACGAGCGGCGGCCGGATCCCGGTGCGGGGAACTTTGTCGGCGGGCGGTCGATCAATCTCGCCGTCTCGACGCGCGGCATCGATGCACTGCAACGAGTGGGCCTGTCCGACGAGATTCTCAAGACGGCGATCCCCATGCGCGGGCGGATGATTCACGGGCCGCGCGGCGATCTGCATTTTCAACCGTACGACAAGGACCCGTCGCGGTGCATCTATTCGATCGGGCGGGCCGTGCTCAACCAAGTGACACTGGAGGCGGCCCAGAAGCTGCCGAACGTTCACGTGCATTTCAATCACCGCTGCACGGACGTCGATCTGGATCGACCGGCGGCGCAGATCCTGAATACCGAGACGAATCAGACGATCGAGACCGAGGGCGACGTTATCATCGGCGTCGATGGGGCGTTCTCCGCGGTCCGTCGGGCGATGCAGCGGCTCGATCGCTTCGATTATTCGCAGGATTATCTTCGCCACGGCTACAAGGAGCTGACGATCCCGCCGACGGCGGACGGCGGATTCCGGATGGAGCGGAACGCCCTGCACATCTGGCCGCGGCACAGTTTCATGATGATCGCGCTGCCGAACCCGGACGGGTCGTTTACCTGCACGCTCTTCTGGCAATTCGAGGGGGCGGAGAGCTTTGCAACGGTTCGCGGCGATGAGGCCGTTCGCCGGTTTTTTGATCGTGAATTTCCCGATGCCGTGCCGCTGATGCCGACGCTCCTGGAGGATTTCAACGCGCACCCGACCGGGTCGATGATGACGGTGCGATGCCGGCCATGGCGCCATGCGGACAAGGTCGCGCTGGTCGGCGACGCGGCGCACGCGGTGGTGCCGTTTTACGGGCAGGGGATGAACGCGGCGTTCGAGGATTGCATTGTGTTGGATGAATGCCTGCGGCGGCACGCGCCGAATTGGGAGCAGGCGTTCGCGGCGTATGAGACGGCGCGGAAGCCGAACATGGACGCGCTGGCGGATCTGGCCATCGCGAATTTCGTGGAAATGCGCGACCAGACGGCGTCGCGGGCATTTCGGTGGCGGAAGAAAATCGAGCGCACCCTGCATCGGCTTCTGCCGGGGTGGTATACTCCGCTTTACACGATGGTCTCGTTTACGCGGACGCCGTATGCCGAGGCCGTCGAGCGAGGGCGGCGGCAGGATCGCATCGTCTGTTGGACGGCCTCCCTTGCCGTTTTGCTCATGGCGGCGATCGCCCTTTTTGCATTGAAATGAAGGTGACGTGATGGCCCTGACATACGCCGACTATCTGCATCTTGATGAACTGCTTGATCTCCAGGACCCGCGATCCACTCCGCCGGAGCACGACGAGATGTTGTTTATCGTGATCCACCAGGTCTACGAGCTTTGGTTCAAGCTGCTGTTGCACGAGATTGAGAAGATCAAACAGGACTTTTCCGCGAATGATTTGTATGGGGCGCTGCATACGTTCAAGCGTGCCCGGACGGTGATGAAGACGCTGGTGAGCCAGCTCGATATTCTGGAAACGATGACGCCGATGTCGTTTTCAAGTTTTCGAGAACGGCTGGAGACGGCGTCGGGCTTTCAATCGACCCAGTTTCGGGAGATGGAGTTCGTGCTGGGCTTCAAGCGCGCGGCGACGTTGAAATATGTGGACAGGGCATCGCCGGCGCTGCCGGTCCTCGAACGCCGGTTACACGAGCCGAGCGTCGTGGATCACTTTTACGATTTTCTGGAGCAGCGCGGCGTGAAGATCCCGCCGGAATTACGGAGCGGCGATCGGACGAGACCGACGCAGCCGAACGAACAGGTACAAGAGGGGGTGCTGGCGCTGTATCTGAAGCACCCGGACCTGGCGATTCTTTTTGAGTTGATGACGGATTTCGACGAGGGGTTACAAGAGTGGCGTTACCGGCACGTGAAGCTCGTCGAACGGACAATTGGAGCGAAGTATGGAACCGGTGGTTCGCCGGGCGTGCCGTTTCTCAAGGAGTCGCTCTTCAAGGCGATTTTTCCCGATCTATGGGCGATCCGGCATCGGATGTAAGAGTGGTTCTATTGTGCCGGCGCGCGTCGCAGCGGCATGGTCATGCATCGCGGGCCGCCGAGGCCGCGGACCAGTTCCGATCCGGAGACGCCGATGCACTCGATGCCGGCCTGTTCCATTGCTTTGATGGTCCGTGCGTTTCGCGTGTAGGTGCAGGCGACGCCGGGGGCGATGGCCAGGATGTTCGTTCCGTCGGTGCGCTGTTCGCGGCTGGCGAAGTGCTCGTCGCCGCCGCCGGTGCGGATGACCTTCAGTTCCTTGCCGAATTCGTCGCTTAGAATCTGCGTGAGCGAGCGAGATTCAGCTTTCTTCACGACACCGCCGGCGTCATCACAGGCGAAGTGATCGATCCGGTCGATCTGCTCCATCACGCCGGGATACCAGACGACGACGCCGCGGTCGACGATGGTAAAGACCGTGTCGAGGTGCATGAACGTGCGCTGCGTCGGAATCGGGATCTCATAAAACCGCTTGGCCTGACCGCTGTTGAAGACCTTGCGGGCGAGGACCTTGATGGTTTCCGATCGCGTCCGCTCGCTGACGCCGACCAGCACGGCCTCTTCGTTGAGGACGATGACGTCGCCGCCTTCGATGGTGAAAGGGCGGTCCTCCGTTGGATTGTCCGATCCGCCGTAGGCGACGATGTGACCGGCGAATTCGGGATGGTGCTCCAGGACGGCCCGTACGAGCAGGGCCTCGCGCAGTCGCTCGGGGTAGTGCATCTTGCAGGAGACGACGCAGCGATTCACGACGACCGCCGGGTCGCGGCTGAAGTAGGCGTTGGGGATCGGCGGGAGGATATAGGATTGACGGGCGGAACCGGACAAGGCCGGCCGTCCGGTCAAATCGTAATACTCGGCGTTGGTAATGCCGTTAAACAGGATAGCGAGAAGGGATTTGTCGGAGACGACTTTCTCGTCGAGCAGGTCCGGCACGATCGCCGGGGCCTGATCGGCAGCGCAAATCTGCTCGACCAGTCTCGCCTTGGCCAGCGGCTGCGATTCCAACACTTCCAGGAGCAGCTTGTCCAGATACAGCACGCGGATGTCGCGGTCGTGCATCTCTCCGACAAACTCGTCGTGTTCTTCCTGCATGCCCGTCAGGTAGGGGATGTCCTCGAAGAGAAAACGCTTCATATTATCGTGCGTGAGCCGGTCGATTTCGTCGCCGGGGCGATGGACGAGCACGGTCTCAAGGCGGTCGTATTCGTTGGCGATGTTGAGTTGCACGCGGCTGATCCTTGCAATAAAGCCCTCGGCAGGCTTGCCGGGGGCTTTGGGCGCATCATACGGGAGCGGAGAGATTCAGCAAAACGGGAGCGAATCAGCCCTATTCCATTAAGACGCGGACGCAGGCGGCGACGCTTTGTTGCAATGCGTCGAGGTTGTACCCGCCTTCGAGGCAACAGAGGACGCGGCCCTGGCAGTGTTCGATCGCGATTTGTTTAAGCCATCGCGTCAATTGTGCGAACCCGGTTTCGGTCAATTGCAGGTTCGCCAGGGGATCATCGCGGTGGGCGTCGAAGCCGGCGGAAACGAGCAGGAACTCCGGATTGAAGTCGCGGACGGTCGGAATGACCTGCGATTCAAAGGTCGCCAGATAGTCCGCCTCGCTCGTGAATGGCGCGATGGGAAGGTTCAGCGTTGTGCCCTTTCCGGAGCCCCGTCCTCGCTCCTCGCTCATTCCGGTGCCGGGCCAGAGCGGATGCTGATGGAGTGAAACGAAATAGACGTCGGCGTCCTTGTAAAAAATATCCTGCGTTCCGTTTCCGTGGTGCACGTCATAATCGACGATGGCGATGCGGCCGATCTTGTGATGTTCCTGCAGATAGCGGGCGGTGATGGAGACGTTTGCGAAAAGGCAGAATCCCATGGCGGCATGGGGCAGGGCGTGATGGCCCGGCGGCCGCATCGCGCAGAAGGCGTTGTCGACGTGGCCCGAGATGACCGCGTCGGCGGCGGTCAGCGCGGCGTTTACGGAACCCAGCGCCGCTTCGTAGCTGCGTTCGCAGACGACGGTATCACCGCTGTCGAGCAGTCGCCGGCCGGTCTTGCAGGATTGTCGGACCCAGTCGTGGTAGGAAGGTTCGTGGACACGGACGATCCATTTCGGGGCGTCGTGTTCCACGATCGGCCGGGCATCGAGGCCCGGCACCAACTTGGTCATCGCTTCCGGGCGCAATCGCTCCGCGCGGGCGATGCACTCGACGTGTCGGCCATTGTCGTGATCGAGGCTGATGGCGTCCCAGTAGTAAGCAGACTTAGACACGAAATGACAAACCAATGGAGTCTTGGGCGCTTGGGTAATCCGCCCAACGGCCTTCCGATTCTAACGCCACATTTGTCAAGGCGGCGATGTTAATGTCCGCCGCCAGCGCCGCTGAGTTCCTTGACCATGTCGCCGACGAAGGACTTCGCGTCGCCGAAGAGCATCATGGTCCGGTCAAGGTAATACAGCTCGTTGTCGATGCCGGCGAAACCGGGGTTCATGCTCCGTTTGATGACCATCACCGTTTTCGCTTTGTCGCAGTCGATAATCGGCATCCCGAAAATGGGGCTGCTCTTGTCGTGTCGTGCGGCAGGGTTGGTGACGTCGTTCGCGCCGATGACGAGGGCGACGTCCGCTTGCGGCATGTCGGAATTGATCTCGTCCATTTCCTTGAGTCGTTCATAGGGGATGTCGGCCTCGGCGAGAAGCACGTTCATGTGGCCGGGCATTCGGCCGGCGACGGGGTGGATGGCGAACTCCACATCAACGCCGCGCTTGGTGAGTTGGTCGTACAACTCGCGGACCTTGTGCTGGGCCTGGGCGACGGCCATGCCGTAGCCGGGAACAATGACCACGGAACTGGCGGCTTCGAGGATCTGCGCGGCGTCCTCCGCCGAGGCGCTTCGGTAGTTCTTTTGCTCGGCCGCGCCGGCCTTGGCCTGCACCTGTCCGAACGCGCCGAAGAGGACGTTGGTGAAGGAGCGGTTCATCGCCTTGCACATGATGATGGAGAGGATCAGACCGGAGGAGCCGTCGAGGGCGCCGGCGGTGATGAGCAGTTTGTTATCAAGGACGAAACCCATCGCGACGGCGGAGAGGCCGGCATAGGAGTTCAAGATGGAGATGACGGTCGGCATGTCCGCGCCGCCGATCGGGAGGACGAGCATCGCCCCGAAACAGAGCGCGAGCGGGATGATCAGGGAAAACGCATACGGCGACCAACTGTTGGCGGGGTGGAGGATGATGGAGATTCCCAGGCCGAGGGCCAGCGCGAACGCCCCGAGATTGACGATGTTCTGGCCTTTATAGACCCAGGGGCGTTGAGGAATCCATTTGATTTCCTGGAGTTTTCCCGCGGCGATCAAGCTGCCGGTAAAGGTCAGGTAGCCGAGGATGATCTCCATGATGATGGCGGTCATGCGAAAGGCGGTGAGCATCTCTTGCTCGTGATTGAGCCAATAGAAATATTTCGCGGTGCCGACAAGACCGGCGGCCAGACCGCCGAAGGCGTGCGAGAGCGCGGTTCGCTGGGGGACGGCGGTGAGGGGGACCAGGGAGAGCCAGATGCCGATGGGAGCGGCGATCAAAATCGGCGCGATCACCCACCATAGGTGCGCATGTCCATTCGCCCACTGCGGCCACCAGGTGGCAGCGACGGCCAACAGCATCGCGGCGACGCCGGCGAAGACGCCTCGTCGGGCGGTTTTGACTTCGGCCATCCAGTGCAGTGAGAAGACAAAGAGGGCGGTGGCGACGAGGTAGGCCAATTGGGTGTAGACCGTCATCACTTGGCCCCTTTTTGCGTGCGGAACATCTTGAGCATTCGATCGGTGATCAAGAAGCCGCTGATGATGTTGGTCATCGAAGCAAAGAGGGCGACGGCGCCCATCACGCGAATGTGCGTGGGGTAATGCTCGCCGCCGGCGACGATGATCGCGCCGACGACGGCGATCGCCGAGATGGCGTTGGTCAGCGACATGAGCGGCGTGTGCAGCAGCCGCGACACGCGGCGGATCACGCCGATGCCGATGAAGGTGGCGAGCATGAACACATAGATGCTCATCTCCATTTGTGAATCCATTCGAGAATCTCCTATCAGCAGCCGTGTTTTATGAGGCCGCGCCGACCGGCTCCGGTGACTTCGCCGCGAGGGCCGGCAGTCCCATCGTCTGGCGCACGCGGGCGTTCACAATTTGCCCGTCGCGAGTCACAAGTGTGTCGCGGACGATCTCGTCGTCCAGGTTGAAGGTCAGTTGACCGTCTTTGACCATGTTGAGCACGAACGTCGTCAGGTTTCGGGAAAACAACTGGCTTGCGTGGTAGGGCACCGTCGCGGGGAGATTTCGAGGTCCCATGACGGTCACGCCGTTGTCGACGACGTTTTCTCCCGGGCGCGTCAATTCGCAATTGCCACCCGCCTCCGATGCCAGATCCACGACGATCGAGCCGAGCTTCATATCGCGAACCATGTCGGCGGAGATCAACTTCGGCGCGGGCTTTCCGGGGATCAACGCTGTCGAGATGGCGACGTCGCACTCCTTGACGTGCTGGTGTATGGTTTCTTTTTGCTTCTGCTTGTAAGCCTCGGACATTTCCCTGGCATAGCCGCCGGCGTCCTGTGCGTTTTCGGCCGGGGCTTCGACGACGACAAACCGCGCGCCGAGACTTTCGACTTGTTCCTTGACGACCGGCCGCACGTCGAAGGCCTCAACGACCGCGCCGAGCCGCTTGGCGGTGGCGATGGCCTGCAAACCGGCGACGCCGGCGCCGAGGACCAGCACGCGCGCCGGTTTGATGGTGCCGGCGGCGGTCATCATCATGGGGAACATGCGGCCGAGTTCGGCCGCGGCCAGGAGGACGGCCTTGTAGCCGGCGATGCTGCTCATGGAGCTGAGCACGTCCATCGATTGCGCGCGGGTAATGCGTGGCACGAGATCAAGCGAAAACGCGGTGACGCGTTTCTCGGCAAGCTTATGGTTGAGGTCATGACGAACGAGCGGGTTGAGTACGCTGATCAGGATCGTGCCGGGCCGAACATGAGCGAAGTTGCCGTCGCCGGGCGCGTGGACAAGGGCGACGGCGTCTGATTCACCGTATAGCGCCTCCACTTCCGCTTCGATGCGCGCGCCCGCTTTTTCATAGTCCGCGTCGGAATAGGAGGACGGTCGGCCGGCACCAGCCTGGACAATGACCTCCAGGCCGGCTTTTTTCAATTTCGTGATGCTTTCAGGAATCAAGGCGACTCGGGTCTCGCCTTCCGTGGTAGGCCTCGGGATTGCGATTTTCATGCTCACCTCGCTCGACCCATAGCAATAACCGTACCAAGTCCAACTCGGCCCCCTTGGCACCCTGTCCGACGGTCACTTAACCGGCCGTCGATTGGCAGTTTAGCCGCTCTGCCATCCGGGGCAAAAGCCCACCTGTTTCGGAAACTGGTATCATTCCATACCAAGGAAGCCTGTGGATGGCCGATCGCTCTGAAAAACAACTTTTTGTTGATCTGGGGGCCGGCGACGATTCGGCGTTTGAGCGGATTTACGACCTTTATCAGGAGCGGGTCCGCCTGACGGCTTGGAGGATTTCACATCGTCCGGACTGGGTGGATGAACTGGTCAACGAAGCGTGGTGCCGTGCGTTTGAGGGGCGAAGGGGATTCGACCAGGGTCGGCCGTTCCTGGTTTGGATGGCTGGGATCGTCCTGAACGTTTACCGGGAGCATTGCCGGAGTTCTCCGACGACTTTGGGCGGTCCGGGCGACCTGCGCCCCGCGGATGGGGGGAAAAAGGACGAACTAGGTCCTGAAAAGATTGCGTCGGAGGCCGAGCTTCTGGTCGGCCTGAACGATTGCATGGCCCGGTTGGAGCCCAAAGAGGCTGAAATCATCCGATTGAGGTTTTTCGAAGGAAAGACGTTACGCATTGTGGCGAAAGAAGTTACGGTTCCGGAAGCGACGCTTCGGGAGCGTGATTTGCCCCGGATTCTACAGGCCCTACGCCGGTGCATGGAATCCAAGGGTCTGAAAATTTCCGAGATTTTTTCTGCGCAAGGGGGGCTCGAACTTCAATATCCCCATGAGGAATCGAAATGACACCCCAAACCGGACTTGATGGCCTGCTCGTTGAACTCGGCAAAGCCCATCGTGATGGCGCTTTTTCGAGCCAGGCGGCGGCTTATCCCTGGCTGGCGGATCGGCGCTCCCGTGCGAGCCGGAGCGTCCATCGCTGGTCATGGATTCGCGTGGCCATCCCGCTGGCGTCCGCCGCGGCGGTCGCTATCGTGTTTGTGGTGCCGAATTTTTTGGGAACACGAGCGGTCCAGGACATGGCTCGTGATGGCCTTTCCGTCGTTCAAACCGAAACCCCGAAAACGTTCGCCGATGCTGAACCAGCCACGAGCCAGGGTCGCGCCCCGGATTGTGACTATAACGGCGACGGGGTGATCGACGGCCGGGACATCCAGGCCCTGGTGGACCAGCTTCGAGATGCCGATGGGGACCCGCTCGTCAAGGCGGATCATCTCCAGCGATGTCTCTTAGGGAGCTAGAAGCTCCGTTAGTTTTCTCTCTTGCAGCGTAAGGCCGGGCTGGCTTGTACCGGAATGCCAACTCGGCCTTACGTTTTTTTACGCGCCAAAAAGGGAATTGAGTTCGGCGAAGGGGACCGCGCCGTCCAGGCCGGCGAAGCTGCCTTCTTCGGTCAACGGTTGTACGGCGCGAATGAAACCTGCCCAGGCCGCGCGGGCAAGGGCGGAGCCGACGCTGACCCGGCGCACACCCACTTCGGCGAGATCGACGACGCGCAGGCCGGTGTTCGCGCTCATCAGCGCGTTGACGGGCTTTGGACCGACGGAAGTGACGATCGCACGGAGATCCTCACGTTCGCGAGGGCCGGGGGAATAGAGGACGTCGGCGCCGGCTTCGGCATAGGCCTGCAGTCGGCGGATGGATTCGCGCAGCGGGTCGGGATGGCCGACCAGGAAACACTCGGCGCGGGCGGTGAGCAGCGCGCCGGTTCCGGACGCGTCGATGGCGGCGCGGGCGGCGCGAAGACGATCGAGGGCTTCGGGTAAATCGTAGAGCGGACGATTCTTGTTGCCGGTCGCGTCTTCGATGGAGAGGCCGGAGACGCCGGTGTCGATGCAACGTCGGACACTTTCGGCGACGCCGTCGGGCGTGTCGGCATAGCCGGCTTGGAAATCGGCGTTGACAGGAAGATCCGCCGCGGCGGCGACGATCTCGGCGATGTGCGCTAGCACGCCGTCGCGCGGGAGGGCGGAGGCGCTATCCGGCAGACCGCGCGAAAAACCGAAGCCGGCGCTGGTCGTGGCGACGGCCTTGAAGCCAAGTTTGCGGAGGTAGATCGTCGTCCCGGCGTCCCAGGGATTGGGGATGACGAAACATCCGCTTTCGTGGAGCTTGCGGAAGGCGGTGCGTTGTGGGGTGAAGTCGGGCACGTTGAGGATTGTTTCCAGATTTCGCCGTTTACGCCAGATCGCGGTATTCTGTCGCGGGTGATCAGTGAGGAGGCCTTCATGACCATCGCGCAGTTTCGTCGTATCGCCTTGAGCATGCCGGAAGCGGAGGAGAGCGCGCACATGGGGCATCCGGATTTTCGCGTGAAGGGGAAGATCTTTGCGACGCTGTTTCCGCGCGACAACGTGACCTGGGGGATGGTCAAGCTCCGGCCCGAACAGCAGCGAAGATTTGTGAAGTCCAATCCGGAGACCTTCGAGCCGGTCAAAGGCGGCTGGGGCAAGGGCGGTGCAACCCAGGTGCGGCTCAAAAGCGCGAAGGGCAGTGCGTTGCGGAGCGCTATGATCACCGCGTGGCGGAACATTGCTCCCAACCGGCTGGTCGAAAAAGTCGGGCTTGCCGCTGAAGATTAACCTAAGTATTACTCTTTGCTCCCAAATCCAGCGCCACGATCTTTTCCCGATCGCGAAGGTAGAGCGTGCGGCCGACGAGGGTGGGGACGGTCCAGGCGGTTTTCTTGAGGATACCTTTGGCCTTGGCGAGGAGGCGGTATTTCTTGGGGTCGGCCTTGACCAGGTAGAGCGCGCCGTCTTCGTCGAGGACGATCAACTTGCCGTCGGCGTAGAGGACGTTGGCGCGGGCGATGCCGCGCTGTCGCCATCCGAACTCGCCCGTCTTGGCGTTTACGCTGGCCAGAAACGTCGGGCCGAAGTCGCCGCTGCTGCCGTAGATCCATTCGCCAACGCGGACGGCGTCGCCGTGCTGAATCTTCATCTTGGGATTGAACCAGACTTCCTTTGCGGCGATCTGGCTGCCGGCTTTTTCCAGTTGGATGCCGCGCGAGCCCATGCCGTAGGCGGAAGAGATGAACAAGTGCCTATCCTCCGGGCACCAGACGGGCGTGGAAATGTTCGCGCTCCATTGCGTGGGGTGGTCGACGGACCACTTGGTGGCGCCGTTTGCGGCGTCGAGACCCATCACGGACTTGCTGGAAAAGGCCACCAGTTGATCGCCGCCGTCGGAGTTGATGACGAAGAGCGACGCATAGCCGGGCTCAAATTCTCCGCCCTTCCAGACCAGTTCACCGTTGGATTGATTGAACGCCATTACGGCGGAGCCTTTTTCCTTGCTGACGGACAGGAGGACGTTGCCTTTGTAGGCGAGAGGGCTGGAGCCGTAGCCGCGCATGAGGAGATCGGCCTTGTATTCCTTGTGCAGGTCCTTGGACCAGATCATCTTGCCGGTTTTCTTGTTCAGGCAGAACAGCTTGGCCGTGCAACCGATGGAAAAAAGCTGGTCGCCGACGATGAGGGGCGTGCTATAGGGTCCGGAGCCGAACTCCATTTGCAGGTCCTTGGTCCACGGCGCATCGTACTTGTGTTCCCAGTGCGTCTTGCCGATCCTGGCGTCGAGGGCGACGATGATCTCGTTTCCTTTCAGGGGATCGGCCTTGTCACGGACAGAGTAGGTGGTGTAGAGCACATCGCCGTCGCATACGATGGTGGAAAAGCTGTCGCCGAGGGGGCGCTCCCAGAGCTTGGGCGGGCCGTCCTTGGGCCAGCGGTTGGCGAGGCCGGTGGCATCGCTGCGGAAGTCGCGGTTCGGTCCGCCCCATTGGAGCCAGGGGACCGGCGCATTCTCCGGAGTCGGGGGGTCGACGGGACCGGCCATGGCGGCGGCTTCCTCGGCATCGCGTTTGGCCTTGGCGTCGGCGGCGCGTTGGGCGATCTCCTCCTTTTGTTTGCGGCGGTCGGCGGCGGATGCGATGGAATAGACCAGTTTCACTTCGCCGTCGATCTTCATCAGCGGCGCTTCGGCTTCCTGGGTCCACCACGGCGGGACCTCGATTTTGGCCTTTGTGTCGCGCTGGATCTCGACGAACCGGCCCTGGGCCACGTCAAAGATCGCCGTCCCGGTAAAGGTCCCGTCGATCTTGCCCAGACGTTTGCCCTTCTCCGGCTTCTCGCTGGAGTCTTTTTCGACGGTGCCCTTGTAGCTGACGATCGCCACGTCGCGGCCGTTTTTTTTCTCGACGCGGTCGAGCTTGCAGTCATAGTTCACGATGACTTTGCCGACCTGCTGGTACTCGTCGTTTTGCGTCTTTTTCCACGATTCGCCGATTTTGATGTTTCGGTTGGGGAGGAGCACCAGCGGCAGCTCGCCGACCGTGGACAGGATCTGCCGGTCGGTGAGGTCGCCTTCGGCGAGGGACTTGGCGATGTAGTTCTGGTCGCCCAGGGCCTTGAGCTTTTTGCGAATCGCCTCGCCGCCGTCGATCGTCGATGCGACGCCTTTGACGTTGACCGCGACCTTGATGGGCAGGTTGAGGATGGGTGTGAACGCGTCCCGGTGCATCGGGGAGGCATCTTCAAAGTCGGGCTCGTCCGTGTCGTAAACGCTCTTCATGGTTTCGCTGAAGGCCATGGAGCCAAAGATACGATCGAGCGTCGCTTCAATCTCGACGCCGTCGCCTTTAGCCGTCGCCTTTTGGAGAAGGCCGTAGACCGAGCGTGACGTGACTTGCATGGGCTTGCCGTCGGGGCCCGCGAATTTCTGGATCATGTCGGTGTCGAATTCGACGTAGGACTCCGCCGGGGCGTCGAATCTTGGTTTGAGCAGGACCCCTTCGTCGGCCTGCGACGCGGTGTCGGAGAAAAATACAAATGAAAGTACAAGGACCGTCGTGGCTCGTGCGCAAATCGGCGACATGCTTCTACTCCTGATTTCGTTGGTCGTTCCCGGCTCGTGAACGCGGGGATTGTACCATGAAATTCAAGGGGTGCGAAGCGGGCCGGTACCCTGAATGGGGCATCGATTGACCGGGATGGTCGGGGCGGATAATACGCCGGCATGGCGACCTATGTCGCATTGCTGCGGGCGATCAACGTTGGCGGACACAACAGGATCGCGATGGTCGATTTGCGCAAGATGACCGAGACGCTCGGGTTCGACGGCGTGAAGACGATACTTCAGAGCGGCAATCTCGTCTTTGAGGCGCCGAAGCGGTCCGGCGCCGGGCTTGAACAAATGCTGGAGACGGAGACGACGAAACGACTGAAGGTGACCGTCGATTATCTCATCCGTACCGCCGATGAGTGGAAGTCGATTATTGCCCGTAACCCGTTTCCGAAGGAGGCCGGGGGCGATCCGGGCCATTTGCATGTCATGTGCCTGAAGGAAGCGCCGGCTGCGAAGAAGGTCAAGGCGTTGCAGGCCGCCATCAAAGGGCCGGAGTATGTCCGCGCCGACGGTTGTCAATTGTACATGGTCTATCCGGCAGGGATGGGCACTTCCAAGCTGACGAATGCCGTGATCGAAAAATTGCTCAACACACGGGGAACAGCGCGGAATTGGAATACCGTTATGAAACTGGCGGCACTCACAGAAGGGTAGAGCTTCCGACGTGAGCCGAATTCGAGCAGGAACGGATTGAAATGGAGAGGAAACACCTATCATTCAGGAAGCCCGGTGATTTTCGGGCATGGCTTCAAAAGAACCACCAGAAGGCCGGCGAGCTTCACGTTCGATTCTTCAAAAAGGACAGCGGAAGGCCGAGCATCACCTGGCCGGAGTCGGTGGCCGAGGCGCTTTGCTTTGGATGGATCGACGGCCTCCGTCGGAGAATCGACGATGAAAGCTACAGCATTCGTTTCACGCCGCGGCGAAAGAACAGCAAGTGGAGCGCCATCAACATCCGAATGATCGCGACGCTGGAGGCCGCCGGGAAAATGACGGAGGCCGGTCGGGCGGTATTTCGAGCGCGACCGGACCCGCATTCCGAGGGTTACACCACTTCGAA
The DNA here is from genome assembly GCA_964414585.1 of uncultured Planctomycetaceae bacterium. GTDB lineage: Bacteria > Planctomycetota > Phycisphaerae > UBA1845 > UTPLA1 > DATEMU01. The sequence goes on from CAYPXR010000009.1 coordinate 15,381, forward strand.
CAGGGACGGGAAATTGAACGAGGCGCGACTTCGCGCGTTCAAGCAAAACAAACCCGCGTGGTCTTTCTTTGAGGCCCAGCCACCTGGCTACCGAAAGCTGGCGGCCTGGTGGGTGATGCAGGCGAAAAAGGAGGACACTCGAGATGCGCGCCTGGCCCGCTTGCTCAAGTCGTCCGCCGCCGGACGTCGCCTCGGCTGGTAGCGCCGGTTCTCGCTGGTTCGACCGGCCTTAGGCTCGTCGTCGTCGCCGTGCCGCCAGGGGCAAGCCCGGCAGGAGCAGAGCGAGTGTGACTGGTTCGGGGACCGTGTAGCAGTATGTCACGTCGACTTGAGCGCTGGCAAACGTATCGAATCCGAAGATCCAATTGCCGGGGCCCATGCCGGTGCTGTTGGCCGTCGCGATGACCGGCAGGACGATGTTGCCGAGGCCGGTGAACAGGGCCAGATCGGACATCGGCGGCGGGCTGACGAGGAAGTCGTAGGCATCGCCCGACAGAGCGCTAAAAAACGTTCCGGAGTCCCCGTCGAAGTCGAACATTCCGTCGTAGCCCGCGGGATGTTCCATGACGTTGAACGACGGGACGACGGTAATCAGGGTCGACAGGTCGGGCCGCGTCAGCTCGATCATGGCGGACAGCGTGAGCGAGACGTCGGTGTCCATGGATTCGAAGCTTTCGTAGAACGCGTCGCCTTCGACGTGGCCGTAGAGTTCAAAAGTGATCGTATTGAGCGTGCCCAGCGACGGGTCGAATTTTGGAATGGTCACGGACATCGACCAGTCGGTCGGCGTGACGCTGACCAGGTCGCTGTGCGTTGTGCAGGCGCCTGGAATCGTCGTCGATGAATTGGCAAAAAGCAGCGTGACCACCGCGAGCTTGAACATGATTCTCCCCCCAGGGGGCCGAGGCCCCATCCCCTGCATCACCAACGAATGCTAGGAAGGCGATTTCACGAGAGTCAAACCCGCAGGTGCATTTGAAGAATGAAAAATGCAGCGCCGGATAACATCGAACGAGACGCATGTGCGACGGCCCATGAATACACACGCGCGTCCGCATTCATTCGAAGAAGAAACGTTAACGCCGAATTATCGGCCCGGTATGTTGGAATGTCGTCGTTCGCGAATCAGGAACGACGGCGCCGGCAGATGCATGCCAAGAACAGCAGCCCCGCGAGCGTCGAAGGCTCGGGAACGTAGGAATACGTGACCGTGGCCTCGGCCGAGGTAAACGTCGAAATCTGAATGATGAGATTGCCGCCGCCGTGGCCGACCGACAGTCCGGTGGAAATGACCGGCAGCATCACGTTACCCATGCCGGTGAACAAAGCGCCGTACGCGTCGACGGGCAAGTCGATCGGACCGAGGGCCATGTCAGTGGTCAATCCGTTGATCGTCTCACCGGAGGTGCCGCCGAAATCGGTTACGCCGTCATACGCCGAAGCGTTTCGGGAAATGGAAACGAGCGGGACGGTAAAGCCCAGCAGGCTGGAGTCGGGGCCATGCAACTCCAGTTTGGCCGTCAGATCAATATTGATTACTCGTGGCGAGGCGTCGCGGCTTTCAAACCGCACCATCCCCTCGACGTGTCCGGACATCGTGATCTCAATGGACTGAAGCGCGCCGAGATTGGGATCGAACTTCGGGAGCTGGAGGTTCTGCGTGGAATTGGTCGGCACCAAAGGAAGCGCTGCACTGAAGCTGACCGCGTCTGCCCGTGCCAACGGCGAGAAACTACAGGCGATCGCCATGACGGTCGCCCGGATCACAATGCGCTGACGCATTCTTCTCCATCCCCCTGGGTGGCCTGGGCCCGGTGATAGCCAACGAACCATGCCCACGTGTCTTGCTCGAGCCCGTCAATTCTATGGTTTTCGGAGGTACCGGTTCAAGTCGTATTCACTCGAAGCCTGCGGACGGCGCGGGCCGGACCCCTGTCCCATAAACCGTTCCAACGATGAAGTCGGGCCTGGTATTGCCGAATCGACGACGATCAAACGCCGGCGGCAACGGCTGCGGGGCTTAACAAAACGGAGAACGCGTCTTCCAGGTCCGCGATTAAGTCGTCTGGGTCTTCAATACCCACGGATAACCTTAACAGTCCGGAAGTAATTCCACGGGCTTCCCGTTCGGCGGAGGGGATGCTGGCGTGGGTCATGGTCGCCGGGTGACCAATGAGACTTTCCACGCCGCCGAGACTTTCGGCCAGGGCGAAGAGGCTGGTGCGACCGGCGATTTTTCGTGCCGCCGCTTCGCCGCCCTTAACGACGAAGGAGACCATTCCGCCGAAGCCCTTCATCTGTCGTTGGGTCAGGGCATGTTGAGGATGGCTGGCCAAGCCGGGGTAGACGACCTTCTCGACGGCGGAGTGGCGTTCGAGGAAGTGCGCGATCTTCGTGGCGTTATCGCAATGCGCCTGCATCCGCAGGGCGAGCGTCTTGACGCCGCGGAGGACCAGCCAGGAATCAAATGCGCCAGGCACGCCGCCGACGGCGTTTTGATGGTATTTGATCGCCTGGTAGCGCTTTTCGTCGCTGAGCATCGCGGCCCCGCCGACCACGTCGGAGTGGCCGCCGATGTATTTGGTCGTGCTGTGGACGACGATGTCCGCGCCGAGTTCCAGGGGCTGTTGGAGGTAGGGGCTGGCGAAGGTGTTGTCGACGACGGTGACGGCATTCGCGCGGCGGGCGATCTCGGCGACGGCCGCGATGTCCACGATCTTCAGCAGCGGGTTGGTCGGCGTCTCGATCCAGACCATTTTCGTATTCGGGCGAATCGCCTTCTTCACTTCGTCCGGTCGGGTCATGTCGACCCAGGAGTATTCGAGACCATAGCGTTTGAGGACGAGTTCAAAGAGGCGGTAGGTGCCTCCGTAGACGTCGTCGGCGCAGACGACGTGGTCGCCGGCCGAGAGCAGGTTCATGATGGCCGCGCTGGCGGCCGTGCCGGAGGCAAAAGCCAGGCCGTACTTGGCCCCTTCGAGCGAGGCGAGACACGATTCGAGGGCGGCCCGCGTGGGATTACCGGTGCGGGAATATTCAAAGCCCTTGTGCCGGCCGATGCCGTCCTGGGTGTAGGTGGACGTCTGGTAGATCGGGACGATGGTCGCCCCGGTCGTGGGATCGGCCTCTTGTCCGACGTGAATGGCGCGGGTGGCGAATTTCATGGGAACCTCCGGTTGAATATCGAGAAAGGATAGCAGGATCGCAGGGTTTTCGCTATCCATCGAGGGGGGGGGACTGCATGGTGTAACGAAGTTCTCAAACCTTGACGATTGATGTTCTTCGTCAAACCCGCTTGAACTGGCGTTCCAGATCGCGTGTCGAAAGTTGCAGCGTCGTCGGTCGGCCGTGCGGGCAATTCGACGCCCGGTCGGTCAGGTGACGTTGGAGGAGAAGGGCCTGCATTTCCTCCGGGGTCAGCGGGTCGCCGGCTTTGACCGCCGCCTTGCACGCCATCATGTCGAGCACTTGATGAAGCAGCGTTTCGTCCGACGGCGGCTCGCTTTGCTCGGTCAATTTCTCCAGCATGTCGGCGACAAATTCGCCGGGCTCGACGGACTTCAGCAGACTCGGAAAGCCCTGGACGGCCAACGTCATCGGGCCGAAGACGGAGAGTTCGATGCCCAGCCGGGCGAACAAATCCTGATGCGTCTGGGCCGCCTGCACCGTCATCGGCGACGCCTCGATCGTCGGCGGGATCAACAATCGCTGCGACTCCAACGGCCCGGCGAGGATGCGTTCGCGGAAGCGTTCGTAGAGGATTCGCTCGTGCAGGGCGTGTTGATCAACGATGATGATGCCCTCGTCCGTTTGCGCGACGAGATAGGTGTTGTGGACCTGGATGACCGAGGCGGCGCCCGGCGTTTCAACGTTTGCCGGGGTTGGATCGGTCGTTGTCTCCGATGGAGGTGAAGCCGCTGCTTCTTTTGGCGGCGCGGTGGATTCCTCGATGGAGGGATATCGAGTCGTCAAGGTCTCGGAGATCGATGGCCGCAGGCTTTCTGAGGGGAAGCGGGGCGGCTGAAAGGCCAATCGCGATTGCGTGGGGTCGATGGATTTGAGGTAGTCGGCCAGGGCAGCCCGCGTCCGTTCCTGGCGGCTCAGATCGTCGTCATTGAACGCCGCTTCGCCGCTGGAAGATCGCGCCAGGCTGAGCCCCGGCGTCAGGTCGCGCGACAGCAGCGTCTCGCGCAAGACGCCGAGCACCTGCGATTGCACCAGTGCGGCATCGCGCCAGCGGACCTCGATCTTCGTCGGGTGGACGTTGACGTCGTACGATTGCGGATCGGTCGTGAGGAAAATGAAGACGACGGGATAGCGGTCATGCTCGACGAGACCGCGAAAGGCCTCGCGGATGGCGAAGCCGATGCGACGGTCGCTGATGAAGCGACCATTGAGGAAGAGGTATTGCCACTTCGTCGAGGCGCGCGATTGCGCCGGCGGGGCGATGAGCGCCTCAATCCGCAGGCCGCGTTCTTGGCGGTCGATGGGGATCAGGCACTCGGCGAGTTCGGCGCCGTAGAAGTCCGCGATCCGCGTGCGGCGGTCGGTCGTGGCCGGGAGATTCCGTGAGGGGCGGCCGTTGTGCGTGAGAGAGAAAGCGACCTGTGGATGCGCCAGGGCAAGGCGGGCCACTTGTTCGACGGCGTTGGTCAGCTCCGTCGGGGCCTGGCGCAGGAATTTTCGCCGCGCGGGGACGTTGAAGAAGAGCTGTCGAACCTCGATGGTCGTGCCGGGCGGCGCGGCGCAGGGCCGCGGTCCTTCGGTCTTGCCGTCGCTGCAAAGGACTTCGTGGCCTTCGATCGCTTTCGCCGGTCGGCTGACCATGCGCAACTGGCTCACGGACGCAATGGAAGCCAATGCCTCGCCGCGAAAACCGAGGGTGCGGATGTTGAACAGGTCGTCGGAGGAATAGAGCTTGCTGGTCGCATGGGCCGCGACGGCCAGTGGCAGGTCGGCCGGACCCATTCCGCCGCCGTTGTCGGTGACGCGGATGAGCTGAGAGCCGCCTTCTTCCAACGCCACGTCGATCCGCGTCGCCCCGGCGTCCAGGGCGTTTTCCAGAAGTTCTTTCACCACGGATGCGGGCCGCTCGATCACTTCGCCGGCGGCGATCTTGTTGACGAGGGAGGGGTCGAGCGTCCTGATCTCAGCCATGGCGTCCTTGCTTTCTGCGGTCAATCTCGACGATCACGATGCAGATCGAGACTATAAGAAAAGAGTCGGGGGCCGGTCAAATCGCACGATCCTCCTCGGTGAAACTAGCCTTGCGGATTCGGCCTCGAAGGGAAATTTCGACGACTCAATTTCCGAATGCCAGGCGCGGTTTGGGGCCGTTTGGCCTTATAATGAACGATCCTTGGGATTCCCGCGGACATCACTTTTATTTGCAGCAGGGATGCTTCACGAGGATCGGATGCATAACGACAGGTCGATGAAGCTGCCCGCGAGCGCACGATCCGAAATCGACAAGCCTCCTGCGCCAGAGTCCCCTCGTTCCAGCGGTCCCGGCGGACCGGTCAGCCGTATTTGGCGTCGGCTCCCTCGAATAGAGACGGTTATTCTGCTTGCGGGTTTGCTTTGTAACGCCTACGGCAAACTCGTCATGTTGCGCGGACACGAATATATGGATTCGTGGACGTTGATTCGCGCGGTGGCGACCGACGTTGCGTTTTTCGGCGGCGCGGCGATCTTGTTTGAGATGATCCGGGTCCGGCTTCCGATGGCACTGGCAACTCGACTTCCGATGATCATCGCCGTCCTCCTTTGCGCGTGGTCTGTGGCGAATATGGCATGGCTTATCGCCACCGGCATCCAAATTCACATTTCCGTCTTCAGCAGCCTATTGCACGACCCCGGCGAATTCGGCGGCATCGTCCTCAATCGACTTCGGAACACACCTCGTTTTACGATCCCGACCGTCACGGCGGTCTTGTTCTTTGGAGTCATCTTCGTCCGTCGGCTCATTTGCCCGGAACGGATTTCATTTCAGGTTGAGTCCAGAACCAGGATTCGTCGACGATACCGGGTGCCGGTCCTCGCGGTGATATTCGGTGTCACCGTTTCGCGCCTGGGGGCCACAACCGACCCGAGACTCGGAGCGCTGCTCTACAGCAGTCATTGGTTCGCGCTGGCATCGCTCGCCGGGTTCGACGGGTCATCGCAACCGGATCTCTTGGCGGAGGGACGACCTCTCGCTCGCCAGGGTGAACGTCCAATCGCGCCACCGTCTCCGACGGCGCCGAAGCCGAATGTGGTCCTGGTCGTCATGGAGAGCACGGCGCTCTGGTCCACGTCGCTCGGCGGCCAACCGGCCGATCAAACGCCGAACCTGGCGAGCCTCGCGCGACAAGGCGTGTGGATTGAACGGGCCCGCCCCGTCGTGACCCATACCACCCAAAGTCAGTTCTCGCTGCTTACCGGGGTGGACCCCAATCTCGAAGGCGATTTCGTAGAGGCGGTCCTCGTCGACTCGCCTTACGAATCGCTGGCGACGATTCTCCGGGCCAACGGTTACCGTTCCCGTTTCTCGCAAATGGTCCGCGCATCGTTTGAGTGCAATCCCGGTTTGGTGGCCAACCTCGGCTTCGACTCGTTTTGGGCGCGCGAAGACGCCCACGACCCCGCGTCGCATCTCGGTTATTTTTCCGGTGACGATTTCAAGATGCTCGGCCCGGCGTTTGATTGGATGGACACGCAGAAAACGCCAACGATGATGTTCCTGATGACCTCGGCGGCCCACCATCCCTACGAAGCACCGGCGTGGTTTGGGCCCGGCCGGGCGAACGTCGAGCAGGACTACCTGCAAACCGTTCGGTACACCGATGCTTTCGTCGGCGAGGTCGTGGCTCAACTCAAGAAACGCGGAATCTTTGAAGACACCCTGCTCTGCGTCGTCGCCGATCATGGCGAGGGCATCGGTCGCAAAGGCGTCCTTCAACACAATAGCGATCCCTACGAGGAAGCCCTGCGCGTACCCTGGATCATCACATGGCCAAAGAAACTTCCCGCCGGAAAGGTGGTGCGCGAGAATTGCTCGCTCGTTGACTTGACGCCGACCTTGCTCAGCCTCCTCGGTAACCAAATCCAGAATGCCGCGTTCACCGGTGTCGACGCGCTGGGCTCCGTACCGCCCCTTCGGCGTCTCTGGTTCAAGGGATGGCAGACGGATGCGCCGGGGGGATATGTTGAAGGCGACACCAAGGTCATCTATTGGCCGTCGCTCGGAAAAGCCTTTTCTTTCGATTTGGCGACCGATCCTGACGAAAACGAGCCGATCGCACTCGACGACCAGGCCACTGCCGAGGTTCGCCAGTCGCTCGGACAATGGCGCTCGCGAAGCCGGATCAGCTTTCATCCAAAACGATACCGGGAACACCGGCTCTTCGAGCGATGGCAAGTCTTCGCGCTGGGCAACATGGCCTGGTGCTATTACGTCGATGATACCATGGGTACCCTGCCATGAGTCGAAACTTGGACCGGGTGAGTGACGACGCCTCCTCCACGAAAGTTCGAACCGCCTTGCGGCGACTGGCCGTCCTCCTCTTGCTGGTCATCGCGGCGTTTCGAAGCGAATGCCGCGAAGTCATCGTTGGGTCGATGAGTTTCTCCGAATGGAGCCATGTGATGGCGCTGCCGATCGTCGTCGGTGCGTTTTGCTGGCTTCGGCGAAACGACCTTCAGGAAGCAATTACCGACGGATCCAATGGGGGCCTGATCCTCATGGTGGTTGGGGCGTTCATCTGGTTTGCGACAAGATCGCTTGGACTCTTCGGCTATTTGACGCTGGTGGCGATGCTCATTACGACGGCCGGCGCCGTCCTGACCGTGTGCGGAGCAAGAGTGATCAAAATCGGCTTTCCCGTCCTTCTGATGGCGGCAACGTGCCTGCCCCTTTCTGAACGTTCGATGGAACGATTTTCCGTCGCAACTCAGCGAGCCTCCCTGTTCGCCGCCGTCACGATGCTAAAAGCCGTGCCCGGCCTCGAAGTGTCCACGCACGGCACGACGATCGCCTATCAACATGGGACTTCTTCCGGCGAATTCGGTCTGGGCGAACAACGCTTCGCATTCCGTCTGATCTTCGTAGGCTTCATGATCGGGTTGTTGGTGGTCTTTTCCCGTCGTCGCCCCCCTTGGCAGATCATCCTGCTGGTTCTGACAAGCGTCCCGCTGGTGCTCATCAGCAATGTGCTTCGCATGATCGCCGCGTCTCTCGTCACCGTCTACGGTAACGGTTCGCCGGTCAGCAATATTCCGCGTAACGTCTCGATTGTCGTCGGATTAGTGACAACCTATCTCCTCTTCTATCTAATGTGCGGGCTCCTCAATCAAATCACTCGCCTTGGTGCCCTCTTTTATGTTGAAGACGATTCGAACAGCGATTCGCTTCCGGTCGAAAGGAGTGCCTCTTGAACTCGTCGCGGAGTCCATCGACCGGCCGGCGCCGGTTTCTGGTGGGTGTGGCAATCCTGGCCGTGATGGCCCTGGGGATGCGGCCTTCCGCCCGGGCCGTGGCTCAATGGAGCAGCAAGCGTCCGGTCTATGTTCGCAAACCCCTTCGCGAGTTTGATAAGTCCAAGTTGGTGGGATTTCAATTCGCCGAGGACGTTGGAAAGAACAGCGCGAAGGACGTGGAAACCAATGAATACATCGAATGGCGCCTGATTCCGACCGATCCCAGGTATCAACGAACCGTCGTCGCATACTTGTTGGTTCATTACTACACCGAAAAGGGAGCGACTCCCAAGATTCCTCACACGCCCGAAGTCTGTTACCGGCAGAATGGAAACCAAGTCACGGCGATCGGCGGGTTGGACATTTCATCGCCCGTCCTCGCCGCCGAGGGGCTTGACATCCCCGCGAAATATGTCCGCATGTCAAATCCCGAGCAGAAAGAAAACAAAGACATCTGCGCGGTTTATACCCTCATCCACAACGGCCGCTTTTCGAGCGACCGCGAAGCAGCCCGGATCAGCATGGCCATGCCCTGGAACCGCGCGACCTATTTCGCCAAGATCGAATGCGTAACACGCGTGCCGTCGCCCGACGCGCTCGACGAAGCCCTGGAGACGTGTAAGGCCCTTATGGGATGCGTCATCCCCGAATTGCTGGCTTCACATTTTCCGACGACGGCCGACGTCGCCCGAGTCGAGGCGGACGACTCCGGGTCATCGACCGGGTCCGCCGGCGGCGATGCGGCGGCGAAAAACGATTAGGTGAACTCCGACCAGCGCGGCCAGCGTAAGCGGAACAAGTAGAATCGTTCCGGTTCGTTCCGGGCCGAAGGTCTGGAAGCCGTACAACTTCATCGGAGGCACGTCTTTGAAGCGAACAATGGCCCACCCCTCGGTCAAGATCGTCCCGGAAGAGATTCCTTTCACCGCAAACTCCGCCGACTGACCGGCGCGGATGGCCGTTGATGCGCTATCGGCTTCGGCCTTGATCCCTTTCGCGAACTCTTCACATCGCCAACCGGCCGGCGCGGACGCGTGATAAACCTGAGCGGCGGGAATTTCCACCTGCACGATCGGCGGACCGCTCCGGTTGGTCACTTTCCAAGTGATCGCCCGCCCCAACACCGACGATTCGATGGTGACGGCGTCCGGCGTCGTGGCCGATTGAAGGGGAGTCGACCACGCAAATCCGGCGAAAAGCGTCATCATTGCAATGGGTGACATCGGCGTTGATTGTAATGCCCGTCAAGCCCGGGGGGCTACGACAAAAGATTTCGCTTCAGCCTGCTGGGGCGCGGGGGAGTTCGATACGGAGCTCGAGTTGACCGCTCGACCTGAATTCGTCCCAACGCGCCTCTGGCGCGAGGACGTCGGTGGCGACTCTTGGACGAGGGAAGGGTCGAGCTTGCGGATGAAGGGCATTGCGTCCTTGCTTCCCGGGGCATTCCGTCAAAAGTGCGGATAAGGGCTGTGACTATGCGATTTTTCCGGTAGGCCCGTCAACGCATTTGCATCCCGGCTGGCCGCGATGGTACGAGCGGCTGCGGCGATTCCGGGGCATTGCTCTCAGTGCGCTGTGTCCGGTCCCAACGAGCGAAAAATCTTGTAAAATGATCCCGTGTTTGGCGGTACCGTTTTTTCGAGACGCCAGTCATGGTCTCTCCCGACGACATTCTAGAGATCGTCTATGACGAGCTGCGAGCGCTGGCCAGCGCCTATCTGCGCGGCGAGCGGACCGATCACACGTTGCAGACGACCGCGCTGGTTCATGAGGCCTGGCTGAAGCTCTCGAGTCGCGACGCGCGGAAATTCGACAACCGGGCTCATTTCTTTCGGGCGGCGGCTCTCGCCATGCGGCGCATCCTGCTGCATCACGCTGAGAAACGGGCCGCGCAGAAACGAGGCGGAGGGCGCCCGGGACTTACGTTTGAAGAGGGCATTGATTCGCTGGCGAGCCCGAGTACGAATTGGATGGAAATGCTGGCCTTGAACGAGGCGCTCCGCCGGCTGGCGGAAATTGACGCTCAAAAGGCACAGATCGTCGAACTGCGTTATTTCGGCGGCTGCTCGATCGACGAAACGGCGGAGGCCCTGGGCATTGGCACGGCGACCGTCGAACGAGAGTGGCGTTTTGCCCGGGCATGGCTGAGAACGGCCCTGGACAGCGGCGGTGAGGGAAAATGCCCGCCGAGAGACGAGTAAGACGCGGCAGTTTGATATGATGGAGAGTGTTTCCGAAATCGGCACTTCTCTAAAAGACCGGATATGGGAACGGAGGACTTGCATCAACCAGGCGGCGCCACAGAATGGATGAAACGTGTGGAATCGATTTTCCATGAAACGCTCGACCGCCCGGCCGCATCGCGCAGGGGCTTTCTCCACGAGCGTTGCGGCGACGACGAAGCGCTTCTTCACGACGTCGAGGCGCTCCTGACGTCCGACGCGCGCGACGGCGCATTTTTGGAAGCGCCGGCGCTGGGGCCGTCGTTTTCCATGCCACAGCCCGACACGTTGGATCCGACGGCGGTGCCGCGACGGATCGGGCCCTATCTATTGGTCCGGCTTCTGGGCAGCGGCGGGATGGCCCACGTCTGGCTGGCCCACCGGGTGGACGGCCATTTCAGAAAAGATGTTGCGATCAAGCTCATCAAACGGGGCATGGACACGGACTCGATCCTGGCGCGCTTCGCGCAGGAGCGGCAGGTCCTCGCCCGGCTGGAGCATCCGAATATTGCCCGCCTGGTCGACGGCGGGGCGACTGAAGACGGCCTGCCTTATCTGGTCATGGAATTCGTGGATGGGATGGCGATTGATCGTTATAGCAACGATCATCGACTTTCGGTTCATGCTCGGATCGTCCTGTTTCGCCAGATTTGCGCCGCCGTGCAATATGCCCATCAGGCGCTGGTCATCCATCGCGACATCAAGCCGGGAAATATTCTGGTAACGGCTGACGGTCAGCCCAAGCTTCTCGATTTTGGCATCGCCAAGCTGCTGGCGGACGACCCGGGACACACGCTCGCCACCGGAACCCGGCACGGGGCACTCCTGACGCCAGAGTATGCGAGTCCTGAACAGCACCAGAATGAACCGGTCACGACGGCGAGTGACGTTTATTCACTGGGCGTAGTTCTGTACGAGCTGCTGACGAGCTTGAAACCGGCCAAGCGACGAAGCGCGTCGAAAGAAGGACTCGTCGCCCTTGATGAGCCGGCGCGGCCGAGCACGCGCGTCTTGCGATATTCGGCGGAAGGCAGACCAGATGCGGATTGGCCTGAAGGCAGCCCGGCCCGGCTGGCGCGGCGACTACGAGGCGATCTCGACACGATTCTTCTCAAGGCATTGGCGTCGGAGCCGGCCCATCGCTATGCCACGGTCAATCAGCTATCGGAGGATCTCAAATTTCATCTGGAACACCGCCCCATCGCAGCGCGGCCGCCGACGCGATTCTATCGGGCGCGGCGCTTTGTCGAACGGAACAAAGCCAGCGTAGCGGCGGGTTTCATTGCATTGGCCGCCATTTTTGTCGGTCTGGTTGCGACGACCGTGGCGTACCTCCAGGCTGATGCCGCGCGGCGCGGCGAAGTGAAACAGCGTCAGCTTGCGGACCTGAGGTTGTTGCAGGCCCAGCAGGCCGAGACCCGGACCCAGACAGAGGCGGAAAAGATTCGGGCGACCAACTCATTTTTGCAGGAGCTGATGTCTACCGACGACCCGCTCATGAAGCTGCGCCCCGACATTGAGCTTCGCGAGGTGTTGGCGGAGGCCGCGCGAGCCCTGGATGCCGGCGCGCTGGCCGGGCAGCCTCAGGTAGAGGCATCGATCCGCTTCACGATTGGTCGTACCTACAAGAATCTGAGAATGGCTGACCGCGGCGAACGACAACTGCGGCGGGCACTGGAAATACAGCGCTCACTACCCAGCGGTGAGGATCTTGCCTTCGCCGACACCGCCGCGACGCTCGCCGTCTGCCTGTGTGAACAGCTGAAGTTCAAAGAGGGAATTCCACTTCATGGCCGGGCCCTGGCCATACAGCGGGCGCTGGCGCCGGCCGATGAAAACACGCTCATGAATCGATTGTGGAGCTTTTCGGCAGGGCTGCGTGATGACAACAAACTGACCGAGGCGGAAGCCGTGTTGCGCGAGGCGCTGGATATTGCCTTACGGTTGTACGGGCCGCGGCACAAGGATACAGCCGAGTCCCGGTTCCGGCTCGCCTGGACGCTTTCATGGGCGAAAAAATATGACGAGGCCGAAAGGGAATTTCGGACGGCGCTTGCCCTCCAGTCGGAACTGCTCGGGGAGATGCATCCAGCGTGCGGCGAATCACGATTGCGGCTCGGCCTGTTATTAGAAAACAGGAACCAGCTTGCGGACGCCGAACAGTTGATCCGCGATGCGGTCCGAATATTGAGCGATTCTCTCGGGGCGTCGCATCCCTACACCCTTCGCGCCAAATCGAACCTCGCGCGATTCTTAAGCAGACAGGGTCAGGAATCCGAAGGTGAGACAATACAGCGGGAGGTTGTTAACCAAAGCGAAGACTATTACGGGCCCTCCCATCCATCCGTGGCGAACTCGTTCAGGCAGCTTGGCCTCATTCAAATAGGGCGCAGCGAATGGAAGGAAGCGGAGCAATCGATCCGGGAGGCCCTGAAACGTCACTCCGCGATATTGGGCGAAGACAATTTCATATCACAGGAAGACCGGCTGACCCTGTCCGAAGTACTCGAGAAGCAGCGGCGGTTTGCCGACGCCGAAACGGTCCTTCTCGAAGCCTGCACCATTGGCGAGAAGACAACCGAAACTGACGCGGCATCACGCCGCAGGCCCATCGAGCGACTGATTCAACTCTACGAATCATGGTACAGGGCCGAACCGCGATCCAACCGCTGCGCCGCTGTTGCCGAATGGCGCCAACGGCTGGCAGCGACTCCCTAGCCCCGCCGAATCCCCCGCTCGAACAAATTTCATCTGATGGAGTTCAGCGTCCATTCCGGCTTTTCACTGTGAGTTACGACGGTTTTTCTCAAAGAAATTGGAGACGATCCATGTCCGATCACCTGCCAGTTCTCGTTACATGTGCCTTGTTGGCCTGCGCGACCATCGTCCGCGCCGAGGTCGTCGCTCCGTCGGCGACCTACCAGAATCCGACGCCGATGAGCGGTGAGGTCTTCGGAAGAAATGTATATTCCAACGGCACCGACGCCTTCGTCTCCGACTCCAAGGCCCAGGAAGGCGGTCTGCATGGCGCGGTCTATCAATTTGATCTGACCAGCGCCGCACTCATTCACACCTTCGGCTCTCCGGAGGGCGCTAACGAGGTGCAGTTTGGCGACCGGGGCGCGATCGGCAGCCTGGGCGACAATTTGCTCGTCGGCGACTGGGCAGCCAAGCGGCAGATTAACACCAGTGGCCTGATAAGCTTCGGCGGGCTCGCTTATCGTTTCGGTATCTCTTCCGGAACCTATCAGGAAACCTACTCACCCGTGGGTCATGGAACGCTCACGGGCGGCGATTACGGCGCGGGCATCTGCGGCGTGGGCAACCGTGCGGTCGTGGGGTGGCCATTCTTCAAGGCGCTGGAGGTCTTTGACATCAACGGCGGTTTTATCGTCAGGTACAGTTATCTCTTCCTGGGCACTCATAGCAACTTTGGCGCTCCCATCAAGCCGCTCGGCGGCAGCGTGGTGGTCGGGTCGGGCGGCGGCACAGACCCCAACCGTGCGGTATACGTGATCGATATCGCAACCGGCGCGATCACCCTCACCATCCCTGACCCCCGGCCGACCAACGGGCCGACCACATCGCTTTTTGGCGAGTCGGTCGCCACGAATGCCGCCGGCACCCGCATCCTCGTCGGCGCCTATCGCGGCAACACGCAGCCCAACATCGGCGAAGGGCCCGGCGTTGCCTACCTTTACGACGCCTCCGGCAATCTGCTGCGGGCCATTGATGCCCCACCGGGTGCAAACGGCGGCTTCTTCGGCTGGGATGTTGATTTTCTCGGCGACAATCTGCTGATCAGCGCCGCGACCAACAACGCCAGCACCGGAGTCGTCGCGCTCTTTGACGGAGACACCGGGACCCTGATCCGGCTCTACGACGGCTACTTCCAGGGGGAACAGTTCGGTTATTCGATTGCGTCGGTCGATGACACGCGTTTTCTCGTTGGATCGCTGGCGGGCGAAGCCTACCTCCTGCCCGGCCCCGTCGACTCCTGCGCCGGCATCACCCCCGACGGCGACATGAACGCCAGCGGCACGACCGACGGAGAAGACATCGGGCCCTTCGTGCAAGCCGTACTGACCGGCACGAGTACTCCGCCGGAAGTCTGCCACGCCGACTTCGGCCATAACAACATCGTCGACGAATCAGATATTCAGCCCCTTGTCGAACTGCTGCTAACCGAATAGTCGCATCGCCGTCAACGGCGGGAGGATCCATGCGTCAAATGACTTAGCAACGGTTACCATGGCGTCGTCATCGAGAGAGACGCCATGTCGAAATTATCCGAGAGTGAAATCGCCCGATTTCTTGATTCTTGCCCCGACGAATTTTGCGACTTGGTCCTCGACCTGCGCCAGTTCGTGCTCAAGAACGCTCCCGGCGTGATCGAGGCCATCAAATTCAATTGCTTGTGTTATTTCAAGCCGGACCAGCCCTTCGGTTCCATCGGCGGCAATGTCTGCATGATCTCGGCCGCCGACGATGGCGTCCGGCTTTCTTTCATTCACGGCGCGGCGCTTCCGGACCCGGGGGGATTCCTGAAAGGGACCGCCAAGTCGAAACGTTACCTGGCGATTCACGCCTCGGCCGACCTTTGCCGGCCAGGCATCAAAGAGCTTCTGATCGCGGCGATCGCCTACAACCCACGTTGAGATTGAGCCAAGATCGGTTACGATGCCGTCGCAGGAACTGGAGCAGATTTGAATGGCTATTATGCCCGACATCGCGCCGACTCGATTGGAACGTGAAGACGTCGGCGGGGACTTGTGGACCCTGAACTTCGGTCCGCAGCACCCGGCGACGCATACGACGCTGCGGCTCGTTCTGGAACTCGACGGCGAGACGGTCGTCGCCTGCACGCCGCATATCGGCTACCTGCACAGCGGCTTTGAGAAGCTCGGCGAGCACCTCAACTACAACCAGTACGTCGTCGTCACCGACCGGATGAATTACATCAGCCCGATGGCGAATAACATCGCATGGCATACCGCTTGCGAAAAGCTCTTCGGCATTGAGTTGACGCCGCGCTGCAAGGCCCTGCGGACGATCATTGCGGAGTTGGCCCGCATTCAGGACCACCTGCTGTGCATCGGCACGGCCGGTCTCGACCTCGGGGCCTTCACGGCGTTCCTCTATACCTTCAACGAGCGTGAGCACATTTACGACCTCTTCGAGGAGATCTGCGGCGCTCGTTTTACAACGAGCTATACCCGCGTCGGCGGTTTGATGTACGACATGCCGCCCGAATGGCCCGATCACGTCAAGGCGTTTTTGAAGCGTGTGCCACAGGCGATCAACGACACCGAATCGCTGCTCACGCGCAATCGAATCTTCGTTGAGCGGACGCGCGGCATCGGCGTCATGAACCACGACGAGGCGATTGCATGGAGCTGGACCGGACCGATCGCGCGGGCCAGCGGTGTGAAGCGCGACCTGCGCAAAGATGAGCCGTATCTCTGCTACGCCGACAACTGGGACGGCAAAGGGTCCTCCGCCGTTGATTTCAAGGTGCCGATCACCTCGCACGGGGACGTCTATGACCGCTATCTCGTGCGGTTGGAAGAAATGCGCCAGTCGCTTTCAATCATTCACCAACTCATCGACAACATTCCCGCGGGGTCGGTCAACGTCCTGCCGAATGACAAGTTGACGCTGCCCGACAAGCGCGAGGTCTATTTCTCCATCGAGGGCTTGATCCACCATTTCGAGACGATCATGACCAATCGCGGCTTTGAGCCGCCGATCGGCGAGGCCTATGGGGCGAACGAGACCGCCAACGGCGAACTTGGCTTTTACCTTGCTTCCGACGGCGGCAACTGCCCTTATCGCGCTCGTTGCCGCCCGCCGAGCTTCATCAATTACCAGTGCTTCCCGAAACTCGTGGTGGGTCACTGCATCAGTGACGTGGTGGCGGTGCTGGGCAGTTTGAACATCATTGCGGCGGAGTTGGATCGGTAGTTTTTTGCTTCGGAGTCCGCCCGCTCCGGGGAGTTGATTGATGTATTCACCTCGGATTCCATTGTGTTCATTCATCGCGTCGGTCCCGATCATGATCCTTGCGACCATCGTCGGCTGCGGGCCGTCCAAACCGGCGGTGCTCTTGGAAACCCCCGCCAACGTCCCGGCGGAGTACAACGGCCGCAGGCTCTATCACACGCCGCAGGCTTACATCTATGCCCGGAGCGACGAATCCGCGGGCGAGGCCGACCGTTGGGTGCTCGACGTGAAAAAATACATCCAGCGCAATTACCATCGCGATCTTGAAAAAGGCGTCGTCATCGTCATGGATCCCTCCGACGTGCCGGTAGCCCAAACCCTGGAAGATCTCTTGATCCTGGAACGCGACCCTTCCATCCAGGTGACCAAGCCGCGGCATGAGAAGAGTCTCGCCGAAATCCGAAAGAAAATGTCCGCGGAGGGCATTTCCGAGCGGGCATCGGTCCGAGGCTCGACAATCGTGCTGCCGCGTGGAAAGCGGGAGTCGATGCACCTGCAAATGGGCGCCACCCCGTGGGTCGTGACGGCGCCGTCTCACGAATTGGCGGTGGAATGCGGCGTGGAAGTCGGCGCCGGGGGCCTGCGAAAAAAGCGTCCGAATTGGAGCGAGGAGCAGTCCCGCAAGGCCGCGTCGATGTTCAAAGACAGCTTTGCCAAGGCGTTTGAAATGGCGCGGGGCAATCCGGTGTTTATTGCCTGGGTGCAGCGGCAGGGCGATTGGTCGGACGACCAGCGGCGCGGGGCGATTTTGAAATACCTGAAACACGTTTTTGCGGCGAACTGGCTGCCGGCGCCCTCGGACGAGGAGTTGGAATGGTGAGATTCAGGCCGTGACCGGCGGCCGGACCGGCAACGTCAGGCAAAAGCACGAGTAGTGCGCCCCATTGCGATTGCTTTTTCGGATGGTCAAGTTTCCCCCGAGACATTCCGCCCAATAGCGTGAGAGAGACAGGCCCAGTCCCACGCCGCTGGATTTGCGTTGCGGTTCGGCGTTGCCGCGCCGGAAGGGATCGAAAACCGCTTTGCGGAGTCGCGGCGGCACCCCCGCGCCCGCATCGTCGACCTCGATCGTGACGCCGCCGACGGCGGGCGACGCCGACAGCCAGACGCGCGGATCGGCCGCATCGGCGCTGTACTTGCAGGCGTTTTCGACGAGGTTTGAAAGGATTTGGACGACCAACTGGGGGTCGGTTCGCAGGATCAGGTCGCGGGGGCACTGGTTGTCGATGATCAACTGCTTGCCGAATGCGGCGCATTGTTCCGTCGTGATGGTGACAGTACTCTCCAGCACCGATTGCGGTTGAACGTCCTGGGCGTTCAGACGGGGGCTTTGGTCCCCGACGCGCGAATAGGCGAGGACATTTTCGACCAGCCGCGCCAGGCGCTTGGATTCCGTCCCCAGGATTCCCGCGTATTGCCGGCGCTTCTGGCCATCTTCGGACGACATATCGCCCAACAAATCGCTGTAAAGCTGAAACGACGTCAACGGCGTCCGCAGTTCATGCGTCACCGCGGCGACGAATTGCATCCGCCGCTCGGAATACGAGACATACTTCATCGTTCCATAAGTGATCGCCAGCAGCGCGAGGATCGTCGCGCCCCACGCGACGGCCAGGCCGCCCTTCAGGCCGGTGGACATCTCGCCCGGCACGCCGATCACGGGCTCGTTGGGTTCCAATCGGACCGGCAGCCGCTGCATCATTCCGTGCTGAGGACGGTGCTCGACGAATTCATCGATCTTGACGGGGACGACGCGCCCGTTGGGAAAAATGTCCTTGATTTCTGACTCCAGCACCGCGCGGAGCCGATCCCAGTCGATCAAGGCTCCCTGAAGGGTGCAATAGGGATTGGTCTCCAGGGAGACCGATCGGACCAGCGCAAGCTGCTGCCGGGCGTCGAGCGTCAGATCCAGCCAGATGGGCATCATGATGGTTCGCCAAAGCTGCACGCAGGCGCCGCTGGTCTTTTGCGACGTTTCCGATCCGCCGGCGTCCAGGTTTTCCAGGGCGACGGTCTCCGGCTCGCATTGATACAGGGGGAATCGCTCGCGTTGTAATTGGAGGAGCTTGGCGCTTCGGCGATAAAAATCCGCGGCGCCGCGAGTGGAGTCGGATTCCCGTCCGGCGACGTCGTCGCGCCCCATGTGTGAACCCGAATTGGAGGCGCTTTCCCGATTCGGCGGAGTATCGCCGCGGCTGGTGATGTCGGCGGCCAATGCCTCTTCCAGGATGGACAGAAGAGCGACCGGCGTGTAGCGGTCGCGCAGCGCAGCCAGCCAGTTGGCGGCGGAGGCCTGACGGGCGCGCTCCGCGGCGGGAATCGCCCCCGCGGGCACGGCCGAGCCCACGCCTTTTTCGAGCTGCGGCGAAATCCAGCCTTCCGTGCCGGACCCTTGAAAGTGAAGCAGGAGCCAGTCAGGGCCCTTCAGATCGCGCAGCGGCGAAGGCACAAGAACCTTGTCGCTGGCATCGGAACCGTCGATTCGATCGCGCGCGCCGGCCGGGACGTAGTAGGCGTGGAAATGATCGTAGGGCCGCGTCCATTCCTGGTCGAGAACCGGCGCGACCAGCGACTCCATCCGATTGAGCGCCCGTTCCAGGCGCGCGTCGTCGGCCTTTTCCCGTGCCGCCTGCGCTTCAAGTTGATCCAACCGGATCGCGGACCGTGTCGCCCACGCCAATCCGCCCATGACGAGTGTCCAGATCAACCCGAGGGCCACCGCCGCGTGACGTCGCGTCGTGCGCGGAAGGATCATGACGCGCCTCCGCGCGGCTCGGTCGGCTCCGACGCCTCCACCTGCAATTCGGCGCCGAGCATGTAGCCCATGCCGCGGACCGTCACGATGTATCGCTCGCCGTCATCGCTGGTCGCGGCCGACAGTTTGGCCCGAAGCCGGGCGACGTGCATGTCGATGGTGCGGGTCTCGACGCCTCCGCCGACGCCCCAGACTCTCGAAAGCAATTCTTCCCGGGAGATGGCGCGACCCGCGTTGGCCGCGAGATGGGTCAGGATCGAGCATTCCGTTTCGGAGAGGGCCTGCCGCTCTCCCCGGCCCGCCTGAAATTCTCGCCGCGCCAGATCCACCGTCAGCTTGCCGTCCCGAAGCCGCTGGACGGCGGTCGGCCGTTCGGGACTGCGCCGGAGCACGGCTTCGACTCTGGCGAGCAGTTCGCGCGCCGAAAATGGCTTGACCACGTAATCGTCCGCGCCGGCCTTGAGTCCGGCGACGCGCTCCTCCTCCGTTCCGCGGGCGGTCAGAATGATGACCGGCAATGTGGGATGCGTCGTCCGCAGTTTCTTCAGGACATCCATTCCGTCGAGTTTGGGAAGGAGCAAGTCGAGCAGGACCAGTCGGACGTCCGGGCGGCGGGCGGCGGCGAGTCCGGCCTCTCCGTCGGCGGCCTCGACCGGCTGAAAGCCTGCGCTGCGCAGGACCTCGACGATGCCCTGACGGATGGGCTTTTCATCTTCAACCACAATAATCGGTCCGAGCGCCAAGCGGTGTCACCTTGCCCGTGAGATGGTTAATGATGTTCTATCGCCCGTATTATAGCGGAGATCGGAGGGAGATGAGGATCGTCGAAGCGGCCCGCCGGGCCGGCGCTCCTCCGTTTGACAGGCGGGTTCTCGTCCGCATAATCGGGCCTTGGCCTCGCGGAAGGACCCGCGGTCGGATCGGGGGGTGGTTTGAAGAATATGGCCTATCGACTCGCCCAGCTCGTCGACATCCTCGCCAAGTATCAGATGCCCTGCGAAATCGTGGGCAGCGGCGATCGCCAGATCGTCGGCGTGGCGACGCTCGAAGAGGCCGGCCCCGACGACATCAGCTTTCTCTCCAACGTCAAGTATGAAAAGGCCCTTCAGACGACCCGCGCCGGGGCGGTCATCGTCTCCAGAGAGCAGGCCATTCCCGACGGCATGACGGCGCTCCGCACGGCCGATCCCTATGCCGCCGTGACGGCCGTCATGGTCCACGTTCACGGTTTTCGCAAGCATTCGCAGACCGGCGTGGACGCACGGGCGATGATCGATCCCTCGGCGAAGATCGGTCCCGGTGCGAACATCCATCATCAGGTGACCATCGCCGCCGACGTTCAGATCGGCAAGAACGCCAATATTTATCCCGGTTGTTACATCGCCCGTGGCTGCCGCATCGGCGATGACTGCCTGCTCTATCCGAACGTGGTGATCTACGACGACAGCATTCTCGGCCATCGCGTCACGATCCACGCCGGTTCCGTAATCGGCGAGGACGGTCTGGGCTACGCGCCTTATCAGGGCCGATGGCACAAGATTCCGCAGATCGGCATCGTCGAGATCGGCGATGACGTGGAAATCGGCGCCAACTGTTCGATCGATCGCGCAACCCTCGGGCGAACGGTCGTCGCCGCCGGAACGAAATTCAGCAACCTGATCGCCATCGGCCACGGCGCGAAGATCGGGCGCGACTGCATGCTCGTCGCACAGGTCGGCATCGCCGGCTCCGTCGTCGTCGGCAACCATGTCACGATGGCCGGCAAAGCCGGCGTCGCCGGTCACCTCACGATCGGAGACAACGCCCAGCTCGGAGCGATGTGCGGCGTGATGAACGACATTCCCGCCGACACGTCGGTCGCCGGAGCGCCGGCGATTCCGCTCAAGGACGCGTTGCGGTCGTTTGCGTACACGGCCCGGCTGCCGGAGATGGCCAAGCAGATCAAGGAACTCGAGGCCCAGGTGGCGGCCCTGCAAAAGGCGCTGGATGTCCGCGCAGCCCGATGATCCGCCGACCATCGTGCCGGCGGTCCACGCGAGCCGTCGTTGGCTGATTCCCGTCGTCGTAGTGGCGCTGGCGACCCACACGCTGGTTTATTTTTTCTTCAATTTCGAGCCCTCCACCGATGGAAGAGAATATCTTGCGTTGGGCACGACGCTTTCTGATGAGGGCGTTCTCCGTTTGCCGACGGGCGAATGCGCAAAACGAATGCCGCTCTATCCCGCGCTCATCGCCGTCGTCGACCGATGGCAGGGGCGGAGGATGCTTCTCAATGCCGTCGTCGAGATTCAAACGCTGCTCTCCCTGCTTTCGACGATTCTGATCGCACTGATCGCGCGGGGACTCTCGGATGATCGCGGGGCGCTGGTGGCGGGTCTAATCGCCGCGCTCTACGCGCCCTTTCGATATCTCCAGGCCCTTATCCTCTGCGAAACACTGGTCATCGCATTGCTGTTCGGGGCCTTGCTGCTCTACCTTCGGTCGCTTGACGCCCGTCGAAACGGCGCTCGCTGGTGGCGATGGGCCGGAACCTCCACCTTGCTGGGCCTGGCCGTGCTGACGCGCGCGGATGCCGGAGTCTTCGCGGTCCCGTTCGCGATACACGCCGCGTGTCGAACCGGATGGCCGGGTCCCCGAATGTTGCGCGCCGGCGTTCTTCTCGTCGGAGTTTTTCTTGCCGCGTTGAGTTGGGGATATCGAAACAGCCGCGTGGTCGGCGAGTGGACGCTCTCGACGACCGGCGGTCTCAATTTTTATCTCGGCAACAACCCCGATTACGCCGCGAGTCCCGGACTGAACAAGTCGGACTATGGCATTGCCGACCGGCTTCGACGGGAAGAGGGGCTGACCGAAGTTCAGGCCGACCGGCGACTCTGGGCGATGGCGCAAACCTTCATCGCTGCGCACCCTGGCGAGACGTTCGTTAATCTTTTTCGGAAACTCCGCGTCTGGCTGGGTTCGAGCATTACCTGGTCCGCGCCGGGAACGCTGTTGGTCGTCATCTGGACCCTGGTTCTGTCTGCCCGTGCATCGCCGCGTCGGTTCACCTGGCTGGCCGCCGCGATGTTCATGTCCATTCTTTGGCTCGCGGTCCTTTGGCGCGTCCAGCGTCCCTGGACACAGCCGGCCTTCGTGGTGCCGCTGGGGTTGATCGGCTTCTTCGTGTTCAACGACCGGCATCGAGTCCGCGGGCTGCTGATCGGCTTGTTTGCCGCGCAGTTGATGGTCGCCATCGTCTTTATTCCGCTGGAGCGATTACGCTGGACGGTGGACGGCATTCTCATCATCGCGATCGGCGCGGCCGTTGCGCGAATTTGCGAATATTTCAGCGTTCGATCCGTACATTCGGAGCGGTCTTTGTTTTGATCTTTCGCGTTTTCGGCTTAAAGAGGTTTCCCTTGTATCATGCCATCGGGAGCGTCCGGGTTCCTGGTGGGCCCCGCGGTCTTCAAAGCCGTTGAGGCGGCGCTTTGCGTCGTCTGGTGGGTTCGATTCCCATCCGCTCCCGTCAAACGCGACCGCGCTTCCTGCGACCACATCTTGATCATTTGTCCGGAGGCCGCCCTTCGCCCCGGGCGAAGGGGTACAATGGCGGCTTGAGGTCGGACCATCATGAAGCTCCGGCGCGGACAGCCTACGCATCAGATCAGTGCCTGCCGACCATTGCCACCGTATGAAGGCCCATGAACCACTGGCGATTAGTACGACCCGGGCCGATTCTTTTTCTCGGCACCGCCGTCCTGTTGGTGCTGTCCTTGGCCTCCATGCGCTGCGATACGCTCTCGCTACTCTTGACGCCGATCCCGGCCTGCGATGACCCGGCGATTTGTTCCTTGTTGGCGCCCGCGCCGGTGCAGCCGATGGGATTTTACGATTACTTCGGCTCGCTCAAGAGTCCCGATGAGGCTCGATCCATCGTCGTCGCCGCCGGACTCGATCCCAATCGACCCGAAAGTTTTTCCCGTTTCGGGCTCATTCAGATCACGGAAAAACTGATCTCCGACGGGCGGGACCGTTTCTTCAATCAATTGCTGGGAGACCCGGCCTCTATCGGACAGATTTTTGCGGAGACCAATCAGCTCTTCGCGATCACGCTCGACTCGCTCGCGCCGGTCGATCCCGCGAAAGACCCCGACGGCATCCTCGCGTTTCGGCGGCAGACCCTGCTGACGTTGCTGCTGCGGCCGCGCGTTGCGGAGACCAACCTGAAAATCCGGGCGGATCGAGACCTGCGACTGGGCTCCACTGTCTTCCCGGCCGGCTCGGAAGTCAGCACGGGAATGGATATTGCCGTGGGCGAAACCGGGCCTGTGGGATTACAAAGCGGGGGCATCAGCTGCGCGGCCTGCCATGCTTCGGTGGATCCTGCATCGGGGCAGACGGTCACGGGGAGAGCCAATGCCGACCTGAACATCGGTCTGTTCCTCGCGCTCTCTTCGAACACGACGTCCTCCTTTCTGCGATTCAACAAGAATCAGATTGACCCGTTCGACCCGCGCTTCCCCAGGACTGGGCGGCGGATCATCGACAGCGACGGTCATACCGTCCAACTGCCGGATCCGGTCGCCTTCGAGACGGCCGTCGACGATCTGGTGCTCACGATTCCTCCGGGCGGCTTCGACGCGGCAGCCGATGCGACGACCGCCGTCAGCAAGATTCCCGACTGCTTTGTTTTTGGCGAAGGCGGCATGGGCTGGGACGGGGGCTTTCAGATCGGCCCGTTCGGCGGTGTCACCGCCATCACCAGCGCGGTGCACGCGTTTGAAATCAACTTTCTTTCTCCGGCGACGGTCAGTCGCCTCGTGGCCGATCTCGACCCGGAGATTTATCTCGGCCTCGTTTTGCAGAATGCCGGCGATCCGGCGCTGCGACTGCCGGACGATGTCAAGCCGTCAGAGTGGCTGCACCAGAATTTCCCGGATGCGGAGCGCGGCGTGCTTCTGGAACTTCCCGACTATCCCAATCCTTCCCTCTTCTCGCTCAATGGCCTCGTCTTCAGCCCGCCCAATGAGACGTTCTTGTACTCCGCCTTGGCGCTGTCCGCGTTTCAGCAGAGCTTGACCGTCCCTTCGAACACGTCGCTGGAGAATCAGCTCAACCTTCAT
Organism: uncultured Planctomycetaceae bacterium; assembly: GCA_964414585.1. GTDB lineage: Bacteria > Planctomycetota > Phycisphaerae > UBA1845 > UTPLA1 > DATEMU01. The sequence continues at coordinate 39,923 of CAYPXR010000009.1, forward strand.
CGCGGAGCGGTGCTTCGCGGCGCCGAAGTATTCCACGCCGCAAACTGCGACGCCTGCCACGCGCCGCCGTACTTTACCAATGGCAAAATCATTCCTTACGACGAGATCAGGACCAGCCCGAAGCGGGCAAAGAACCGGCGCATTTATGACGGCCGACTGGTGGAAGCAAGGGTGCCCGGCTTCGACCAGCCGGTGCCGCTGCCGGCCGATCCGAATCTGCTGGTCCTCCCCCCGGATCCCGGCGCATCAAGCAACCTGCTACTTCCGCCAGGGCTGGACAATCCCAACGGCGGCTACAAGGTGACCGGCCTATTGGGGACCTATTTCAAGGCGCCGTACCTGCATGACGGAAGCGTGGCGTCGACGGCGGAAGCGATTCGTGTTCTTCCGGATGGGAGTTATGTCGTCGACGATCCCGGCGGTATCGGTATTCCGGGCACGAGCATGGCCGGGCGAACGATCGACGCGGGCAATTCGCTTCGTGTGCTGCTGGACCGGGACCTTCGCCGGATCTTGATGGACAACAACGCCGCCGACCCCTCACTGGTGACTGTCGGCGTCGAAGGCGGAGGCCACGAGTTCTACGTCGACCCCGCAAGCGGGAATACCTATCAGCAGCAGACGGATCTCATCGCATTCCTCCTGGCGCTGGATGACAATCCCGGGCAGTGACGACGATCGTGGGCTGCGCATCGGTCGAGTCTGATTCCCGTTGGCTCCCGTCCGTCTCTACTTCGACTCCTGCAAACGAACGTCGACCGTTTGCTCCTTGTCCCCTCGGTTGATCATGACGTTCACCACGTCGCCCCCTTTGTGCTTGTCGAGGACGCCGCGCAGATCGTCGTAGCTGTTGATCGGCTTGCCGTCGATCTTCACGATGATGTCGCCGGGGATCACTTCGCCGCCGCGGGTGACCTGTGCGCCGCGCAGTTTCGCCTCCGCCGCGCCGCCGCCCTCGGAGACTTCGCCAATCATCACGCCGCGCAGGCCCCATTGGCGCATCAGGTGGTCGGAGACCGGGACGATTCCCATGAGCGGGCGGCGGACGCGACCGTAGCGGATCAACTGCGGCACGACTTCGTTGACCGTGTCGACGGGGACGGCGAAGCCGATGCCGGCGCTGACGCCGGACGGGCTTAGTATCATGGTATTGAGCCCGATGATTCGTCCCGCGCTGTCGAGGAGGGGGCCACCGGAATTTCCGGGGTTGATGGCCGCGTCGGTCTGGATCACGTCCTCGATCGTGCGGCCGGTGATTGCCTTGATCGTTCGACCGAGCGCGCTGACGACGCCGGTGGTCAGGGTCTGATCGAGTCCGAAGGGGTTGCCGATGGCGAAGACCTTCTGGCCGACTTGAAGATCTTTCGATGTACCGACCGGCATCGGGCGCAGTTTGCTTTCCGGGGCATGGATCTTCAGGACGGCGATGTCCTTGTCGGGCTCGACGCCGACGACGTCCGCCTTGGAAGTGGTGCCGTCGGCCAGGCGGACTTGCAGTTCGTTCGCATCGCCGACGACGTGGAAGTTGGTGACGATGTGGCCGTCCTTGTCCCAGATGAAACCGGAGCCGGTGCCCTTTTCGGGGGCTTCATAGATTCGGAAGCCGATCCTCTCCTGGCGATAGGCGACGCTGGTGATGAAGACGACGGACGGGGAGGCTTCCTGGAAAAGACGGATCGTGCTCTTTTCGTCGGCGGCCAGGTCGCCGCGCGGCGTGACGGTGCGCGGTTCGGCGTTTCGACCGTCGGTGTAGCCGCGGATTTGCCCGACGAGGAGCCAGCCGCCGGCGAGTCCGACGAAGATTCCCACCAGCAGCGGCATTCGTCGCGGCGAAGGGACGGCGGGTGAGGTCTGAAAAGTCTCCACGGGGCGATCCTCCATTCGGGTGCGATGAATGATATCCCTTGCCGGTTTCTTTGCCAGAAACGCCGGCGCTCGGCGGTTTTTGCGCCGGGATTCCCCGGCGGCATGGGAATTCATGGCCGGAGCGCCGACCCCTCAGGCCGCCCGTGCCAATCCGTCGATGTTTGTTGGGATTCTCATGGTTGCACCAGCCTCGCCGAAATACTCTCGACCTGTTCGATCGACGTTGCGCCATCTGGTGAACGGCGATGCGCTCAAGCGGCCGGAGGAGGCGGGCGGCGAGGCGCAGGAGATCCTCCGTAACGCCCAGCGCCTGCACGAATCGCTCTCGCGATTGCCGTCGGCCGGTTGCGCGAGCGACCGCTGCCTGGTGATCGGATCCTACGGGGCGGAGGTGCCCTATCTTTGCGCGCAGCTCGGCTATCGGGATGTGACCTGCCTGATGCCGTGCGGCGCGGCCGATCGTGGATCGGAGCGCGACGAGAACGAGCCGATGCGCCGGGTCCGGTCTCATCCCGACGGCGACCGCCGATTTGAATACACGCTGGTCGAGCACGACCTGGAGCGCGGCGCCTGGCCGATCGCGGATGGTCAGTTCTCCCTGGCGCTCTTCTGGGGGTGTCTGGAGCGGTTGCAGAACGATCCCGAATTCGCGCTCTTTGAACTCAACCGCGTCTGCCTTCCGGGCGCGACCGTGAGCCTGGTCGCCGAGAATGCAATCAGCTTCGAGGCGACGCAGTCGCTCTTGCGCGGCGAGCCGGCGCCGCTGCGGTTGAACTGGCCGGGCATCGAGGGCCATTGGCGGCGATACACCCCGCCGGAGGTCGGCGAACTGCTCGGAGGTACGGGCTGGCGCGTCAATGAGTTGACGACGATCGTGGCCGATCCGAACCACTATTGGAAATGGTGGAAGCGGATGCTTTTCAAACGGTGGGTCGCCGACCTCCGCAGAGGCTTCGGTCTGGCGGAGCCCTATTGGAACGCCTTTGTCCTCGCGCACGCCTCCAAGGTGGGTCCGCCGACCCGCAGCTATCCGCGCTGGCTGTATCGGGGTGAAAAGATCCGGCAGCTCAAGATCGAGATGTTGGAAATGCTCGCGGAACAAACGCCGGCCGCCGCGATGAGCGCGTGACCAATTCACTGGCCACGGATCACTGACCACTGTCCACTAGAAGATGGTGCAGCCGACGACCACGAACTCGTTATTCGTCGTGGGGTCTGCCCGCGCGACGCGGACCGTGCGTTCGAGGGTGGTCCAGAGTTCGCCTTCGAGTTTGCGGAGGTGGATTTCCTCGCCGACTTTCGGGGCCGCTTCGGTCAGGGCGAGAAAGCCGATGCCGGAATGCGAGGCGTCGAGGGTCCAGCCCTTGTGATCTTCGATGCGGCCGGGCCGCTTCCAGCGGATCACGTCGTCGGCGTTGTGCCGAAGCTCGCGTCGCCGGTCGGGCTTGGAAACGAAGGTGATCACGGCCGATCCTCTACAGGGCTTTCCCCCCTCCTTTTCGGATGGGGAGGTCCGGAGGATGAGGATTCAACCTGGGGCGGCGACGAGATAATTTGGCGGGAGCGGTCGCGATTGCCCGCTTATCAGACGCGATCAAACACCGGGAGCGGTCTCGGCGGTTTTTCGCCGGGCGGCCAGACAGAGCCAGGAGATCGCGTAGAGCGCCATCCCCGCGAGGTACAAGGCCCGGAAGCCGGTGACCATGCTGAGGTATTCGCAGAGGCCGCCAAGGATCGCGCCGAGGAGATTGCTGGCAAACGCCGAGGGGAGCGAGCGGGCCTTCTGCAACGAAGTGGCGAAGATGATGCCGGCGAAATAGAGCGGCAAAAGGAGCAGGATGGACGAGCCAATCGCCGCCGTCGCCCAACTTTTGTCCAGGAGCGTATGAACTGGGATGAAATAGCCCGCCAGAAGCGCAAGCATGAGGCCGACGTAGGCCAGGTGCGGTCGCGTCGGCCGGGCCAGATGCACCGTCCAGTTCGCAAAGAGGATCAGCGTGAGGATCGCCGTGATGACGACGCTGGCGACGATCCAGGTCGTGCCGAAGACGAGGGCGAGTTCGGTGATGCCCTTGGTCTCAATGAGCAGGAAGGCCCCGCCGAGGAAGAAGAAGTGGCCGTCGAGCGTCGTGCCGCGTTCGGCCGTGCCGAGGACCCAGACGACGGAGATGAGCGCGAGGATCGCCATCAGATAGATGTAGGGCTTGGGGAAGTCCGACCACTTCCGGCCGGGCAGGAAGGGGAAGGGCCAGTCGTCTTCGGCGGGCGGCGGGTCGAGCTTCTTCGCGCTGGCCGTGACGATGGGCGTGGTCTCGGGGACGGCCAATTTGAGTGTGCCATTCGGCTGTGTTGATGGCATCACGTCCGTGGGCATCGATCCGATGATGAACATCGTGTCCCGCCCTTCGAAGCCGAAGGTGCGCGGCGAATGTCCGAACGCGTTTTTCAGCATCTTGTATATTCGCGCAGTGAAAGGGCCGTCCGGACCGACCGCGAATGACAGGCAGACCAATCCTCCCGGTGCGAGCAGACGCCGTGCCTCAACCATCGATTCCTGTGTGTACACGAAATTGTCCAGACGGATGGACGACATGCCGGAGAGCAGCGTGTGCGAATCGAGCAAGCCGAAGACAACGAGGTCGTAGGTTCCGGGCGGGCTGCGCTTCATGAAGGCTCGGGCGTCGTTGGTGATGACGTGCACGCCGGGGGCTTGATAGGGCGACTCGGGGTGATAATTTTCGCCGACCCAGCGGATGGCCGGATCAATTTCCACGGCGTCGACGGCCCGGGCTCCATTGCGCACCGCCGCGGCGACGTCATTGCCCGCTCCCGCGCCGACCACGAGAACGCGGCCCGGCGTTGACTTGAAATGGTAGGGGAGGTTGTACCAGAGCGACTTCCACCGAATTTCGTCGACCTGATCCTTCCACTTGGCGACGAATTCGTCGGACAGATTGAAACCTTGAAGGTAATAAGTCTTGTTTGCCGAGACCCAGACGCCCTGATGGACCAGCCGGCCGTCGGAAAGCGGGGCATTGTCCGTCTTGACCTCCAGACGCTGATAAGGCGAATAAATGTTGCGGATGTCGGTGCGCGGTTCATAGCTGATCCAGGCGAGCATGACGGCGACCGCGCAGCCGCTGATCGCCAGCCCGCCGCGGCTCAATCGTCCCAGGTAGAGACCGAGGGCGGCGACGACGCCGAACCAGATTGACGGCGGTAGCCAGAGGTATGAAACCGCGCCGAAGAGCACGACACCGAGGATGCTGCCGATGATGTTGATGGTGTAGGACGTCAGCGGTGCGGCGGAGTCCATTAGCCGGCCCGTGAGTTGACCAATCGGGATAAAGATCACGAGGGTGCTGACGAACAGGGCCGCGAAAAACCCGTAAAAGACCAACAGGTGAAGAAGATGCGTGACGGTCCCGAGGCCCCACATGACCTCCCACGCGATGGGGTTGCGGATCGCGCGATCCGCCTCCGCCAGGCTTAGCACGTCCATGAAAATCACTTGCATCGCGAGCAGGACGAGCATCATCGGAAAACTGACGACCGGCCGCCGGGCCCGGGCAAAGCCCAGTCCCAGCCCCAGGAAGCAGGCGAGCAAGGTGATGTTTTTGAAATAGGCGCAGGCGCGAAACTCGGTGCCGTGCCAGCGGATCAGCGTGACTTCGAGGAAGAGCCCGAGGACGCTGACCAGAAGCAGGTCGAGTTTTCTCCTCCCCGGCGGCAGGATGTCCACCCAATTTCCGAAGCCGATCATGCTGTTGAGCATTCGCCGCGCATAGTGGGCGTGCAGGGTGAAGAACACGATGCCGAGAACGAGCAGCGTCGCGCCGAGGGCGATCGCCGTCGGATGATGTTCTTGTTTGAATTGCTGCGCGTCGTCGTGTCCGCCGCCGACGAGCCGCAATCCCCACGCGATCGCCAGCGCGCCGGTGGCGAGGATCAGCAGCGTCACAAACCAACGAAGTGCCGCGCCGGGACGAGGCGTCGAGGGGGTTGGCAATTCCGCCATGACGGCACTATAGACGGAGGACGCGGAATGGCAAACTATTGAAGGACGGGAAGTGATTGACCGAGCGGTCGAGCGACCAGATCGTAATCGCGGTGGCCGGAGCAGCGAACGGTGACGAAGTCGCCGGGATCAAATTCGCCGCCTTCGACGTAGGTCGTGCTGTCGACCTCGGGCGCCTGGCCCTGGTGGCGCGCGGGATAGACGCCGTCCTTGCCGAAGTCGTCGATCATCACGCGCAATTGCCGGCCCTTGGCGGCGGCGGCCCTGGCGAAGGCGACTTCTTGTTGCACCTGCATCAGCTCGACGACGCGGTGTTCGATGGCTTCCTGCGACAGTCTGCCTTTCATTCGATGCGCCGGCGTGCCGGGCTCGCTGGAATAGGGGAAGACGCCCATCGCATCGAAACCGAAGCCGCGAACGAATTCGCAAAGCTCCTTGTGCTCCGCCTCCGTCTCGCCGGGGAAACCGGAGATGAAGGTCGTACGGATGGCCACGCCGGGAATCCGCTTGCGCAGTTTTTCGAGGAGGACCTCAGTTTCCTTTCGCGTGACGCGGCGGTACATCGCCTTGAGCACTCGATCGTTGATATGTTGCAACGGGATGTCGATATACTTGGCGACCTTTTCACGCTCGGCGATCGCGTCGATCATCTCGTCCGCGAAATCCGAGGGATAGGCATACATCAACCGAATCCACTCGATCCCGTCGAGCGTGTTCAATTCACGAAGCAGACCCGACAGGCCCGGCGCATAGCCGATGTCCTTGCCGTAGCTCGTGGTGTCCTGACCAATGAGATTCAGTTCGACGGCTCCGTCGTCGATCAGCTCACGGGCTTCGGCCATGATCTCGTCGACGCTTTTGCAGTGCATCGGCCCGCGAATGGAGGGGATCGTGCAGAAGGTGCATTTCTGATTGCAGCCCTCGCTCATCCGCAAGTAGGCGTAATGGGTCGGTGTCAGCCGCAGCCGCGAGCGATCGGACTTGTTGGCCTCGATCCAGGAGGAGGAATGGTATTCGCCGAGAAAAACCGTCCGTTCATTGCCCTTTTTCGACGTCTTGACGTTTCGACGTTTCGACTTTTCGCCCAGCACCGCCCGTACGATATCGCCGCGGTTGTTCACTCCGACCAGTGCATCGATCTCCGGAACTTCTTCGACGAGCCCCTGACCGTCGCGCTGGACGAGACAGCCGGCGACGACGAGCCGCTTGATCTCGCCATTTTTTTTCTGCTCGGCGGCTTCCTGCAATATTTCGATCGCCTCCTCGCGAGACGCAGACAGAAAGCCGCAGGTGTTGACGACGACCACGTCCGCGCCGCCGCCGTCGCCGACGATCCCGCAGCCCGCCTCGGCGAGCAGGCCGAGCATTTTCTCGGAGTCGACGAGATTCTTGGGGCAGCCGAGGGAAACGAATGAAACGGACGGTGCGGGCACCAGCATGAACTCCGGGCGATAGGCCTTCATTATAGCCCAATTGGTAAATTAGGGTACTCGTCAGGGGGAGAATTGCGGCTTAGAATGGGGCCTAATACGACATACAAGACCATTGGAGACGGTTCACGATATGCCCATTCACCCCACGGCCATCATTGACAAGCAAGCTCAGATTGACCCCTCTGCCGACATCGGCCCGCACGTCGTCGTCGAAGGGCCGGTCAAGATCGGCGCCGACGTCAAGATTTACCCCAATGCCTATCTCTCCGGTTGGACGGAGATCGGCGAACGATGCCAGATCCATCCCGGCGCGGTCATCGGCCATTTGCCGCAGGATTTTCACTTCGGCGGCGAGCGATCGTATTGCAAAATCGGCGCCGGCACGATCGTCCGTGAATTCGCCTCGATTCATCGCGGCACGCAGCCGGAGTCATGGACGATCGTCGGTGAAAATTGTTTCATCCTCGGCTACGCCCACATCGGCCATAATTGCGAACTCGGTAACGGCGTGAAAGTCTACAACTGCACCGGCCTCTCCGGTCACGTCGTCATCGGCGACAACGCCATCGTCAGCGGCTATGTGCTCGTCCATCAATTCGCGAGGATCGGAGAGTATGTCATGGTCGGCGGGGGCGCCCGCGTGACCAAGGATGTTCCGCCGTACATGAAGACGCTGCACGAGTCGCAGTGCGTGGGTTACAACGCGATCGGCCTGCGCCGCTCCGGCCAGTTCAAGCCGGATGAAATCAACGAAGTCCGCGACGCCTATCGCACGCTTTTTAGATCGGAGTTGCCGTTTCGCAAAGCGGTCGAGGCGTTTACCGAGAAGGCCCGGACGCGGACCGGGAAGCGGATCGTCGAATTTCTCTCGGCCCCCTCGAAACTGGGCTTCATCGGCGGTCGCAAGGCCGCGGCCGAACTGGTCGAAGCGGCGGAAGAGGAATAAGGCCGAGTCGGCTTGCCTTTCGTCCTCAAAACGTTAAGGTATTTCTTACTCGTCGGCGGCCCATGGACGGACCGCGGCCGCCTCGCTGGTTTTTGGAGCACGATCGGAAATGGCCAACGGGACGAGTTCTCCCACGATTGCCATGGATTATTCCGCTCGACCGGAACGTGCGCGACTGGGCGTGACCGAGCGCAATTTCCTGCGCGCCGGCCTTTACACCGCCGCCATCGTTTTCGTTTTCTGGTGCGGCTATTACTTCGAACGAAGCATTCTGAATCGGCACCCCGCCGACATCCGCTTCATCCGTGAGGCCTCCGAGGCGGCGATGCGCTACATCACCATCCCGCATATCCTCATCGGTTTCTTCTTCATGATCTCGTCGCCGAAGAACCAGAACCTGCGCCAACGGCTTTGGGCCGCCGGTTTGTTGATGGCGGGGGCGGGGCTGTGCACGATCTATTACAAGGGCGGCGGTAAAACCAACCTGCTGCTCTACAGCGGCGTCTACCTATACTTCCTCGTCCACGAACTCCGTGACGAAGCGATGTTCTACAACGTCCTGGGCGACGCCGCGCCGATTTCCGACAAGGCGGCGTTCAAGGGGCTGGTTCGCGCAATGACCGGTCTCATTGTTTTCACGATGGCATCGTTTATCTGGGCGCCGATCCCATACGGCCTCTACTTCAAGAAATTGACCGAGCCGACGTCGGCCCTTGCGGAATGGGCCGCGGCGCATTCGTGGTGGATGGATGGATCGATGTCGATGCCGCTCAAGATCGCCTTGAGCGCGGGCCCCTTTGTGCTGGCGGCCGTCGGGTTCGCGATCGTCTGGCGGCATTTCGCCGCGCGGCTGGGTTATCCCGACGCCCGCGCGCTCTTTCGAACCCATGCGATCCTCTTCAAGGTCATGTTCGGCGTCGCCGGCGTCCTGGGCCTTTCGCTCGTGCTGACGCAGCGGGCCTACTCGCTCATCCTCTTCCACGTCGTCGCGTGGTACATTTTTGCGGCGTACCAGTTCGCCAGGCATCCGCCCAAGGCCCCGCCGCACGGCTGGTGGCAGTGGATGCGCACGAGCGTCCGCGGCTTCAAAACGCTGCACATCGGCATGGTCGTCGTGCTCATGGTTGTCGGCCTCGCCTGGACGCTCGCCTGGGGCCAGACGACGTCATTGGCGTGGCTGCTGGCGCCCGAGTCGTTTCTCTACTGGACCATCATGCACATCACGGTTAGCTTCGTCCCCAGATAATCGACGGGTGCGGGTCCTTTTCGATGTCATTGTTGCTGAACCTTCTGGGGCCGCGTCGAGGATTCGACGGCGGGCTTTTTCTTCCCGACTACAAGGCCATTACCGCGCGCCGGCCGATGGAGTCGCTCAAAGTCGCGTCGGCGCTGCACGTCCCGCTCCAGGTTCGACAGGATCTTTCGACGACCCCGATGGTCAAGGTCGGTGATCGCGTTCTTCGCGGGCAGCGGCTTTCGCGGCCGACGATGGCGGACGCCCTCCCCGTTCATGCGCCGACCTCCGGAAAGATCACGGACCTGGGCCGCGTCTGGACGGCGAACGACGGTTACCAACCGTGCGCGACGCTGGAACCGGACGGCCGCGACGAAGCGCATCAGGAACCTTGGGATTGGGACGGGGAATCCTTTTTCGCACAGCTCGCCGAACGCGGCGTCATGTGCCCGAACCCTCGTGCGCCGGGGCATGTCGTGGTGCGTCAGGCGACGACGGCGGGCGTGACCGATCTCATCGTCAATGCAATGGAGACGGAGCCCTATCTGACCGGCGACCTGCGGACGATCGTGGAGGAGCCCGGCCGAGTGGTCGACGCGACCTGCGAGTTCGCCGATGCGCTGGGCGTTCAACGCGTCATTCTGGCGATTCCCTATCGACACCGCCGCGTCACGCGGCGCATAGAGGGCGAAGCGGCGGGGCGGTTCGTCGAGGTCGTGCCGCTGGCCAGTCGCTATCCGCAATGTCACCCCACGATGCTGATCAAGACGTTGCTGGACCGCGAAGTACCGCCGGGCGGAAGCGGATTGGACGTCGGCGTGCTGGTCCTGCCGCTGATGATGGTCCGTGCGGCGGCCGAGGCGGTTTTCGACAACCGGCCGATGACGCATGTGCTGTTGACGATCGCCGGCGACGCCATCGCCAGGCCCGGCACCTATCGCGTTGCCATCGGCACGCCGGTAGCGCATCTGGCCGAACGGCTGGGAACGACCGCGCCGTTGTCTCGCGTGGTGTGCGGCGGTCCGCTGACGGGCGTCGCTTTCGCGCACGAAGACGCCGTCGTGACCGCCGATATGACCGCTTTGCTGTTCTTCGGCCCTGAGACCATGCGGAGCCCGATTCCCTGCATTCATTGCGGTTGGTGCGTGGAGGATTGTCCGGTCGGCCTCGATCCGCCGGAATTGGTGCAGCTCGAGTCCCATCCGACGTGGGACCGCGATGGCCTGACGCAAATGAATGCGTGCATCGATTGCGGGCTGTGCAGTTACGTCTGCCCCGCGTCGCTGCCGCTTTCCCAGACGATTGAACGAACGCGGCAGCGGTTTGAATCCGTGAGGAGAACGACGTCCTCATGAGCGCGCAAGCCTGGACTTTCCCGACGAGTCTTTCCGCCGAAGCCCCGCCGCACCGCATCAGCGGCAACACGCACGACGACATCCTCCGCGCCTGGGCGCTGGCCGCGTCGATCCCCGCCATCTGGGGAATCGTGATCTTCGGCCCCGCGGCGATGACCGTCCTTGCCGTTGCCGTCTTTGCTGCCGTCGGGACCGATCTGGCCATCGCCTTTGCCCGCGGCCGGACCGTCGTCGGCGGTCTTTCCCATTCCGGGCTGATTGGCCTGCTTGTGGGACTGACGCTTCCGGCGACCGCCCCGTGGTACATCGCCGCATTGGGCGCGATGATCGCCATCGTCGTCGGAAAGGTGCTTTTCGGCGGGCTGGGCCATTACCTCTGGCACCCCGCGCTGGTGGGGCGGGTCGTCGTGCAACTGCTCTTCCTCAACACGCTGGCCGTGACCGGCCAGGGCGTGACCGCGCCAGTCCTGACGCCGACGCACGTCATCACGGGCGATCTGAACGTATCGATCAAGGTTGAAATTTCGGCGTACCAGGGCTGGGGGTCGCTTCCCAAGAGATCGCCGGCGAACGCCGTGCTGATGGAACCGCCGGTCGCGGCGCTGCGGCGATTCGCCGACGGAAAGATCGATCCGGACGACGACATGGCCTTCGCGCCGCTGCTGCGCGATTCGCTGCCGCCGTGGATCGATACGGTTCTCGGCACGGTGCCGGGCGGGATCGGCGAGACCTGCACGCTGGCCATCATCGTCGCCGGCCTCTACCTGGTCTATCGCGGCTATCTCCGCTGGCAGGTTCCGGTCGCGGTGCTGGCGGCGGCGGCGATTGCAGCGGCGCTGCTGCCGATTGAAAGGGGCGGCGACGCGCACGGTTATCGCTGGCTGCCGGTCTTCGCCGTCGAACAGGGCCGCTGGGTCGGATTCGCCTATGTGCTCTATCACCTGACGGCCGGGCAACTGATGCTTGGTGCGTTTTTACTGGCGGGGGACATGACCTCGACGCCGATGCGCGCCAAGGGACAGTTGGTTTTCGGTGCGGGCGTCGGTGTCCTGACGATCTTCATGCGCCTGTACGGCGTCGTCGAAGGGGAGTGTTACTGGGCCATTCTCATCATGAACACATTCGTCACGTTCATCGACAAGCGGATGAAACGGCCGGTGCTGGGGATGGCGGAATGACAGCGTCGTTTATTTTCTCGTCGCCCGATTCCAATCGCGTTTGACTTGGTAAAGATCGTACGCCTTGCCGCACTCCGGGCAGACGTGTTTCTGTGGCAGGCCCTTCAACGCGTAGCCACAATGTGGGCATAACTCATAATGAAATTGTACCGCTTTATTCTTCCAACGAACACGACGATAGGCGATTATGCAACCGCAAATAATGATGACAGCCCAGGCGCCAACTTCGATATAGTGAACCCAATCCGGTGATGAAGAACTTGATCGTAAGTTCGTGCGCCGTTCACTTGCATAGAGGAACCTGAGAACAAAAAACATGGCGATGCAGGCATAGATCAGTAGGCGTTCCTCCTGCCACATGACCGGTGTTGAGCGGGGAACTTGGTTGGGCCGCCGTTGTTCAAGATTCCGATATCGAAGCCACTCAACGGTCGCGATCAAGGCGATGAAAATTGTGAAGAGGATGAACTCGGTCATATAGACCTTACTCAGAATCCGATAAGCGTTGTTCGACCAATCGACTCAATTCCCCGATCAATCCCTGCCGTTCAGAATCGAAATTGCTGCCAGGGGAGGTGAACCGAATTGCCCGGCCTTCCGAGAGCACGACTTCAAATTGCCGGCCCGCCTCGGGATGTGACCCGGGTTCTCGCCAAGTCGTCTCCGCGCCGCGGTCGATCAAGACGACTTCATGACAGCCGATCTCCGGCGCGATGACGGCGAGGGCGCGCACCAGCTCCTGCGGGTTGGCGGCTTGTTGGATTTTCAGGCGCGCCAGATTGGCGGCGGCGTGGAGAACCTTGGTTTCCTGCCGACCCGACCAGCGCGAGGCCCAGCCGCCCCATTCGAGATAGCCGAGCACCCGCGCGGAGAAGAGGGCCATGAAGATGACACCGGCGATGATCAGGCCGAGTACCAAATGGTGCGCCGTCATCGCCGCGAGGCAGAGCAGACAAACAATGATACTGGCAACGTAAATCTGGATCGCCGCCGCCGAGGGGCTCCTCCCGCGATCGACCAAGCGATGATGAATATGGTCGCGGTCCGACGCGAAGAGCGGCTGGCCGCGGACCATCCGCCGGCCGACGGCCAGAAGCGTGTCGAAGATCGGATAGCCGAGCGCAAAGAGCGGCACGAGAATCAGGACGACGGTGTGCGCTTTCTGCGCCGATTGCAGCGACGCCAGGGCCAGGAACATCCCGAGCGAAAGCGAGCCGGTGTCGCCGAGAAAGACCCGCGCGGGGTGGAAATTCCACCGCAGAAAGCCGAGCAGCGACCCGGCCATCAGCACCATCATCACGGTCATGTAATAGTTGCCGAGCCAGATGGCCACGACGGCGTTGACCGCGGCGGCGAGGAAGCAGATTCCCGCGGCGAGGCCGTCCAGCCCGTCGGTGAGGTTGATCGCGTTGGTGATGCCGACGATCCAAAGAAGCGATGCGACGACGCCGACGGCGACCGGCAGGTTCACCGATTCAAAACCCGGCATCGTGATCGCCTGTACACGAAAGCCGAGCGAGACCGCCGCGATGGCCACGACGGCCTGCACGAGCAGCTTGACCTTCGGGCGAATCTGATGGCGGTCGTCGATCATGCCGAGCAGGACCATGCATCCGGTGCAGGCGAGAATGCCGTAGACGTAGACGACCTTCTCCTGGAGCCGCTGGCTGACCAGATTGTTCAGGTGCATGGCGACGAGCGTTCCGGCAAGGACGACGCCGAAGATGACCAGCCCGCCCATCGTCGCGGTGGCCCGCTCGTGGCGCTTTCGTCCGCCGGGCTGATCGACCCAGCCCATTTTGTTTGCGAGGAGGATGTAGAGAGGGGTCGCAACGGCCGTGGAGATCGCTGCCGCGGCGAAGAGGATGTAGTAAGATTTGAATTGAAGGAGGTAGCTGATCCAGTCGGTCTCGGATGGAACTGTGGCGGCGGGCGGCAAGGCTCGAATCCTTTCTTGACGGTCGCTACGGCGACGCCCATTCTATATCATCGTTATCGTCCCCGCAGTGCAAGTTCTCGTTGAAACGTCGGAAGGTTTCCGCAATACGGACAGGCTCTCTTCATGTCCATTCGTCTCATCGCCGGTCGGGCTGGAAGCGGGAAGACCCATTGGTGTCTGTCGCGCATCTGCGAAGCCCTGGCCCAGAGCCTGACCGACGGGTCGAAGCTCATCCTTCTCGTGCCGGAGCAGGCGGCCCTGCAAATGGAGCGCGGGCTCCTGGCGCGATCGGCCTCGCCGGCGCTGGGCCGGTGCGACGTGCTCAGCTTTCGACGGCTGGCCCATCGCATCCTCAACGAATCCAAGGCCGGTCCCCACGGTCCGATCCCGACGCCGCTCTCGCCCATCGGCCGGCAGATGGCCCTGCGGCGATTGATCCAGCAGCATCGCCGCGAGCTGCGCGAATTCGGCAAGGTGGCGGAGCGGGCCGGCTTCATCAGCGCCGTCGCCCACGGGATCGTCGAGCTGCTTCAGGAGGCGGTGACTGTCGATCAGTTGGACGCGGCAGCGGCGAGCGCGGAATCCGCCGGCGACCCTTCGGCTCCGCGCCTGCACGACATGGCCCTGCTCCTGCGGGCCTATCTCGATTATCTCGGATCGGATCGCGTCGATCCCGAGCGCGTCCTGGATTTGGCGCGGGCCCGGCTCGATTGGATCGAATGGCTCGACGGCGCGCAGGTCTGGATCGACGGCTTTGCAGGGCTGACGCAGCAGCAAATGCGAATGATCGTCGGCCTCGCCCAGCGCGTCGGTCATGTGGAACTGGCCCTGCTGCTCGATCCTGATCGCGGGCGGATCCGCGACCTCGACGCCGCGCCGGACGACATCTCTCTGTTTGCGAGGACGGAGCGAACCTGGTTCAACCTCGCGCGAACGCTGCGTGAGGCCGGTGTGTCGATCGATGAGCCGATTCTCCTTGGCGAGAAGGGCTGCCCGCGGTTTCATGATACGCCGCTACTTGCTCAATTAGAACAGCGGCTTTTTTCCGGAAATTCGCCATCCCCGCCGCGACGGGTAAGCTCGATCCGCCATCCGCAACGGTCATCGGTTTGTCTCATTGAAGCGAATGATCGCCGTTCCGAGGTCGCCGCCGCCGTCCGGACGATCGTCGATCTGGTGCAGCGCGAGGAGCGTCCGCTGCGTTATCGCGAAATCGCCGTCATCGTCCGCGACCTGACGGCCTATCACGATCTGCTCTCCGCCGAACTCGCGGCGCACGATATCCCGTTCTTCATCGATCGCCGCCGCCAGACCTACCATCACCCGCTGGTGCAGCTCGTCCGCGCGGCCATCTCCATGCGCGCGGGCGACCCGTTCGATCATGCGATGGCCCAGTTGCTCAAGACGGGCCTGTGCGGTCTGCGGGACGACGAGGCGGACGCGTTGGAAAACTATCAACTGGCGCACGGCTTGAATACGTCGGCGGCGTGGGAGGAGCCGTGGAGCTATCCGGTCCAGCCCGGCGACCGACGGCGCGCGGCGACGCCTGCCGCGCGGAGGGCGCTGGCGCGGGTGAATCATTCGCGTAAGGCGCTGCGCGAGCGGATTGGGGAGTGGTGGCCGGCGAATGAAGGGGCCAGGGGTCAGGGGCCAGGAGCCAGTGGTGCGGAGTCCCTGGTCCCTAGCCCCCAGCCCCTGGTCCCCAGCCCCTGCCGAGAATGGGTGTCTGAGCTTTACTCGTTACAAGAGAGACTCAACGTCCGCGCATCCCTCGCGCAATGGTGCGACGCCGCCATTGCGCGCGGCGATCTCGACGAGGCGGAGGAGCACGAACAGGTCTGGTCCGATCTCGTCAAACTTCTCGACGAGGTCATCATCGCGCTGGGCGACGAGCGGATGACCGGCCGGCAGTTTCAGGAGATTATCGAGTCCGGTCTCTCCGAGTTCACCGTCGGTCTTGTCCCCGCGACGCTCGATCAGGTGCTGGTCGGTTCCATCGAGCGCAGCCGCCATCCGCCGATCCGCGCCGCCTTCATTCTGGGCATGGCCGAAGGGCAATTCCCGCAGCGCATTCCCGAGGACACGATCTTCGCCGACGACGATCGAGAAAAACTCGCGAAGGCCGGCGTTCAACTGGGCCAGACTCGATCGCGCCAGCTTCTCGACGAGCGAATGCTGGCCTACGTCGCGGTCACACGGCCGGGCGAATTTCTCTGGGTGAGCTATCCGCGCACCGACGACGACGCGACGCCGTTGCCGCCGTCGCCTTACTGGCCCGCGATTCAGTCGGCTTTGCCGGACGTTTCCGTCGAGAAGTTGGAAACCGTCGAGCCGGATTCCGGCGCGGCGGACCCCTTCGCGGTCTCCACCCTCGGCAAACTCGCCGGCGGTCTGGCGGGAAGTCTTCGACTCTATTGCGAAGACAAACTCGCGCCGACGGCCGCTGCCCATTGGTTCTCGCTGTACGACTGGGTGAGGAGCATTCCAACGATCCGCGAGACCGTGGCCGCGACCCTCTCGTCGCTGCGCATCCCGGCCGAAGCCCAACTCGAGCCCGCTTCGGCCGCCGCCCTGTGGCAAAAGCCCTATCGAACGAGCGTCAGCGCGTTGGAGCAGTTCGCCCAGTGTCCCTTTCAGCACTATGCCGCGCGGGGACTTGGACTCGAACCGCGCGCCGAGCATGTCCTGACACCGCTGGACATCGGTCGCATCTACCATCGCGTCCTCGAGCACTTCGTCACGGAGCTGGTCGATTCCGGCCGGTCGCTGGGCGAACTGTCCACCGAGGCCATCGCGTCGAGCCTCAACCGCCTCTGCCAGGACATCGTGCCGCAATTTGCCGAGGAATTGCGACTGGAAGAGGCCCAGCGTCGCGCGACCATCCGCCGCGGCCGGCGCGATTTGCTCCCCGCGGTCAACGGCCAGCGATCCTCCATCGCCCGAACGCCGCTGCGTCCCAGGCTCGCCGAGCGATCGTTCGGTACGGACGAGTCCGGCGCGCTGCCGGCGTTGGAATTGAAGACGACCCACGGCCTCGTCCGCCTGCGCGGCGTGATCGATCGCGTGGACCTTCTTCCCACCGGCGACGCCAACATCGCGGTCGTCTTCGACTACAAGCGGTCGCTCGGCCGGCGTCTCGCCCTCGGCGAGGTCTACCACGGCCTCGCCCTGCAACTGCTCGCCTATCTTCTCGTCCTCCGCGATCACGGCGGCACATTGAGCCAGGGCAAGCTTATCCCCGGCGGGGCCTTTTACCTGCCGCTGCTCTCCGGTCTGCAAAAGCTCAAGCATCCGAGTCAGGCCGATGGGGAGGGCTTCGACGCCTACAAGGGCTTCCGGCCGCGCGGCGTCGTCGATTTCGACTGGATCAATCAGCTCGATCCCTCCCTGGACACCGGCGCGAGCGCGATCTTTAACGTCTATCGCAAGAAGGATGGCGAGATTGGGCACACGGATCACTCCGACGCCGTCGGCGATCACTCCTTCGGCAAGCTCCTCGATCATGTCCGCCGGAAGATGACCCAGCTTGCGGACGATTGGATCGGCGGGAACATCGCCGTGAAACCGGCGCAGCACGGCAAGTGGATCGCCTGCACGCACTGCGCCTTTGCATCAGTTTGTCGGTTTGAATACGCCGCGAAGCGAACGAACGCCCTCGAAGTGCTGGATCGGACGCGGGTGCTGGAGCGCCTCGCGAAGGAGGGGGAGGCCGGCGATGCCTGAACCCGTCTGGACAGCCGCCCAACGCCGCGCGATCGAAACGATTGATCGCAGCGTGCTCGTTTCCGCCGGGGCCGGCAGCGGCAAGACGGCCGTGCTGGCCGAACGCTGTGCGGAACTCGTGGCGAACCCGCGCGGGGGCTGTTCGGTCGATCAACTTCTCGTGGTCACCTTTACCGATGCGGCGTCGTCTGAGATGCGCAGCCGCATTGCGTCGGCCCTGCGCGCTCGGTTGGCCCAGTCTCCGACGAACGGATGGTTGCAACGGCAACTGGCCCTTCTCGACGGCGCGGCGATCTCGACGCTGCACTCCTTCTGCCGCCAGATCCTGGGCAAGTACTTTGCCCACGCCGACATGGACCCGCTCATGCCGCTGCTCGACCCGGCCGACGCGAGACTTCTCCGAAAGGAGACCGCCCGGCAAGTCTTCGACGAATTCGGCCGCCGCGAGGACGCCGTCGGAGAAGCCTTCCTCGATTTCATCGCCTCCTATTCGCCCGCCGGTGAAACGGCAATGATCGACCGCGCCCTCGAAGTCGACGCCTTCCTCAATTCGGTCCTCGATCCCGACGCATGGCTGCAGCATTCGCTCGATTCCCTGGCGACAAGGGGCGGCGAGTTGCCCGACTATTGGCGATCGCGCTACGTCGACATGGTCCGCCGCGAACTCGACGAGCAATCGCGGCTGGTGAAGCAACATCTGGCAGCGCTGCGGAATGAACCCGCCGCCGTCGATGAATCCAGACAATCGCTGGCGTCCCATGCCGCGGCGCTGGACGGCTGGCGAGCCATGCTTCAACGATCGACCGATTTGAAAACGCTGGACGCCGTCTGCCACGAAGGAATCGGTTCCTACATATTCCCCGCGGTGCCGCGAAAGACGCCCAAGGTGAAGGCCCTGCCGGAGGCCGAGCTGGCGGCCTTCATCCGCGCCGCCGAAATGCTGCGAACCGTTCGGGATGATCTCTTCACCAAGCGGCTCGACGATGTCGTCGGGCATTTCACCGTCGCCGAGTGGGCCGAGGGCCTGGCGCGGACGCGGCCTCACGCCGAAGTCTTCGTCGCTCTCGTCAGGGCGGTGCGGAACGCGTACCAAAAGGCCAAGAGCGGCCTGGGCGTGATGGACTTCGTCGACCTGGAGCGCCGGGCACGCGATCTCTTGCTGAACGAATCCAATCACGTCGCCGCGCAACTGCGCGATCGCTTCGTACACGTGCTCGTCGATGAATTCCAGGACATCAATCCCGTTCAGGCCGACATCCTGCGGCTCGTCAGCCGGGAGGTCGAGGCCGGCCGGCCGGCGAATCTCTTTACCGTGGGCGACGTCAAGCAGAGCATCTACCGATTTCGTCTCGCCGAGCCGATGCTCTTTTTGAAAAGGCGAGAGCGATTTGCGGCGGACGGCGAGCGCGGCGTCGCCATCGACCTCGTGGAAAACTTCCGCAGTCGGCCGCGTGTGCTCGACGGGATCAACGCCTTGATGGAACGCCTGATGGCAGCGGACCTGGGCGGCATCGACTACGACGATTCCGCGCGCTTGCGCCCCGGACCGGTTCCGGCGGACCCACCACCGGATGAATCGACGCCAATCGAGTTGCACCTGCTCGACGACCGCCCCATACCGGACGAAGAAGAAAAGGATGAAGAAGAGTCCGACGGCGGCGGTGCGGAGTGGCTGCGCATCGAGCGCGAGGCTTACATCATCGCGGGGCGGATCCAGGCCTTGGTCGCCCGGGGCGCGAATTACAGCGACATCGTCATCCTGCTCCGTTCCATGAAAATTCGTGCGGGCCTTTTTGTGCGTACTCTCTCGCGGCTCGGCATTCCGGTTTACGCGGACACGTCCGGCGGCTTTTTTGAATCCCTTGAGGTGCGGGACCTGCTCTCGCTTCTCGCGATCCTGGATAACGAGCAGCAGGACATCCCGCTCGCGGCGGTCCTCCGTTCTCCGCTTTTCGGCGAGCCGTTGAGCGACAACGAACTCGTGGCCATCCGCGCGGAGTCTCGCGGGCAGGACGCCGATTCGCGATTCCACGTCGCCGTCGCCGAGTATGCCCAACGCGGGGCTGATACGAATCTTCGCGCACGCCTGACCGAAATCTTCGATCGCATCGATCGGTGGCGTCAGCGCGCCCGCCGCCGCCCGCTGGCCGATGTCGTCTGGCAGATCTACGAGGAAAGCGGCTACCTCGCCTACGTCGAGGGCCTTCGCGACGGCCGCCAGCGCCGCGCGAACCTGCTGCAACTCCACGAATACGCCCGCCAGTTCGGCGGCTTCCGGCGGCAGGGTCTTTACCGCTTCCTGCGCTTCATCGACGGCCTTCGCGACGCCGGCGAGGACCTGGAGCCCGGCACGGCGGCCGCGCCGAGCGGCGACGTCGTCCGCGTCATGACGATCCACCGCAGCAAGGGACTCGAATTTCCCATCGTCATCCTCGGTGAGCTTGGAAAGCGCTTCAATCTCGACGATGCCCGCGGGCGAATTCTCTTCGACCGGCAACTCGGACTGGCCCTGGACGCCGTCGATCTTGAGCGGCGAATCTCCTATCCGACGCTCCCGCATCGTCTCGTGTCGCGGTCCATCCACGCCGAGTCGCTGGCCGAGGAATTGCGCATCCTCTACGTGGCCCTCACCCGCGCGAAGCAACGCCTGGTATTGGTCGGTTCAAAGTCCCCGAGCAGACTTCAGTCGCTCCGCGAGCGATTGCGGGGTCACGAAGGTCCGCTGCCAATCTCCGATCGCCTCGGGGCGACCAGTGCGATGGACTGGGTGCTTTCCGCGCTGGCCTGTCAACGCGAAGACCAAGTCGCGCAAATCGCCGGCGACCGCGACGTCGGAGGTCGCCCCCTGTTCAGCGTTCATACCTACGATGCCGAGTTCATGCGCGACTGGAAATTGGAGCCCGAGCCGAAGCCCCGGCAACTTCAATCGCTCGATACGCTCGCGCAATTACGCTCGATGGAAAGCCCGCCGCCCTTGGAGGGATCGAAGACGCTTATTCAAATTGTCGAGCGGAGATTGACCACGCCGTATCCGGCAAGGGCATTGACACGCGTGCCGGCTGTCGCCGCGGCGACCGTCCTCAAACGCCGGTGGGACGCCATCGACGATCCTGACGATCGGTCCGCTTCCTGGCCGCTACAAGTGAAGACTCGGCGATCGTCCGTATTAACGGCGGATCGCTTCCACCCGCCGGAGACTCTGCAACCGTCGGTGCAAAGCGACGCGACGAGCCGGGGCACCTGGACGCACGCACTCCTGCAACGTCTCGATTTCCGCCGCCCCTGTGACAATGCCGATCTCAAGGAACAGCTTCGCTCCGTTACCGACGCCGGATTCCTGACGACCGAGCAGGCGAAACAGATCGATCTCGATTCGATTGAATGGTTCGTCCGGACACCCCTCGCCGGCCGATTGCGGGAAGAAAAAACGCGCATGCATAGGGAGTGGCCTTTTGTCATCGGCGTCGATCCATCGCGGTACGATCCCGCCGCGAAGAAAATCGACGACCAGGACGTGTTGCTTGTGCGAGGTATTCTCGATGTGCTCTTCGATTCCGGCGACGGCTGGGAGATCCTCGACTACAAGACGGACGCCCTTGATTCCTCCGCAATCGCGCAGCGCGTGGAGGATTACCGCGGCCAACTCGGCATTTATTCGGCGGCGGTTCAGGCGGTCTGGCGGACCTCCGTCAAGAAACGCTGGCTCGTCTTTCTTTCGCCGCGCCAAATTGTCGAAGTCTAAGGGGCCGGTCACATCCCCATGTACGGCGTCAGCATGTAAAAATAGAACACGCTCCACGCCCCGCAACCGATCGTCACCCAGCGGCGAGTCGGCCCGGCGGTCCACGGCGCGATCACGGCGAGCCAGACAATCACGAAGTCCATGGAATAACGGTAATAACCCGGCGAGCCGAACCCCGGTCCGTGATAGGCGGCCAGCGCCGCTATCACCAGTAGAGTCGAGATCATGAGCGCGCGGCGTGCGCTGTCGCGCCACCATCGGCGGATGTCGAACAAGGCGAAAAACAACAGGGGCGTGCCGAACCAAATCGCCGATCCCACGGCCTCGCCGCTGATCTCCAGGCCGTCGTGCTTGAAGTCGAAGTGCGGCGGAGACAGCCACATGTGATAAAGGTGCTCCGGCATATATCGGGGCGCGAAGACCTGGACTTGCCCATCGGGGCCTCGGACGCGGTGGTCAAGGGGCGAATCCTGCCCTTCGAAAATGTATCGATAGCCCGTTTCGAAAGGCGAGCCGAACTTCATCATGTTCAGCGTCATGGGCACGGCCAGCGTCAGTGCGAGCGGGATGCCGGCCGCCGTCAACGCCCGCCCGCGGCGCGGTGACCGCAGCGCGAGCCACAAAACCGGCAGGGCATAGGCAAGGCAGGTCTGTCGCGACCAGGCGGCGATCAAGACTCCGATGCCCGCCAACCAGAATCGCCGACGGCCCAGTAGATCGATCAAGACGATGGCGATTCCCGCTTGTGACAGCACATGCTGGATCGAATAGATCCAACCGCGTTGGCAGAGCGTGGCTTCTGTTCGCAGGCAGGTACCGGCCAGCAGGTGGAAAGCCATCAGGGCTGCCCAGGGCGGGTTCAGGCCGCTGCGGCGCATCACCCAAAAACAGAGCAGCGGCACCGGCGCCGCCACGATGGCAACGTAAACCAACATGAAGAAAACGGGCGGTGGACCGAGGATGGCTTGATGCAGCCCATAGACACAGTAGCAGATGATCGTCCACAACGGCGGGAAAACGTTGTAATAGTGCCCCTGATAAAGCGCCACGTCCCCGCCGCCCGACGGCAGATCCAGATGGCCGGCCAGCCAGGACATCGCCTCCGCCGCGCCCTGATTGTTCTCCGGCGCGACATACCACTGCGAGAGCCGCAGCGACGGACCCATGACCGCCAGACACGCGACGTAAAGCCCGACGACGACGAGCCACTCTTTCACCCGCGGGGCCGGACCGCCTGCACCGGGTTCCACGATTTGGTAAGTCGTTGGATCGGTTGGATCGAATTCTCTCCCGCATTCCGGACACCGCGACACGTCCAGTCCGCGCAGCAGGTACCCGCAGCCCGCACATCCGGCGTCGGTCGGCACGCCCGGGAATCGAGAGGACGCTTCGTCCGTGCCCTCGCGCTGTCCGGACGTCGCCATGCGACTAATATTCTCCCGTGGAGGTGCCCGATACCGGCGGCCCCACGCGACGGCGAATCTCGCGCAGCTTCTCGACGACGTGTTTGCGATCTTCGACCGCCGTAAAGCTCCCCGTCATGCGGCAGGGTCCAAACAAGTCCGGCGGCGCATTGACCGTTCGAGCCGGATAGAGTGTCGATGACTCAATCCGGCCCTGCATGCGCTTCTTGTCCGCGGACAGGCTGAATGAAACAAAGCCCGCCCCTTCATACGTGATGCTGCCGGCGCCCGTTGTCAGACCATAGACGATGTTGGCGTTGGTCTGGCTGCTTTCGGCGTAGCTCCTCCCCGGCTGCGGTCGCCAGAAAACCTCGACTTCGACGATCTGCGACATCCAAAGCACGTCGCCCGCCGATACCGCTTCGGCGGTCGGCTCAGACGCGGCGTCGTCGCCCGGCTGAGACGTGGAAACCTGGACGGGCTTGATTTCGAAGATAAAGGTCCAGCTCTGATCGGCGTTGATGCAGTAATACCCCGCGTCAAATTGTTCGCGGTAAATTTCCGGCGACGAGGACGAACGAAACGCGGTCACTTCCAGTTGAGTGCCTTTCGACTGGCAGCCCGCGCCGACGCCCGACGACAAAATCACCGCAAACATTCCCAGGATCGACGGCAGGCGGCTCATCACGTTCATCGGAATCCGTGGAATCTACAGGTCGTGTCCGTCGATCAAGCGCTCGGCCGTCGCGGGCCCCGCGATGGTCGCCGGGGCGCTCAAACCGAGCAGCGCGAGCGTGTCGCGTTCGACGATCGACGCGAGGTGTGTTCGCGGCACGGTGGGGAGGTTCGTCCCGGTCACGAGCTGATTAATGCGGTAGAGCGATTCAATCGCGGTCGTCGCCTGGGTGTAGGGAAAGTCGCTGCCGAAGAGCAGCTTGTCGATGACGCCGTATTGATAGGCCGAGAGCAGGGCGTTGTAAGCCTGCCAGGGCTGGTGCAAGAGCGAGCTGATATCCGCGAAGAGATTGGGGTGCTTGCCGAGCATGACCACGCATTCTTCGACCCACGGGTATCCCATGTGCGCGATGACCAGCTTCAGCCCCGGTAGCTCCCGCGCGACTTCGTCGAGCAGCACCGGGCGGCCGAATTCCATTTTGCTCTGCACGCAAAAGTGAACGCCCTGGTCGATCAAGACCGGCATGTTGTAACGGGCCGCTTCGGCAAAGACCTGCATGGCCCGGCTGTCGGCCGGATGAAAATCCTGCGAGGCAGGCGAAACGGTGATGGCCTTCATTCCCAATTCGTCGTGCGCCGTCTTGAGGTCGGTCAACGCTTCGGGCAGGTTCGTCGGATCGATCGCGGCGACGCCCACGAGTTTCTCAGGGTGCTGCCGAACATAGCGGGAGATCAACTCCGCCGGGATCTCCGCGCCGAGATAACGACTCTTGAAACCCAGGACAAAGCTCTTGTCCACGGGCTCGCTGGCCAGGAAATGGCTCTGCATCGAGGCATCCGGCCATCGACCGCCCATGGCCAGAGCGCGGAGCCCGCGATGACCCTGCGAAGAGGTCTCGGCAACGCCAAGCCCGAGCTGCGAGGGGGAATCCCAGATATGTGTGTGACAGTCCACGATCATGCAGGGGCACTCCGTAATTCGCCACGTCGGGACTCGAATTCAAGTACGACGGCGAGCTTATCGCACCTTGCCGTGCGGGGTCAATCGACGGAAACCCGATTCCGGTTCCCCAATTCATTCACCCCGATTGACTCGTCCGGCCTCAGGGCGATAACATATGATGGCACGAACAGTTGGGGGCTCCGGCCCTCTTTCCGTTCGCGTCGATTTGAGTTTCCCGCGGACGATGCGCATCGTCGAGGGGTCGAGGTGTATCTGCGCATCCTGCTGACGCGCGAGGGATTTGGTTTGAAGCAAAGTCGTCAACGACATTTTCAGATTGCCGGTCGAACCCCGCGCGCGGTCGGCGCAGTCGTTGTCGCATGCGCACTGTTGGCCGTCAATGCATCGATCGCCAGCGCCCAGTCCTACAGCCAGAACTTTGAAAGCGTTTGTACCGGCTCCAATAGCAACTGCCCGAGCCTCGTCGGGGCGGGTTGGGTCGTCAGCATGACCACCAACAAAAGCGACGCGCCGGGCACGACCGGATGGTTCCAGGGCAATCCCGATGAATCTCAGTACTTCGGCGCCCAATCCGGAACGCCCAGTTCCTACATCGCCGCGAACTTTGCCAGCGCCGGCGACAATCCCGGCGGGATGGACACGATCAGCAATTGGCTCTTCACGCCTTCGCGAACCTTGCAGGCCGGAGATAAGATTTCCTTTTGGGCGAGGACGTTGACGAATGTGGTCCGCCCGGACCGATTGGAATTCCGCCTGAGCTTGGCAGGGACGGGGACGTTTGTGGGCAGTTCCGCGACCACCGTGGGAACGTATACCAACAAGATCTTCGATATCAACTCGACCTATACGCTTGACGGGTTTCCCTCCGTTTGGACGTATTACGAGCACATCCTAACGATGGCGGATGTCCCGACGATGCCGACGCCCGGGCGTTTCGGGTTTCGTTACTTCGTGGAAGACGGCGGACCCGGCGGCGCCCGTTCGGATTACATCGGCATTGACAATTTTCAATACATTCAGGCGCCCGAACCGTCGGCGCTCGCCTTTTTCGCCTTCGGCCTCTCGCTGCTTCGCCGACGGCGATAGGATTTTCATTCACTCGCCGATCGGTTATCCTTGTCTTAACGATTCCGGCAGGCTGCCTCGGGCCTTCGTCGGATCGTTTGTCAGTGGATAAAACATGAAAAGGGCCCACGGAATTCGATACGCGACGCTGCTCGTGCCCGGGCTCCTGGCGATGGGCGCCGGAACGTGTCCGAATACGGGATCAAGCAATCTCTCGATGATGACGGCGGCCGAGCAGCAATTGGCCGACGATGCGCTGGCCGCCATCAACAGCCGTCGCGCGGGCCTGGGCCTCGGCCCGCTCGCCATGCACGCCGCCGGCGCTCAAGTGGCATTCGAACACTGCGTGGCCATGCAAATCGGGAACTTCTTCAACCACGTCAATCCCACGACCGGCACCGACCCCGCCACGCGCGCCAAGGCCGCCGGGATCACGCACGATCCGTCCGGACTCGTTGATCCGAACAGCAACAATCCCTTCGTCGGTGAAAACCTCTACATGACCACCGATCCCAATGTTTCCGGTCAGGCGGCGGTCGATGCGTGGGTCGGATCGCCCGGCCATCGCACACAGATCGACGCGCCGCTGCCGGTCCCCGGCGCGCAGACGATGCCGGCCTGGACGCACTGCGGCATCGGCGTGCGCAAGAGCGGCAACACGAGCTGGTGGACGGCGATGTTCTTTCGCAATCCGAACTGATTCTCGATCTTGGTATCAACGGCCGACGACGCGGACTGCCTTGACGGGCATCGTCGGGCAATACTGCTGACAGACGCCGCAACCGGTGCAGCCGTGGCCGCCGGCATCGGGATCAATGACTTGCACCCGACCGGCGCCATCGAGACGGATTGCGACGGCGGCGATCGGGCAGCGGTCGATGCAGATCGTACAATCCTCGCCCTTCGAGCGCACGCAGAGGTCATGGTCGACGACCGCCAGCCCCATGCGGATTTCAAATCGATCGACGAGTTTGAGCGCCCCGCTCGGACAGACCTTCATGCACGCCAGTTCGTCGCAAATGACGCAGGCCTGACGATCGGGGTCGACGTAGGGCATGCCTCGCTCCCGCGGGTCGAGCGAATCGGACAGGGCGATGGAACCCGCCGGGCAGGCCTCCGCGCAGCGGCCGCAACGAATGCAGGTGTTGAAGAATATCGACTCGTCCACCGCGCCGGGCGGACGCAACGGACGCGGCGGAGGAAGCGTGACCGGCGGGAGTTTTTTCTCGATGAGCCCGGCGAGCGGATGCAGAAAGCGCGCGAGCGTGTTCGAAAAGAACTGTCGGCGGCCGTGCGGGTCCAGGTCGTCGAGGTGTTGTTCGCTCATGGTGACGGAGGATTGTATTCGCCGGCAAGCGGGCCGACCCACATTTTCGTATCGTAATCAAACCGGACTCGGCCATTTTGCCGGTGGCGATCGAAGGTGCGATGAAGTTCAGCCATCAATTCCTCAAATGAAGGATGGCCCTCTTTGGGCATGTAGGACGACGACGTCAGTCGCCCGCGGACGCCGTTGAATTCGAAGACCTGTTCGTTGGGAAACGTCCTTCGCTCGTACGCATCGCCGAAGAATCGATCGATGCGGCCGTCTTTCTCGGCATTTTCGTGATTGATCTGGTGGAAGTCGATGGCAAAGCGATGGATCAAGGCCTCGTAGTCCTTCATGAACGGCGAGTCAAGCCGCCGGTTGTTCCACAAGAGCACGACTCGGCCATCCGGCTTGAGAATGCGGCGGCACTCGCGCTGCGCCGCTTCAACATCGAACCAGTGAAAGGCCTGCGCCGCGACGACCCAATCAACGGACGCATCCGGCAACGTCGTCGCCTCGGCCCGGCCGTCGATGCTGTGAAAGGAGGGATAACGGCCGAGCCGTTTTTCCGCCGCGCCGCGCATGTCAGCGTTGGGCTCGACCGCGTAAACCGCGTTGCTGTGGCGGAGGAAGAGTTCGGCGGAGATGCCGGTACCGCTGCCGAGGTCGGCGATGGCATGCGATGCCTTAAGACCGAATTCGCCATTCAACGATTCGATGACCGCCGGCGGATAGCCGGGACGATAGCGAATGTAATCGTCCACTCGATCGGAAAATCGCGTGAGGGCGTTTTCGGCGGGCATGGGCAAATTGTAACGCGCCGGCGTCGCTAGGGCGTCGGCGGCACCGCCACGGGCGGCGGCGGCGGCATGACCGGGTGACTGGCGGCGGGCTGCGACGACGCAGGCTGCGACGTCGTCGGCGCGGTTCTCAAGGCGGTCACCAGGCCTTCCAGGACCTTGGCCAACTCTTCCCGGCGCGGATCCGGTTTGGGCGGTGGCGCCTCCGACTTGACCCAGTCCGGTTTCGGACTGGTCAAGGGCGCATTCACATCGATCGGGCTTTCCTTCAATTTCGATTGGTTTTCTTGCGCGGCCAGCTCCGTGGCGGCGTTCGCCATGAGCTTGGCCGTCATCGCGTACACATCTTCCGAACCGCCGACGCCCGAACCGATCTGCTGGATGATCGGGGCCAGTTGTTTCGCGGTCTCGGGCGACAACTTGTTGAGCATTTCGAGGGCGGCGCGGGCCTCGTCGGCTTTGTTGCGTTCCTGGACGAGCGCTTCGACCTGCGCCTGTTTTTTCGTGACTTGTTCGGCCGCCTGCTTCAGGACGACATTTTGCTGTTCGACCTTTCTCGAAAAATGAAAAACAATCGCGCCGAGCGAAATCAGGAAGATCAGGGCCATCGCGACAATGCCCATCCCGGTCTTGTGTCTCGTCGCCGCCTTGCGAAGGAGATACAGGCTACTCGCCGGCTTCGCGGAGATCGGCTCTCCGGCCAGAAAGCGCCCGATGTCGCCGGCGAGGGCGTCGACGGATTGATAGCGGTCCTCCTTGCGCTTCTCCAACGCCTTGAGGATGATTGTGCTGAGGTCGCTGTCGATCCGCGAGACGCGTTTGCTCGGATGCGTTGGTTCCGCGTGGGCGATGTTGTGCAGGACCTTGCCCATGGCCACGTTCGTTTCGTAGGGCATGTGCCCGGTGACGATTTCGTAGAGCACGACCCCCATCGCGTAAACGTCGACGCGGATGTCGACGCCCGTGGGATCGCCGGTCGCCTGTTCCGGCGACATGTACGCCGGAGTGCCGACGATCTGCGCTGTGACGGAGGTGTTGACCTCGCCGAGCAGACCGGCCTTGGCCAGGCCGAAGTCGAGGATGTGCGGTTCGCCGTCGCCGTCGACGAGGATGTTCGTCGGCTTGAGATCGCGGTGGATGACCCCGCGCTGGTGCGCGTAGCTGACCGGTCCGCAGATTTTCAGGAAGAGTCGAAGCCGGCCCTTCAGGTCCGGTTCCTGTGTGCGAATGTAATCGCCGAGACTCAGCCCGAAGATGTGCTCCATCGCGTAGTACATCCGTCCGTCGGCCTGGCCGCTGTCGTAGATCGGGATGATGTTGGCGTGTTTGAGCTGCGCGGCGAGGGCGATCTCACGCTCAAAGCGCCGGCGCGCGTTGTCGGAGGCGAAAGGCCCTTCGAGAAGGAGCTTCAGCGCGACGAGCCGCTTGGTCGATTTCTGGATCGCTTTGTAAACGATGCCCATGCCGCCGCGGCCGATCTGCTTGAGCACGTCGTAGCCGGGAATGTCCGGAAGGGGGGCATTGGGCTCCGAAAGGGGGTCTTCAGTGGAGCTGCCTTTGCCGCGAAAGGGGCCGGCCTGTTCGCGCGTCACGTCGTTCGATGAGCCGAGTTTGGCGAGCAGGTCGAGGCCGCCCAGATGTTCACGCAGTTCCGCCGCGTCTTCGGGGTGTTCAGAGAGGAAGGCTTCCGCCGACAGGACTTCGCCCCGTTCCCGGCGATCGAAATATTCATTGATCAACTCGCCCAGCCGCTGTTCGCGAGGGCTTCCGTCGAGGGAGTCTGCCGGGTTGTCGTTTGGAGGGGTCATTTTGCGGGAATGCCTGCGGGCGGTCACCTATGCGCCCGTATCTTGTTCTCTCATAACGACCTGTGGCGGTTTTGCCAAGGACGGTGGCAAAGCCGATCGCCGGGAGGGGCTCCAATCCCTTCCGGAATAGACGGAAACGAGCGCTAATACCTGACAATATTCAACTTACCACAAATTTCTTCTGGGACCATTAGAAATTCACAAGTTCTTTCGAACCAGCCTGCTCCGAAGCTGTCCTGTAGGCCGCACCGTGGGTTATTGTATGGGGGGACAGAGTTTATTCCCGTTCGAGGCATCCCTCCCGGTGGTAAGGATCGGGGGGATGGTGTAAGTGGGGACAAGCGTGCCGGATACAAGCGAAACCCAAATCCTGATCAAGAGTGCCCGAAAGGGGGATGAGCAGGCGGTCCGGCGGCTTTTGGTGATTTACCACCCGCGGCTCAAGGCACGACTCCTTCGACAAATGGACCCGACGATGCGCTCGAAAATCGAGCCGGAGGACATTCTCCAGCAAGTTTATCTGGAGACCTTCCGGGCGATCGGTTCGTTTGAATATCAGGGGCCGGATTCGTTCCTGCGCTGGATGTACGCCATCCTCGATCGCAAGTTGATCGACGAGCATCGGGCGATGCGCGCCGAGCGGCGCGATGTGCGTCGCGAAGTGAAGCCGTCGCCGACGGCCGGGAACCAGACGACATACATCGATCTCCTGGCGAGGATCACCTCGGAGAGCGGGACTCCGAGCCAGGTCGTGCGCAAGGAAGAGGCGCTGGGCGTCCTCGCGGCATGCGTGGCGACGCTGCCGGATCATTATCGGGACGTGATCAAGATGCGCTTCATCGAAGGCCGGCCCGTCGCCGACGTGGCCAAGACGCTCCGGCGGTCAATCGGTTCCATTCATATGATCTGCCACCGGGCGCTCAAGCAGCTTCGCGATCAGGCCGAAAAGCTGGGAATCACCCACGACGAGTAATGGAAGACGTTGGGTTCATTGGGAGATGACCATGCGAAAGCGTTTGTGGCGCACGCTATTCAGCCTTGGGTTGTTGGCGACGATGACGCCGTTGGTGTCCGGATGCGGGACTCGGTTTTTCGAAGACCTGTCCCAGGCGCTGGAAAACGCCGCCGACGGCACGGAGGACTTCGGCGACGCGGTCGACGAATTCTTTGACGATCTCGACGACGGCGATGATCTCGACGACGCACTGGATGATTTGTTTGATGAGATCTCGGACGACTGAACCCATCCAAACCTCGCGGCGGAGCGGGCGGACTCCGCGATCAACTCCTTCGCCGGATCACAATTCGGCCGACACCCGGCCCGCCCGCGCAACGGTCGCCGTCTTCCCGAGTGAGTCCGGCGACCGAGTTCAGTGCCGCGCGGCGGAAATCGCCGCACGCCTCGGCCTCTCGCTCGTTCAATTCGCCGATCCCGCCTTTGAAATGCTTTTGACGGTGACGGCCGATCGCCTGGAGCTGCGATTTCCACGACCCGGCGGACCGCGACCGTTGTCCGTGGATTTTGTCGGCGGCCGACACATCCATGCGCGCGGCGGGAATCGTTTCGGGCTGCTCTTCAAGGCCGTCGGCCTTCCGAAAGGCCCACCGACGGTACTCGATGCCACCGCCGGGCTGGGCCGCGCCGCTTTTCATCTCGCCGGCCGCGGCTGTCGGGTGACCGCTATCGAGCGATCGCCGGTCCTGTTCGAGTTGCTCCAGGACGGGCTGGAAAGAGCCGAAAGCCTGCCGGCGATTCAAAAGCGCCTGGGAGATCGCCTTCGAATCCTTCACGGCGACAGCCGGGATTATTTACGACGGCTCGCCGGGCAGAACGCGCCGGATGTGGTGTATCTCGATCCGATGTTCCCGATCACGAGGAAATCCGCCTTGGTCAAAGTGGAGATGCGCATCCTGCGGCGGCTCGTCGGTGACGACGTCGATTCAGTCGAGCTGCTTGAGGCGGCCCGCGCCGCGGCGAGGAAACGCGTGGTGGTGAAGCGCAATCGCCAGGATGCGCCCCTGGTCCCGAACCCCAATCATACTCATAGTGATGGGATCACCCGCTATGATGTTTACTTGCGTCCTCAACATTTTTCATCGTCGCTCTGATTGGGCCGCGTGATGTCGCCAATGCCCGGACCGCCCAGCGGAACTTCGCGGGCGCGCTGCGCGGATTGTCATGCCGTTCGGCTGAAGCGGGGCGCAGGGGTTCTTCTGAGATGGCAGAGTACACGCCTTCGCGCAGTCCGTCGCGCAAAGCGTGTTTCACGCGGCGATCCTCGCCGCTGTGGAACGTGAGGAGGCCCAGGCGGCCGCCGGGATTCAAACAAGTGGGGGCGATGCGGAGCAGTTGTTCGAGACCCTGCATTTCCTCATTGACCAGGATTCGCAGCGTCTGAAACGTACGGGCGGCAGGGTGCGGGTCGGATCGTCCGGCGGCGCGCCAGGACTTGCGCGTCATTCCCTGCGCGTGCAGAACAAGGTCCGCCAATTCCTCCGTTCGAGTGATCGGCCGTTCGGCTTGGCGGCGGACAATCGCTTGCGCGATCACTTTGTGTTGCGGTTCGTCCGCCAAATCGCGCAGGGCGGCGGACAGATCTTCAACAGCAGTCGTGCGCAGGACATCGGCGGCAGTGCGCGGACGTCGCGGATCCATCCGCATATCCAGCGGACCGTCGTGCTTATAGGAAAACCCGCGAGCCGGATCGTCGATCTGCATGCTGCTCAGACCGAGATCGGCGAACAGGAGGTCCACGCCCATCTGCCCATGCGTCGCCAGAACCTTCGGCAGGCCGGCGAAATGGCTGTGATGCAGGTGCAGCCGCGCGGGATCGACGAGGGACGCCAGCCGTCGGCCGGTCGCTTCCAGTTGCGGACCATCAAGATCGAGCCCGATGAATCGTCCGTCAGGCGCGGTGCGTTCGAGAAGCGCGAGCGCGTGGCCGCCGTAACCCAGTGTGAGATCGGCGACGATGTCGCCCGGCCCTGGGCGCAACGCGGTGAGCACCTCGGCGACCATGATGGGCACATGCGTTCCGGCCGGCGTGCGGCCTTGCGAGCGGACGTGGGCCTCCATCTCGGGATACTTTTCAGCGTCGCGCTCCTTGTATCGCTCGTCAAATCGGCGCGGGTGCGTGCCGGCGTATCGCGGTCGCCGGCGATGAGGGGTTGAGCCGGGGCCGGAATGGGACGAGTCGTCGGTCATTCAGGGATCTTAATCGAATTCGGCGACGGCTATTTTACGGCGCGACGTGAAAAACGTCGCCCGACAGTGCCGTGATGCCCGTGTTGCGACGGATGACGTCCGACAGACGGGTGTTTTCCAGGAGGAAGACATCCAATAGGCTGAAGGACGGGTCATATCGGTAGAAGAACCGGTCGCCGTCGCGCAGCCGCGTGAACTGATCGCCCAGCACCGTCGTGATTAATTCGCCGACCTGCGCGCCCGGCAGGTGGTCTTCGCAGATTCCGCCGAGCCACGGGTCGATCGAATTGACGTCGGGATAGGCCTGTTGAAGGCGCTGCTGAACCTGCGGATCGCTGGAGATTTCGGCGAAGCTTGCCTTGCGCGCGAGTCCGTATGCTTCGCGTAGCGAGTTGTAATCCGGCAATCCGTGGTCACGGCCGCGCTGCATGTTGAGAGAGGACAGGTCTAACCCGCCCTGACCGGGCTGGCCGAACAAGAAGTTTCGCAGATCGTCTACGATCATGTTGTCGATTCGCTGCATCCTTTGAACCGACAGGCCCAGCAACAGCGGCTCAATTCCGCCCTGCAGGATCACCTTTTGCGGATCGAAAAACGCTTCGCGCAGCGGTAAGGCGCCGGCCGGCCAGGGCGTTCCGTCGGGGTTCCGCCGCTGAATCTGCGGGGAAATCATCGTGTGGCCGATGCGATAGGCCGCATTCGCAAACTCGTTGGCGATCGACGCATTGACGTTCGGATCGTAATGACCCGCGGCCGCGTCCGGCGAGTAGGGGCCCAGCAGTGCGGGCAGAAACTCCCGATAGGTGATCACCTGAACCAGCGCGCCGACCATCTTTCGCGCACGCTGATAGATCTGTTCGTCGCTCCAATCGGGATGGGCCGAGGCGATTTCGCGGGCCAGGCGATTATGTTCGCGCATGAAAAGCGTATGCACCGCCGTCAGTCCCGCCTGCTCGTTCGCGCGAATGTCGCCTGCCGTGAACAGCGACGTGCTGAAGCTCGGCTGATTGCCGGGCCCGCCGTTCACCATCGTTCCGTCACTAAAGGGCAGCAGGTTGCCGTCGCCGGTCTTCAGTTCGCCGCCGACGCCCGAGCGCAGCCAGGCCGCCCGAACGGCGTCCGATCCATAAACATTCGACGCATCGATGTAGGCGGTCAGTTCGTTGACCTGCTGCCGCGGGTTGCCGGGCGCCGTGCCGGTCGAGAGGTCATATTCGGACCGCAGGAGCATGATGAGCTGGTTTCCGGTGCTGGTCGGGTCGAACATCGGATCGCCGGAAGGGACATTGATCGGGAACGGCTCGTTCGGCGTTATGTTGAGCGACAGATTGAGGTCATGGTCGATGAACTGACCCCATTGCCAGACCCAGTCGGACAAATTGGCATCGTTGAGGATCGACTGACCGGCCTGATCGACCACCATGTTGCTGATGGCGCGCGGACTGGCCTGGTTCATTCGTGCGGGCATGGACATGCCGTCCATATAGGCGGGCGTCGCCATGCGCCGTTCCATCGTGAACGCCTTTCCCCAATCCGGATGGGCCAGGTTATTTCCCGATCCGTCAATGCTCCGGTCTTCGGAGGGTTGAAACGTGTTGACGAGGAAAAACCCAGGGCATCCGCCGACAAAGAACAGGGCACCCAGGATCGTCAGGATTGGGGCGCGATTTTTCATGGAATGTTCTCGAAGTATGGGCGAGGAAAACAGACGTCATGCCTCGATGACCTGGCGAATATCTTACCGCAAATTGAAGTGAGTTGGAACGGGGACGGCGTGTCACATTGCCATGTTCGAGAAAGCCGGAAAACCGGGCCATAGACGCGGAATTAGAGGACCCGGGATCCCCTCCATGGGATGCGTCCCGGATCGCCCGCACGAATCGGACTACTTGGCGGCTTTCAGGAAATACGGCACCACAATCTCGGAGGCAATGAGCACGATCACAATCCATTCGAGGATTTCCATCCGCCGGCCGGACTGCTCGTCGACGAGTTTTTGGTGGAGTTCGTCGAGCGTGTGCAATTTTCGGAGGATGCTCTGATCCCAGTCGGCGAGGTGAAAGCGCCGGGCGGCCAGGGCATAGAGCCGGGCAAGATGCTGGTCGCCGACGAGCTTCAAGGCGTTGTTGATTCCCTCGAAGAGAACCGCGTTTTCCATTTGCAGCGCGGCCAGGCGGCGACGCTCGGCCCGGTGGGGGTCCAGCAGCAACCCCAGCGGCGAGCGGAAGCGCGTGCGGGCGTCCCGCTTTAAGAGCGACGCCGAAGATCGTTCAAGAATGGTGTCCAGCCGGTCGTCGATGAAACGCA
Organism: uncultured Planctomycetaceae bacterium; assembly: GCA_964414585.1. Classification (GTDB taxonomy): domain Bacteria; phylum Planctomycetota; class Phycisphaerae; order UBA1845; family UTPLA1; genus DATEMU01. The sequence continues at coordinate 74,893 of CAYPXR010000009.1, forward strand.
TCTCCAGGAGTTCCACGTTGGCAAACTCGAGCACGGCCAGCGTGTCGTCGGCCTGGGCATCGAGCAATAGCGCGGCATTCCAGTCGATCACGGCGGCATCCGTCGGCGCATAGGACAATTGAGCCGTGAGCGTAACTTCGACCGCCTGGGGCGACAGCGGGCCGGACTCCGAGAGCAGAAGGCGGGCGATGAGGTCGCCGTTGGCCTGGACGATCGCCTGCGCCGGCGCGGCGGGCGACCATCGGCTGGCGTGATAGACCGTGTAATCTTCCACGAGATCGACCACGCCGGGCCGTTCGATCGCGCCGGCCAAACGGAGCGTCAATTCCTCGACTCGCCGACGCGCGTCGGTTTGCAGGACTCTGTTGTCGCCAAACGATTCGGCCAGTGGGAGCAGGGCTTCGAGGGGCAGGCCGGTCGCGTTGCCTTCAAGGGGGATCCGGTAGGCCACCGAGACGGCTCCAAAATCATAAAGCGTGCATTCGACGCGCGGCGCGACGCGAAAACCGGCGAATTCGCAGGTGGTCAAATCGGTGGCAGGCTGGTCGATCTGCAAGGGCGCAGGTCGGAATTGAAGATAGGTCGGCGCCCGGCGACGATGGGGGATTCCCGTCCGGCGGGCTTCCTCGGTGGTCTTCGCCGGAGTCGCGGCCAAGGTTCGCTGCGCCGCATCGAGATCGATGCTGTAACCAACGTCGAACGCGAAAAAGACCCGGCAATTCCCTTCGTGGAGGCGAAGGCCCTCCGCGGCGGCGGCGGATCGCGTTTCGTCCATCGATCCGGGGTCTGCAGGATGGGTATAAACCTTGCTCATGATGGCACGTCCGACCGGAGTATAGGGCTTCCGGCCGCCGGCCGGGGGATCGCGTCATTCGCGGGGTCGAGTCGCCCGGTGTTTTTTGGGGGATGAGCGATGGCGAAGGACAATAAGGAAAGGTGACGTGTCGAAGCGGAACCGGGGACGGGTTGAAAAAGCCTGTTTGTGGGCTGAAGGAAGCTGAAGGAGGCTGAAGGAGGCTGAATCTGATCCGCCGATGACGCCGATTGGACGCGGATGGAGGCAAGGATTTTTTTCCTCGCGCAATCGACCGCAAACGAGCGCAAACGGCAAAGGCTTGAGGCTTGAGACCTGAGGCTTGAGGTCGACCTCGCCTCGGCGAGTCCTTTGGACACGGCGGATCTTTGACTTGAGGACGGCGGGCGGTTGCGCGCATGGGATCCTGTGAGTGTTCTCTGGTCATGGCGCGGAATCTCCGGGTGCACAGTGGTCAGTGATTCGTGATCACTGGCCAGTACGATCAAAGCGGCATGGGTTGGCCGCTTTCTTGTTTCTATCTAACAGTCTTGCTCCGCGCTCCCTGAAAAATGAGGCGTCAGGCTTGAGACTTGAGGCTTGAGTCGGGAAGAGGGATTTAGGGATTGAGGGACTAAGGGATTTGGGGATTTTGCGATTGAGGGGGATAGGATTGTGGATTGAGAGTGCTGCGAGACCCTGATGAGACCTGGAGGCGCTATCGCCTGCGCGGCCGACGGGCAGGGGCGGGACGGGCGACTAATGTCGCCTTCACAATTTCGTTCAGCGCCGGCAGGGCCTTGACGATCTTGACCGTCTCGATGCTGACGCGCCCGGCTCCGTCGGTGACATCGGCGACGATCCGCCTGACGAGCTGACCGGCAAGGCGGCGGGTGAATGGCGGCGGTTGCTGCCCATGCTGCGCGAGGCCGGGACAATCGGTGCGACGGACCGGGACATCATCGCCGATTATTGCCGCCCCCGCGCGAATTTTTGCGAGAAATTGAGGTTAAGTCGACGTCGCTTGCAGGCTTGTCGAGTAGAATGGGGGCGTTGACCGAGTAGCTCCCGACGAGGAGCGAATCGGACCGGGCGGCGTTGACAAGCACCTAACGTCATGCCGCTTGGTTCGACCCCGGCGGAAGGTGAGTGCAAACTGTCTGTCTCAACTTCACGAATCCAATTCGTTCCTGCACTAGTTCTGGCCATGGTCGCCAGTTCAGCGCGGGCTTATGGTCCACCTAGTTTCATGGGGTTAGGTGACCTGCCAGGAGGAGCGTTTTCTAGCACAGCCTATGCAATCTCAGCAGATGGAAATGTAATCGTCGGCAACGGCAACTCGGCAGACGGTGAAGAGGCGTTCATGTGGACCGAGAGCAACGGAATGGTTGGGCTCGGAGATTTATCGGGAGGCGTATTTCGCAGTGACGCATGGGCGGTATCCGGCGACGGAGAAACGATAGTTGGCTGGAGCAGTTCATCGGCAAGCGATCTGAATTTCGAGGCGTGCAAGTGGACCACGACAGACGGAATTATGGCGCTCGGCGACCTTACCGGAGGGGCGCACTACAGCGTCGCACGCGGCGTCTCGGCAGGCGGAACCGTGATTGTGGGCCGGGCGACCTCAGCGAATACAACTGAAGCATTTATCTGGACCGAGCAAACGGGCATGATTGGCTTGGCGGGACTTTCGCCCGGAGGCGTTGGGAGCGAAGCCTACGCTGTGTCTGGCGATGGAAGCACTGTCGTCGGCGTTGGTTGGAACGGAGGCGAGGCGTTTCGATGGCGAGAACAGGGAGAATTGGAGGGGCTAGGTAGTTTGAATCCCGGTGATATGAGCGCAGCCCTTGCCGTCAACAACGATGGAACCGTGATTGTCGGTCGCTCGAACAACTCTGACGGGACAGTGGAACCCTTTAGATGGACTGAGCAATTGGGGATGATCGGCTTGGGAATGCCTCCAACGACTACATATGCTCAGGCGAATGCGATTTCGGCTGATGGATCAATCATCGTCGGACATGGGCTCGGCCCCGTCGAAAACGTCGCGTTTATTTGGGACGCGGTCAATGGCGTTCGACTTCTTCAAGATGTCCTAGTCTCCGACTACGGCCTGACCCTCGATGGCTGGCGAATCACGGAAGCCAGGGGAATATCAGCCGACGGCACAGTGCTTACTGGATTTGGATACAACTTGGACGGCAACTATGAAGCGTGGCGCGCGGTGATACCGGAGCCGAGTACCGCGTTTCTTCTGGGGGCGGCTTGTTACCTGGCATCCCGGTCCGGTTCACGCCATCGGATACGCGGAGCAAACCGCGCTCGCGCGGGCCGGTCACGAAAAGTAGGTGCACCATGTCCGAATCTATTCCTTTGAACGATTTTGAACGGCGCATACTTTGCGAAATTGACCGGCTGTCGAGTACTAGCGTATTCAAGCGAGTACCTTCTGGGGTGTTGCGAGGCTCGCTTTGCGACTTGCACAACGTAAATGGAAAGACCGTTCTTCTGGCGCGCGGCGACGTCGATGCCGCGCTCGAAAAACTCCGCATAGCGGGAATTATCAAATGTCAGGAATCGCGGCTGCCGTCGGCGACGCCCGGAATTGTGACGACGCGGGCGGATGGGACGATTGACAAAAACGCAATCTGCTTTCCGACCATGCACACGCGGCCGGATGGGCGAATTGTTTTGGTGAAGTATCGGCGCGAACCGAAGCGGGACGCGGATTTCGGCGGCGCGTGTTGCGAAGAAACCGTGCTCGTGGACGGGGAAAAAGTGTACTGGCGATTGACTTCGACGCGCGAACATTTCGCGTTGACCGCCGAAGGAATCCGCGAGGCACGACGGGGCGGGCACCACGCGACGGCGACACCCGGCGAGAGCGGCGGCGATTACGGGGGATACGTCCCGGCGGACACGCTCGAACAAGAGGAAGGAATAAGGCCCAACCGGCTTTCCGAAGCGGCAGGGGATAACAAGGTCAAAACGAAACCCGCGCCCAATGGCCTGAGAGATTCGCAAGGCCGGGAGATTCGCACGCTCTATCATCGGGCCGAAGCCATTCGGCATTGCAAACCAAAGCGAATGGGTTCGTTGAAGCTGAATCACGCGAAAAACGCGCGCCGATAATCTGGAACCAGTTCCAAAACCGAATTCCAAAACGGCAGTCCTGACTACGCCAGCCGGGATATTTCTGGAATTGGCCTAATTCCTAATTCCAAGAGAAAAAGTGCCCCCATACTCGCCCGCATGATCAGTGCTTGTAACGTGATTTCGAGGTGAGTTGAAGATGAACGGGTTGATGAACGCATTTCATGCGGCTTGGGCTGCGGTAGGCTCTATGTTCCGTACTTTGGTTGGTTGGTTGCCAAACGTGTTACGCTGGTTCGGCTTGAAATTGAAGTCGCGGTCGTTAAGGGCCCGATTGGCCGGGTTCGTTCGCTTGAATTTTTACTTGGCCGTTAACACTGAAAATCAACGGTCCGTTCGTGGTGATATCGATAGTCATGAACCATCTTTGACAACACTGATCCCGGATACTATAATTGTACAAAACGTACAAATTATGGAGGAACCGGCCATGGCATCTCGAATACGACGGACTCGATTGACCGCGACGGCGGCGAGGGCCGATTTGGCGACCGCCGTGAACCGCGTGGCCTTCGGCGGCGAGCGAATCGTCCTCAAGCGGCATGGAAAGGATTTCGCGGCCCTCGTCTCGCTCGACGATCTTCATCGCCTGGAGGAACTGGAAAACGCCCATTGGACGAAGGAAGCCCTTAAAGCTTTGGCCGAAGCCAAGCGGCGCGGCCAGCGACCGGTCCCCTTCGAGCGGGTTGAACAGAAGTTAGACGCGGCAAAGCGCCGAGGGCGCCGGCGCGGGCGAACACGTCGATGAGCCAACGGGCCTTCAAGCTGCTCATCTTGCCGTCGGCGGCAAGGGCGCTCGCCGCGATTCGCAATCCCGCGCAAGATCGCATCCGGGCGGGGATTCGTGAACTCGCGGACGATCCCACTCCATCGGACAGCATCCCGATGCAAGGCAAAGCTCGCGGCCTCTACCGAATCCGCGTCGGTGCGTGCGCGTTGTTTACCGCGTCCAGATGCTCAAGAGAACGGTATTGATCATTCGGATCGGACACCGTAGCGAGGTGTACCGGGGCTTCGAGGGCTGACCCGTGAAAAAACTGCGGCCAAGAGGAGTCGAACCTCCACGATCTTGCGATCACTAGGACCTGAACCTAGCGCGTCTGCCAATTCCGCCATGGCCGCGGCGTGAGATGGACGGCCCTTCGGGAAGGACCCCATTGCAGGGGCCGGAGTCTAGCCGTCACAGGGCCCCATGACAAGATTTTAAGCGGCAGCGCTATTTACCCGAAAACATGCCGGCTCAAATCGAGAGCCAAACCCGGCGGGCAAAGGAGTTACGACGCCGTCAGGGGACGCCAAATCCGCCGTAACGGGCCTGTGAATGCCGGTCGGCGCGAGAATTGCCCCGGAACGCCGATCTATGATAAACTACCTTCCCTGCGAGGCCTTGGAGTGCCACTGAAGGAAAACCTCTTGCATGACACCGTGGCCCGCCTGGAACTGAAGCAGGCCGTCACGGTGGCGCCTCGCGCGACGATTCGTGAATCGATCGAGGCGATGCAAAAGGGGCGTTCCGGCTGCCTGTGCATCGTGGATGGCGACAAATTGGTGGGGATTTTCACTGAACGCGACCTGCTCAAACGAGTCATCGCCCCCGGCGTTGATTTCGGCGCTATGATCACAACGGTCATGTCTCCCAATCCGGCCACCTCGACCACCGATGAGACCATCGCCGCGATCCTGCGGGACATGCGGGAACGGGGGCATCGACATCTGCCCATCGTGGACAAGCGCGGGCGGGTCCAGGGGCGGGTCTCCGTGCGGGGAATCGTTCACTACATGGTGGAGCACTTCCCGACCGTTGTATACAACCTGCCGCCCAGACCGGATCAAGTCGATGCGGAGGCGGAAGGCGCCTAGGCCTCGATGACGAGTTTGAAGAGAATGCAAATTTGAAACCCATGGAGAGATAAGGAACTAAGGATTCAGATGACCACAGCAGAGGCAACCCTGAAACCGCCGGCGAAGAAGCCGGTGACGAACCTGGAACAAGTGGCCGTCCGCTTCGCGGGCGATTCCGGAGACGGCATGCAGCTCGCCGGGATGCAGTTCACGCGCAGCACGGTGATCTTCGGGAACGACGTCAGCACGTTTCCCGATTATCCGGCGGAGATTCGCGCCCCGGCCGGCTCACTGGCGGGCGTCAGCGGATTTCAAATCAACTTCAGCAGCAACGACATTCACACGCCGGGCGATCAGGTGGATGCCCTCGTCGCGTTCAACCCCGCGGCGCTCAAGACCAACCTCGGCGACGTTCGCGACGGCGGGATGATCATCGTCAATGAGGAGGATTTCGGGGCGACCGACCTGAAGAAGGCCGGCTACGAACAAAATCCGCTCGATGACGGCAGCCTGTCCAAATATAAGGTCCATCGCATACCGATCGGAAAGCTCAACGCCAACGCGCTGAAAGACACGGGCCTGGGCGCGAAGGACGTCGATCGTTGCAAGAACTTCTTCGCGCTGGGCGTGATCTACTGGCTGTACGGTCGCCCGATGGAGCCGACGCTCCAGTGGATTGAAAACAAGTTCAGCAAGAATCCGGTGATCTCCGAGGCCAACAAGACCGTCCTCAAGGCCGGTTTCTTCTACGGCGAAACCTGCGAGATCTTCGCGAACAGCTTCTATGTTCCCAAGGCGAAGCTTCCGCCGGGCAAGTACCGCCGCATTTCCGGCAACGAAGCGGTTGCGATCGGTTGCATCGCCGCGGCAAGTCTGGCGGGCAAGGACCTGTTTTACGGCAGCTACCCGATCACGCCGGCCAGCGACATCCTGCATACCCTGGCGCGCTACAAGAATTATCGCGTGAAGACGTTTCAGGCCGAGGACGAAATCGCCGCGGTGACCAGCGCCATCGGCGCCTCGTTCGTCGGCGACATCGGCGTGACCGGCACGAGCGGTCCCGGTCTGGCCTTGAAGGCCGAGGCGATCGGCCTGGCCGTCATGACCGAGCTTCCGTTGATCATCATCGATGTACAGCGCGGCGGGCCGAGCACGGGTCTTCCGACGAAGACCGAGCAGGCCGATCTTTTGCAGGCCGTCAACGGACGAAATGGCGAATGCCCCGTCTGCGTGATCGCCGCGTCGTCGCCTTCGGATTGTTTCTACGCCGCGATCGAGGCGTGCCGGATCGCCATGCGTTTCATGACGCCGGTCATCCTTCTGTCCGACGGCTACGTCGCCAACGGCGAGGAGCCGTGGGCGATTCCCGACGTGGCATCTTTGCCCAAGATCGAGGTCAAGCACCCGACCGGGACCAACGGCCATCCGTTCATGCCGTACGAGCGAAACGAATATTTCGCGAGGCCATGGGCCATTCCAGGCACGCCGGGACTTGAGCATCGCATCGGCGGTCTGGAAAAACAAGACATCACCGGCAACGTCAGCTACGACCCGGAGAACCACGAGCGAATGATTCGGTTGCGGGCCAAGAAGGTCGCGGCGATCGCGCTGGATGTTCCGCCGCAGACGGTCATGGGACCGGAAAAGGGCGATTTGCTCGTTCTGGGTTGGGGTGGAACGGCGGGCGCGATCAAGAGCGCTGTTCAACGCGTTCAGAAGCAGGGGTACAGCGTCGCGGAGGCGCACCTGCGATATTTGAATCCGTTCCCGCGAAACCTCGGCGAGATTCTCTCGAACTACAAGAAAGTGCTCATCCCCGAGCTGAACATGGGCCAACTGCGAATGCTGATCCGCGCCAATTACCTCATTGATGCGGTGGGCTTGAACAAGATCAAAGGTAAACCCTTCCTGATCGCGGAGATTGAGACGAAGATCAAGGAAGTCTTAGACGGGAAGAAATAACACCATGTCCACATCGACGTTGCCTCAGTTAACCGCGAAAGATTTTGCCAGCGACCAGGACGTCCGCTGGTGCCCCGGTTGCGGGGATTATTCGATTCTCGCCCAGGTCAAGAAGATCCTGCCGGAACTCGGCATCCCGCGCGAGAAGCTGGTGTGTGTATCGGGCATCGGCTGTTCGAGCCGATTCCCGTACTACCTCAGCACCTATGGCTTTCACAGCATTCACGGCCGAGCGACGGCCGTGGCGACGGGTGTAAAAGTTGCAAATCCGGATCTAACGGTCTGGGTGGCGACCGGTGATGGCGACGGGCTTTCCATCGGCGGCAATCACCTGGTTCACTTGATCCGCCGGAACCCGGACATCAAGGTCCTGCTCTTCAACAACCGGATTTACGGGCTGACGAAGGGACAGTATTCCCCGACCTCCGAGTTGGGGAAGAAGACCAAATCCTCGCCGATGGGCTCGGTGGATAACCCGTTGCACCCGCTCTCGATCGCGATCGGCGCCGAGGCGACGTTCGTGGCGCGAACGATGGACGTCAATGTGAAACACCTGTCCGAGACGCTGCTAAGGGCCGCCCGGCACAAGGGCACGGCGTTTGTCGAGATTTACCAGAATTGCAACGTCTTCAACGACGGGGCCTTCGAGTACGCCTCCGGGAAGGAGACCAAGGAGGATGCGACGCTTTATCTGGAGCACGGCAAGCCGCTCATCTTCGGGAAAAACCGCGACAAGGGCATCCTGCTGAAGAACATGGAGCCCGAGGTCGTACAGCTCGGCGGCGACATCAAGGAAGACGATCTGCTCTTCCACGACGAGAAGATGGCCGAGCCGAGCCTCGCGTTCATGCTCAGCCGAATGCGCTATCCCGAATTTCCGGAGCCCATGGGCGTCTTGCGCTGCGTCGATGCGCCGCTCTTCGAAGAAGGCGTCCACGCCCAGATTCGTACGGCGGTCGAGAAGCAGGGCAAAGGCACCCTCGAAAAACTGTTGAATGCCGGGGATACGTGGGTCGTGGAATAGCCCATGATTTGTCCTTCCTGCAAACACAAGAACATCGACGGCGCGGATGACTGCGAGAAGTGCGGTCAGCCGCTGGTCACGGCCGAGCCGCCGGTGTCCAAGTCGGATGCCGGATGGGAAAGCAACGTGGTCTGCGAGCAGCTTTCGCAGGTCATGTCCACGCCGCCGATTCTGGTCCCTCCAACCGCGACGCTGCAGGAAGTCGTCGACAAGCTCATTGCGGGAAACGTCGGCAGCGTCCTGGTCGTGGCTCAAGACAAGCTGGTGGGCATCTTCAGCGAGCGCGATCTGCTCATGAAGGTCGGCCACCGTTATCCCCAGCTCAAACAGAGTCCGGTTCACGAGTACATGACTCCCGATCCCGAGACGCTCCCGCCGGACGCGACGATCGCCTGGGCCTTAAACCGGATGGACGTGGGGGGCTTTCGGCATATCCCAATCGTTCAGAAGGGCCATCCACTGGCGATGGTTTCGGTTCGGGACCTCCTCCATCACATGGGCAAACGCTATCTGGCCGCGAACGCCTAGGCCCTTGCGAAAGAGTGCGTCTGCTTCTATATCTCTTGCATCATGAGCCGACTTGCCACACCGCCGACGCCCGTACAAACGCCGATTCCCCTGCTCGATCTCCGCGCCCAATACGACGCCATCCGCGACGAAGTCCGCCCGGTGATTGACGCCGTTTGCGAATCGCAGCGGTTCATCGGCGGGCCGGAAGTCGTCGCCTGTGAAGAGGCCGTCGCGGCATACTGCGGCTGCAAGTTCGGCATTGGCATGAGCAGCGGCACCGACGCGCTGCTCTGCGGGATGATGGCGATGGGTGTCGGCCCGGGTGACGAAGTCATCGTCCCGACCTTTACGTTTTTCGCCACGGCCGGCTGCGTCAGCCGCCTGGGAGCCCGGCCGGTCTTCGTCGATGTCGATCCGCGGACCTTTAACGCGACGGCGGCACTGATCGAGCCGGCGATCACCGGCAAGACCAAGCTCATCATACCCGTGCATCTGTACGGGCAGTGCGCGGCGATGGAGGAGATTCTGGAGTTGGCCAACCGGCGGTCCATCCCGGTCATGGAAGACTCCGCCCAGTCGATCGGCGCCACCCATCGCGGCAAAAAGGCGTGCAGCATGGGCAGGCTGGGCACGCTCTCGTTTTTCCCCAGCAAAAACCTCGGGGCCTTCGGCGATGCCGGGATGGTCGTCACCAACGACGAGAAGCTCGCCGAGCGGATTCGCATCTTCCGCGACCACGGCGCCCAGCCCAAGTATTACCACAAATGGATCGGGGGCAATTTCCGCCTGGACGCGCTTCAGGCCGCGGTGGTTCGCGTCAAATTGCGGCATCTGGATGGCTGGTCCCGACGCCGTGCGGAAAACGCCGCTCGATATGACGCGGCCTTCGCCGGTTCGAACGTTCAGACGCCGGTGATCGCGCCGGGCAACGTTTCGATTTACAACCAGTATTGCATTCGTGTCCCACGGCGCGACGAATTGCGAAAGCATCTTCAGGAGAACGGGATCGGGACGGAGGTCTATTATCCCGTTCCGCTCCACTTGCAGGAGTGTTTCGCTCATCTCGGCGGAAAGCCGGGGCAGTTGCCCAATGCGGAACAGGCGGCGCGCGACGTGCTGGCCCTTCCGATCTATCCGGAGTTGACGGCGGCACAGCAGGAGCGCGTGGCCCGGACGATTCTGGACTTCCACGGAGCGGGGGCTTGACCGCGTGATGACGCGTCTGGCGGCCGTGATTCCTCCCATTAATTTCTACACGTCGTATGTCTGGCCGTTTGTCGCCGCGCTCGCAGTGACGCTCGCGACCTGCCCGGTCGTTCGCACGATCGCCATTCGTCTCGATCTGTACGACCGGCCGGACTCCGGTCTCAAGCCGCATCAACAGCCGGTCCCCTACATGGGCGGCGTGGCCATGTACTTCGGTTGGTTGGCGGCGCTCGTCGCGGGCATCGTGCTCCTGCGGGCCGACGGCGAAAAAATCTGGTGGATCGCCTTGAGCGGAACGCTGCTGATGCTTGTCGGGCTCGTCGACGATCTTCGCCACTTATCCCCGAAATTCCGGCTCCTCGTGCAGGCGATCGCGGCCGGGCTCCTGATGTACGGCGGGATCGGCCGGGAATGCGGCCGCGCGCTCCTCTTTGAGTTTTCGGGCGCCTTGCCGGCCTGGGCGGTCAGCGAGCCGGCGATCCTCGCCCTCAGTGCCGCGGTCTGCATCTTCGCGCTGTCCGGGGCCATGAACGCCACCAATTTCATCGACGGCATGGACGGTCTTTGCGCGGGTGTCGTGGGCATTGCGTCAGTCGGTTTTTTTTATGTGAGCCTGTCGATGCCGGCCGCCGGTGATTCCCTGGCCCCGGTTCGCGCGGCCTTGTGCGCCGCGATGCTCGGCGCCTGTCTGGGCTTTCTCTTTTTCAATTCCCATCCCGCGGCCATCTTCATGGGAGACAGCGGTTCGCTCCTTCTCGGTTTCAGCACGGCGGTCGTGATGATTCTGCTCATGGAACACCCGACCTGTCGCGAGCGGCCCTCCTGGCGATGGTTCGACGGCGCGCTGATCGCCTTCGCCGTGCCCGTGCTCGACACGTGTCTGGCAATTGGACGGCGATGGATCAACCACCGGCCGCTCCTGATGGGCGATCGGAGCCACTTGTACGACCAGCTTCGCGATCGCGGCTGGTCGGTTCGACAGACGGTGCTGGTCTGTTACCTGATCGGCGCGGCCTTCGCGGCGCTGGGGCCGCTGGCTGTCCGACTGTCGCGCGGGCAACTTTTCGTCCTGCTCATGGCGATACCGATGACGGCGGGATTTTTGTTTCGCGCCCTGGGGATGCTGCGGGTGGATGACTCGGCGGCGCGATCGCGGGAATCTCTCGTCGACGCGACGTGAAGGACGGCCCGTCCGCGACCGGGGGACGGCGGACTTGTCGGTGACCGTCGTCCGCGGTTAGAATCCGGCGGCGATGGACGCGGCCCCTGGCGCGCACGTGAGCGCATCGGGGGCACACTCGAAAGGAAGCGCTTGCCGTGGTCTCCAATCTCGCTTCAGTCCGACGCCGGCTTAGCGACAATTTCAAAAAGGTTCGCGACCGCATTCACGGCGCCTGCGAGCGGTCGCGCCGCAATCCGGAAGACGTCCGTCTCGTCGCGGTCACCAAATACGTCGAAGTGGATGTCATCCGGCAGACCCTCGAGCTGGGCATGATGGACATCGGCGAGAGCCGGGCCCAGCAGCTCAACCAGCGCGCCGGGATGATCCACGAATTTTTCGAGCGAAAGAGCGTGCTGGGCGGTCGCCGGGAAGGCGGATCGCCGCGTCCGCGCTGGCACATGGTCGGCCACCTCCAGAGGAACAAGGTCAAGCTCGTCGTCCCCTGGGCCGAGCTGATCCATAGCGTCGACAGCCTGCGGCTCGCCGAAGATCTCCACCAGCAGGCCGCCAAGCTCGGCCGCGTCGTCGATATTCTCCTCCAGGTCAACACCAGTGGTGAGCGGTCGAAGTTCGGCGTGGCCGTGGGGGCCGCGCCTCACCTCGCCGAGCACATGGCCGAGTGGCCGGGCGTTCGGCTGTGCGGGCTCATGACCATGGCCCCGATCGAATCCAAGCCGCAGGAGCTTCGCCTCGCCTTCGAGCGTCTGCGAGACATCTTCGAGGACATGCGCGGCGAGCACGCCCTGGGGCCGCATTTCAAGGAACTCTCGATGGGCATGAGCAACGACTTTGAGACGGCCATCGAGTGCGGTGCGACGTTGGTGCGCATCGGCAGCCTGCTCTTCGAGGGCCTGACCAGCGGCGTCCAGACGCCCGATGAGGATGAGGCGTGAGTTTTGCCCATCGCGACCTGTTCGAGT